>NZ_CBYL010000027.1 GCF_000577335.1 Faecalispora jeddahensis | reverse complement strand
AAAAGAAAGAAGATGGCCAGCAGGCCCCGCCGAACTTTGACGGTGGTCAAAGGCAGGGGGGCGGCGGAGGAATGCAGTCTGATGATGCCACTGCACTGATTTATACGGATGATGAAGAGTCCAGCTATTCCTCTATATTTGATAATGCCGAAACCAAAACCGATGAGTCAGATCATAAGCGTGTCATTGAGGCCATTAAAAATTTGAACAGTGGAACCGATCTGGAAAAATATGTGGATGTAGATGCTGTGCTGCGGTATCTGGCGGCACATACGGCCGTAGTAAATCTGGACAGCTATTCCAGCAATATGGGCCATAACTATTATCTTTATGAAAACAACGGACAGATCAGCATGCTGCCATGGGATTACAACATGGCATTCGGGAGCTTCCAATCACAGGATGCGAGCTCGGTTGTTAATTTCCCGATCGGTACCCCCGTTTCTGGAGTCTCTATGGAGGATCGTCCCATGATATCTAAGCTTCTGGAGGTACCGGAATACCTGGAAAAATACCATGAATATTTACAGCAGATCGTTGACGGTTATTTTTCAAATGGAAAATTCGAGGAGAAAGTAAATGAAATCAACACTCTGATTTCGAGTTATGTCAAAGAAGACCCCTCTGCGTTTTATAGCTCTGAGGAGTATGAGGCCGCAGTCAGTGAGCTGAAGAAATTAGGCACGCTGCGCGGAGAAAGCATGCAGGGCCAGCTCAGCGGCACGATTCCTTCTACTACGGAAGGACAAAAAACAAATTCAGATCAGTTGGTTGATTCCTCCTCCGTGAACTTGACCGCATTGGGCGGTTCAGATCAAAAGGGTGGAATGGGGCAAGGTACTCCCGGTGGAATGAACTCTGAAACGATGAAAAAGGCAATGGAGATATTACAATCTGCCACAAACGGCACACTCACGGAGGAACAAAAAAATCGACTCAAAGAGCTTGGGTTGACAGAAGAACAAATCGATCAAATGCTGAAAAGACCTCAGCAAAAGCAGATGAAGTAGGAGCTTCAATGGTGAAAGGCTAAAACGCTTACGATTTCCTATAAGAAATGCAGTACACAGCACTGGGTCAATATGACTTTTAATCAGGGTGTCCGGGGTTCGAATCCCCATGGTTCACCAATAAGAACAGCTCCCTAAAAAGGGAGCTGTTCTTATTGGTAATTGCCGTATCACCTTAACTGGTTTTGTTTACGATCAACTGAACAAAGCTGATCTTGGAATGCTTACAGGAAAAAGATCTGTCAATGACGATTCCGCGACGAATACAAATGGGCAAAATCGATAAACTCGCCGTCTGCCTGCTCACCAGTACGGGCAATGCGAAAATAGCGTGAGTTTAAAATAAGCCTTATTTCGGGCATGACTTTTCACCTTGTGTTTTAAAAGAATTATTCTACACAACCTTCCCCATTGTAGTATCAGCAACACTAATATTGTCGGCTGATGTCAATCCGCCAAGAATTTTTAGCTTTTTATAATAGAGAATCTTTGTACGGTATTGCCTTCTAATTATACTAATCTAAGATGTTATGTTCCTCACAATAGGAAATTGCTAAGTGAGAAAGCAAGGAGCGAAATTCATTTCCCTCTGTATCTAATTCGTGCTGAGAAACTCCGCGAATGAATTCAAGATCGAGAAACAGTCGATTACTATTTGAAAAAATATATCCATTATGTTCCTCGAATACAACATAGATCATGTTGTGATCATATAGAGTGTCAGAATATCGACTGCTTTTTGGATTTATTTTCACTTCAAACGCGAGGAAAGACATATCGTCGGGCTTTAATTGTAAACCGTCATTGAGAATGCAAGTCATTGCATTATGTTTGGCGGTCTGCAAAGCACGACCGGGAAGAGCGCTGAGTGGAATTTCCTTTATGTCAACTTGTTTTCTAAGCCAATCGACCAGTTCAGGAATTGTTTTAGGTCCAATTGGTATAGAGTCCTTGAACATTCGTACTTGCTCGTCATAGTTTAACATAGGTTCACCATACTTTGTTATATTAATTGATGGTTCCAATTTTTGGAGCAACATAGGCTGAGATCCAACTCGAAGTCAAGTTGTTGTATCCGAGTAACCCCTTGATTGTTATTTTTGCTTTTTTTTGATCTGTTGGAATTTCTACATCTGCAATCTTTAATGAACCAACAGTGGCTGCGGGGCAATAATAAACTCTACCGTCCATATCTAAGTATGTCTCAGTATATAAAGAAGAGCCATTATCGACAGTTAATGAAGTGAATTTCCACCCACTATATTGACCAGTGCCAGCCCAGTTAAGATAGACTTCACAATCTTCAGTGTTCCCATTTCGTACAGCGGTAAGCGTAATACCATTTACCGATTGAATCGAGTTTTCAGAATCTGGCCCAATAGGAACCTCAATTATACCTTCAGCGCTCGCTGTGCTCGATGAGGTCGGAAGGGCAATTGTTTTCTGAGTATTTTCCTGTGCAGAAACTGGGATGATCACCATCAAAGACAGAACCATTACCATCAATAAACTACTTATTCGCTTGTACATTTTTTACCTCCTTAATGTTGTTTAGGCAATACCGCACAAAGATTCCCTATTATTCATTATAGATGTCGATGCCTAGGTTATTATTGCAGTAATAGTCTGGATAGATGGTAAGCCACAGGTACATATCAGGAAATAAAAGAAGGAATATTTTCCCTTTTATATACATAACGAATAAGGTAGTGAATTTGTTACACAACTTCTTGTTTTTTTGTAATTATGACTAAATATTATCCTCGGCTTCATTGATCGCTTTAAGTATATCAATAGAAATATTCATCTGTTTCACATCTCGGATTGTCTTAACACATAGTTTTTCATAATCGTTTTTGAAAATCTGGAGAACAGATGCAACCATACGTGTCAACATATCCATTTCAACAGCACTGCGGAAGCTACTCTTTGAAAACCGTGAGGCTGGCGTTCCGATGAGTCCCTCCATCTTGCCGCCAAACACACCGCACAGATAGTCCTGAAAGTATGGGACGCTTTATTACATACAACAGAGAAAAGATGGGTTGCCCGATCGTTGGGCAACCCATCTTTTCTCTGTCCCGTCTGATGACTTAACACCTAATGATAAAATATTTGATATTCTGGTTACTGCTGGCTCACAGCAGTTCTTTCACCTTGCGAACGGTTTCTTCCGCCGTCATGCCATAGTATTCCATCAAAGCGACAGGATCGCCCGACTGGCCAAAGCAATCATCCATTCCGATATAACGCATCGGAACCGGATATTGCTCGGAAAGCGCATGAGCCACTGCCGAACCGAGCCCTCCCACAATGATTCCTTCCTCCAGCACGACGACCCGCTGTGTCTTTTTGGCGGACTCCACAATCAAATCCTTATCCAGGGGCTTGATCGTCGCAATGTTGATGACTTCCGCCTGAATCCCTTCCGCCAGCAGTTTTTCCGCCGCCTGATTGGCGATGTCCAGCAGGCTTCCTGTGGCGACCAAGGTCACGTCCTTGCCCTTTCTTACTTTGATACCCTTTCCGATTTGGAAGCAATAGGTATCCGGATCAAACACGACTGGAACCGGGTTGCGCCCCAGACGGATATACACCGGGCCATCGTAGTCGATCATTGCCTTGACTGCGGCCCGCATTTCCACTGCGTCTCCGGGATTCAGAACGACCATGTTCGGCACGGCTGCCATCACAGCCAAATCCTCCACCGCCTGGTGGGTCGCGCCGTCCTTGCCTACTGAAATTCCGCCGTGGCTTCCGCAGATTTTTACATTCAAATGGGGATATGCCACAGAATTGCGAATTTGCTCAAACGCGCGGCCTGCTGCAAATACTGCGAACGTGCAGGCGAACGGAATTTTCCCCGTGGTTGCCAGACCCGCGGCGGTTCCTACCAGATCACACTCCGCGATTCCCATATCAAAAAAGCGGTTGGGATACGCGTCCTTAAATTTGCAGCTCATGGTGGCTTTTGCCAGGTCGGCATCCAGTACCACAACTTTTTCATTGTTCTCTGCGAATTCTATGATAGCCTGTCCAAAGGCGTCTCTTGTCGCGATCAGCTCACTCATCCGTTATTCCCCCAGTTCTTTCAGTGCTTGAGCCACCTGGTCGGCAGATGGCGCACTGCCATGCCACCCAACCTGATTTTCCATGAACGATACGCCCTTGCCCTTTACGGTATTCATGACGATCATCGTAGGAATCCCTTTGCTTTCTTTCGCAGAATCAATTGCCTGCAGAATTTCCTCTGTATTATGGCCGTCGATCGTCAGCACGTTCCAGCCGAAGGCTTCAAAACGCCCTGCCACATTTACATTTCCCATAATTTCTTCGATGGTACCGTCAATCTGAAGATGGTTGTAATCCACAAAGGCGATCACATGATCCAAACGGTAGTGGACGGTGCTCATAGCGGCCTCCCACACTTGCCCCTCCTCGGTTTCTCCATCTCCCATCAGGCAGTAAACGTAATAGTCCTTTCCATCCAGCCGGGCGCCCAGAGCGATGCCGTTGGCCACCGACAGGCCCTGGCCGAGGGAACCGGTAGAAACATCCACACCGGGGGTCTTCCCCGAATAGGGATGCCCTTGCAGAATGGAACCCAGCTCCCGCAGGTGATCCAGCTCTTCCATTGGGTAATAGCCTTTCATGGCCAGCGCGGCATACAGCGCCGGGCATGCATGACCCTTGGATAACACAAACCGATCCCGATCCTCCCATAAGGGCTCTTGCGGCTTGATGTTCATCACGTCAAAATATAACGCTGCCATCAGGTCTGCACAGGACAGGGAACCGCCCGGATGCCCGGAGCCCGCTTTCCCGATGGACCGGATAATCAGCCTGCGGATCTGCTTTGCCTGCTGCTCCAAATACTCGATATTGCGCATCATTGTTACTCCTTTTGCTTACAGAATCTTCTTGTCGCCCATCGCTTTTTTCCAGTCGGACATAAAGCCCTCCAGACTGACGTCGGTCATGGGGTGCCAGAACATTTTCTTCATGCATTCGTAGGGAATCGTGGCAATATCCGCGCCTGCCTTCGCCGCACCCACCACATAGGTAGGGGTTCTCATGCTGGCGGCGATGATCTGGGTCTTGATATGGTAGATCCGGTAAATTTCCGCAATATCCTCCAGCATTTTCAGGCCGTCCATCAAAACATCGTCAGAGCGTCCCACGAAGGGGCTGACGTAAGTGGCGCCCGCCTTCGCCACAATCAGAGCCTGTGCGGCGTCGTACACGGTGGTCACATTGGTTTTGATTCCCATTTTAGACAGCCGGGACACAGCGGTAATGCCCTCCTGTGCCATCGGGATTTTTACCACCATGTTCTCATGCCATCCGGCGATTTCCTGTGCTTCCCGCACCATACCGTCCGCATCCGGAGCCAGAACCTCTCCGTTGACCGGACCTTCCACCATGTCGCAGATTTTCAGCAGAGTTTCTTTTAAATCCTTGCCCTCCCGCGCAATAATGGAAGGATTCGTTGTTACTCCATCTACGATGCCGGTTCGTACCATTTCATCAATTTCAGCCAGATTGGCGGTATCAATAAAGAATTTCATAATACTATTTCTCCTTTTCCTGTCAGCTTGCCGGTTTTCATCCATCGGGAAAATGGGCAAAAGATCTCCACCCTTTTCCGCTGCTCGTCCGGCATACCCGGGAACGCGTTCCAAGGCTGCATCGGGTAAGCCCTTCTTGCAACAAGAAAAAGTTGCTTTTTTTGTCCGTTTTCTTTTTTAAATTAAGCCCGAGCCTTTTCTAAAAACTCTGACGGCTCAAACTGCTGTTTTAAAAAGATCAATCCTGCTTTCATCGCGGCGATCCGCGCTTCCATGCCGGTGTCTGCGATCTGGTTGCGCCACATGCGCAGGTTATAGGAAGCTTCGTCATCAAAGGCCACCACGGCTTCCATTGTCACTGTGCCGTCGTACCCGATTTCCCGCAGGGTTCTGCCGATTTCCTGCCAGTTGATTCGCTTGTTTTGATAAGGGATCTGACGGTTAGGCTCCGATACATGAAACTGTCCGATATGCCCCTTTGCACAGCGGATCGCCTGAAGCACGTCGTCTTCCTCCAGGTTCATATGGAAGACATCCAGCAGAAGGCCGCAGTGATCGCTTTCCACCTGACGGATAAAATCCAGACCCTCCTGTACCGTATTGATGATATAATTTTCAAACCGGTTGGCGATTTCCATATTCAGCTGAATATGGTAGTCCTCCGCCGTTGGAATGACCTTACGAATGCATTCCAGGCTGTATTGTGTCCGCTCATATTTTACTTCGGGAGTAATCATATCGTTCTGGTAATCCGTGGGCCATGTGGAATACAAAATACCCCCGATTTCTGTACCGCCCAAGTAATAAGCCGCTTCTACCGCCCGCTTCAAATGCTCGACGGCGTACTGCCGAATAAAAGGATCGGATGACCGCATGTCGATCCCCTTGGGATACCCATAACAAAACAGTAGCTGGATTCCCATCTCTTCCGCCAATTTTCTGATTTCCGCTGTTTTTTTTCGGTCGCCCTGCAAGGTTTCGTCCGGCGGGCGCATTTCCACTGTTTCGGCGCCGGTTTCTTTTACCTGCCGGAAGAAGGTTTTGAGGTCATTCTGATCAAAGTGCTTTCCCCAGGTCAGCCGATGCACACCGTATTTCATGACATCCTCCATCTTTTCTATGTTCAGTCTGCCATCATCAGGCAATACATTTTCTTACGGTTATTTGGATTGCACCAGCTGCCGGATTGCTTTAAGGTCTTCTGCTGTCAGCCGGTGAAAATCACTGTTGCTTTCTCCAGTATTGGAATCCTCGATCAGAATCATTTTGGTATCCTTTTGGGTGATCGTGTTGTGCCACAGAGTGCGCGGAATGTTATATACCCGCCCCGGCTGCATTTCTACCTTATCAAACGCCCAGCCATTTTCCGTTTCTTCTGCGGAAATCAGTGTGCAGGAACCCGACAGCAGTACAAACAGCTCGTCTGTCTCATTGTGCCGTTCCAGCATATCCAAGCCGGTGATGTCATTTGCCGGCTTCCAATTTTTGATGCCTACCGTCCACTTTTCATTCTCGTACATTCGGCGCATTCCTTCGCCGGTAAACTCATAAGAGGCGATTTCCATTTTTGCTCCTTCTTTCTTTTGAAAAAGGGAGATGCTTCAAAAACACGTTGGCTTTTCGCGAGATCTCCCTTTTCCATGATCCTTATCAGTGACCGTGCTGCTTTTCTTTCCTATTCGGCATGCAGGGATTTCTGCATGATTTTTAAAGCGTCTTCTGCAGAAATCTGCCCCAACAGCGCCTGCTGATTGGTATTGGCCCAGGTGCTGTTGATGAATTCCGTCAGGGTATCTGTAGGGGGGAGTACGCCGGCGTGCTTCAGGCTTTCGGCCGCAACGGTCTGGAACTTATTGTCCTTATATTCGCTGGTGGCAACTACGTTCTCGGTCCCCAGGCCCTTGCCGGTGGATTTGAACCACGTGGTTCCGCCTTCGCCCGTGGTCATGTACTGATAGAAATCAAACGCGGCTTCTTTGTTTTCGCACTGCTCATAAACGGTGAGGCACGTATCTCCGGTGCAGGTCCATTGTCCGCCCTTGCCCGCCGGAACAGGGAATGCCGCCACATCATCGCCAAACGTTTCGGACCAGATGGCACTGGAACCGATATGATGGATGATCATCGCTGTCAGGCCGCTTTTAAAGCCGTCCACTGTTTCGGCGTAAGCCGCATTGGGCGCGGAATCGGGAGCATAGCCGCTCTTGAAAATGTTCAGATAGGCATTGTAAGCTTCCACAGCCTGCGGAGTGGTCAAATCATCCCAGTTTGCGCCATAGGCATACAAAAAGCTGCCCAAATGCTCATGTCCGCCTCCGGCTCCGCGCAGGCCCAGGCCGTAAACATCCGTTTTTCCGTCCCCGTTGGTATCCATTGTTGTCTTTTTGATGGCGTCCAGAAATTCATCAAAGGTGGTGGGGGCCTTTTCTATGCCGGCCTTCTGGAAATAAGACGGTCTGTAATAGACATACAGAGCTTCCAGTGTCCACGGCAGAACCGACAGCTTTTCATCGCCGGTAGAGGCCTTCATCATCTGCCAGATTCCGTCGTTGATCTGGGATTTATCCTGCCACGCCTCCACATAAGAGCTCATGTCTGCCAAAAGGTGATTGGCTGCAAAATTTTTGCCTGCCTGAAGCTTAAAGGTGGAGAGATCCGGCCCGCCGCCGCCCATAATCGCCGTGAAAATCGAATCGGTAAACCCGCCGCTGTCCCAGGGATATTCCTCTGCGGTGACCAGAATGTTCTTGTCGTTGGTTTCGTTGTACTGTTTGACAATGCTCTGCATCAGATCGGACTGTTCTGTATTGTCTGCCCAATACCAATAGGACAGCTTTGTTGCTTGCTTACCGGAAGGATCTGACCCGGAGGATACGGAAGAAGAGTTATTGCCGCCACATCCGGCCAAAGAAGAGGTGAGCATCACGCCTGCCAGGAACGTCGCTATTACCTTTTTCATTTCTCTATTCTCCTTTTATTACAAATTCCCCATCTTTTCTAGGAAATATGGGCCACTGCCAAACAAGGCCTATCCTTTGACAGCTCCTGCTGTCAGGCCGGAAACCAGCTTTTTCTGCGCAAAGAAGAACATGATACAAACCGGGAGCACCGTGATCGTGCCGCCTGCACACAGCATGTCCCATTCTACACCCAGCTGGCCGATCAGGCTGTTCAACGCCACGGGTATGGTACGGGTTGCGGGATTCGTGAACATAGAGGACAAGGTGTATTCGTTCCACCCCTGCATGAAAATGTATACGCCGGCGGCCAGAAGACAGGGGGTCAAAATGGGAAGGAAAATCCGGACAAACGCGCCGGTTCGATTGCACCCGTCGATCAGAGCGGCTTCTTCCAGGGAAAAGGGAACGTCCCGGATAAAGCCCTGGATCAGCCAGACCGAAAACGGAATAGTAAACGTAGTGTATGCCAGAACCAGACCGGTGGGCGTATACAGCAGATTCATCGACCGCATAATGGAGTACAGCGGGATCATTAAAAGCACGGTGGGGAACATGTTATTGGAAAGAAACAGTCCCATAAGAAACTTGCGCCCTTTGAACTCGAACCGGGAAAAGGCGTACGCGGCCAGGGTGGAAAACACCAGAGAGACCACCATGGTGGCAACCGCTACCGTCAGACTGTTTTTCATGTATTTGATAAAATTAAAATAGCCGAACAGCTTTTCATAGGTCATCCAGGTCCAGTGCTGCGGCCAATACAAAAGAGGGCTGGCATAAATTTCAGCGTCCGGTTTTACGGAGGTAATAAACATCCAGTAGAAAGGAAACAGCAAAAAGATCAGGAACAGTAAAACGGGAAGAACCAGTGTCAGTGTGAATTTGACCGCCTCTGCGGAGTGATGCTTTACTTTCATCTCAATCCCTCCTTCAACTCCGCTCGCTCTGAAACGTAAACCGCAGATACGGCACGGCCACTACCAGAAGAAGCACGGCCAAAATGACCGACATTGCCGAAGCGTAGCCCAGATTCAGCACATGGGCCTTCTGATACACATAAATGCTCAGTGTCTGGGTTGCGTAGGCCGGGCCGCCCGCGGTCATGTTCTGAATGATATCTACCGAATTGGCCACCCAGATGATCCGCAGAAGCACGGTGACAAACAGGGTATTTTTAATGGATGGAATTGTTATGTAGAAGAGTTTTTGCGCGCCGGATGCGCCGTCAATATCCGCCGCCTCGTACATGTCACTGGATACACCCTGCAAAGCGGCCAGAAGCATCAGGGCAAAGAACGGAATTCCCTGCCACACTACCGAAACAACCGCCGCCGGCATTGCGGCCTCGTGCCGGGACAAAAAAGAGATTCCGTGCTCTAAAATCCCCAGTCGGATCAGAACGTCGTTGATGACGCCGTAATTTCCATCATACAGCCACCGCCACATCAAGCCGATCAGTACGCCGGGGGTAACCCATGGAACCATGGACAGAGCGCGCACAACACCGCAGCCAAAAAATTTGCGGTTCAAAATCAGGGCCAGAATGAAACCAAACAGGAATTGCAGACCCACACCGAATACGACCCAGACCAGGGTCCGGAAAATGGAAGGCCAGAACTGCGGGTCCTGGGTGAAAATTTCGATATAATTTCCCAGACCGAGAAATTGTGTCTTGCCTGGATAACGAAGATCGTAATACTGAAAACTGGTAACGATCGCCTGTACCACAGGAATAAAAACCACACAAAGCATTGTAAGCAATGCGGGAGCGATCAGCAAATACGGCCAAATCCAGTGACCCTGTTTTACTTTCATATTACGCCTTTCCTTTCTTCAGTCGTCTGATGTTATCCAGCGAGGTGTAAATATGAGTGGTGACTGCGTTTTGCGCACGACAGCTGTCCCGGTGCACAAACGCCTGAAAAATATCGTTATGCATATGCTGGGAAAGGCTGAAGCTCTCTTCCGATTCCGCCAAAATGACGATCCCTTTCTGGATCGTTTCGTAAATGACGGGGATGACCTGATTGAACACCGCGTTTTTAGAGCACTTGGCAATCAGGGTGTGGAACTGAATATCCAGCTCCAGACGGGCCGGATCGCGGTAATTGATGGTGTACATCTTCTGAACAATCTGCTCCATCTGTTGAATTTCTTCGGGAGTGGCCCTCTCCACCGCCAGAGCCGCAATTTGGGGTTCAATGATCAGCCTTACTTCAAATACGCTTTCGGTAAGCTTTGCCCGGTCAATGTAGCGAAAGCCCAGCGGATCATCCCCCAGCCCCGTAAAGTCACAAACATAGGTGCCGTCGCCCTGCCGGATTACGATAATGTTCTGTGCCTTCAGCATTTTCATTGCCTCTCGTACCGTGGGGCGGCTGACTCCGCACATTTCCGCCAGCTGCGCCTCATTGGGAAGTTTTGTTCCAGGTTTCAGTTTATCTCGGATAATCAAATCATTGATCTGCTCCGCAACTTTGACGGATAAGGAATGCTTGGTTGGTTTGTCCTGCATAAGACATCCTCCTGTCATCTTTTATCTGCCCTAGAATAAATTCATATTATCTGCGAAGAAGCTGTCAGCAGAAGTAAAACTATATATAAAATTTGTCGATTTATTTGTTTTTTTATATTTATTACACTTAAATTATATCGATTCATATTACCTTTGTCAATAAAGTGTAAATATTGTTATGATTTTTTGTGTATTTTTAACATGGCGCCTTCTGGTTTGCTATGAAACGTGCAATTATTTTTGCGAATTTTATTAGATAAGACCACACAAACATCTTACCTTTCTTTGAAAAGCACGTATTTGATCAGCCTACAATCCTTTTTTCATCAAAATTGGATGATATTTCCTTCCGTTTATCCGCATTGGTCAGAGGAATCAAAAAGGGAGAGAATCTAAGATTCTCTCCCTTTTTGATTCCTCTGTTTCTATTGATCGTGCCGCAGGAAAAAGTCCAGTGTCGCCCGGTTATAAGCCTCCGGCTGCTCCCATTGATGAACATGGCCGCCGTTTTTACACAGATACAATTCACTGGCAGCGATCCCTTCATACAGTTCCATCGTTTTTTCGATTGGCACAAACAGGTCTCTGGAACCCGCGGCAATGAGCGTGGGGGAAGTGATGCGGCACAGCTCCAGCGTAGCATCATGGGCCAGGCAGGCATTGCACTGGGCCCGATAGGCATAAGCGGGCATGGGATACGGATACAGAGCGTCCTGACGCTCCGCCTTCCAAAGCATGTCCTCACAGGTGTTCTGAATGCTTTGAGAAAAGGTCATCCACTGATTCAGATGTTTAAACGTGGTTTTGTCGAGCTGCTCCACACTGTCCCGCAGAGCTTCAATGGCTCGGCGAAAGCTGTTGCTGACACTGGCAAAGGTGCTGGTCAGAACAAGAGAGCGGACTCTGTGGGGATGCCGGGCCGCCAGGTGCTGGGCGATCGCTCCGCCCATGGAAACACCGTTCACATGGGCCTGCGATATCTCTAAAGCGTCCATAATTCCCAGGACGTCCTCCGCCATTTCTATGGTGGAGTAGGCTTCTGCCTTCGGCTTATCGGAGCGCCCCACCCCTCGATTATCTAGTGTAATACATTGAAAATGCTGGGCATATACCTTGACATTTGGGTTCCATTTTTCACCGGGAGCCCCTAAGCCCATAATGAGAACCAGCGGCGTTCCCTGCCCGGTGATTTCTACATGAAAGGAGTTTCCATTGACCCAAATCTCTTTTTCAGTCGTATTTTTCATAGCCTAATCCCTTTCTTTTCTCGGGATTTTTCCGTCATACAGTTTCATTCGCTGGGTTCCGCAGGGTGGCAGCATCGTTTTCATTCGCTCCAGAACGGGCGCGTAGCTGAATTCCTGAATCGGCAGGTCTATTCGGGTATGATTCAGAGCGCTCAGACACATGGCCTCCAGAATCTCATAACCATGGTACGAAATATCGATGTTACAGGAATGCGGCTTGGAATCATTGTCCATCCATTCGGCGAATTCGGTATAATACGGCGTCTGAATCGGCACCTGCTGATGATTCCGCCAGCCGGGATCCTTTCCTTCCACCAATCTTCCATTGGTCGCTTTGGTGCACGCTCCCCAAAAGCCGTCCGTTTCGGCATAAACATATCCGTCCGTTCCATAAACGGTCAGACGGTTGTCGCTGCTGGCATATTCCGGCGGGTTATGTGCTTCACTCAAATAACCGCACTCTATGTAAGCCCGCACTCCATTTTTCAGCTCCATTGTCCCCAGCAGATAATCGGGAGCGGGGTGGGAGTCCTCCAGGGTGGCGGGGCCGTGAACGTGTCCCACCACCCATTTTGCCGGGTAGCCGCCGTTGATCCACAAGGTGTAATCCACATAATGGGTGCCCAGCTGTGAAAACCACGCCTGTGTCTCCACATGGATCTTGCGGATTTCTCCGATTTCTCCCGCTTCAATTCTCTGCTTCATCCGGCGCATTTGCGACAGATATTTTTGCTGGTGGCACACCACGGCCTTGATTCCATGCTGATGGCATAAATCCCGCATAGCCTTTGCTTCCTGTAGGGATTCCGCCATCGGCTTTTCCAGTGAGATTCCCTTGACGCCGTACCGAACCGCCAGCTCGACCATATTCAGCCGGTCAGAAGGGTAGGTGACAAACACAAAAATATCCGGACGCACTGTGGAGAGCAGCTGTTCCGCGTCTGTGAACAGAGGAATCTGTGTCAGTCCGTATTCCTCCGCGACCTTTTGCGCTACGGATTCGTCCCGATCGCACAGGCCAACCACCTGATACCGGTCCGGGTTCTCTAAAAGGCCCCGCAAATGGATTTTCCCCCGTACACCTAAGCCTAAAACAGCCACTGTATACCGTTTCACTGAACTTGTCATCTCCTGTTCTGAAATTGAGCCATATACAGGCCATCCAGGCGAACCACTTCGTCCGAATCCTGCAGCACTCTGGGGGATTCATCCTCTACCATTACCCAGCCGCGATATTCCTGCTCTTCCAAATAACGGACAATCGTAGGATAATCAATCGTGCCTTCTCCCATAATGGCCCATTCATTCGGCCCCAAACGATCTTTAAAATGGACATGGCGTACTTTGTCCTGATATTGGCGCAGAATCGCGAGGGGATCCATCCCCCCATTTGCAATATGTCCGATGTCCGGAGCATACCCGATATCGGTACGGTACAAAAAATCAAATAGGACACGGTAATCCTCTTCTGTGCGGAACAAGGAATTTTTGCCGGAATTGGGGTGAAAACAGCAGACGATCCCCTGTTCTCCCGCCCGGCGCGTCACCGACTCCATGCAGCGGATCAGATTTTGCCTTCTTTCATATAGCGCCTCTCCGGTTCCCCGCTGGATGTCTCCGGCGTGATGGGACAACATCAGCTTGGCACGGGGGAAACGGGACACAAACGCGATCGCCTGATCAGAAAAACTTTTTTCCTCCGGTGTTTCTTTGGCCCCTTGCCAGGGCTGATGCAGCACCAGCGCGGCAAGCTCCATGTGCTGCTGTGCCAAAAGCTCTGCCACTTGATCCGGCTGGTGAAAATAAGACCCCAGCATCCCGATTTCTGCTTCAATTCCCTCAAATCCTGCCTGCGAAGCAACTTGAATGATATGGGGCATCTGGCCCTGAAACTTTTTCTGATTCATTTTCCACGGATAGGTTTGGCACCCATATCGGATTTTGCTCATACTTTTTCGTATGACTGACGGTTCCTCATACTCTCCCTCCCTTTCTACTTTCGCCTTTTTTCTGTAAAACAGAAACATTGTGACAAATGCCACGTTTCTTTCTTTGATTGAATTATAACAATGGAAGGAAGGGCAGTCAATTCATAGCCGATTTTTTTACCTTTGTTTGTAGGATTTGCGTAAGAAAGCACTTGACTTTTTATCGTGTTTTTTTAGTGCAGTCTGTGCACCTTCCCGTTTTTATAAGGCCAATTTCACCTGGATTTTGATTTTGCGTGTAAAAGAACCCCGCTTCATAGAAGCGGGGTTCTTTTACACGCAACAATGGTTTCTCAGGATTTATAGAAGTTTCTAAAATATTAAATTTTATTCTTGTGAATCTCTTTAACAACGCTTTGATCATCTTTTGAAAAATCCCATACGCTTAAAGATTGAGTTAATTCGCCAGTCTCATAATTTAACTTTGTATATCCCTTTTCTCCGATAGTATATACATATGGTTTTATCTCTTGATAATTCGTTATGGTATCTATTGCTGCAATTTTTTCTCGGTCATATAGTACATATTTTTTATCATTAGAATCGGGATACGTTCCAATTAAAACAACAATTCGAGCATTTCCAAAATAGTCATGAGTATCCCTACCTCCAATAGGATATTCGGTCGTTTCCTCACATGAAACGAATGAACAAATACAGGCAAGTAGAAAAATGATAGTTATAAATTTTTTTAACATAAAGACCTCTAGTTGAAAAATGATACCCACGGTATAGCAAAGGATTTAGCTTGCCGATGAAGTTGGTCTTGTCGTCGCTGCTGGTGTTAGTAAGAAGCTTATCCCAAGCATCATAGATGTATTCTACAATGGTGCTGAGGTTACTGTCAACAATACCTGTCGTCGCCTTGGGCGTTCTTTAAGTAGTAATAGGCGTCGTCGTGGTAGGTAAAGCCGACTCTGGTGCCGTCACTATCATACATAAACCATATGGTATCATATCCGGTTCTTTGCGCAACAATGGTGCTGCCGTCCACCAGATAATCAGTTAAAGTACCGCCCACGGTCTTGCTGATACGGATACCATCATGGTTGTAGGTATAGCTGGAAGTTTTTCCGTTGACAGTGGCGGCCTGCCCAGGTGAAACTCATGCCGTCGCGGTAGGTGAGGGGATTGCCGATCTGGTCATAGGTGAGGAATTGGCCGTCGTAATTCGTCAGGAGATATCATTACCGCAGAAACTGAGAAACTGTTCCAGTGAGTTTGTCCCTCGTAAATCGAGCTGATCTGGTACGGTTATTGGGGATACCTCTTTAAATTTTAACAAGGAAGTCATAAAAAGAAATAGAAATGCTTATAAGCATTTCTGTTTCTTTTTACATATTTTACAAATTGTGTCAATAGTATAAAAACTTTTTTCAGATGGGTGCAATGAAAACAATGATTTACTTATAATCAATCACAAAGTAATCGTCAATCAATTCTCCTTCCAAAGAATATACAAGCTTGTATTCCCCAGCATATTTATTTTCATAATAAAATCTTAAGAAGACGATAATACATTCTTGTTCTGATTCTGCCCATGATATAAGAGTCAAAGCCGCCTTATAAAATTTAGGAACTAATAAATTTTCATCATAATTCGGAAATTGTTGATGAAATTCCTCTGCATATTCTGTCTGGTATGAAGTGAACTCCCGATTAAAATATTTGTAGATTTTCTCCTCAATATTATTATTAATTACCCAGCTTTTCAATTCTTTGGTATCCATATTTTGGTCCTCTCTTATTAGTGCAATGCCTTCTCGAACAATTCAAAAATAATTTGACCTTTATCATTCATGTTTCCATATATTCTCCAATCTCCATAATCTGCTTTGACTTTTAGTTCATATTGATATGCTTTTCCAGCCACTTTAGTTCCAGGTGCTAATCTTTTAATTCCGCTACCTTCTTTTCCAACAATACCTTTTGCTAATGCATTACCAAATGCAGTCCGACCTTTTTGCCCAAATCGATTTCCTAGCTGATTCATTGTAGACCGTTGTATCCATCCCTGAACCTTGATTCCCCCACTAATTCCGTAAGCATAATTAGCAGCTAAAGAATCTCCATATAAAAATGCATAAAAGTACATTTCCCAGCTGAAATCATTATTTTTTCCCAACTTGGTAGTGTACATATTTGCATATTTAATTGCTGATTCAATCTGGATTTTTTCAGCAGCTCTTAAATTGTTCTCCCGAATATTCCAAATTGCCTGACCCAAGGACGATAACTTTTCCCAGATGAGACCATCGCTGTCCACTCTTGTTACAGGATTATTTCCACAGTACAAATATAAAATAGCAGCAGTTAAATCTTCTCCAATAGAAATATTACTGTCCGCATTCAAGAACCTACCCGTCACCGGGTCATAATATCTGTTGCCCAAGTAGTACAGCTCGGTTTCCGCATCATAGTAATACCCACAGTACAGGAAAGGATTCAGCTTGCCGATAAAATCAGCCTCGCTGCCGGTGGTCTCAATCAGCTTGCCCCATGCGTCATAGCTGTATTCTACAACGACATTCATCTCACTGTCAACAATGCCCGTCACGTCACCCTGCGCGTTCTTCATGTAGTAATAGGCGTCGTCGTGGTAGGTAAAGTCTACTCTAGCATCGACACGGTCATAACTTATTTGCCGTTAGCCTGCTCACAGGCAAGAGCAATATGAAATCAACGAGGATTAAAATGAGTGTTACTAGTGGATTATATCAGCACAAAGGAACAGCACTGAAAACGGTGTTGTTCCCTTGTTTCGTGATTTAAATTGAGTGACTTATAGTTTGTTCTGTTTTTCTAGATACACTTGCAATAAATATTTTAATAAAAACATGCTTTCGAAGTTTTCTAAAAAAGCGATAATCATTAACATAACTGAAAGGAATATAGCGTTTGGGTCTTGAGAAGTATCGTTAATAAATAACCTTGCAGCGATGAATCCAGAAAAACTACCAATAAATGACCACCTAGTAATACTTGTATTATTGCGGACCTCTCTGTTGTAAGCACCCTTTTTTATTAAGTGAAAAACTAATACTAAAAGGAACCCTATATTAACAACTATCAGTGAGAGTAATATTAATAGTAATGGCATATTATCTTTAGAATTTAATATTGCAAATCGATATGATGCCACTACTAAGATGACAGATAAGTTAATTGATTGGATACCAACAAATAAATTCTGCTGTTTTAATGTAATTTTACTAGCTGAAATTAACTTTGTAGCATAACCGGTAACAAGGACATTTCCAGTAAATAAAATCACAATCAAAGATTGGTTAATCAAGTAAATGATAACACTAAGTCCCCAAGAGAGCAAAACACGCGTGAATACCTGTTTCTTCTTAATTGGGGTGTAATTGTAGTTAATAAAAGACACGATACTTTCTTTTTCAATTCTCATTTTTCACCAACTGTTTGCAAAATCTTTTACATGTCCTCTGATAGTATTGCCTTGAATTGAAATCCCATCAGTAAACACATAAATTGTAGTTCCTATCACAAATCCTGCTGCTGCTCCGACAATATTTCCGAAAACTGGAGCAACTGTGCCAACTGCTGCACCCAAAGCGCTACCAGCCGCTCCAGCAGCCCATATACTACCACCAGAGACTGCTATATCTACAGTGGCATCTATTAAGATTTTCTTTTGAGAAGCATGATTTTGGATATTATCGTAGATACCAATACCTGTATCAAGAGCTACAGCGCCATAACCGACTTTACCAAGAACTTTACTTGAAGTGCTTTCAAATTTTTTGATTTTTCTTAGATCTTGCGAAACAGTCTTTTTCCATGTGCCGGCTCCAATATTTTTAGGACGCGGAGCACTATTTACCGAATTAGCAAGTGCAAGAGAGCCTCCGGCACTTCCGATCGATAGTCCATCTGCTACAAGACCATAAACATTACTGGGATCAGTTAAATAGTTACTAACAAAGCTTTTTACAGAATTAATAACTGATTTAACAGTATTGCTAATCCAATCCCAAACTTTACCCAAACCCATAGGGTCATGGAAGTTAGTTGGGTTATTACTGCAATAAGCAAACAAATTGTACGCAAGTACATCTCTGTTTAATCCTAAAATAGTATCCGCATTCAAAAACTTGCCGATCTGCGGATCATAATATCTACTGCCCAGATAATACAGCCCCGTCTCCGCATCATAGTAATACCCGCGGTACAGGAAAGGATTCAGCTTGCCGATGAAATTGGCCTCGCTGCCGGTGGTTTCGATCAGCTTACCCCAAGCGTCATAGCTGTATTCTACAACGACATTCAGGTCGCTGTCAACAATGCCCGTCACATCGCCCTGCGCGTTCTTCATGTAGTAATAGGCGTCATCGTGGTAGGTAAAGCCGACTCTGGTGCCGTCGCTGTCATATAGAAACCAAAGGGTATCATAAACGGTGTTTTGTGCCACAATGGTACTGCCATCCACCAGATAATCTGTAGTGACGTCATCCACGGTTTTGCTGGTGCGGATACCATCGCTGTTGTAGGTATAGCTGATGGTTTCTCCGTTCACTGTGGCGGTAGATAGCTGGCGGCCTGCCCAAGTAAAGTTCATGCCGTCGCGGTAGGTGAGGGGATTGCCGATTTGGTCATAAGTGATGGATTGGCTGTCGTAGCTGGTCAACAGGTCTTTCCAGTTGTCGTTGTCGTAGGAGTAAGAAACGTTGAGGAATGCATTCCCCGGTTGACCGGTAGAATAGAGATAGTATCTGACCCGAGTAATATTTCCGCCTACATCATAGTCGTAGGTGACAGTGTTTCCAGCCTTCTGGTCATCCACACGGACAAGCTGATTCAACTGGTCATAGGTGTAGGTAGTGAGATTACCGGCAGCATCCGTTACTGTACTGATGTTTCCATTGTTGTCGTAGGTGTAATCATACTGGGAAAGGACGACGTTGTTTGTATCGCTGATCCAGCGGGTATTGATATACTGTTTGGCAAGAGTAGTCGTTCGATAGTTAGACATAGGGACAAATTTTGTCTCTGTGCGAAGAGTTGGATCACCTTCGTGATGAATTAATTTCGTTGCGTTAATCCGGTTCAAGGTGTCATAATCAAAGTCCATTTTCGCACCAGATAACAGAGTGGCTTCCTTTTTCCGGTTGTCCACATCATAGGTGAACGAAGTGAGGCGTGTCTGATTCGCAAACCGGAAATACTGGCTGATAATACGATCCATGTCGTCGTACTGCTGACGAATTTCGGTATCCTCCCCGAACGTTTTTCGTGTCAGCCGGTCTGCCATGTCGTAGAAAAAGCTCGTGATTTTTGGGGCCGATTCAGAGGTATCGGTCACTCTGGCCAGATTTCCACGCGCATCGTAATCATACTGATACGTCGGCGCGTTATTCTTTTGTACGGAGATGACACGGTTATATGGATCATATCCATAACCAATTCTGTAATTGTTGCCATAGAGGGAATACAGCAGGTTTCCGTTTCCGGTTTCGTAAACGTGAGTAATCAGATTTTTAGTGCCAACTTTGATATTGATAGTGTTTCCGAAGCCGTCGTAGCCAAAATTATAATCGAACCCGTTGTGAGTGATTTTGCTCAGCCGATCAGCGTCGTCATACTCATAGCTGTTTGTCACAGTTCCAGCGCTACTCAATGCGCTGACCTCTGTCAGAAAATAATTGTCAGAGTCATAGGTGTAACTTGTCTGATATCCCTTGGGATCAGTGACAGAGTTAATGAGACCGGTAATCGCATTGATGCTGTAAGTAGTGATGTTTCCGCGCTGATCGGAGGCAGAGATTCTGTAGTTCCCGTTGCTGCTGTACCCCTGTGTAGTCTGCAGGTAAGGGTTAGCGGAAACTGTGGTGTTGATTTCACCGGAATCATTAATGACACCCATTTTGGTATCTATCACATTCCCCTTGCCATCGTAGCTGTAATACATACCGATTTTGGTTTGTTTGGACTGAGCAGATCTTAAGCGGTGAAGATTTCCCTGATTGTTTTGATCTCCATAAAAATATTGATAGGATTCATTATTGCGTTGCTTTGCAAGGGAAAGCTCTTTGGCATTGGTATATTGGTACGTTTCATTGTTGAAGGCATTTTGTCTGGAGGTAATCGGCTGGCCGTTTGGGTCATAGGTAAACGTGGAGCCTGTTTCATCCAGATTCAATTGCACATCATAAAAGTAAGCGGAATTCGCGTTTTTATAATAGATGATATAAAATTCTACTCGATCAATGATTTTGTCCAGATTGTCCTCCAGTGTATAAACAGGACCGGTGGTGTATTGCTCTCCACTTGAATCCGGATTAAACGGTACGACTGTCCACTGCTTTGTACCGTCCTTGAAGATCAAACCAAGGTCAAGAGCAAAATACCGGCCGAGAGTAGCGTCTGTCGGAATAGAATTCCCGTGCGCTTTTCCGGATATCACAAATGCAATTGTTCTTGCTGATTTGTTAATCGGAATTTTTTGGCTTAAGCTTTTGTTTATCGTCGGATTTCCCTTGATGTGCATCTCTTCATTGGAAATTCCGTCGCCGGATTCCAGCCCGCTGCCAGTCCAATTGATTGGGATATAAGAACTGCCGTCGATGGGGTATTTCAGCGACGAATTTTCCAGCATATTATAAAGATTGGCCACATTTCCGGTTTCAAGCTGCAGGCAGTCGAACCATGCGGTTCCAGTTGCGTTAATCAGCCCGGCATTTAAGGCAACTTGGGTCGTGCCCACCGGAACAGTAAAGGTCAGCGAGATTCTGTTCCATCCATCAGAGAGACTGCTCAAAGCACTGGAGGTTCCGTTGATGCCGCCCTGGCCGACGAATTCAGCTGAATTTTCGCCGATCGCCTGCACAAACAGATTGGCAAACCCATTGGTAACCAGTTCTGTTTTTACATAAGCGGAGAACGTATAAGTATCCCCCGGTACTAAATCTGTTTTCACCTGCCTTGCGCTGACCATGCCGGTTCCGGACTGTGTCTGCGTTACCTTCAGAGAGTTGTTCCCCAGAAAAGCGTTGTCAGAGGCTATAGTCATCTGTCCGGTAGATGTGCCTTGCCGATAAAGCGTCCAGGAAGGGGGCGATTCTGTCAGCTCGGCACTATGATTCGTCAGCAGGTTTACAACCGGACGGATCGTTGCAGCCTGCGCGGATATTTTATTTCTTTGAGGAATGTTCTGGGGATTCACGGTATACCCGTATGCGCTGGCGGAACCATCTGCGTTTACCACGCTGACTGCTCTGCCGTACCAATCAAAGCTGTAGGTTTCATTCTGTTGCTTTCCAAGCGCGGAGATATATTGAAAATCGGTTGTGTTGTCTATTTTATAAGTCATCTTAACCGTATTTCCAATCTCACCGGACTCGGAATACTCCTTGGCACTGGTTACGCGATTCCGAATCATCCAGTCCGAACCATTGAGCTCGTAGGTGTATTCCATCTGGCTCCCGTCAATATCTGTCGCCGAAGTCAGTAGATTCCCGCTGTTATAGGCATAGCGTGTGATTTTACCGTCAAAAAAGGTGATGGAAGTCAGAAGCTTATTATCGGTGTCGTAGCGGAGCTGCGTCCGTTTTCCATCCGGTGTCGTAACGGAATCCAAGTTTCCATAGCTGGTGTAGCCAAGAGTCGTTACCCGGCCTGCGCCGTCCGTAATGGTGGAGAGTTTTGCACCGCTGTAAGCCAGAGTGAGTGCATTTCCATTGATATCGTAAATCTTTCGGAGATAACCCGACTGTGTGAATGTTTTCTTAGAGCCGTCCTGATAGCTGAGCGTATAATACTCATCGGTGCTGCCCCCGGTGGTGAGGATCATGTCATAACCGTCTTCGTCCATATATCTGGAAGAATTGGACGGGTCTGTCACAAAAAAGTGTTCGGTTCCGTCTTCGTCCAGATACAGAAATTTGTATCCGGCGGCGGTCAGCAGCCTGAATTTTTCTTTTTCTGCATCATTTGTCGCGTTGGATTCGGCTGTGCTATCGATTCGTTGGCTCAGGTTGCTTTGGAACCCCATGCCGTAGGTTCCGCCGCGTTTCCCGTCTTTAAACTGCGTGCCGGACATGCTGCTGTTAAACACCAAGCCATAGCTTAATGGCATCAGCTCCCCGGTTGTCCCGGTAAGGGGAATGGTGAACACCAGATTTCCGGTATAGTCATTGACATGGCCGGTTCCCGCTCTGCCGACAGACTGCTGGTGGTAGCTCCAGAATTCCTGTAAACCGGTCTGGTTGACATAACGGATTGTAAGAGTCGGATACAGACCGGTACCCGACGGATAATCAGAAGAATAAAACTGGTTTCTGACCGCCGCGGATTCACTGTTTGCCACTAGCAGAACACCTTTGTGGCCCCTAGAACCATCATACCAGCCTTTGACCAGTTTTGTCAGATCCCAAGAGACAACCTTTTCGTTTGTACTTTGAGAAGTCGCAGCATAATCAAGAATTGGCCCGCTCATCGATGATTGAACTGCCGAAAGGGTGTTGTTCCATGTGTCACTATGTTCATTCCAGGCGGAACCCATTTCATACGCGTTGATCAGCATAGAACCGGTGGAAGGGTCCATCCCGTTTTTAAACTGCACCAGATTCATTTGAGCCTGCACCACCATGTCGCCCTTATCCATTTTAGGAAGATCAAAGTCCATCAAAATCCGGCAGGTTTTATAGGTTACGGTTTCATTTCCAATGTACATGCTCCCCATATAACCAAAATTGTTGTTTGGGGCGCCGGAGCTGACGAAAGTGTCCCGGACGGCGCCGCCCGAACCAATGGTGGGATCGATCGTAACGGGGTAGACTCTGGCGGAATCGTTCAGCCACTCCTCATCGGGAGTGATTTCAATTTGAAGAGCTTCGGGTTCCTGCCTTACGATGCGCAGAGAAACGGCACTGCTGATGACGCCTTCGGAGTCGGTCATCGAAGGAGCTTTGATAGTATAGATCGGGTTCTCCTGCTCTGCGTCTTCTGCTTCATACAGAGCAATAGTTTGATCACTGGTCTGTTTTGGAATCAGTGAGCCGATTTGATAGGTTTCGGTAAATTTTTTTTGCGCATCCCTGGATTTTAAAACGATATTTTCTTTTACAGAGGAAGCAGCGATCAGGTACTGCACATCAACGTTTGGGAGTGCATCCCGATACAATACTTCATGGCTCAGCTTTTTCAGCCGTAAAAACTGGTCGTTATGACTTTCATAGGATGGTGTTTCTTGTGCCACCAGTTCAGACCTGGCTTTTCCCGCACCGCCCAATCCCCAGCTGATGGAATGCTTACCGGTTTTCAGGGTAACGAAGCCTTTCGGCTTGATCACCTTTTCCAAACTGATGGAAGTAAGGCCCGCTTTGTTGGTAAGCCGCTGAGATGCTTCAGGTGCTTTCGCATCTGTCACACTCAGGGTGTTGTCGATGTCCTGCCATAAACCCAAATCGTCTTTGTAATGAATCGGCTGATCATACGAGGCGGCCAAAAATGTGCCGTCACTCATTAGAAAGGTCTTGGAGGTTTCCGTCCGTTTTTCCGGATATTCGGTGATGATGGTTGCGTCTTCAAAGGTCGTATCTTCATTGTTTGGAATCCCAATTTCCTGAACCTGCTGATCTACAATGCTGTCAATACGTTCTTCGGTTTCTTTTGATGTAAAAGCGTTCATCATGTGACCTCCTTACTATTATTTGGTTGTTTTGGGTTTATTTGGCTTGAGTATAAAACAAATAAAGAGTTAAGTCAACATAAGTAACAAAAAATTTACATAATATTTATAGAGGGTTGTGAATAAGCTCCGGTTATTACGGTAATTTTGTACTATTTGAAATAAATAATAGATTTTATAGGTTAACAGAAATCCTTGTTTATGTGAACTTTGCAGAATCTTTTCCTGAGATTGATTACTCCAAAATATCAATCGAAGCATTCGTTGGTTTGCTATCGGGAATCGCATTGATCCGCAGTTTGTCATAATCGCTTTTGAAAATTTGCAAAGCAAATCAGATGCAGCATGCGCATTAGCAAACCCTCCAGTGTCAGCAGAAAACAACGCGCCGCATGAAAGAAAGAGCTGTTATAACAAAGAATTTCTTTTATCCTCATAAACAGGTACAAGCTTTTTTGACGACTTGCCTATTAGTCAATACTTGCAATACAAAAGCTCCCGGTCGGCGCATTTCGCACCGACCGGGAGGTCAAATGAATTGTTTGGATTTTTGATGGACAATTGAATTTACTGGTACTCGGGTTCGTAAATATAGTCGGCAGCGCAGTAGACAATATCACCGTCTTTGATCGTCAGCTCAGGCTTGAGCATGTGATCGGCCTCAAATGCGCTTCCTTTCCAATCGCGGTATGTCTGGTGGAATTCTTTCCAGTCAAAAATGGCGACGTCTGCTCTTGCCCCTTCGGACAGGCAGCCGATTTCTCCAGTCATCTTCATCAGGCGGGCCGGCGTGCTTGTTGCCATTTGCACCACCTGCCGCATGGGAATTCCCATGCAAATATAGCGGGACATCAGGTTCGGCAAAGAAAAAATCGTGCGCCGATACATACTGCCCAGCACTAAATCTGTACTGCAGATATCAGCGATAAAGCCCTGTGCCATCGCGGCTTTCATCACATCGTAGTCGCCATGCTTGCGGCCCTCGGCAGTGTCAAACCAAATGCCGCGTTCCCGTGCTTTGCGAACGCATTCATACAGCTTTCCGTTTTCGTCGATGATTGTGTTTTTTGCACCCTGATAGACATGTTCGAAAATGTCGCCGGGGCGCAGTACCTCCAGCACTTCGCAGGTGGGAACCGGAAGATTGGTGCAGTGTACTTCTACCGGGCAGTTGATTTTATCTGCAATGGCGACCGTAGCTTTCAGCGGTTCAATTCCAAGACCCATAGCCAGTTCTTCACTCTGCCTGATTTTCAGTCCCAGAATATTGTCTTTGTTTTCTTCATAGATTCGGGCAATTTTTTCTGCATTAAAGTATTTGGGGTCGATGCACTCGTGGTAACTGGTGGTAACGAGTCCTGCCGAGCACATCTGCAGAAAGCTTTTGATGGTCACCTTGCTTCTCTCGATCACTGCGGAGCGGAACATCCGGTAATTGGAAACGCCCGCGGTTGCATCCACAGCGCTTGTTACTCCCGTTGGCAAATAAGCGAGATCCGGGTAGATTCCGATATCTGTTCCTTCCGCAAACATATGCGCATGCGCATCGATCAGTCCGGGGAAAACATAACGTCCGGCAGCGTCAATCGTGTGCTTTGCCGGTTCTCCTTCTTCGTATTTTGTGATTTTTCCGTTATAAATGGCAACCGGCTGAATGTTGTCGACCTGATTGAGCGGGTCGATCACGTGGCCGTTGATGATTAATAAATCCAGCATTTCTTTCCTCCTTTTTCATTGATGCAATTTCGCCGTACAGGAATACGGATTTCTCCGTATTCCTGTACGGCTGTGTCGGTGAATACTCAGTCCGCTTTCATCTGACCTCTCATATAAGCCAATAGAATAGCAATAATGGAAGACACGGCCGAAACCATACTGGCCGGTACTGCAATCGCTTTATATAGCGAAGTGGACAGCGCTCCATTCAATGTAATAACAGCAAATCCCTGCGCAAGGACCATCAGTGTAACTGCTACAAAGAAAATGATGGTGGTGATAACACAAAGGGCGTCTAAAATTTTCTCTGCCGTTTTCATGGGAATCCTCCTTTTACAGACTATTGAATAATAGGCAGTACTCCGACTGCTACCAGAGTGGCTACCCCAATCAACGGAAGGACATAGTCGGTGATTAGCGGTACAAAAATAACCTTGGGGTCATCTACCTCGGCCAATCCGCACGAAATAAAGATAGGAGACGAGCTGGGGGGAGAGGCGCCTTCCGTAGAAATGCAGATCATAAACGCAACGACTGCGGCAATCGGGTTTACTCCCGCGCCCACAAAAACAGAGAACGCAACGGAACCCACGGCAGCGGTTGTGGCAACGGCGCTCAGGGGCCCGGCTACCAGCACGATCATGATGCAGGTCAGGATAATCATAACCAGATTCGGCAGGGTAAGAGCTTCCAGAAGCACCTTGAGGTCCTGGTCGAAGCCGACCATGGTCAGCACATTGCTGGCGGCCAGAGCAAACAGAAGTACGCCTCCGACGGTTGCAAAGGTCGGCTGGCAGCCCTTGAGCAGGCCGATCCATTCACTGCCTGTCTGGGGCAGGCTCTTTCTGCCGACAATCAGGCAAATCACGCTGACAACGACGGGAACCCACAGAACGATATTGATCGAAGAAACGCCCGCTTTGGCAAAGGATTCCGCAGCAGTCAGGAACTTTGCGATGGGGCCCATGGTCAATAGCAAGGGGATCGCGATACCGGCCAGCATCAGCAAAGAAGTCCAGTTATCATGGAAGGATTGGCCGAACGGCTTGATCTGATCCTCCGGAACTGCCTGTACATTGTATTTTTTCGCATACAGCCATACCCGGATCAGTCGATACACGAATGTCCACGCGCCGCCGCACAGCACGGCAATATAAGCTTGCCCGACCGTCATTGCAGCTGCAACCGGGGCCAGACCTAACAGAAGAAACATGGCGGTGCAGGAGGGCATGGATTGCCCAACACCGGCATTGCCCGCATTCATGGTAGCGGATACTTCTTTCGGCCAGCCGCTTTCCTTCATCCACGGGACTGTAATGGCGCCGACCGTTGCACAGTTGGCAATCGCATTACCGGATACCAGGCCGAATAAAAAGCTCGCGCATACGGAAACATAGGCCGCGCCGCCTTTTATGCGGCCTATAATGGAGTTTAAAAGTTCAACCAGACGAGCGATCATTCCCGTCTTTGTCATAATGACCGACATCAGCAAGAACAGCATGGTCGCGAGAAAAGAACTCTCTTTCGAGGCTGAGAGCAAAGCGGTGCCCAAAGTGCCCGGAAAAGCAGAAAATCCATTGAATAACGCGACGATAAGAAAACCGATGCCCATGCACTCGGCTATGTTTCTTTTCAATACAAGCATCCAGATAATGATCGCTGCGATGTAAATGATGAATGCCCAGATGCCGATTCCGATTCCCAAAATCATGAATCATTCCCTCCTTCTCAGAACTTATCCTGTACATTTTCCTTGAATTATTTCCACGTTCTTCTTCGCCAAAGTATCTTCTACCCACTGGCGTTTTGCAGTGCCATTTTTTGCGGCGGTCACCTTGCTGGCATCCGCTTCCGCATATTTTTTCGCATCCTCCAGAATCTGAGCCGCGTCTGCTCTGGGAATGATGATGACGCCGTCCCGGTCGCCCAGAACAATATCCCCGGGATTTACCGCAATATTGCCAATGGAAATCGGCACGTTGATCTCACCCGGGCCTTCCTTGTACGGGCCGCCGGGGGTAGATCCGGTTGCATACAGGAACATCTCCATCTGAGACAACTCCTGGACGTCACGGATCGGGCCATCCAGCACAATGCCCTGTACCTTGCGGGTGCACTGTGCGTAAACCGCCATGATTTCCCCCATCAGGGAGTGTGTGCGGTCTCCTTCGTTGGATACGATAATGACGTCGTCAGGGCCGGCCATATCCAGAGCCTTGTGCAGCATCAGGTTATCGCCGGGGCGGGCCTTCACGGTCAACGCTGCGCCTGCCATAATGGGCCTTTCCGGGCTGCTGATCAGGTGAATCTGGGAATTCAGTGCACAGGAGCGCCCCATGGTGTCCGCCACATTTGCCGCGGGCAGAGCACGAAAGCCCTCCATCACTTTTGCATCCGGTAAATCACGTTCCAGAAAAACTCGGTTTCCTACACTCATGTTCTCTTTCTCCTCTCATTTTATCAGAATTTATTCTTTGGTTGAAATGAAATCTCTCAGCTCCGGGACGACCGCGTGCAGAGGCCGTCCGCAGAAGTAATCGTCTATGTTCTGCGCGCAGGCCAGCGAAGCGCGGCTGGAGGCTTCTTTTGTGGCTGCACCAATGTGCGGGGCTGTCAGTACATTGTCCATTTGCAGCAGGGGGTTATCTTTCTGAAAAGGCTCATCCCAAAGCACGTCCAGCCCGGCCCCGGCGATCTGCTTTTCTTGCAGTGCCTGAATCAAAGCCGGTTCGTCCACAATCGAGCCGCGGGCGGTGTTGATCAGGAAAGCGGTGTTCTTCATCAAAGAAAACTCACGGATGCCAATGCTTTTGACTGTTTCCTCTGTGGCGGGAACATGAAGGGATACATAGTCGCTGACGCGGAAAATCTCGTCCCTGTCCTGCGTCATCTCGATGTAATCCGGCAGCTCTCCGCGGTGGAAGGGGTCAAAGGCGATTACCTTCATATCAAACCCCATGGCGGCCTTTTTTGCGACCAGCTTACCGATATTCCCCAGACCGACGAGGCCCAGCGTCTTTCCGTTCAGCTCTGTTTTCGGAACCTTAAATTTCGCGTAGCTGTAATCCTCCTGATAGAGCTTCTGAACCGTCTTAAAGTTGCGGGAACAGTGGAGCATATAGAAGATCGCCAGCTCAGCCACCGAAATGCTGTTTACACCCGGCGCGTTCATCACCAGAACGTTATGCCGGCGTGCCGCCTCTAGATCGATTCCGTCATATCCTGCCCCGTGCCGGGCGATGACACGCAGGTTGGGCGCCGCATCTAAAATTCTGGCGGTTATTTTTGCGGTGCGGACAATCATGGCGTCACACTTTTCAATGTCTGAGAGAATATCTTCTTCGCCGGGGCCTTTCCCCTCGATGATCTCGTAACCATGTTCGAGTAAGTAATCGTATCCCTCTTTCAAAATAGGTTGTGGCAGTAGTACCTGATAGGCCATTGTGTAGCCTCCTTTCTTGTTACACTCCAATAGAAACGCAATTTCTATGCCAACTGATTTTAAATTTTTAAAAAATATTGACAAAACGCTGAAAAGGCGGATGAAATCTGCATGTTTTTTCTTTTCAGACACAAAAACAGGTTTTATTTTCTGATTGAACATTTTAAAAAATCGTGGTATCATTTTCACATGAATTTCAAAAGTGAAATTCATGTGAAATGGAGGGCTTGTCCGTGAAAGAGATTCGCGACATCATGATATTTGCCGCGTCCGATGTTTTTACCTCTGTTGCAAGGCAGATTATCCAAAAGCGCCGCCTGACCAGCCGGGTGGGGATTATTGAGGCGACCGGAAAGCATACGATCCGCAATGCCAAAGAGGCTGTTTCCGCCGGGGCCAAGGTGCTGATTGCCAGAGGACGCAACGTGCGGCTTCTGGAGGAGAATGTGCCCATTCCGGTGGTAGATGTTCCATATCTTTACGAAGAAATCTATGAATCCGTTCAGATGGGCGATTGTGCGCCGGAGGAAATTGCGCTGATCGGGTTCGACAGTGCCTATGATACCATGCTGCGCTTTCGCCGGATTTCCGGCATGGATGTGCAGGTGATCGATCCCCAATCCCCGGATACCGTCGAGCAGGATATCATTGGCGAGCTTCGCCCCGGTACCCGCCTGTTGATCGGCGGATTTTCCGTAAAGCAGGCCGCCGATGCTCACGAGTTGCGCCATGTGATGCTGCGGGTTCACTCCGGCAATGTGGAAACGGCCATTGACCGGGCGATGAATATTCTGATGTCGATGGAGGCAAAAGATGAGTACCTTCAGACCATTCTGGCCACCATCAACGGAACACCCGACGCGATTTTGAACTATTCCCCCTCAGGGGAACTTCTTTTTCTGAACGATAATGCCAAGGCCCTGTTCCACAACCGGTCATCGGAAGAAATTCTGCGGCTTCTCTTTCCGGAAAAGGAGGCCGATCGGGTCCTGAATCAAAAGGAACCCATCCAGAAGTCGATTGTCAATCTCTTCTCTCGCGTGTATCTGGTGAACTGCAGGCCGATCATTGTGAATGCGCAGCTGAAAAGCGTGGTTATCATTGTCGGCAGCGGAAACCGAATTCAATCCGCGGAAAAACAAATCCGCATGAAGCTGAGTGAAAAATATCCGGCCGCCCGATATACCTTCCTGGATATTGTGGGAGAAAGTGCTCCCATCAAAGAGACGATCCGGCTCGGGAAAAAATATGCTGCAAGCAACAGTGCAATTCTGATTTCCGGTGAAACCGGCACGGGGAAAGAGGTTTTTGCACAAAGTATCCATAATGCCAGCGGCCGGGCCAACGAGCCTTTTGTTGCGATCAATTGCGCGGCCCTGCCGGAATCCATTCTGGAAAGCGAACTGTTCGGCTATGTAAAAGGGGCGTTCACCGGGGCCAACAGGGAAGGCAAAATGGGATTGTTTGAGCTGGCCCACGGCGGGACTGTGTTTCTGGACGAAATCGGCGAAATGAATATCGATGTTCAGGCAAAGCTCCTCCGTGTGTTGCAGGAGAAGGAGATCAGCCGCCTGGGCGATAACAAGATTGTTCCGATCGATGTGCGGGTCATCAGCGCGACCAACAAGAATCTGGAAGAGCTGGTTCAGGAGCGAAAGTTCCGTGAGGATCTGCTTTACCGCCTGAATGTTTTGGAGCTGTATCTGCCGCCGCTGAGGGAACGAAAAGAGGATATTCCCCGCCTGATCGAGCATTATACCAGAAAAAACTGCCCGGAGATCACGTTTAGCAAAGAAGCGGTCACGCTGCTGCAGGAGGGCGCCTATCCGGGGAATATCAGGCAGTTTTTTAATCTTCTTGAGCGGGCAATCACGCTGTCCGAAAGCACGTGTATCGGGCCGGACTGTTTGGAGGGAGTGATCCGGCGCCGCCCCGCGGCGGTCAGTGATACGCGGGCTGCTGTGGTGCCGCCTTCCCCTAGAGAATCCGTAATGGAGTATGAACGGGAGAAAATACAGGAGCTTTTGGCACGCAGCGGCGGCAACCGGGCACAGGCTGCCGCCGAACTGAATATCAGTACCACAACGCTTTGGAGGAAAATGAAAAAATACCGCTTGATTCCTTAATTGCCTGCAGCCGCAAACCAGAGTGCGCCGTAGCACGCAGGCCGATATTGCGCCAGTCAAACTCCAATGGTTCATCAGCAGAGTAAGTCTGATATAAAAGCGGCTCCCCATATAGGGAGCCGCTTTTATATGCGCTTGGAAGGAAATAAACACAGATAGCTTAATTTTTAATCGGTATATCGGATTTGATAATACTTTAAAATCTTAGCTCCCTAAGTACGCTTTTTGCACCATGTCGTTGCTGCGCAGTACTTCCGAAGTGCCTTCGAGAGTGATGTTGCCGGCCTCGATCACATATCCGCGGTAGGCGATCTTGAGCGCCTTGTTCGCGTTCTGCTCCACCATCAGGATCGTGATGCCCGACTCATTCAATTCTTTGATGATCTGAAAGCAGGTATTCACCATAATGGGCATCAGCCCCATAGATACCTCGTCGATCAGCAGCAGGCGAGGGGAGAGCATCAGAGCGCGGCCGATGGCCAGCATTTGTTGTTCCCCGCCGGACATTGTGCGCGCCAGTTGATTTTTACGTTCCCCCAGCCGGGGAAACATCTCGTACACCTTTTGCAGATTGGGCCGTATCTGCTTGGTATCCGGCAGACGGTACGCGCCGATCCGCAGATTTTCCTCCACCGTCAGGTCCCCGAAGACGCGCCGGCCTTCCGGCACATAACCGATGCCCATCTCCGCCCGTTTATGTGCGGGCAGTGCTGAAATGTCCTGCCCGTCGTACAAAATGTTCCCGGAATGAAGCGGAACCAGACCCATGGTGGCTTTGATCAGCGTGGTTTTTCCCGCGCCGTTGGGCCCGATGACCGACACCAGCTCGCCCGAATCGACCTTCAGGTTGATTCCATGGATGACCTCCATCATCCCGTAAGAAACATACAAATCTTTCATTTCCAGCATCAGTCATCCTCCTCCCCTAAATAGGCTTCGATTACCTGCGGGTCTCCTTGTATTTGTGCAGGAATGCCCTCGGCGATTTTTTTGCCATAGTTTAGAACTGCGATCCGGTCACAGACCTTCATCGTGATAGGGAGGTTGTGTTCAATGAGGACAATGGTCTTTTTTTGTTCCTTGAGCTGCAGGATTAGCTCCGTGATCTGGTTGATCGCAAAGTTGGACAGACCGGCGGCAGGCTCATCCAGCATAATGAGGAGTGGGTCGGTGACCAGAACACGGGCGATTTCCAGGCGGCGCAGGTAGCCCAGAGATACATCACGGGCCTTTTTGTCGCGCAGCTCTTTCAGTCCGACCAGCTCCAGCACGGACTCAGCCTTCTCCACCACTTCGGGGGTATGGCTTTTCCTGAAATAAGAGCGTACGCCGGTGTATTCGTGGATTCCGGCTGCGGCTACCACGTTGTCCAGAATGGTCAGGTCCTTCAGGGGCTTCGAGATTTGAAAGGTGCGGGCAATACCCTTGCGCGCCATTTCGTGTGCGGGCAGGCCCTGTACCTCTGCTCCGCGAAGAAGCACCTTGCCCCCGGTGGGCTTATACACCCCGCAGATGGCGTTAAACAGTGTGGTTTTGCCCGCTCCGTTCGGCCCGATGATACCGAGCACCTCTTCGTCATACACGGAAAGAGTAAGGCCGTCGATGGCTTTCAAACCGCCGAAATACATTTTCAGCTCTTCCACGCGCAGCAGCTCATCCATGGCTCTGCCCCCCTTTCTTTGGGAACAGGGAGACCCTGATTTTCGCAAAGGCCCGCATCAGGGGGCTGCCGTCGCCCAGCAGACCCTCCGGCATAAAGCGCACCATCAGCACCAGAAGGCCGCCGTAAAGCAGATTGCGGTAATCCGAGGCGGAGCGCAGCAGCTCTGGCGCCACTCCCAGCAAAATCGCACCCATCAGGGGGCCGCGGATCGTGCCGAGACCGCCTACCACGACCATCGAAAGGATCTGTATGGAAATCACGAAAGCAAAATCCGAAGAGAAAATGAAGCCCATGCGGTGCGAGTAGATTCCCCCAGCCAGTCCGGCAATGGCGGTGCCGAGGATAAAGCTGAGGATTTTATATTGGCTGACGTTGACGCCGAAGGAGCTGGCCGCTTTTTCGTCGTTGTTGATGGCGGCCAATGCAATGCCGAACCAGGAACGCCTCATCTTGACGATCAAAAAGCATACGGCAATTACAACAAGGACAGCAAGGAAGAAAAACTCCCGGTTGCCCATGCGCTGCCCGAACAAATACGGCTTCTTGGTGGCAAGGCCCAAAGACCCTCCGAAAATTTCCAGATTGTTGAACAGCGCCACCATGACGAAGTTCAGGCCGATGGTGGTAATCGCCAGAAAGTCATTCTGCACGCGCAGGCTGGCGATACCCAATATGGCGCCGCAGATTCCCGCAATGATCAGGCAGGCGGGCAGCGCAAGCCAGAAATTGAGCCCGGCGTTCGTCAGGAGCGCGGCGGAATAGGCTCCAATGCCGAAAAAGGCGGCGTGGCCCATCATGGCCTGCCCGGCATAGCCGGTGATAATGTTGAGCGATAGCGCCAAAATACTGAAAATGGCGACATTTGAGGCGATCGAAAACAGATAGTTGGTCATTTCCCCACCCCCTTATGTTTTGTTTTTCTGACTGATCAGACCGGAGGGCTTGATCAACAGCACGATGATTAATACGACAAAGGCAATGGCATCTTTCGGGATGGGGATTTGGGTATATACGGAGGCCAGCACCTCGGTCAGGCCGATGAAGATTCCGGCAATGACGGTTCCAAAGGGATTTCCCAGTCCGCCCAGCACGATGATGGCCAGCATCTTATAAGAAGGCACCTCGCCCAGAGCGGGAGTGATCGAATTGTAAAGAATACCGACCATGATACCCGCGGCGGCGGCAAACCCGTAACCAAGAACGTAAGAAAGCGCCATTGCCGAACTGGTATCCACACCGACCGCTTTGGCGATCTCGCTGTCTTGCGCAGTAGCGCGCCAGGCCAGTCCCAGCTTGGTTTTGTTTAGAATAAACCACAGGATCAGCAGCAAGGTCGCCGTGAGCGCAAAAATCAGGATCCAGCTGGGCAATATCACCAGACCGCCGATGCGGTAGGACTCTACGGGAAAAGAAAAGTTATACGCTTTGGTTCCAGGCCCCGCGATAAGGCGAACCAGATCGTTGCTGATGGTGAACAGGCCGACCGACGCCACCAGAGGAATGATTGCAATCACCTGCGGCTTTGCAAGAATCGGACTGTAAACTGTTTTCTGCAGCAGTACGCCGAGCCCCCCTGCCAGCAGGATCGCGCCGAGAAAGGTCAGGATAATGTTGCCGGTAGAAAGGTAGATGTACCAGCCCACATAAGCGCCGATCAGGTAAGCGGCCGCGTTCGCAATATCAAGAATTCTGAGGATACCGTAGATCAGTGTCGCGCCCAAAGCGGTAAGAGCATAGAGACTGCCGATCATCAGTCCGTTAATTAACTGTTGCGTAATCATTTTCGTCCACCACTTCTCTTTGGGAGATTTTTTACAAAAAGGAGGCACCGCCGCGATTGGCGACGCCTCCTTCTCCATTTTGGTTTATGGGAGCGATTTCGGTTTAATAGTTGGTCGGGTCAATGATCTTGGAATCATCGATCACAGCAAATCCATGGAACGCGCCTTCCTGCACCTGCTGAATCTGAACGGTCTTTACGGCCGAGCGGGATTTGGTGTAGTAGAGCAGCTTGCCGGTAACCGTTTCAAAATCCTTCATGCTGCTGATGTAATCGCGCAGTGCGGCGCTGTCGCCGGTGCCCACTGACTCAAAGCCGGCAAACAGCACCTGAAAGGCGTCATATACGGATGCGCCTACCATGTCGGGCTGCATTTTGTACGCGGCTTCGTATTCTTCGATATACTTCTGCGTGCTTTCCAGCTTGTCGTCGCGGTTCATATTGGTGGTGATGTACAGTCCGTTGGCATACTCGCCGGCTGTTTGCAGCAGCTGCCAGGAGTCGGCCCCCTCCGTGCCCAGAACGGGAACCTTCAGGCCCTGCAGCGCGGCCTGCCGCACTACTTCGGAGGCGTGCGCATAGTAGTTGGCGCTGTAAATCATGTCGACATTCAAATTTTTGATTTTAGAGATGATGGACGTGAAATCATTGTCGGACATCGCCACATAGTCTTCCGAAACGATTTTTGCGCCGTTGGCTTCGGCATAGGACTTAAAGTATTTCGAAAGCTCCTTGCCGAAATCCAAATCCACCCCGATAATCGCGATCTTCTTCGCTTTCAGGTTCTCCACGGCAAATTTGGCGCCGGCAGTCCCCTGCACCGAGCCGGGGAAGGACTGCGAGAAAATGAAATCGCCGGCATTAACCACGTCGGGGTGAATCGCGTAGGCGGCGACCATCACGATTCCCGCATCCTGAAAGATGGGAGCGGCAACACGGGTAGGGCCGGAATAAGAACCGGAGACAACAGCGTCCACCTTGTCGGCGGTAGAGAGCTTTTCGGCGATATTCGCTGCCTGGGTATTGTCCAGACCGTCGTCATAGGCCACCAGCTCAACCTTGCGGCCATTGATGCCGCCGGCGTCGTTGGCGATTTTCACAGCCAGCTCGGCGGACTGACGCGCGCTCTGGCCATCGGCGGCGGCAGCGGCGGCGGATTCCGGTGTGAAAAACCCAATACGGATCGGGGTGTTAGAATCTCCTCCGGAAGAGCCTCCCGAAGAAGCAGCGCCTGCCGCCGAACCGCCGGATGCGCACGCGGTAACGGACATCAGCAAGGACAAAGTCATCAGGACTCCCAACAGTTTTTTCATGAATACTTCCCTCCTGTTTTTCTCAATACGAGAGGATGAATCGACTGGATACTGGTTCAACCGGCGCTGCGGGGTGCAGCCCCATGCTGTCATTGAAAATGACTGCAAAGGGTGCGGTTCGGTCAGTGTTACCCGGCTCGCCGTATCGGATCATCCTGTCCTATATTTATGAGGCATGTCAGCTGTTGAGACCTGCTCTTGAATTTTCTGCATTCTAAAAACTTCTGATTTCAGCTCACAAAAAGTCTAACACAAAAGCCGGGGCAGCGATCCTTTTCGGGTCGTCTGCTCCGGCTTTCGCGGGTTTATGAACAGCGCTTTTGATATAGAACGATCTCTTGAAACACGATCTTGCCAATTTCTTGACGCGGGGCGTTTTCATCTTGACACCGTTTTGATTCCTTTTCTGATAGGATGGAAACTACCGGAATAGTGAGGATGTGAGGGTAGAACAATAGAGACAGTCGAATCAAATTTTAAGGCCTCTGAAATTCGGGTCATTTTCCATCCGGTTTTGAAATCCTGGTGGTTGAAAATGCCTGAAAGAATTTAGACGGCCTATGTGTGCAAAGAAAGAGAGATTGGGAGATGAAAGAATGGGGATCGTTTTTATCGCGGTAGGGCTGATCGGCGTGGCCCTGCTGGTTTATCTGTTTTACGTTCTGTTTCGAGGTGATGAGTTATGAGTCGTATGGTTTTGCAGGACATCCTTTATATTGTTATTTTAATTGGATTATCTGTTCCGCTGGGCAGCTATATCTATAAGGTGATGACGGGGCAGAAGGTGTTTTTAACGCGGGTGCTTGCCCCCGTGGAAAAGGGAATTTACAGGATGATGGGCGCTGTGCCGGACGAAGAAATGAGCGCGAAAAAATATGCACTTTCCGTTCTTCTGTTCAGTGCGGCCGGTTTTCTTTTCCTGTTTCTTTTGCTGCTGATTCAGGGCTTTCTGCCGCTGAATCCCGAAGGGATGAACGGCACCAGCTGGCACCTGGCGTTTAATACAGCCGCCAGCTTTGTTTCCAATACAAACTGGCAGGCCTATGCGGGCGAATCCACACTGTCTTATTTGACGCAGTTTTTAGGGCTAACCGTTCAGAATTTTGTATCGGCCGCAACGGGAATCGCGGTTCTTTTTGCGCTGATCCGGGGCTTTGTTTTAAAGCAGAAAAAGACCCTCGGCAGCTTTTGGGTCGATCTGACAAGATCGACTCTCTATATTTTCATCCCGCTTTCCTTCGTCGTGTCGCTGCTTTTGATTTCTCAGGGAGTGGTGCAGACCTTCGGCCCTTATCACGAGGCTGCCATGCTCGAAACCGGGGCTGCACAGACAATCCCGCTGGGCCCCGCGGCCAGCCAGATCGCCATTAAGCAGCTTGGCACAAACGGCGGCGGTTTTTTCGGGATGAACTCCGCATTCCCGCTGGAAAATCCCACACCCTTTTCCAACTTCATTCAGGCGTTGTCCATCCTGCTGATTCCGGCTGCGCTTTGTGTCAGCTTTGGAAAGGCCGTAAAGAACGGGAAGCAGGGGAGAACGATCTATATTACCATGATGATTTTCTTTGCGGCGGCGATTGCGGCCGCCACAGTAAGCGAACAGTTTGCCGCCCCTGCATTTCAGGGGGTGGCGGTCTCCGGCAGTATGGAGGGAAAAGAAGTGATCCACGGCGTCGGCGCTTCCTCTTTGTGGGCAGCTGTCACCACAGCGGCCTCCAACGGTTCAGTCAACGCGATGCACGACAGCCTGACCCCGCTCGGGGGGATGGTCTCCATGTTCCTGATGCAGCTGGGGGAAATCGTGTTCGGCGGTGTGGGCAGCGGGCTTTACGGCATGCTTGCGTTCGTGCTGCTTACGGTGTTTATCGCGGGTCTGATGGTCGGCCGCACACCGGAGTATTTGGGCAAAAAGGTAGAGCCGTTCGATATGAAGATGGTGTGCCTGATTGTTCTGGCGCCCCCGCTGCTGACGCTGCTTGGCACCGCGGCCGCCGTCGTCAGTCCCGGCGCCGTCTCGTGGCTGACCAATTCGGGCGCTCACGGATTTTCAGAGATCCTTTACGCTTTCTCCTCCATGGCGAATAACAACGGCAGCGCTTTTGCCGGTTTTCGTGCGGATACCGTATTCACCAATGTTTTGGGCGGGGTGATTATGCTTCTGGTTCGGTTCATTCCCATGACGGCGGTGATCTTTCTCGCCGGGAATATGGCGCAGAAGAAAACAGTGGCCGCGGGGGAAGGAACCTTATCCACCAGCAACGGCACCTTTGTCGGGCTTTTGATCGGAGTGATCCTGATCATCGGCGCGCTGAGCTTTTTGCCCGCACTGGCACTCGGCCCGATTGCCGATTTCTTTACGACGTGATCTTAGAAGGGGATTCAAATGGAAAAGAAGAATGTAGATAAAAACATCTTTGCGGATGCGCTCCAGCAATCCTTTGCGAAGCTGTCTCCCCGCGTGCAGGTGAAAAATCCTGTGATGCTGGTGGTTTATATCGGGGCGGTCCTGACGACCGTATTGTATTTTCTCTCTTTTGCGGGGCTCAAGGATGAAAACGCGGGCTATACCCTCGCCATCGCGCTGATCCTGTGGTTTACCGTTCTGTTTGCCAACTTTGCGGAGGCTATAGCCGAGGGGCGCGGTCGCGCGCAGGCCAACAGCCTGCGCAGCGCGAGAAAAGACGTGAAGGCCAAAAAGCTGAAATCTGCGGCCAATACGGAGGAATATACCGAAGTTCTCTCCAACGCGCTGAAAAAGGGGGACATCGTGTACGTGAAGGCGGGCGAACAGATCCCGATGGACGGGGAAGTGATTGACGGAGCAGCCTCCGTGGACGAGAGCGCCATTACCGGGGAATCCGCGCCCGTCATCCGCGAATCCGGCGGTGACCGGAGCGCGGTAACAGGCGGAACCACGCTGGTATCCGACTGGCTGATCGTCCGGGTCACGGCGGAGGCCGGGGAAAGCTTTCTCGACAAAATGATCTCGATGGTGGAGGGCGCCGCCAGAAAGAAAACACCCAACGAGATCGCCCTGCAGATTCTGCTGATTACCCTCACCATTATTTTTCTGGTGGTCACGGCGACTCTGCTGCCCTTTACCAGCTTTGCAAGCGCGCAGGCCGGCGCGGGCTCGGCGATTTCCATCACCAACGTCATTGCGCTTCTCGTGTGCCTTGCGCCCACCACGATCGGCGCGCTGCTTTCCTCCATCGGCATTGCGGGCATGAGCCGCCTGAATCAGGCCAATGTTCTGGCCATGAGCGGGCGCGCGATCGAAGCCGCCGGGGATGTGGATGTGCTGCTGCTGGATAAAACCGGAACCATTACCTTGGGGAACCGACAGGCCAGCGAATTTCTGCCTGTAAACGGCGTTTCAGAACGGGATTTGGCAGACGCCGCGCAGCTCTCCTCCCTTGCGGATGAAACCGCGGAGGGCAGAAGCATTGTGGTGCTGGCCAAGGAACGGTTTGGAATCCGCGGCCGCGAACTTTCCACACTGGGAGCAAACTTTGTGGAATTCTCGGCAAAAACCAGAATGAGCGGCATCGACTACCAGGGGAATCAAATCCGAAAAGGCGCCGCCGATACCGTCAAAGCGTTTGTGCTGCAAAAGGGCGGCGAATACCCGCAGGAATGCGAGCAGCTGGTACAGCGCGTGGCGGGCGCGGGCGGTACGCCGCTCGTCGTCGCGAAGAACAATCAGGTGCTGGGCGTGATTTATTTAAAGGATATTGTGAAGAACGGCGTCAAAGAGCGCTTTGAGGACCTGCGCAGGATGGGCATCAAAACCATCATGATCACCGGCGACAACCCCATGACCGCCGCGGCAATCGCCGCCGAAGCGGGCGTGGATGATTTTCTGGCGGAGGCCACGCCGGAAGCGAAGCTCTCTCTCATCCGGGACTATCAGTCCAAGGGGCATCTGGTCGCCATGACGGGCGACGGTACGAATGACGCGCCCGCACTGGCGCAGGCGGATGTCGCGGTCGCGATGAACACGGGTACACAGGCCGCCAAAGAAGCGGGCAATATGGTGGATTTGGATTCCAGCCCCACCAAGCTGATCGACATCGTGCGGATTGGCAAGCAGCTCTTGATGACCCGGGGTTCTTTGACGACCTTCAGCGTGGCCAACGACGTGGCCAAGTATTTTGCTATTATTCCGGTGCTGTTTTTCGGGATTTACCCGCAGCTTGCCGCCCTGAACTTTATGGGCCTGACCAGCGCCGCAAGCGCCATGCTGTCGGCGATCATCTATAATGCGCTCATCATTGTCGCGCTGATTCCACTGGCGCTCAAGGGAGTAAAATACCGCGAGCTGCCCGCCGGGAAGCTGCTGAAACGAAATCTGCTGATTTACGGGCTGGGCGGGATTACCGCTCCTTTTCTCGCGATCAAGCTGATCGACATTCTTCTGACCGTTTGCGGTCTGGCATAAAAGGGGGAGAGAACCGATGAAAAGCATGAAATTACTCAGGCCCGCACTTGTGTGCTTTGCCCTGATGACGCTCTTGTGCGGTGTTCTTTATACCGTGGTGATCACGGGCGCAGCCCAGCTCTTGTTCCCCAATCAGGCGAACGGCAGCATCATTACCGTTACCCTCAAGGATGGAACGAAAAAAGAATACGGCTCCGAGCTGATCGCGCAGGAATTTACCGGGCCGGAATACCTGGTCGGCAGGCCTGCCGGTGTGACGAATCTGTCCCCCACGAGCGAGGAGCAGAAAAAGCTGGTGGAGGAGCGCATTGACTGGTGGCATTCCTTCGACCCCGGCAACACGGCGGATATCCCGATGGATTTGGTGACGGCCTCTGCCAGCGGCGTGGATCCCAATATTTCTCCGGCGGCGGCGGAATATCAGGCGGCCAGAATCGCCGCCGCCAGAAATGTGCCGGTAGAAGAGGTCAGGCGTATCATTCAGACCTATACAAGCGGGCCCTTCCTTGGGGTGATCGGCGAACCGGCCGTCAACGTTTTAAAGGTGAATTTGGCTCTGGATGGTTTGCTTTCGAGCTAATTTATTTTAAAACAGTGTGGGGCATGGATTTCTCCCCCCGCCACAGGCGGGGGGAGAAATCCTCCATTTTATTAAAATGGCATGACTGTAATTGCCAAAAGTGGTATGATATTTTGAAAAGGCGGTGAGTTTTAAGTGGAAGCCTTTGACCTGAGGCCGGACCCCGACGCCATTTTAGAAGAGCTGGAAACGGACCAGGAGCAGCGGCAGGGCAGGCTGAAAATCTTTTTCGGCTATGCCGCGGGCGTAGGCAAAACCTATGCCATGCTGGAGAATGCGCAGGAGCGCTATAAAAGCGGAATGGACGTCCTGGTCGGCTACATTGAGCCGCATACCCGCCCCGAGACCATGCAGAAGCTGCATGGTCTTCCGGTGCTTGCGCCGAAAACAATATCCTACCGCGGGATCGAGCTGAAGGAGTTTGATCTGGACGAAGCTTTGAGGCGCAGGCCAGAGCTGATCCTTGTGGATGAACTGGCCCACACCAACGCGCCGGGCGCGCGCAACAAAAAACGATATCAGGATATTGAAGAGCTGCTCGGGGCCGGAATCGACGTGTATACGACCGTAAACGTTCAGCATATGGAAAGCCTGAATGATATCATTGAGAACATCACCAAAATTCAGGTGCAGGAAACGGTGCCCGATTCTGTTTTCGACCGCGCCGAAACAATCGAGCTGGTCGATATTGAGCCGGATGAACTCCTGCGGCGCTTTGAAAGCGGGAAAATCTATCGTCCGGAGCGCGCGGAAACAGCGATGCGGAATTTTTTCACGCGAAAAAACCTGCGTCTTCTGCGCGAAATCGCGCTGCGCTGCACAACGGATAAAATCAGCTTTGAGAACCAGAACGAGCGGAGCCTGTCCGACAAAATGGCGAACACCAAGCTGCTTGTCTGCATCGGAGCATCGCCCTCGTCCGCAAAATGTATCCGGTGGACGGCGCGGGCGGCGGAGGCTTTCCACGCAAGCTGGGTCGCGCTGTATGTAGAGGACATTGAAAGCGAGCAGATGACCGCAGAGCAGCAGAAAACGATCCGGGCCAATATGGATTTGGCCGAAAAGCTCGGCGCGGAGGTTGTCAACCTGACGGGGCACGATATTGCGGTTACCGTTGCGGAATATGCAAAGCTTTCCGGCATTACCAATATTGTTGTCGGCAAAAGCAGAAACAAAAAGACGCTGAAAAATCTGTTCGACATAGATTTTGAAGATCATCTGATTGCGCTTCTGCCCAGCATCGAGGTGCACATCATTCCCGGGGGTGCGGTCAAACGAGCCTATAAGAGGCCGCGCCAGAAGGTGAAAACGGAAAATTTCCGCTTATCGTGGGCGGACGCGATCAAATCGGTTTTGATTTTGGCGGCCGCTACTCTGCTTTGCTTTGGCATCCACCGGCTGGACGTGATGAACCAGAACATTATTATGGTGTACATTTTTTCTGTCCTGCTGATTTCACGGGTGACGGAAGGGTATGTCTATGGAATTGCCGCTTCCGTCATCAGCGTGCTGACCTTCAATTTCTTTTTTACGGAACCGTATTTTACATTCAATGCCATTCAAACCGCCTACCCGCTTACCTTTATCATCATGCTTCTGGTCGCTTTGATTACCAGTACCCTAACCGTGCGCATCAAAGCAGAGGCGCGGCTCGCCGTAAAGCGCGAGCACCGTACAGAGGTTTTGTACGAGATCAACAAAAAGCTTCTCGCAACCAGAGGGCTTGACCGCATCGTGGCGCTGACAAACGATTCTCTGGTCAAGCTGTTCGGGCGCTCTGTCGTGTTTTTCACGGTTGACCCCGAGCATGGGGAGGACGGTACCGTGCTGCAGACAGCCGATGATATCGACGCGACCGTCCTGAATACCTCGGATGAAAAGGCGGTAGCGCACTGGGTGTTTCTCAATCAAAAGCGCGCCGGCGCCGGAACGGATACCCTCATGGGTGCGGCGGCGTTTTATATGCCGGTGATCTCTCAGGGAAAGGTTCTGGCGGTGTGGGGAATCTCCTGCTCCAAGGGGACGCTGGATCATAGCACGCGCCTGTTCCTGCGCATGATCGCCTCACAGGTCGCCATGGCGCTGGAGCGCCAGCATCTTTCCGACGAGCAGAGGAACGTGATGGTGGCGTCGGAAAAGGAAAAAATGCGCAGTACCCTTCTGCGCGCCATTTCTCATGATCTGCGCACGCCCCTCGCCGGGATTCTGGGTGCCAGCTCCGCCATTCGCGAGAACGGCAGCATGCTGGACGAAAGCACGCGGGACAGTCTGGTAGCCAATATTCAGGAGGAATCCCAATGGCTGATCCGCATGGTGGAAAACCTGCTTTCCGTTACGCGGATCAGTGAAAACGCCTCGAATCTGGTGAAAAGTCCGGAGGCCGCGGAAGAGGTTGTGGGGGAGGCCGTCAGCCGCATCAAGCAGAGGTTCCCGCAGCGTGAAATTCTGGTTCGTGTTCCGGAAGAATTTCTGGAGGTCCCCATGGATGGAACCCTGATCGTACAGGTGCTGATCAATCTTCTGGAAAACGCCATCAAATTTTCTCCCAACGATTCTGCGGTTGAAATCCATTTGGAAAAGGAAGAAAAGTCGGCAAAATTCGAGGTGCTCGATCGCGGCAGGGGGATTTCCGGCGAGGATTTTCCCTATCTGTTCGCAAGCGATACGCCCGGCAAAAGCAGAAGCGCCGATTCCTCCCGGGGGATGGGGATCGGGCTGTCGATCTGCAAAACCATTATTCAGGCGCACCAGGGCACCTTGGAGGCCGAGAACAGGGAGGGCGGCGGAGCGGTGTTCCGCTTTACCCTCCCGCTGAAAGGAAGTGAATGACTTGGACATCAAGCCGACGGTTTTGATCATTGAGGATGAGGATGCCATCTGCAATTTTATATCGGCCATTTTAACCTCCAATCAGTATCAGGTGGTAAAGGCCAAAACGGGGAAGGAAGGTCTTTCACTGTTCACCTCTCATGTTCCGGACATCGTCCTGCTTGATTTGGGACTGCCGGATATCGACGGCACCGAAATCCTTCGGCAAATACGCGAATGGTCTAAAACGCCCGTCATTGTGGTTTCGGCCCGCGGGCACGAGCGCGAAAAGGTGTCCGCCCTCGATTTGGGCGCCGATGATTATATCGTAAAGCCGTTTGGAACCTCTGAGCTGCTGGCCCGGATCCGCACGGCCATGCGGCATAGCTTGCAGTCAGCCGGCACGAACGCGGCGGGGGAAGAAAAGGTGACCATCGGGGAGCTGGAAATCGATTATAACAAACGAACGGTATCCAGAGCCGGGGAGCGGATTCACCTGACCCCCATAGAATATAAAATTTTGGTTTTGCTGTCTCAAAACGCGGGCAAGGTGCTCACCCACGATTTTATCATACGGGAGGTATGGGGCGTTTACACCGATGAAAGCCATACCCTGCGCGTCAACATGGCCAATATCCGCAGAAAAATAGAGGCAAACCCCGGGGCACCCAAATACATTCTCACAGAAATGGGCGTCGGATACCGAATGGTAGAAGAACCAGTTGAAAAATAAACGATTCTATTCTATGATAGAGCGAAGGCAAAATTGGATTTCGGCGATCGGCGGCAGGAACCGGCACCCTTTTGCTTATCCTAACAGAATTGGAGCCATAACAGAGGTATGAATGTAGTAGAAATTTTAAAAGCAGTTTTTTTAGGCATTGTAGAAGGAATCACCGAGTGGCTGCCGATCAGCAGTACGGGCCATTTGATTCTGGTGGATCAGTTTTTAAAGCTGAACGCATCGGCAGAATTCAAGGAGCTCTTTTTTGTGGTCATTCAGCTGGGGGCGATTTTGGCCGTCATCGTGTTTTACTGGAAAAAGCTGTGGCCGTTTTCGAACGAAGGAAGATTGCATATTGAGAGCGATACGATTTCCTTATGGATGAAAATAATTGCTGCGTGTATCCCGGCCGCAGTCATCGGGCTGTTGTTCGACGACCCAATCAACGCTTTGTTTTATAACTACCAGACCGTATCCTTCACGCTGGTGCTGTACGGTATTCTGTTTATTGTCATTGAGAACCGCCACAGGGATTCCTCTGCCAAAATACGCGATGTCAGCCAGATGAACTACAAAACAGCGCTTTTGATCGGGCTGTTTCAGGTTCTTGCGCTGATCCCCGGCACCTCCCGTTCGGGAGCAACGATCATCGGCGCGATGCTGCTTGGCACGTCCAGAGTCGCGGCCACAGAGTTCACGTTTTATCTGGCGATCCCGGTGATGTTCGGTGCGAGCCTGCTGAAAATGGTAAAGTACGGCCTGCCCGCCACCAGCCTGGAAATGGCGGTTTTGCTGGTGGGTACGCTGGTGGCTTTTCTCGTATCGCTGCTTGCGATCCGGTTTTTAACGGTCTATATCAAGCGGCACGACTTTAAGGTGTTCGGCTGGTACAGAATCGTTCTCGGCATCCTTGTGATTCTGACCTTTGTGTTTTAGCCGGAGATAAAAAAGACACCCGCAAGGGTGTCTTTTTTATGACCTAAGAGTTTGTTTTATAGATGAATGGACTGTGTTGACCTGTTTTATTGATCGGAGCCGGCCAAAATGCGCTTTATTTTTGCTCCATCCTGCGCTTTTTTCTCATTTGCTTTCTGAATGACTTCAGAAAGCTTCTGCGCCGGGATGACAACCACTCCGTTTTCGTCCCCAAACACAATATCTCCCGGGCAGACCGTCACGCCTGCGCAGAGGATCGGTACATTGACCTCTCCGCCGCCCTGATGCTTACTGGCCTTTGGAATCACATGCTTCGAGAAAACAGGGAATCCCAAGGCTCTGATCGAGGTAATATCCCGAATGGCACCGTCTGTCACGAGCCCGCCGATCCCCTGCTTGATTGCGCGGATGGTTTTTACATCGCCCCAGACAGCCGAGCTTTCGGAGCCGCCGGTGTTGATCACCAGAATATCTCCGGGTTTTGCCTGCCCGACCGCTTCCCCCGTCAGCAAGCTGTCACCGGCAGGAAGCTGAATCGTGACGGCAGGGCCAATCAACCGGGAAGCCGGGTCGATCGGCCGGATGGAAGAGTCCATCCCATTTTCGCCCTGCATGGCGTCGGAAATTTCTGTCGTGCTCAGCGCGGCCAATGCCGAAAGCTCCCGACTTTGCCGGATTGCCTCCTTGGCCTGCTGTGTTAGTGCCTGGATAGTATGTTCGAAATCCAAAATGATCCCTCCCTGATAAGAATCCGTGATTACAATGACTTTCTTCGTTTGTTTTTGACCACATTGATGGTGCCCCCGGCCTTGACCGAATCCAGATCGGCCTGGCAGAGGGGAGAGGTGACGAAAAACTCGGTCTGAGAGGTTTCATTCTTTACGAGGTATTTCTTCCCCTCGATTAGTTCCGACGTGTCGATCGTCAGGGTGTCGCCCTGGCGGATGGCGTCATAGTCCTCCGGGTTTATGAAGGTGAGCGGCAGCAGCCCCCAGTTGACCATATTTGCCATATGGAGTCTGGCAAAGCCTTTGGCGATCACCGACCGGATACCGAGGTATCTGGGAACAATGGCGGCCTGCTCGCGGCTCGAGCCCTGTCCGTAATTCAGCCCGGCCACCAGAATCCCGCCGCCGGCCGCCTTGGCGCGTTTCGAAAAGGTTTCGTCGATGACGAGAAAAGCATATTTGGAGATCTCCGGAATATTGGAGCGGATCGGCAGATACAAAGCGCCCGCAGGGCAGATATGGTCTGTGGTGATGTGGTCGCCCAGCTTTAACTGTACTGTTTTTTCGATGCGGTCCTCCAGAGCGGGCATTTCCGGAATTGGCCGCAGGTTCGGCCCGTACCGCACCTCGATTTCCTCCGGATGCTCGGAGGGCATGAGAAAGAGGTTGGAGGGGTGAATCATCCGCTTGGGCATTTCGTAGTGAAATGCCGGGAGCTTCAAATCCCTCGGGTCGGTGATCACGCCGGTCACAGCCGAGGCTGCCGCTGTTTCGGGAGAGGTCAGATAGACCTGATCGTTTTTTGTTCCGCTGCGCCCTTCAAAGTTCCGGGGTGTGGTTCTCAGCGATACGCTACCGGTGGCGGGGGCAAAGCCGCAGCCGTTGCAGCCGCCGCAGATCGGCTCAAAGATGCGCACACCGGCATCCGCAATGGTGTCGTACGCGCCCCTTGCAATGCTTTCGCGCACGACGGTTTGAGTGGACGGGTACAGCCCAGCGCTTACATCCGGGTGGATCCTTTTTCCCTTTAACATATGCGCGATGGAAAGAACATCGTTCAGAGCCGTATTGGTACAGCTTCCCAGCATGACCTGATCAACCTTTAAACCGGCGACCTCCCTTACCGGTACGACGTTGTCCGGCTGAGAAGGCAGGGCGATCAGCGGCTCGAGCTGAGAGAGGTCGATCTCGATCACTTCATCGTACTCTGCGTCCTTGTCGGTCTGCAGCGGAACCCACTGCTCCTCCCTGCCAAAGGCCCTCAGCCATTCGCGGGTGTTCTCATCGCTGGGGAAAACGGAGGTGGTGGCGCCGGTTTCCGCACCCATGTTGGTGATCGTTGAGCGCTCGGCGACATTCAGTGCTTTGACCCCCGGGCCGGTGTATTCCAGTACCTTCCCGACTCCGCCCTTAATTGAAATCCTGCGCAGTACCTCAAGAATCACATTCTTGGCAGAAACAAACGGCGGCAATTCTCCCGTAAGGCGGATGTTTATTATGCGGGGCATGGTAATGTATAAGGGCTCCCCGGCCATTGTCAGGGCGCCGTCAAACCCGCCGACGCCGACGGCGAACATCCCGATTCCCCCGGCGGCGACGGTGTGGGAATCGCCCCCAACCAGTGTTTTGCCCGGTCTGGCCCAGTACTCCAAATGCATATGATGACAGATTCCGCTGCCCGGCCGCGCACAGATGACCCCAAGCTTGGAGGTGATGTCCTTTAAAAAACGGTGGTCGTCTGCATTTTTATAGTCGGCCTGGATCATGTTATGATCGATATACTGCACGGAGACTTCGGTATTGACCTTTTTCACGCCCATAGACTGGAGCGCCAGATAAGACATGACCGCGTTTAAGTCATGCCCCAGAGTCTGGTGTGCCCGAATTCCGATTCTGCTTCCTCTGGTCATTTCTCCTTCCACTAAAGAATTTGAAATAAGCTTTTCGGTGATTGTGAGTCCCACGGTAAGACCTCCATTAAAATTTAGACTGCTTTGCTTATCATATCTTTCTATAAAATTCTGAACTTACCGCAGTACTGCGGTAAGTTCAGAAGAGCTATTCCGAAAAAAGAATGCAAACCGGACTTTCGGTTGGAATGGTTTTTCCGGCGTAGCGCGGAATCCCTGTTTGCGGGTCGATCCGGAAGGCAACGATGGTGTCGCTGTCTTCGTTTGCCACATACAGAAGCTCACCGGAAGGGTCCATCGTAATAAAACGCGGCGTTTGCCCCAGTGTTTCCGTAAATCCTACACCGCGCAGGTACCCTGTGAACGGATCGATCGAGTAGACCGCAATGCTGTCGTGGATTCGGTTAGAGCAATACAGAAAGCGTTGATTCGGATGAATGATGATTTCGCTGGCCTGCCCCTCTCCTGTGTAGGTGTCAGGCAGAGAGGAAAGAGACTGTTTTGGCTCAAGGGTTCCCGTCTGCTCATCAAAATAGCTGAAGGTGACATTATTTCCCTTTTCGTTTACCTGATACACATAACGGTTATTCGGGTGAACCGCAACATGGCGCGGTTCATCCAGCGTGCGGGAAGCGAGCTGGCAGGTCAGGGAAAGAGAGCCGTCCTCCCCGACCCGAAAAACGTCGGTTTGTCCAAAGCCGGTGGTGCGGCCCTGCGCGGGCGCGAAAAGGAACGATCCGCTTTGGTCCAGAATGCACTGATGCGGGAGAGAAAGCTCAGTTTCGCTGTTCCCCGGAACGGCGGCTTCATGGATTGGCCCGGAAAGGCTGCCGTCGCTGTTCCTTTGCAGGGTAGCAACCTTACCCCCCTGCAGGGTGGCAACAAAGCAGTACCGGTTCGTCTGATCCACCGTGATAAAAACGGGATTCTTTCCTCCCGCGCTCACGGAGTTCAAAAATTCCAGCCGTCCGGTTTCCTTGTCGACCCGATAGGCGCTGACCAGGTTCTGATCCCCGTGTACCGTATATAGAAAGCTTCCGCTCCGGTCAAAGCACTGGTAAGACGGATTTTCAATATTTTCAATCAGCTGAATTTCCTGCCATTCCAGTGTTTTGTGATTCACCCGGTATACCTTCAGCCCCTTGCCGCGCGCGTTTCTCTCTCTGGTCGTTCGGCAGCCGACATATGCAAAACTCATAGTAACCATCCTTATGATAAATTATTTGCGAAGAGCATAGAAAATTGCGTTGGCTCTCCGCAGATTGGTTTTTTGAAGCAGTCTTTCGCGTGATCCCGCGAATCTTCGGTCAAATGCTGCAGATCAGGCGAAATACGCCGGAAACGCCAAGAATAAAGATAATGCCGAGGGCCACGAAAGCCCAGATCCAATATGCGACAAATACCTTATTGATATCGTATTTCTTCTCTTCGTTCGCCTGGGAGGAGGAAAGTGCGCCCAAAGACAGCGCGCCTGCGGTGGAAATAGGGCATATGCCGGTCATTGTACCGCCGATGACTGCCGCCGCGGCCAGCTCGATCGGCGAGACGACGCCGTTAAAGTTTGCAGCAATGCCGCTGACGGTTGGAACCAGTGTTGGGAACACTACGCCCAGACCCGAACTGAAAAACGACATGATCCCTCCTGTAAGGCCCATAATCGCGCTGGCGGTATGTACATTCATCACGGAGCTCAGCGCGGCGGTAAGGGTGTCGATTCCGCCCGATTCTACAATGATATTCATCAGCATCCCAACTCCAAGCACATCCATCAGAACACTCCACGGGATTTTTCTGATGCATACGCTTTCGTCTGCGACGCCGAACAGCAGGATGATCGTGCCGACCAGAAACGAGATCAGTCCCACATTTCGTTTCAGAACAAGGCTGCAAACGATCATAAGGATCAGTCCGACGAGGGAAATGATCTGGTTCCTGTTAAAACGCAGGATTTCCTGATTCAGCACTGCTCCCGCCTCTGCCTGAAGCTTTTCTACCTTCCAGCCCTTGTAATAGACATAAGCGAGAACGGTCATCACCAGAGAGGATACAAATATGCAGGCCCATATGGGGAGTATGTTGCCGTCAAGGCCCTGTTTGGTCAACAGATTAGCCACAAGGAGCCCCTCCGGAGTGATGGGCGCCATTCTGCCGCCGAAACAACCGGACATGCCGATTACTGTCAGCATGATGGGGCTGTAGCCTGCCGAGAGAGCGATCGGTACGGCAAGAACGGGGATGATTGCCAGAATCGGAATAGAACCCGGGCCGATTGCGGACAGAATAAAACCAAGACAGTAGATGACAACGGGAATAAACCAGATCGAGCGTTTGAGGGATAACGAAACAAATATTTTAGCAATTTTGTCTAATGTGCCATTTTGGGTCAGTATGCCGAACAAATAGGTAACGCCTGCCATTGTGACAAAAAGAGAACCGCTGAAGCCCTCGATGATCGTTTTCTCCTTGATCCCGTACATCAGGCTAATAATGACTGCCAATCCGATGGATGCGATACCTACGTTGCTTTTCCAAATACAGCCGACGGCGATCGCCGCGATCAGAGCAATTAAGGATACAATGCCTAAGCTTGCTGACATTCCAATGACTCCTTCACAATCGTTATATTTTTCCTGGAATTCGCAGATTGAACGCTTTTTTCGCTCCTCCTTTGCTGAATTGCACACAGATTGCCGGCTTTCTGTATGTTGCGGATTTTAGTGGGGATTGGTGGAAATAGCTAATATTGTGCGACTTATTAAGTCTTAAATTGATCATATCATGGTTACGATTTTTGTGAAATGCCAATATGTATATGCAAAACATGCGCGAAATGGCATAACGCTGCCGAAGAGATTATTTTGTATAAGAAAAATAGGAAAAGTAGATAAACATACGTGTCAAAAAATATTCAATCGCAACAAGAAAGCCCTGGAACGCCGGGCATGCAAAATTTTTATAGCTGTTATATCGAAATAAACATATGGCGGATGTAAAATACCGTCTCAGTTCCGCGCATTGCTGTGGAACATAAAAAAGCAGCCGCTCTTCAAAACGAAGAACGGCTGCACCGGTACGCGTGAAAAAAGATCAGTGTGTTGAGCTGCCTTGCGGATCGGCCTGATGGTTTCCGCTGGCTTTTATGGTATAGGGCGGTTTTGAAAAAACCTCACCTGCGATTTCGAAGAATGCTTTTTCCACCTCGCTTAAATAAGCGTCTTTGCGGTAAAGCGCCAAAATGTCCCACTGAACGGGATGGTCGGCAAGAGAATAGATATCCACATCGGCCTCGCAGTTGGCCAGACCGATTGTCATAGCGGGCACAATGGTTACGCCAACCCCTGAAGCCGCAAGACGGCACGCGCAAACATTGCTGTTGATTTCCATAAAGAGGTTGGGCTTGATCCGGTAAGAAGCGAACAGATAATCCAGAAAGGTTCGCAGCGCATGCCCTTTCTTGAGAAAGACAAACGGAAGGTCTTTGATTTGATCCAAATTGACCGCATAGGGAGCGTCTTCCATCAAATGCTCCTGCTTCACAACATTCCTGGGCGCGACAAGGAATAATTCCTCCCTGTAGATGTGTTGGGAGGTCAGTTTGGTCTGGTTTTCCGTATTGATCTTCTCATGCTTTCCAAACGGGAGGATTGCAAAATCCAGCTGCCCTTTCAAAATATCGCTGATGAGCTGATTACCCTTGCCGGTGGAAACCTGCACCTGAATTCCGGGGAACTTTTTCTGAAAGTGAGGCAAAATGAGCGGAAGCATATAGGTGCAGCGCTCGAACGGAAAGCCGACCCGGATCCGACCCTTCCTGTTTTTAGAAATATCGCTTAAATCCTTGGTCATATTGTTTGCCATCATCAGGATCTGCCGGGCGTGCCTCACATATTGCTCGCCTGCAAACGTAAGGGAAAGCGGCGACGTGGAACGGTCAAACAGCTTTACACCGAGCTGGTCTTCCGCTTTGGAGATAAAATGGCTCAGAGCCGGCTGCGAAATATACAGTGCGTTTGCGGCCTTTGTGATGCTGTGATACTCTGCGACGGTACAGATATAGGTCAATTGCTGCATGTCCATTTTCGTGAACCCCCTCAAAACAAGCTATCATACTTATCATAATTTGTCAATAAAGCCTAAGTTGGGCTTTGTGCAAGAAGAGCCCGTCTGACGCGTTAAGCGAAAGACAGGCTCTTTTGACCTCTTTGCCCTTGGTCGGGCCGGTGGATATTGACTTACTTAAGCGGACACCTTGACGCAGGAGCTGAACAGAGTTTTATTTTGCGCCGCTGACGATGTCGTAATACGCGCGGGACGTAATGAGATAGACCAGTACGTAAAACAGGGCAAATATCAGGTAGCACACAATGGAAACCACGATGAGAAGCGTCGTGTTAAAAAGGCCGAACAGCAGCAGAAGCTTTGAGATGATCGGGAACGCAAAGGCTACGTGTACGCCTGCCGCAATCAGAGGGAGGAAGAACACGGTGAGCACCTGCGAATTGATGCTCTTTTTGATCTCCCGCTTTGTCATGCCGACCTTCTGCATGATTTCAAAGCGGCTCTGATCCTCATAGCCCTCTGAAATCTGCTTGTAGTACATAATCAGTACAGCGGCAAACACGAAGACGATCCCCAGCAGAATACCCAGGAAGAGCAGCCCGCCGTTCAGGCCATAGAATTCCGAGCGGTTGATCGCGAGGCTTTCGACATGTACGGAAGCAAAATCCGGGTCCTCCTGCTGAAGCTTCTGAATCTTCTGCGAAATTTCTTCCCGAATGGCGATTTCCTCAGAATCGTCGCAGGAAAGATCAAATCCGTAAAAATCGGACTCGGCAGAAATCTCATATTCCGAGTAGGTTTTGGCCCATTCACGAAATACCTGACGTTCCTGTTCGAAATCCGGAACGATCAAGAACAGGGACGGGTAGATCTGCGCGGCGTCAGCCCCGTTTTGTAAAAACTTCGGGACGATTTTCTTGATTTTTTTGGTGCTTTCCTTCTGCAATGCAATGGTATCGTTGGTATAGTCGGTCTTTGTGCTGCACAGAAGCACCTCATCCGCGGCCAGAGCCTCGTTTGAGCCGGTCAGGCGGTTGTATTCGTCCAGGGAAAGGACAAATACCTGGCGAATCAGGCCGGTGTTTTTCAGCGAAGAGGAATCCAGCATGCCGCGGTTGAAATTGAGCCTGTTATCCTCAAGAACCGCCGCCAGGCTGAGGTAACGATACTGCAGGAAATTTTCCTGCAGCAGCTGGTGCTTTTTCAGCACATCCTCCGCAGCCTGATGCACCTGATTGGTCTGAGCTTCTTCAAGGGTGCTGGTTTGGATCGTAATATCCCTGGGGTAGCGCCCGTGCAGGGAATCCTCCGTTCCGACGAACAGGCAGACGGTGGAGGACATCATGACAAGTACCATCGTAGACAGGATGCAGATCGAGGCCAGGCCAGCGCCGTTGCGCTTCATGCGGTACATCATGGAAGAGACCGAAACAAAATGGCGCGTCTTATAATAATAGCCTTTGTTTTTCTGCAGAATCTTGCAGAGCACGACCGAGCCCGCTATAAACAGAAGGTAGCTTGCAACGACCACCATGGCGGCTGCCCCGAAGAACCATACCAGAGCGGCGAGGGGGTTCTCGATGGTAACCGACACATAGTACGCGACTGCCAGAATGACTACA
>NZ_CBYL010000026.1 GCF_000577335.1 Faecalispora jeddahensis | reverse complement strand
TTTATTTTCTTACCCTCGGCGAAATTACCTTCCGTTTGGCGAAGCTTCTTCTGCGGATTTTAACGGCGATCAAAAACTTTTTGCTGCGCTGGATTCTTCGGCCGATCGGGCGTTTGTTCCGCCGGATTTTCCGCGGGGTGCGCACGATCTGCGTAAAAATCGCGAAAGTCACAACAAAACCCTTAAAATTTCGGAAGAAAAGAAAAAAATCGCTTGAAACCTCCCCATCTGATAGTGTATAATCAGCTATATGGATTCTGAATTTGCCCGATTACAGCGGACTGCAGAGAGGGGAGCTGTTTGACTTTATGAGGGTGCTGAAAGCCAAAAAAGAAAAGAAGAGCTTTTTGCTGCGGTTTGCCATTCTGGTATTTGCGGTTTACGCGGCGGTCGCCCTTGTGAACCAGCAGATGCAGATCAGCGAAAAGAAGCGGCAGCTGGCCGATTTAAAGCAGCAGATCAAAATTCAGGAGATCAAAAACGAGGACTTAAAACACAGCTTGTCCTCCGGCAGCGGCGTCAGTGACGAGTACATAGAACGCGTTGTGCGGGAGGGGCTCGATTATGCCAAACCCGGCGAACGTGTTTTTGTAAATATTGCGGGGAATTAAACGGCTCTGAATTTAAGAGGAGGATATTATTACTGTATGCAACTTGAGGTAGGGACAATTCTTGAGGGAAAGGTTACTGGAATTACAAAGTTCGGTGCTTTTGTAGAGCTTCCCGAGGGCAAAACCGGGATGGTTCATATTTCTGAGGTAGCTCCGACCTTCGTGAAGGAAATCCGTGACTATGTAACGGAAAATCAGATGGTCAAGGTGAAAGTGCTGAGCATCAGCGATGATGGCAAAGTGAGTCTTTCCATGAAAAAGGCTGTTCCGCCGCCGCCTCGTGACAACGGTCCTGCCGCGCGTCACTTCGCGCCGCGTTCTTCCGGGCCACGCCCTTCCGGACCGCGTCCTGCAGGCAGGCCTGGCAACTACGAGTGGCAGGCGAGCAAAAAACCTGAAGCGTCCAGCTTTGAGGAAATGATGTCTCGGTTCAAGCAGACCAGCGATGAAAAAATGTCCGACCTCAAAAGGTGCATTGATTCCAAGCGCGGCGGCTTTACCAAGCACGGCGGCTCATCCAAATAAAGCAGGCGGAGTGGTTACACTCCGCTTTTTTGCGTAATGGTTCCAGGGGTTGTTTACAGAAATGGCACGATGGTCTGTTCCACAAAGAAAAGCAGCAGCCTCGTTCCAATCCCCGGAATCCATGCGGTACGCGTGCCCTTTGGGCATTCCTGCGGCGCCGCTTTGGTTCGCTTTGCTTTTAAAATATCCGATCGATCTGAAGTTACAGACAAGCCCGGATTTTTCCGGGCGTCTGCCCGTTTTTGGAGGTAACACATGCTGATACAAAATGCAATGATTTATACGATGGCAGGCGACCCGATCCCGAACGGCTACCTGCTGGTGCAGGACGGCAAAATCGCCGCGGTCGCCCCCATGCCCGCGCCCGACGCCTTGGAGGAAGAGGTGGTCGACGCCGGCGGCGCTTCCATCTACCCCGGCTTTGTGGACGCCCATACCCACCTCGGCATGTGGGAGGACGGCCTGACCTTTGAGGGCGACGACGGCAACGAGGATACCGACCCCATTACGCCGCAGATGCGCGGCATCGACGCCGTGAACCCTCTCGACCGCTGCTTTGAGGAGGCCTGCGCCGCGGGCGTGACGACAGTCATTACCGGCCCGGGCAGTGCGAACCCCATCGGCGGGCAGCTGGCCGCGGTCAAGACAGCGGGACGGCGGATCGACAACATGGTCATCCAGGCGCCCGTGGCGATGAAAATGGCGCTGGGGGAGAACCCAAAATCCACGTACCACGGCAAAAGCCAGACGCCCTCCACCCGTATGGCCACGGCGGCCCTCATCCGCGAGGAGCTGTACAAGACCCGGCGCTATCTGGAGGATTTGGAGCTTTCTCGCAAGGACGAGGACATCGATCCGCCGGAGTACGACATCAAATGCGAAGCGCTCATTCCGGTGCTTCAGCGCAAGCTGCAGGTGCATTTTCACGCACACCGGGCCGACGATATCTTTACCGCCATGCGCCTGGGGCGCGAATTCCATCTCGATTATGTGATCATTCACGGAACGGACGGCTACCTGATCACCGACGATCTGGCCGGGGAAGATGTTCCGGTGCTTTCCGGCCCCATTCTGTGCGACCGTTCCAAGCCCGAGCTGAAGAATCTGACGCCGGCGTGCCCCGGTATGCTCCAAAAGCAAGGCGTCCGCATTGCGATCGTCACGGATCACCCGGTCGTTCCGATTCAATACCTGCCGCTGTCCGCCGCTCTTGCGGTGCGCGAAGGGCTCGAGCGGGAAGAAGCGCTGCGCGCGATCACGATCAACCCCGCGCGCATCTGCCATATCGAAGACCGCGTCGGCTCTCTGGAACCGGGCAAGGACGCCGATTTTTCCCTCTTCCGCGACGACCCGCTTCAAATCAGCACAAAGCCGGAAATGGTGTTTGTATCCGGCCGCCGGGTATTTTGATTACTAGGCTTCCGCAAAACAGGTGAAAAAAGACGTTGCGCTCTCTCCGTTTGCAGAGGGAGCGTGAAATAGATCTCTGCTGTTCCGCGAGAGATGAGTATGGGATGGTTCGATCCGCGCCCGTGCGGCGCATACAAAAAGGAGTGGAGTGTATGAGAGAGGTTCCCGTTTCTCTGATCAGCGACGGGCTGTGCCGGATGTTTATCGAGGCGAATCGCGAGCTTTCCGGCGATCTGGAAAGCTGCATCCGCTGCTCGGTGCAGAAAGAGAGCAATCCTCTGGGAAAATCGATTCTGGAGGATCTGTGCGAAAATCTGGACGCCGCGCGGCGGCTGAATCTTCCCATCTGCCAGGATACCGGCATGGCGGTTGTGTTCGCGGAGATCGGGCAGGAGGTGCACCTCACCGGCGGTTCGTTTGAGAACGCCGTGAACGAGGGCGTCCGCCGCGGCTATGTAGAGGGTCTGCTCCGCTGCTCCGTGGTGGGCGATCCGCTGCGCCGCATCAATACCGAGGATAATACCCCCGCCGTGCTGCACACCCGCATTGTGCCCGGCGACCGCGTGACGCTGACCGCCTGCCCCAAGGGCTTCGGCAGCGAGAATATGAGCTGCCTGAAGATGATGACCCCGGCGGCCGGGCCGCAGCAGATGATCGATTTTGTCACGGAGACCGTCCGCCTTGCGGGCGGCAACCCCTGTCCTCCCGTTGTGCTGGGCGTTGGGATCGGCGGCGATTTCGAGCTGTGCGCGCAGTTGGCCAAAAAGGCACTGTGCCGTCCGCTGGATGAGCCGAATCCCGATCCGTTTTACCATCAGCTCGAGCAGGATATGCTCCGTGCGGTTAACGAGCTGAACGTCGGCCCGCAGGGCTTTGGCGGCGATGTGACCGCGCTGGCCGTGAATATCGAGACCTACGCAACGCACATTGCCGGCCTGCCCGTTGCGGTCAACGTCGGCTGTCATGTGACCCGGCATAAAAAAATGATCATTTAAGATCGAACTACTTCTATTTTTTCGGTATTTATGTTATAATACTCCCAGAGAGTTCGGGTCAATTTTCAGGAATATGTTCCGAAAACTCTGCGATTTCCATTTGCAAAGGAGATGCGTACATGAATATCACGATTACTGGACGTAAGGTCACACTCAAAGATCACTTCAAGAGCCTGGCAACCAAAAAGCTTTCCCGTTTTGATAAGATCTTCGATGCGGACGCGGACGCTCATGTGGTGGTCACGCTGGAGCGCAACCGTCAGACGGTTGAAATCACAATCCGGAGCAAGGGCATGATTTATCGTGCGGAGGCTACCGATTTTGAAATGAACGACGCGCTGGATCAGGTCATCAGTGCTCTGGGCCGGCAGATTCGCAAGAACAAGAGCCGTCTGGACAAGCAGATTCATTCTGCGGCGCTGGATCAGCTCGTGACGGAAACGCCGGAAGAAGCCGAGCCTGCCGCAGTCGCCGAAGAAGAGGAATATCGGATTGTGCGCACCAAGCATTTCCCGGTGAAGCCCCTTACGGTGGAAGAAGCAATTCTGCAGATGAACCTGCTCGGTCATCAGTTTTACATGTTCCGCAACGGCGCTACGGGTGAAATCAATGTAGTATATCAGCGCAAAAACGGCGATTACGGTTTATTGGAGCCGGACGCGGAATAATATAGTGAGTCAGCGGGGGCCGCGTCAGACTGCGGCCTCCGTTTTATTTCCCGGGTAAAACACAAAATTTTTGCCCGCTATTTTTTTAGATACGGAGAGAAACACAATGGATCAATTTCAACTGGTATGCCCCTGCCTGCTGGGCGTAGAAGGCCTGGTGGCGGAAGAACTGCGGGATATGGGAGCGCAGCAGGTAGAGCCCCAGAACGGGCGCGTGGTGTTCGCCGGCAGCGAAGAAATGCTGGCGCGCGCGAATCTCTGCTCCCGTTACAGCGAGAGGGTGCTTGTGCTGCTCGGCACGTTCCGTGCCGTTACCTTTGAGCAGCTGTTTCAGGCGGTAAAGGCCCTGCCTTGGGAGCAGTGGATCGGCAAGAAGGACCGTTTCCCGGTCAAGGGCCGTTCGCTCAGCTCTCAGCTTTCCAGCGTTCCGGACTGCCAGTCCATCATCAAAAAGGCCATTGTGGAACGCCTGAAGCTGAAATATCGCATCCCGTGGTTCGAGGAATCCGGCGACATGTATCAGGTGCAGTTCCTGATCTTAAAGGATACCGTCAGCGTGATGCTCGATACCAGCGGTGTGGGACTGCACAAGCGCGGCTATCGTCCCAACGCGGCGGAGGCCCCGATCAAAGAAACGCTGGCTGCGTCGATGGCGAAGCTGGCCCGTCTTTGGCCGGATTCCCACGTGTACGACCCGTTCTGCGGCTCCGGCACGATTCTCATCGAATCGGCGCTGCTCGCGATGAACATCGCCCCCGGCCTGCAGCGGAGCTTTGCTGCGCAGAGCTGGAAGGGGATCGATGAAAGCGTGTGGATACGCGAAAAAGCGCGCGCGCAGGATCTGGTTCGGCGTGACAGCACCTTCCTTGCTACCGGTTATGATATCGACGGCGCGGCCGTTGCCCTGACGCTGGAAAACGCGAAAAAGGCCGGCGTCATCGCCCATATCCGGGCGGAAAAGCGCGACATCCGCGACTTTGCGGAGGAGGGCGAGCGCGGCTGTGTGATCTGCAACCCGCCCTACGGCGAGCGCCTGCTCGACCTGAGTCAGGCGGAGGAGCTGTATACGGCCATGGGGCAGCGCTTTGTTCCCAAACGCGGCTGGAGCTACCACATCATCAGCCCCGACGAAACGTTTGAAAGCTGCTTTGGCCGTCCTGCGGACAAGCGCCGCAAGCTGTATAACGGAATGATCAAATGCCAGCTTTACAGTTACTATAAAGCGTAGAAGAAAGAGAAAGTAAAAGGCAGGATTCCATGTGGAATCCTGCCTTTTACTATTATTATCAATAATAGTATATTTTATATAAGTATATTTCTTATTAAAATATTTAAAATATACCAATTCATGCTATTGTAAATAAAAATTGGAAAATGTATAAATCTTTCAAAGATCTGTAAGAAAACGATAGAGTGGGAAGCGGAGATGCTTTTGGCAAGCCGTATAATAAACGAATCACTTCCCAAAGTATTTATTGATGGTAATTGACTGAAAACACTGATTCATATGTAATGGGATAGGAGGTATGTACTTACTGTGAATACTTCCTATTCCATTTTGAATTTATGTAAGATATGAGGTGGGATCATGAAAGTACACTTTCGATGCTTTTTATTTCTTCTGATTTGTTTTATCATGGTATCCTCCGCTTCGTGTATAGAGGGGATAAAAGAAGAATGTTTTTCAGCAACTGGTTCTGCATCTGAAATCGATAAAATAGAGCATTCAGCTTTGGAAAGCCCGGCCCCTGTGATTGACTCCATAGAGTTTTATCCTACTGAGGGCTATCTTCATCCTGACAGTGGAAACAATCCTGCATGGTGGTCAGAGATTAGCTTTTTTGGAACGGTAAAAGGTGATTTTACCAATTCGGAAAACGATAAGATCCTGAATCAATTAAAAAAGTTTTTTCAGATTCAATCGGTAGTTACGGAGCAGAATCAAGAGCTTTTCGTTTCTTCCGCTGATTGGCTGGTATCGGGAGACGATAAAGAGAGCCGCGAAATTCAACTAAAAGTAATATTCAAAGAAAAAATACAGAAAAAAACAATAGTTACTGGGATCAGAATGGAAGAAAACGGAATTTTAACGGAATCTCCGGTTGGAAAATATGATATTCAGCCTGTTCCTTATGCAGAAACAAAAAATTGCTTTATGTTTGAAAATATAATCGATCTTCTGGATACGGCGTCTGAGGATATGACGCTGACCTACAGAGTAGCGGTGCCATCCAAACACCCGGATACGATAACCTTTCACGCTGTAATTTCAGAGGATCCAAACCGGATATCGGCTGAAGCGATAAGCTGGAAATATGATGAAGAAGCGACAAAGGATGCAAAAGATTATTATTCAACCACAAAAACAGCGTCGGATATCGAGAGCTTTCAAATATATGCGGTCGATGTACAGATAAAAACGAACTTGAAGAGCGCTGCGATTCAGCCATATATTACCGTTTCCTATAACGGAAATTCTTATCACTGTATGTCGGAAGCCGTGTATTTTGATCTAAATCGGAGCGTTCAGCCATGAATTTTACACAGGCCTCCTTTCGGCTATTTCGAAGTCGGAAGGAGGCCCTTATTTTATTCTGGATGAATCAGGTAAAATTTGAGAGGAAAGCTAACCTCAAAAAGCAAAGATAGCAATTGTAAAAAAATTATGAAATTCCGTATTTTAGGAAAAAACCTCTTGATTTTTATGTGTCCAGCGGCTAAAATAAGTCTTAGCACTCGAGGATATTGAGTGCTAAACCAAATCAATCATTTGATTTTTTATAAGGAGGAAATAGGAAATGACGATCAAACCACTTTCCGACAGAGTTCTGATTAAAATGGAAGAGGCAGAGGAAACCACAAAGAGCGGTATCCTGCTGGCCGGTTCCGCAAAAGAGAAGCCCCAGATCGCGTCTGTTATCGCGGTCGGCCCCGGCGGTATGGTAGACGGCAAAGAGGTTACCATGTACGTAAAGGTGGGCGATAAGGTCATCAGCAGCAAATATGCCGGAACAGAAGTGAAGATCGACGGCGAAGAGTACACCATTGTACGGCAGTCGGATATTCTTGCTGTTGTGGAATGATTTTTCATTTTGATTCAGAAATTTAGGAGGAATGCAGTATGGCAAAGCAGATTATTTTCGACGTGGAAGCCAGAAAAGCTCTGATGAGCGGCGTAAACCAGCTGGCCGATACCGTTAAGATTACCCTGGGCCCGAAAGGCCGCAACGTGGTGCTCGATAAGAAGTTCGGCGCTCCGCTGATCACCAACGACGGCGTGACCATCGCCAAAGAGATCGAGCTCGAGGATGCCTTTGAGAACATGGGCGCACAGCTCGTCAAAGAGGTTGCGATCAAAACCAACGACGTGGCCGGCGACGGCACCACCACCGCCACTCTGCTGGCACAGGCTCTGGTCCGCGAGGGCATGAAGAATCTGGCTGCAGGCGCTAACCCCATGATCCTGCGCAAGGGAATGCAGAAAGCGGTTGACGCTGCTGTCAAAGCGATCATCGACAATTCCAAAAAGGTTTCCGGCTCCGACGATATCGCGAGAGTCGCTACCGTTTCCTCTGCGGATGAATTCATCGGCAAGCTGATCGCGGAAGCGATGGAAAAGGTCAGCTCCGACGGCGTAATCACCGTGGAAGAGTCCAAGACTGCCGAGACATACTCCGAGGTTGTAGAAGGCATGCAGTTTGACCGCGGCTATATCACCCCTTATATGGTAACTGATACCAATAAGATGGAGGCCGTGATCGACGACGCCTATATCCTCATTACCGATAAGAAGATTTCCAATATTCAGGAGATTCTGCCCCTGCTCGAGAGCATCGTACAGTCCGGCAAGAAGCTCGTGATGATCGCTGAGGACATCGAGGGCGAGGCTCTGACCACCCTGATCCTCAACAAGCTGCGCGGCACCTTTACCTGCGTTGGCGTAAAGGCTCCCGGCTTTGGCGACAGAAGAAAAGAGATGCTGCGCGACATCGCGGTTCTGACCGGCGGCCAGGTGATCTCTGAAGAGCTCGGCCTGGAGCTGAAGGACACCACGATTGCTCAGTTGGGCCGTGCCCGTCAGGTAAAGGTAGACAAAGAGAACACCATCATCGTAGACGGTGCCGGTAACTCCGATGAAATCAAGGACAGAGTGGCTCAGATTCGCGCTCAGCTCGAAACTACTACCTCCGACTTCGACCGTGAGAAGCTGCAGGAGCGCCTGGCGAAGCTCGCCGGCGGTGTTGCGGTCATCAAGGTCGGCGCCGCTACCGAAGTGGAAATGAAAGAGAAGAAGCTGCGCATTGAAGATGCTCTGGCGGCAACCAAGGCTGCTGTGGAAGAGGGCATCGTGGCCGGCGGCGGCGTTGCGTTCATCAACGCGATTCCCGCGGCGGAGAAGCTGCTGGAAAGCACGGAAGGCGATGAAAAGACCGGCGTGCAGATCGTTCTGAAAGCTCTGGAAGAACCCGTGCGTCAGATTGCCGTGAACGCGGGCCTCGAAGGCTCCGTTATTGTTGAAAACCTGAAGAAAGAAAACAAGGTCGGCTATGGCTTTAACGCGCTGACGCAGGAGTACGGCGATATGATCAATGCAGGTATTGTTGATCCTACCAAGGTATCCCGTTCTGCGCTGCAGAACGCCGCTTCCATCGCGGCCATGATTCTGACCACCGAATCTCTGGTTGCGGATAAGAAGGAGCCGGTGGCTGCTCCCGCAATGCCCGCAGATGGCGGCATGGGCGGCATGTATTAAGCCTAAAACACATTTGAAAAAAAGCGATGCTGGTTTCAGCATCGCTTTTTTTATGCGGAAAAACCTTTCTCTGTCACAACTGCCAAAGAAAGAGCTGCGCTCCGCTTTGTGACGTGACATCGGCTTTTGATATTGAATTGTTGAAGAAAAAAGCAAGAAACAACCTCGTCCGCATCAGCGGGACGGTTTTGCGTCATTGAAAAGAATTGATAGAATAGTCGTATATATAAAGTTTTTTGTCATGTATATTTGACTTTATGACGCTGATATGATACTATATGCTGCAGGAGGTGGCAATGATGGGGAAGAATTTACGAATCAAGGCTGCGCGGGCCGCAAAGGATATGACACAAAAAGATTTGGCCGATGCTGTTGGGGTCGCTCGACAAACAATGAATGCAATTGAGAAAGGCGACTATAATCCCTCGATCAACCTGTGCATTGCCATTTGCAAAGTTCTGGACAAAACTTTGGATCAGCTTTTTTGGGAGGGTAACGAATATGAAAATCAATAAAAGTGCTCTGGATGAAATGCAGACCGAAAGACGTAACCATATCGGCAATCAAATGTTTCTTTTGACGTTCTATCTTCTTTTATTGGATGCGGGCCTTTATGGGATGGGGATTCGCTGGCTGGAATATCCCGTGAACAGCATGGTGATTATCATTCTCAGCATGAGCATTTACCTTGTTAGAACAATCGCGGCAAACGCGTATCTGCCCCCAAAAGCGGACAGTAAGAAAACCGTTGCGTCCCTGCTGATCGCGATCGGCTGTTCGGTCGCGCTTGCAGCAGCCGTTTTCTTCTTTTTTAAAAACTCATCGGCGCCGTTTTTTGCGCAAGCCGCAAATGAGCATTCTGCACTGATTCTCTTTCTTGTTTCGGTCGTTGGTCTGCTCCTCTCGCTCATTGCAGCTATCATAAGGAAGAGAAATGATAAAAATGACAGTGATGATTAAATAGAAAAAGCATGACGCGGAAAGCTTTCGATTCCCCAGTAGGATGATCTTTCTATTTGCATCTCTCCCGGTGTTCCGGCAAAACGAAAATTGAAACAGGCGGAAAATGGCGGCAAGGGCTCCGAAGAGCCCTTGCCGCCTGCCAAATTTATATTGTACAAGAGAGAGGTATTAGCAATTTTTAAACCGGAAATCCGGTGCCGGTTATTTCTTAACAGCCGTTTCGGCAGGAACCACCTGTGGCTCGGATTCTCTGTTGACATTCCAGCAGTCGGTGTCGTGGATTCCGATGCTGGGTGCGTAGAAGTAGATTTTTTCTTTGCCCTGCCTTTTCTGTGCCTCGTAGTCCTTTAGAACCTTGATGGCGGTGTTGGCCAGAATCATCAGTGCAGGGAAGTTCAGCAGTACCATAATCGCCATGGTAAAGTCCGCCAAGTTCCAGGCCAGCTCGGCAGTCATCAGGCAGCCGATGCACACGGCCGCCACGATGCTCAGGCGGAACAGCCTGGAAGGCGCGCGGTGCCAGATATAATACACATTGGTTTCCACATAATACACATTTCCGATAATGGTGCCGAAGGCAAAGAAGAAAACGGAAATGGAAACGAACCATAGGCCAAAGGCGCCGAATTGAGATTCCACCGCCGCCTGAACCAGAGGCATGGCGTAGCCTCCGTCTTTCCCTTCCCAGGAGACGCCTGGGCAGAGAATCAGCAGAGCGGTCGCCGTGCATAGGATCAGCGTGTCGATATGAACCGCGAGCATCTGAACCAGCCCCTGCTTTGCGGGATGGGTGTCATCCACCGTACCGGCTGCGTTGGGCGCGCTGCCCATGCCGGCTTCGTTGGAATACAGGCCGCGGCGCAGGCCGATCGAAATCGCGGTGCCGGAAAAGCCACCGGAAACGGATTCAAAATTGAACGCCATCGAAAAAATCTGACCGAACACATGGGGCAGTCTTTGTACATTCAAAGCGATGACCGCCAGGCTGACCAGCAGAAAGCCGATCGCCATAAAAGGAACGATCACCTCGGAAACCTTCGCGATGATTTTTTGTCCGCCGAAAACCGCGTAAGCGGTCAGAATGGTCATAATGACTGCGGTACCGTAAGCGACCCAGGGGGAGTCCCCGAAGTTCCGCTGTAAAGAAGCGGTTACCGCATTGGCCTGCAGCATCTGAAAGCCGTAGGAGAATGTAATGATCAAAGACAAGGCGAACACAACGCCCACCCAGCGGCGTTTGAATATTTTCACCAGATAGTACGAGGGGCCGCCCTGAAAGCCACCATCGGGAGTTTTTACCTTGTAAAGCTGCGCCAGCGTGCTTTCCACAAAGGCGGAAGCGCCGCCCAGCGCCGCCGTCATCCACATCCAGAAAATCGCGCCGGGGCCGCCCAGAATAATGGCCGAGGCCACGCCGGTAATGTTGCCCACGCCCAAACGGGAGGCACACGAGACCATCAGGGCCTGAAAGCCGGAAACAGACTCTTTGTTGTCGTTGTCCTGAAACAGAAGCCGAATTCCCTCCCTGGCCATTCGGAACTGAACGATGCGTGTGCGTATGGAAAAGTAGATGCCCGTAAACAGCAGCAGCACCAGCAGTACGCTGCCGTAAAGAAAGCCGTTTGTCGCGTTCAGAATCTGATTGAGGTGATCCGCAAATACACTCATACATGTTACCCCTTTTTTGTTTACACCGCAGTGCAAGTTTTGGTTGCAAAGGAATGCAGGTTTAGCTTGCCGGACAAATATTCCAGCATATGAATCCCGCCGATGCTGTTGCCCTTCTTGTTCAGAACCGGGCCATAGGTGGCGATTCCCATCCCTTGTTCTGCCGCCGCTACAATTCCACCTCCTACTCCGCTTTTGGATGGGATTCCAGCCTTTACCGCAAATTCACCGGATTCGTCGTACATGCCGCAGGTCAGCATCAGCGTTTTTACAATGCGCACAATCCATTCTTCGATCATTTGCCTGCCGGTAACGGGGTCCAGGCCGTCGTTGGCCAGAATCAGCGCGTAACGGGCCAGGTCCTCCGTCGTTACCTCCACCGAGCACATCCGGAAATACCGGTCCAATATCTGCTCGGGGTCGCCCTCCAGAATGTGGTCGCTTTGCAGCAGGTAGGCAATCGAGCGGTTGCGCAGCCCTGAGCGCTTTTCCGAAAGGTAGACCTGTTCATTCAGGCGGATGGTGTCGTGAAAGCAAAGACGGCGCACCAGATCGAGAAACGCCTCAAAGGGATCGGGCAGATCGATGCAGCTGACGGTGACGATCGCACCGGCGTTGATCATGGGATTGAACGGGGGAAGCTGCTTGGATTCGAGCTGCACGATGCTGTCAAAGCAGTCGCCGGTAGGCTCCATTCCCACCTTGCTGAATACCTTTTCATAGCCGACCGTCTCCAGGGCCAGAATCAGCGAAAAGGTTTTTGCGATGCTCTGCATCGTAAACGGGACGTTCCAGCTGCCCGCATGGAAGGTGGTGCCGTCCGGCAGGATCAGGCTGATTCCCAGATGCGAAGGGTCGGCCTTGGCCAGCTCGGGAATATAGTCGGCAACCTTACCGCGGGAAAGAAAGCTTCTGCCGCAGAGCAAAGCGTCCTGTAACATAAGGTCAATGTCTTGTGGCATCATCATAAAATTACCCCTTGGATGCGATATTTTTTATGGAATAGTATCATAGTACCACAAATCTAACAAACCGGGTAATTCGTTTTGGTGATAATGCTTATCGCGAATCCATATAAGAGGGTGGACATAAAGCGTTCCCATGCGCGGTAAGATAGTACAAATCCGGGCGGACACTTTACAAATTTTTCCAAATATGATAAATAATAGTAGGAAAACAATCGGTTTTTCTATGCTTGGGGGATAGACTGTAAAGGAGGAGCTTTTGTTGGAGATCAAGTATTTGAAATACTTTCAGGCCGTCGCGGATTATGGGTCGATTAATCAGGCGGCCAAGGTGATGTACATTTCTCAGCCTCATCTGAGCCACATCATCAAAGAGGTGGAGGAGGAGGCGGGGTTCGAGCTGTTTCAGCGCACGAAGCAGGGCTGCGTGCTGACGAAAAACGGAAAAAAATATTTGAAGCACTGTGAGGTCATTCTGCGGGAAATCGAAAATCTAAAGCAGTTCAGCAGCGAGATACAGGCCGGTAAAAGTGTAATGAGTATTTCTATGACGAAATTTTCGCATACGGCGGAGTGCTTTAACCGGGTGTGCTGCCGGCACTGGAATCTGGAAAATTATTCCTACCGTCTCAACGAGGATTCCACGATGAATGTGATAGACGACGTGATCAGCGGCAGCGCAAATGTGGGGGTGATCCATTTTGCGTCTCAGGAATCGAATATCATGCAGAAGCTTTTTTCCGATAAGGAGCTGGAGTTCCGCCCGCTGGCTACCTTTTTGCCGTATGTGTGCCTGTCCAGCGACCACCAGCTGCTCAACGGCAGCAGCGGCATTGATATTTCAGAGCTGAAGAATTACGGGTTTGTCAGATACATAGGGCAGTTTGAGGATTTTATCTACCATATCACTGCCGAAAATCTTCATCTGGATTTGAATGATTCCTCCCGGATCGTGTATGTCAGCGACCGCGCCGAGCAGATGAACCTGATTTCGACCGGCGGCTTCTTTACGATTGGAATTTCGGAATTTTCGGGGCAGAATTCCCTGTATGGGGTCGTTTCGGTTCCCCTGATGAACTGTTCGGAGCATATCCTGTTCGGGATCGTGACCAAGCGGAACGGGAAGCTCTCAGATGCGGAGCGGGAGTTTATCGACGAGGTGACAGAAAGCTACCGCCAGCTGCAAATGCGCGAGAATCAAACGGTGCGCAGCGGGCTGGCGGCAGATTAAAACGGAAACAGCAAGATTTATCCATTTGCAGGTATAAAAAAGGAATGAAAACAAAAGCTAAATTTTTACAGAAAAGGAAACAGTTTTTAATGGATTTGCCGAATAGTTTCAATACTGAAATTTGCTTTCAATGCGCATTTATGGTAAACTAAAGTCATAGCATTGTGATACAGTTCAGTACTCTGTTCGGGAGGTGTGAAACGATGGAGGCTTATTATCCTTTTGTGTGGCTGGCAGTGATTGTCGGAGCGGCAATTCTGGAAGCCGTGACCGTGCAGCTGGTATCCATCTGGATGGTGGTTGGCGGCATTGCGGCGCTGATCGCGAATCTTTTGGGTGCGCCGATTTGGATTCAGACAGGGACGTTTGCGGTGGTTACGACGCTTTCGCTGGCGTTGACCCGTCCGCTGATCAAAAAAGCCCTGAAAGTCAAACGGGAAGAAACGAATGCCGGCCGCTATGTCGGCAAGGTCGGTATCGTCACGTCAGAAATCGACAACGAAAAAGGCCTGGGTCAGGTGACGGTAATGGGCAGTATCTGGTCCGCCCGTTCCGACAGCGGAGCTGTGATCCCGGCAGGACATAATGTTCTGGTGCTGCGTATTGAAGGGGTTAAGCTGATCGTGGTGCCCGAATCTTAAAAAACTGTATTTTATTTAACAGGAGGTTTCACTATGGGATGGATTATTCTATGGATCCTGGTCCTGATTGTCGTGGTGGTCATCATCACGAACATCAAGATCGTTCCGCAGGCGCATGCCTACGTTATGGAACGGCTGGGAGCCTATCACGCAACCTGGGAGACCGGTCTGCATGTAAAAGTCCCTTTTATTGACCGGATTTCCAAAAAGGTATCCCTCAAGGAGCAGGTCATCGATTTCCCGCCTCAGCCCGTTATTACGAAAGATAACGTAACGATGCAGATCGATACCGTTGTGTATTTTCAGATCACGGACCCGAAGCTGTACGCCTACGGCGTAGAGCGCCCCATTTCCGCGATCGAAAACCTGAGCGCTACCACGCTGCGTAACATCATCGGCGAGCTGGAGCTGGATACCACCCTGACGTCCCGTGACGTCATCAACAGCAAGATCCGTATCGTGCTGGATGAAGCGACCGATGCCTGGGGCATTAAGGTCAACCGCGTGGAGCTGAAGAACATTCTGCCGCCGCCCGCGATTCAGGATTCGATGGAGAAGCAGATGAAGGCCGAGCGTGACCGCCGAGCCATCATTCTGGACGCGGAAGGCCAGAAGCGCAGCGCAATTCTGATCGCCGAAGGCCAGAAGGAAGCGGCGATTCTGGCGGCCGACGCGCAGAAGCAGTCTCATATTCTGGAGGCCCAGGGCGAGGCGCAGGCCATTATGTCTGTTCAGCAGGCTCTGGCTGACAGTCTCAAGCTTTTGAACGAAGCGGCTCCCAGTGACCGCGTCATCGCGCTCAAGAGCCTGGAGGCATTCCAAAAGGCCGCCGACGGCAAGGCCACCAAGATCATCATTCCGTCTGAAATTCAGGGGCTGGCCGGTCTTGCAACTTCTGTAAAAGAACTCTTCACAGAAGATCCGCAGGGTGAAAAACCGAACCGCGCAAAATAGACAAAATAGGCAGTATTTCCTAGGGAAAGCTCATGATAACCTTACGAAAATATGATTTTTGAAGCGGCGTCTATTGCATTTTACTTCTTTTTAACCTAAACTGAAAGGGATGGATTATTCAGGAGAGACCGGAGGGAAAGGCATGAGATCGGTTCTGTTGATTTTCACCAGTCTGGATAAATGTGCCGGATGGAACCGGGTTTCTGAATAACTGGGCAGACTGCACCCTGTAAGGGTGCGGTCTGCTTTTTGTTTTCTGATTAAAATCACTGGCGAGTTATAATCCTTTTGTGATTATAATCAGAAAAATTCCAGTGCGCCGCTTCATTTGTCTTTGACAATTGGACGATGCGCAACATCCATTTCGCAAGTTCGATGGATTGAATTCCGGCAGTTTAGACTTCAAAATGACGATTTGAAAAAGGAGTGCTGTTTCATGTCAAGCGGAAAAAAAGTTGCGGTTATTATGGGCAGTGACAGTGATTTTGCGGTTGTATCCGCCGCGATTAAGCGGCTCAAAGCATATGAAGTACCGACAGAGGTGCATGTGATGTCGGCGCACAGAACGCCGCTCATGGCTGCGGAGTTCGCGAAAAATGCCAGAACCAACGGTTTCGGCGTCATTATTGCCGCGGCCGGCAAGGCGGCGCATCTGGCAGGAGTGCTTGCGGCGCACACCACGCTCCCGGTCATCGGGATCCCGATCAAGTGTTCCACACTGGACGGCCTTGACGCGCTGCTTGCCACCGTGCAGATGCCCAGCGGCGTTCCGGTTGCCACCGTGGCGATCGACGGAGCGGACAACGCGGCTCTGCTGGCGATTCAGATGCTTTCCCTTACGGATGAAGCGCTGGCCGATCAGCTCGAGCAGATGAAGCAGAAAATGGCGGATGAAGTAGAGAAGAAGGATGAGGCGATTCAGTCGGCCGTGAAGGCTCTGTAAGCGTCAAATGGGGGGAAGGGTATGAAAAGTTTCAGCGAAAGCTATAAAGCGGCGGGGGTAGATGTCACCGCCGGATACCGTGCGGTAGAACTCATGAAAAGCCACGTGGCCAGAACGACGACGCCCGGGGTGCTGTCCGGCCTGGGCGGCTTCGGCGGCCTGTTTTGTCCCGATCTTTCGGGCATGAAAGAGCCGGTTCTCGTTTCGGGTACCGACGGCGTCGGCACAAAGCTGCACCTGGCCTTTCTGATGGATCAGCACGACACCATCGGCATCGACTGCGTGGCCATGTGCGTCAACGACGTGGTCTGCGGCGGCGCACAGCCGCTGTTTTTCCTGGACTACCTTGCGGTAGGCAAGAACCATCCGGAAAAAATCGAGAAGATCGTCGCCGGTGTGGCGGAGGGCTGCGTGCAGTCCGGCTGTGCTCTGGTAGGCGGCGAAACGGCGGAAATGCCCGGCTTTTATCCCGAGGACGAGTACGATCTGGCGGGTTTCTGTGTGGGCATGGTAGACCGCTCTAAGATCATCGACGGCTCCCAGATGCAGCCGGGCGATGTGATTTTGGGTCTCGGCTCCTCCGGCGTACATTCCAACGGTTTTTCGCTGGTGCGCAAGGTGTTCCGTCTGGATTCCGGCAACGTCGGCCGCCATGTGGACGAGCTGGGCAAAACGCTGGGCGAAGAGCTTCTGACCCCAACAAGAATTTATGTCAAGTCTGTTCTGAATCTGATGAAACAATGCAATGTAAAGGCGGTTTCTCACATTACGGGCGGCGGCTTCTACGAGAATGTGCCGCGCATGATGAAGGAAGGCCTGACAGCAAAGCTGGAAAAGGCCGCTCTGCCTTCTCTGCCGATTTTCCACCTGCTGCAGTCCGTGGGCAATATCCCCGAGCACGACATGTACAATACCTTTAACATGGGAATTGGCATGTGTCTCGTGGTATCCCCGGATGAAGCGGACAAGGCTGCCGCGCTGCTGCGGGAGACGGGCGAACGCGTATCCGTGATCGGCCAGGTGGAGCAGGGCACGGAGGGCGTTGTTCTATGCTGAATATTGTGGTGCTGGTTTCCGGCGGGGGAACCAACCTGCAGGCTCTGATCGATGCCGAACGCCGGGGAGAACTCTCCGGCGGGCGGCTTTCGTGCGTCATTTCCAGCAGACCGGATGCGTACGCTCTGACCCGCGCCGCGCAGGCAGGCATCCCCTGCGAGGTTCTGCGCCGCAAAGAATTCGACAGCCAAACTGCCTACGACCATGCCCTTTTGTCGCTCCTAGAGCGCTGTGGGGCCGATCTGGTGGTGCTGGCCGGGTTCATGACGATCATCGGGGATGAAGTGATCGCACGCTACCGCAACCGGATGATGAACATCCATCCGTCTTTGATCCCTTCTTTCTGCGGGGAGGGGTATTTTGGCCTCGCGGTGCACCGCGCCGCGCTCCTGCGCGGTGTGCGTGTGACGGGCGCAACCGTCCATTTTGTCAACGAGGTGTGCGACGGCGGGCCGATCATCCTGCAGCAGGCTGTCGAGATCCACGACGACGACACGCCGGAAACGCTGCAGAAGCGGGTGATGGAAGAGGCCGAATGGAAAATACTGCCCCGCGCGGTATCTCTGTTCTGCGAAGGCCGGCTTTCTGTTGCCGGGAACCGCGTGCTGCAAATCAACAAGGAACAACGGGAGGAAGCCGAATGACAACCAAAACGATTGAACAGGCCCTGGCGGGCAACGGGTACCCCGGGCGCGGAATTCTGCTCGGGAAAACGCCCGACGGCGCGTATGCGCTGATTGCCTATTTCATTATGGGACGCAGTGAAAACAGCCGCAACCGTGTTTTTGTGCGGGAGGGCGACGGGCTGCGCACACAGGCGTTCGACCCCTCAAAGCTGTCCGATCCGTCGCTGATCATCTATGCGCCGGTGCGCGTGGTCGGCACCGAGGTGATTGTGACAAACGGCGACCAGACCGATACGGTGCGCGATTTTCTGCGCCGCGGCGAAACGTTTGAGGATGCGCTGAGAAGCCGCACCTTTGAGCCGGACGAGCCGAACTTTACCCCCCGCGTTTCCGGCTGGATGAACGCGGGCACCGACTTTGCCTACCGCCTTTCGATTTTGAAAAGCGCCGGCGGCAACCCCTCCTCGGTGCAGCGCATGTTTTTCGAGTACGAAACGCCGGTGCCGGGGCAGGGGCACCTGATCCATACTTACCGCTGCGACGGCAGCCCGCTTCCCTCCTTTGAGGGGGAGCCGGTCTGCGTCAGCGTTCCGCAGGAGCTGGAGGAGTTTACCCGGCTGATCTGGGATTCCCTGAACACGGAAAACCGGGTTTCGCTGTTTACCCGCCGCATTCGCCTTTCAACCGGCGAAACGGAAACCCGGATCATCAATAAGAATCAGTAAGGGGAGGAACAGAGGATGGAACTGATGCTGAAATACGGCTGCAACCCCAACCAGAAGCCGTCGCGGATTTTTCGTCAGGACGGCGGCGAGCTGCCGGTCACGGTGCTGAACGGCAAGCCCGGCTATATCAATTTTCTGGACGCGCTGAACAGCTGGCAGCTGGTAAAAGAGCTGAAAGCGGCAACGGGACTGCCCGCCGCCGCATCGTTTAAGCATGTCAGCCCCGCCGGTGCGGCGGTGGGCGTGCCGATGTCGCCCGAGCTGCAAAGGAGCTGCTTTGTCGACGATCTCGAGCTCTCCCCGCTGGCGTGCGCCTATGCCAGGGCCCGCGGGGCGGACCGCATGTCCTCCTATGGCGACTGGATTGCGCTCTCCGACGAATGCGACGCGCAGACCGCCCGCCTGATTTCCCGCGAGGTGTCCGACGGCATTATTGCGCCCGGCTATTCGGCTGAAGCGCTCGAAATTCTGAGGGCAAAGCGCAAGGGCTCTTACAGCGTGGTTCGGATCGATCCGGAGTACGTTCCTGCCCCCGTAGAGCATAAGGATGTGTTCGGGATCACCTTTGAGCAGGGCCGCAACAGCGCGGTGATCGACGAGAGCCTGCTGACCAATTTCGTCACCGACAGCAAAACATTCTCCGCAGAAGCGAAACGTGATCTTCTGGTGGCGCTGATCACGCTGAAATATACGCAGTCCAATTCCGTCTGCTACGCAAAGGACGGACAAGCCATTGGTGTGGGAGCCGGGCAGCAGTCCCGCATCCACTGCACCCGCCTTGCGGGCAATAAGGCGGATTTGTGGCATCTGCGCCAGCATCCGCAGGTACTCAGCCTGCCCTTCCGTGCGGATATCCGCCGCCCCGACCGCGACAACACCATCGACGTGTACCTTTCCGACGACGCGGAAGAGGTACTGGCGGACGGCGTCTGGCAGCAGTTCTTTACCGAATGCCCCGCGCCGCTCAGCCGCGAGGAAAAACGCCGCTATCTTTCGGGCATCACCGGCGTTTCGCTGGGCTCTGACGCGTTTTTCCCGTTTGGGGACAACATTGAGCGCGCCCACCGCAGCGGCGTTTCATTTATTGCACAGCCCGGCGGCTCCATCCGCGACGACCATGTGATCGATACCTGCAACAAGTACGGCATTGCCATGGTATTTACCGGTCTGCGTTTGTTCCACCACTAATTAACCCGGTACTGATCTGCGAGAAGCAGGAAGGCGGGGGAGAAAATCTCTTCCGCTTAGAGGATCGGGAATCCGTATGAGTTTACAACAGGAGTGTGTGAAAATATGAAGGTACTGGTAATCGGCAGCGGCGGCCGCGAGCATGCACTGGTGCGCAAGCTGAAAGAAAGTTTCCGGCTGACGAAGCTCTGGTGTGCGCCCGGCAACGGCGGCATCGCCCGAGACGCGGAATGCGTAGACATCAAGGCGGCGGACATTCCCGGCGTGGTGGCGTTTGCAAAGAGCAACGGGGTCGATCTGGTTGTCGTAGCGCCCGACGATCCGCTGGCCGCCGGAATGGTGGACGCGCTGGAGGCCGAGGGCATCCGCGCGTTCGGCCCGCACAAGGCTGCGGCGCAGATTGAAGCGAGCAAGGTGTTTTCCAAAAATCTGATGAAAAAATACAATATCCCCACGGCGGGGTACCAGGTGTTTACCGAGCCGGAAGCGGCGCTCGCGGAAATCCGCCGTGAGAACAGCTACCCGGTCGTCATCAAGGCCGACGGCCTTGCGCTCGGCAAGGGAGTCGTGATCGCGCAGGACTACGCGGAAGCGGAGCAGGCGGTTCGCTCGATGATGGAGGATAAAATCTTCGGCGAATCCGGCAGCCGCATCGTGCTCGAAGAGTTCCTCACCGGGCCGGAGGTTTCGGTTCTGGCGTTTACCGACGGCAAATGCGTGCGCCCCATGGTGTCCTCCAAAGATCACAAGCGCGCGCTCGACAACGATCAGGGCGCGAACACCGGCGGCATGGGAACCATCAGTCCCAATCCGTTTTACGACGACGAAACGGCGCGCGTGTGCATGGAAACCATTTTTCTTCCCACCATCCATGCCATGAATGCCGAGGGCCGGCCATTTAAGGGCTGTTTGTATTTTGGGCTGATGCTCACCCCGAAGGGTCCGCGCGTGATCGAATACAACGCCCGTTTCGGTGACCCCGAAACCCAGGTGGTTTTGCCTCGCCTTACAAGTGACCTGCTCGATATTATGGAAGCCGTCATCGATGAGCGTCTGGAGGAGCAGGAGATTCAGTGGTCATCGCAGGCAGCAGCCTGTGTGGTGATGGCCTCCGGCGGCTACCCTGCGCAGTACCAGAAAGGCATTGCGATCAGCGGCCTGTCCAAAGACGGCCAGGTGCAGGGGGCGACGGTGTATCACGCCGGTACCGCTCTGCGCGGCGAAGAGTTCGTCACAAACGGCGGGCGCGTGCTTGGAGTGACCGCTACGGGTGAAACACTGGAGGAAGCGCTGGAAAAAGCGTATCGTGCGGTTTCCGGCATCCATTTTGAGGGCGCCCACTACCGCCGCGATATCGGGAAAATTCAGAACGCCTGACAACGAAGCAGGGGGCAGGCCGTTCGGCCTCCCCCTTTAAAAGACGGAAACAAAAAGCCGCCGGGAGCATTCCCGGCGGTTTCAAACGTGTGAGAAACAAATGATTTCTCAATATAGACCAAAACGATCAGAATTGCGTTATTCAGAAAGAGCCCTTTGCAGCCAGGCATCGGCAATATCCATGGCCAGGTACAGCCCTTCCTTTTCGCTGGATTTTACAATTTGCTTGCGGGCGCGAATGTCGGGGTTGGTATACATTAACTGAATGCCGACCTTGTCGGCAACGTCCATATCCAGCACGCGTTTTTTGCTCTTGATTTCCAATTTTACCACGTATTTGTCTTTCATGCTTCCATAATAAATCACGTCGCCGCAGCGCACAAGGGGCTTTCCGCGGTAGGTGGGAAACTTCGTGGCATTCTCTTTTCCGTTTTCGTTACTCAAACTGATAACCTCCCATCATTCATACTTTGTGAACTAAAATTATAGCATAGACAGGCCTAGAAGTAAAGAAAAATCCCCGCCGCCGTTTTCTTTACGGGAAGAAAACAAGTGGGAAAATTTGTTTCTTTGGGCCCAATCGAATCAAAAATTTATCATAACGCATTTCAGGAGTGAACACATGGAAACAATCAAAACAGAAATCAAAGAAAATAAGATGGGAACTGCGCCGGTCGGCGGGTTGATTGCGGGCATGGCTGTGCCCGCAATGTTCTCGATGATGGTGCAGGCCCTTTACAATATTGTTGACAGTTTTTTCGTCGCTAAAATCAGTCAGGAGGCTTTGACGGCCGTTTCGCTGGCGTTTCCGATCCAGTCCCTGCTGGTGGCCTTTGGTGTCGGCACCGGCGTCGGTATTAACTCGCTGGTTTCGCGCCGCCTAGGGGAGGGCCGCAGAAAAGAGGCCAACAGTGCCGCGACCCATGGCCTGCTGCTAGGTCTTGTCAACTGGGCGCTGTTTGCGCTGTTCGGTCTGTTTTTTGCCCGCCAGTTTATCGAGGGCTTTTCCACAGACCCGACCGTCATTGCGGACGGGACCCGGTTTGTTCAGATCGTCTCCATCTTCTCGTTCGGCGTGTTCGTCGAAATCAATGTAGAAAAGACGCTGCAGGCGACCGGCAATATGATCTATCCGATGGTCTTTCAGCTGATCGGCGCTTTGACCAGCCTGATTCTGGACCCGATCTTCATCTTCGGCTGGTTCGGCGTTCCCGCCATGGGTGTGCCCGGCGCGGCGATCGCCAACGTGCTGGCCCAGTGTATCGCCATGTGTGTATCATTGACCGTTCTGATGAAGAAAAAGCATGAGATCGAAGTTAATTTCCGCGGTTTCCGTCTGGATCTCAAAATTGTCCGCGATATTTATGCGGTCGGCATCCCCACCATCATCATGCAGTCGATCGCATCGGTGATGGTAATGGGCATGAACCTGATTCTGGTTCGCTTTACCGATACGGCGGTGGCGCTGTTCGGAATTTATTTCAAGCTGCAGTCGTTTGTCTTTATGCCGGTGTTCGGTCTCATGCAGGGCATGATGCCGATTCTGGGGTATAATTACGGCGCGAAAAAACAACCGAGAATGGTGCAGGCTATCCGCATCGGCCTTGTGGTCAGCGCGCTGATCATGGCTGCCGGTGTTCTTCTGTTCTGGGTAATGCCCGCTCGCCTGCTTCTGATTTTCGAAGCTTCCCCCGAGATGGTGCAGATCGGTGTTCCGGCACTGCAGATTATCAGCCTTTGCTTTGTGCCGGCTGCGGTGGGCATCACGTTCAGCACGGTGTTCCAGGCGCTGGGCAAGGGAATTTACAGCCTTGCGATTTCTCTGCTGCGCCAGATGATCGTGCTGCTGCCTGCGGCCCACCTGCTTGCCCATATCTCTCTGAATTCGGTCTGGTATGCGTTCCCGATTGCGGAGATCTTTTCGCTGGCGGCAAGCCTGCTGCTGTTCCGCCACGTGTATCGTGGCTGCATCCGCACCATGCCGGAATCCCCTTCCGCTGCGCCGGTACGTCTGGCCGCGGACGCACGGGATCAATAAAAACGTAAGTGTTGTTATCCAAAAGGGCCTTGTTTCGTGCTGCGAAACCAAGGCTCTTTTGCCCATCCCTTGCAGAATTCCATTGGCTGAATCATACTGATCCGGCAGCTCGGTCCGACTGGTACCTAAAAAAGCGAGAGCGTATATTTTTGCTCTCGCTTTCAACCGTTCTGTCAGATAAAATACTCGATGGTGTTTGCGGGCGTTTTCTGCGTTTCTGTGTTAAACAGCAGAATCGCTTCTCTGGTTTCGGTGGGGCCAAGCGCATACGGGCTGCGGCCGGAGCCGTTCAAAAGCTCGTACGAGACCCGGCGGTTCCTGCTCAGAGGCATGTCCAGAATAATCTCGATCCCCTTCTGCTGGAACGGCTTTTTCCGGTAATATGGGTCGAACAGGTAAATGCTCTCTTCATCGGCGGCGGTCAAAAGCACATAGTGCCAGTAGCCATAACGCAGCCGCACCACAGCCGCTCCGCCCTGCTGCAGGGCGGAGACAATTTTGCTGTTCTGGTGGATGCACACGTCCCGCCCTGTCAAATATTCGCAGTGGATCGGAAATTTTTTCACCTTGCCGAACTGATTCAGCCAGTCGCTCAGGAACATCATCGCCATGCGCGACGTTCCATTTTTCCCAAATTCTCCTTTTCCGTTATAGGAATCGAGGCAATAAAGCATAATATGCTTGATGATGTCCGGCGGGATTTCCTCCCGCCGGAACAAATAGCTGATGGCGTTGAGCAGCGTGGTGGGGCCGCAGTCGTATTCGGTTGTTTGGTAATTCAGCGGATTTTTCATAAATATCTCTCAATCATTCCAGAGTAATCAGCAGCCGGGCCAGCTCGGCTAACTGAATCATTTCTTCTACGGGGGCGTATTCCTCCAGTGAATGGCACTGGTACATCGCGCTCGACACGACAAGCCCCGTAATGCCGTTTTGGGCAAATACGTTATTATCGCTGCCGCCAAACGTCTTTTCCAGCGTTCCGGGCAGGTTTATCTCGCGGCAGGCCCGCTGGAACCGCTCTATCACGGGGTGATCCTTCGGGGTTTCGTAGGCCCGGCAGCCGAGCTTTTCCTCAAACTCCACTGTGGCGCCGAATGCCGCCGCGGAAGTTTCGAACTGTTTATGTACCTTCTCAGCCAGAGAAAGCGCCGTTTCATGGGAATAGCTGCGGATTTCACCGGTGACTGTGCACAGATCAGGGATGACATTGTTTCCCTTTCCGCCCTGGATCGTACCGATGTTCAGCGTCGTATCCGAGTCGATCTGCCCCAGCTTCAGGGCGGCTACCGCACTGGCCGCGGCCTGAACGGCGTGGATGCCCTTGTGCGGGGCAAAACCCGCGTGCGACGCCAGCCCGTGAACAACAGCGGTGAAGGACAGAATCGTCGGTGCCTGGTAGGCCGCTGTTCCCGCGGGGCCGGAATAATCGAGAACGTAGGCTTCTTTGGAGCGCACCCGCGAAAAATCAAACTGTTCCGCGCCCTTGCAGTAGATTTCCTCTGCAATCGTGAACAATACCTCCACCGGGCGGTGATTCAGCTTTTGCTCCTGAATCACGCGAAGCGTTTCCAGGATCGCGGCGATTCCCGAGCAGTCATCCGCGCCAAGAACGGTGCTCCCCTCGCTGTGCAGAACGCCGTTTTCCAGTATGGCCCGTTTTCCGGAGGACGGCTCCACCGTATCCATGTGTGACCCCAGCAACAAAGGCGGCAGGCTGCTGTCACCCTCTAAAAATCCATACAGATTCCCGCTGGTTCCGCCCAGACGCTCGCCCGCGTCGTCCTCCTGTACCGTCAGGCCCAGTGCGGTGAGCTCGCTCTTCAGGTAGTCGGCTATCTGCCTTTCCCCAAGGGTGGGGCTGTCAATGGTAATCAGTCTGGTGAATTGCTCGATTAACCGCTCTTTGTTTGTCAGCATGGTTGCACCTCATTTTCTGCTCCTCAAATGGATCGCTGTGTGATGGATGGTTTACCCGCGGCCAAAGCCGCTCATATGTTTCTCTCTTTTGTCAAACGGATCGCCGCCAGACAAGAAAAACAATTTCATATATATCATGTATGTTTTAAATCATAGTGTGAAGTAAGGAATTTGTCAACCTAAATTTTCATATTGTTGGATGCAAATCCATGAGAAGATGCTGTGAAAACGACAAAAAGAAATCTTGGGCGGTGCACTCCGTCTTGCAAGCCTTAAAAAGAAGAAAGAAAGCGGCCGTTCCCGTGTAAAATAATTATAAAAAAATGGATTTCACTATCTGCATTGTTGGGGTTTCGCTGTTATTATCAAAATGAACCGTGAGGATACCGCCCGCCGATTTTTCGCGTCCCGAATGATCTTAAGGAAGAACTCGGGGGAAAATATCCGGAAGGAGCCGTCGTTACAGTGAATCTGATTGTTCAATTTATTGAGCTGAACTGCTACGCTTTGATCATATTGTTTTTTGTCTTTCGGAATGTACGCCGTCAGGACCGCCAGTATTTTCCGGATCAGCGGCTTTTTTTGTCGATCATCTGCGCTGTTGCCGCAATGCTGCTTCTGGATACGCTGATGTGGATGATTGACGGCAGACCGGGACGCATTTTCCGCATCCTGTCGTCGGGGGCGATGGTGGCCTACAATGCCCTCAATCCGGTGATCTGCCTGCTTTGGTACCTGTATGTGGATTTCTATATTTTTGGAAGCCGGAAACGCATGCGCAGCTACATGCATTTTTTGCTGATTCCGGTGGCATTCAATCTGGTGCTCTCCGTTGTCAGTGTTTTTGGGAATATTTATTTTGTCCTCGACGAATATAATACTTACCATCGCGGCAAATACATCATCATTTTAATGATCATCTGCCTGATTTATGTGATTGCCACCAGCCTGCTGCTGTTTGTCAATCGAAAGCGTATGACCTTCAAAGAGTTTTCCAGCCTTTTTCTGTTTGGGCTTTTTCCGACCGTCGGTGCGGTGATCCAGTTCCTCATGCCCAGGGGCGTTTTGATCTGGGCCTGTACCACGCTGTCAATCCTGATGCTGTACATCAATATTCAGAACGACCAGCTGAGAACAGACTATTTAACGGGGCTCTATAACCGCCGGTATCTCGACCATTACCTCTCCGTGAAGGTCAAAACCAGGGATAACCGCCTGCTGGCCGGCCTGATGATCGATCTGGATTCCTTTAAAAAAATTAACGATGAGTATGGACACGACAGCGGGGATCAGGCGCTGCGGAATGTATCCCGGATCTTACGGCAGACGTTCCGCCGCCAGGATTTTATCTCGCGTTACGGCGGCGATGAGTTTGTGGTGGTGATGGAAATTCAGGATTCCTGCGAACTGAAAGAAATCCTTGAAAGGCTGCATAAGAATATCGAGATATTTAACCGCCAGAATGTTGTACCCTATGAGATCGGGCTGACGATTGGCTGCGACTGCTTTGACCGAAAGGAAGGCTTGACGGCCTCTTCCTTCCTCACCCGGATCGACCGGCTGATGTATTTAAACAAGCAGAAGAATGAGGAGCAGAACCAGTGTGAAGACGAAGACTAACTGGGCTGGTTCAGCCCCTGCAAAAATAAAATAATGCAAAAAAAGCCATGGGGCATTTTATGCTCCATGGCTCTTTTTCAGTCCGCTGCTTTGCCTGTTCTTTCACAGGCTTATGTTGGCGTTCCCGTGGTATCCCGTGCTCCAGAATACGGAACGTTTCTTTGAAAGCTTCGCGCAAATAATTTTTCAGCGCTGCAAATGCTGAAGCGCCTTGCGCAGGGTCAGTACAATGGGCGTGCCGATCAGCACAATGCCCGCGCATTTGATGGCAGTGGAGGTGGAGATCAGACCGATGATCAGGCTCAGCGCAGGAGTCCCCGTCTTTTCTAAAATCTGAGCAGCATACAGCAGATATAGCATGGCGTATACGCCAAAGGTGTTGGTCAGGTTGCCGATTGCCAAACTGATTGCCACAGAGAGTGTTTCTTTGCCCTTAAACTGGGGCAGCAGCTTTTGCAGCCCGCGGTAGCTGAAATAAGTAGTCACCGGGATGATGACGCGGGGAAGAATCGAAACCAGCGGGTTTACGAAAAATGGATCCAGAACCGAGACCGGCGAGATCAGCGCAATGAGCAGGGTGCAGACACCAAAGGCAAAAGCCACCATCAATCCTTCGGATAAGCCGAACAGAATCGCCGTGATGAGAATCGGCACATGCGCAATGGTAATGCGGATCATGGGCAGCGTAATCGCGCCCAGGGGGGTGTTGAGCATCACCACTGTCAAAGCGATCATCATGCCCACCACGGTCAGTCGCTGCGCGGAAAAGGATGTGTGCGAAAGGGGTTTTGTGTTGGCTGTAGACATTTTGTTCTCTCCTTACTGCCGCTCCGGTTATTGTGGATGCGGCGCAACAAATTTTTGCGCACATGGCGCGCTTTCTATATGAAAGACCGTTATTCGGGCTGTCGTTCGAAAAGATACGGCGCTCAAATCAATAGATACAGACTTTCAGACGTTATTGTAACGCAGGACAGTGTAAAAGACAATTATTTTATCATTTTTAACAAGAAGAGTAGATTTTTTAGTTTAATCGGGACAAGCGGGCTTGCAGAATGGGCGGTAAAGCTCCGCTTGAAAGGGCAGAGGATGAACGCCCGATAAATGATCTTTAGGCGTAAAAAACGCCAGTTCCTCAGTAAAAACACGGTTTACTGAGAGGACTGGCGCCAGGTGTATCAGAGAATACGAATGCTGTCATTCCGGCAGAGACTTTTGGTCAAAATAGGTTTTCAGTACCACTGCGGTCTGCGACATGCCAAAGGAGCGGATTTCAGACAGCTGGCTTTCCAGCTCTTCAGAATCGGCGACATGAATTTTTAAAAGGGCGTTGTATGGCCCGATAATATGGTGATGCTCCGTAATGGCCGGGTTGTCCTTGGTAAAGGTGCAGAAGCGCGCGTAAGTGTCCGGCGGCACGTTGATCATGATATAAGCCGCCAGCTTTTTACCGGCTGCCGCAAAATCCAGCTTGGCCCGAAAGGCACGAATTGCGCCGGAATCGCGCAGCTGGGCAATCCGTTCCGAAACGGCAGGCGCGGTCAGACCCACCTGACGCCCGATTTCACGCATCGGGGTCTTGCAGTCCTGCTGCAGAATATTCATAATTCTGATATCCGTCTGATCCATGGAACGGCTCCTTCTCGCGAAAAACATTTTGTAAAGCATAAGACGCACTTTACCGAACAATAGTAAGCAAATGGATTATACCACAAAACAAGTTCGCTGTACAGATTCCCAGGCCGGATGCTATAATAAATACACATTCAAAGAGGCCCGCAAAGGGCCGTGAAAAATCATTTGTTGATACAGTTTTGACAGGAGGGACTTTCATGCAGCGCTTAAATCTTCCAATTACCGGCATATGCTCGTTTGGCAAATATCCCATCTGTACCGATCTGGAGCAACTGGACGCCGATATTGCCGTTTTAGGTGCACCTGTTGACTTTGCAGTAGGGTATATGAGCGGCGCGCGCCTTGGGCCTCGCCGTATTCGAGAGGCTTCTACCCAGTATAGCCGCGGTGAAACCGGCTATTACGATTTTGAACATGACTGCCAGCGGCTGGCTGCTCCTTTAAAGATTGTGGATTGCGGCGACGCGGATATTCTTCAGGCAGATCCGCAGCACACTTTCGACGCAATTTCAGACGGTGTCAGAGGGATTCTCAGACGCGGCGCGGTGCCGATTGTACTCGGCGGTGACCATTCGATCAGCGCGCCGGTGGGCAACGCCCTTGAAGAGCTTGGGGAAGAAATCTGCGTAGTGCAGTTCGACGCGCATTTAGACTGGAATGACCATGTCGGTCCGCTCCGCTACGGCAACGGCAGTCCCATGCGCCGTTTGTCTGAAATGGATCACATCGGCCCCATGATTCAGATTGGCCTTCGCGGCATCGGCAGCAGTAAGAAAACAGATTTTGATGATGCCAAAAAATATGGCAGCGTTCTCATTTCCTCGCGCGAAGCCGACCAAATGGGGGTAGAGGGCGTACTGGCCAGAGTTCCCAAGGCGAAAAATTATTATATTACCGTAGACATTGATGGTTTCGATATGTCGATTGCGCCCGGCGTGGCGTCGCCGTATCCCGGCGGCCTGCTGTTTGACCAGGTGTGCGACATCATTTCCGGGGTGGCAAAAATGGGCCGTATCGTCGCGGCAGATTTGGTAGAAATCGCTCCTTCGTTTGACCCCTCCGGAATTACAGTACGTCTCGGCGCATTGATGATGCTGCACACCATGGGTCAGATTGAGGCCCAGATCAAGGAACAACGTCAGAACTCTTGATCTAATCCAATGATTTTGCGTACACCTCTTTTTTATCATTACCATAAAATAACTCAACGAAAGCAGGCAGCCCGCCGACCAGCAGGGCTGCCTGTTTTCGTTTCTGAATAAAGTTGGTTCCTGAATGATTGATTTTCTTCCCTTCTGCCATGTGGAAGAGGGAAGCAGAAATGGGTTGATCTGTTCAGGTGTGGGTTCAATGTATTCTGCCTGGAAGTTTCTGTCCGGAATGTGTGCAAAGCCGCAGAAAAAGAGGAGGGAGCAACACTGTTCCGGCTCTTTGGCAGGTATTCCGGCCGCCAAAAAACCCGGGAAAATGTTGCTCCGTGGCAGAAGTCAAGCACCTAGTTGTGCAAGAACGTATTAGCAAAGTTAAGAGAGAAGCGTTCGGCGGAGCGGCAGGCAGAATGTCACTCCGCCGAATTTTTCTCTGTAGTAAGGAGAGGGTTTACCGTTTGTGAACGATCTCACCGTTTTTGATGACGGTTTCGACCAAGTTAATAGCAGTATGGTAGGGCAGAAAATGAATCGAAGGGTATTTCAGAAGAATGATATCCGCCTGTTTGCCGGGCTCGATGCTGCCGATCCGGTCGGCTCTGTCTACCGCTGCTGCACCGTTGATGGTAAGAGCGGTGATGGCCTCTTCGATCGACAGACCCATGTAAATGCAGGCGAGTGCAATCATCAGGGGAATGGAGTTGGTAAAGCAGCTGCCGGGGTTCAGGTCGCTGCCAAGGGCAACCGCCGCGCCCTCATCGATCATTTTGCGGGCTTTCGCGTACGGTTCCTTCAGGCAGAACGCCGTGCAGGGCAGAACGTTGCAGATCACGCCGGCCTTGGCCATGTCTGCAATCCCCTTGTCAGAGCTTTGCAGAAGATGCTCGGCGGAAACAGCGCCCATTTCGGCTGCCAGTTCAGCGCCGCCCAGCTGAACAATTTCATCGGCATGAATCTTGAGCTTAAAGCCCATCTTCTTTGCCTCTGTCATATAGTGGCGGGAATCTTCAACGGAAAATACATTCTTCTCCGTAAAAATATCCGCGAATTCAGCAAGGTTTTCTTCCTTTACCACAGGCATGACTTCATGGAGCAGAAAATCGATGAAATCACGCTCGCGGCCCTTGTATTCCGGCAGAACGCTGTGCGGACCCATAAACGTGGAGACAACGTCCACACAGTGTGTGCTGTTCAACTCTTTCATGGCGCGAAGCTGCTTTAATTCGGTTTCCTTATCCAGCCCGTAGCCGCTTTTTCCTTCCACGGTGGTCACGCCGAATTCCAGCATGCGGTCGAGCCGGTCGCGGCCCGCTTCCACCAGTTCTTCCAGCGATGCCGCGCGGGTTTTTGAAACAGTCGCATTAATTCCGCCGCCGCGTTCCATAATGGACATGTAGCTGTCGCCCTTCAGGCGCCAGGAGAATTCATCCGCGCGGTAACCGCCGAACACAAAGTGCGTGTGAGAATCCACGAATCCTGGCATAACCGTTTTGCCCGTCGCATCGATGATCTCGCAGTCGATTCCGCTGCACTGCTGTTTCAGCTGCTCGGTCGTGCCGACAGCGACGATCTTGTCGCCGTCGATCAGAACCGCGCCATCCTTGATCATTCCGATGTCGGACATGTCTTTGCCGTGCTTCGGCCCTTTCCCGGCGCAGGTAACCAGCTCTGCGGCATGGCAGATCAGTTTTTTGCTCATGATCGGTTCCTCCGCTTTCTTATTTCACGATTTTATCGTAGGTCTTGTTAATGAGATCGTCAGAGGCGATATAAGGCATTGTAATCGCGTCAGAGTCCTTACGGGTTTGGTTATACTCCGCAACGGTCTCAATGGAATGCTCGCAGCGCGCCCAGCTTCTTCTGGCGACGCCGATCATGGTATCCCACGGGATCGAAGCCATCAGAATGTCGTCCACGCGTTTGCTGCCGTCGAGCACCATGCCGAAGCCGCCGTTGATGGACTTGCTGATGCCTACGCCGCCGCCGTTGTGCAGAGCCACCAGGCTCATGCCGCGCGCCGCGTTGCCGGCATAACAGTGAATCGCCATATCGGCGGTCACATTGCTGCCGTCGTAGATGTTCGAGGTCTCGCGGAAGGGAGAATCGGTTCCGCCGGTGTCGTGGTGGTCACGGCCGAGCATTACGGGGCCGATTTCGCCGTTTCTGACCATCTCGTTGAATTTCAGGGCGATGTCGCGGCGGCCAAGCGCATCCTGATACAGAATGCGGCACTGGGTGCCGACAACCAGCTTGTGCTCTTCCGCGTCGCGGATCCAGATGTAGTTGTCACGGTCTGCGCCGCGGCGGTTGGGATCGATGATGGACATGGCGGCGTGGTCGGTTTTGCGCAGATCCTCCGGCTTGCGGGACAGGCAGCACCAGCGGAACGGGCCATAGCCATAGTCGAACAGCATCGGGCCCATGATGTCTTCCACATAGGAGGGGAAGATGAAGCCTTCGCTTGTGTCCTCGCCGTTTTTGGCAATATCTTTCGCGCCGGCGTCGAATACGGCCTTCATAAAGGCGTTGCCGTAATCGAAGAAGTAAGAGCCGCGCTCTACCAGCGTTTTAATCAGGTGATAGTGCTTGATCAGGGATTCGTCGACCTTCTTGCAGAAGGTTTCCTTGTCGGAGTTCAGCATCTCGGTGCGCTCGTCAAAGCTCATTCCCTGCGGGCAGTAGCCGCCGTCGTACGGCACATGGCAGGAGGTCTGGTCGGAGAGCAGGTCGATGTGAATGTTGTGGTCCACGGCGTACTGCAGCAGATCTACAATATTACCGTGATAAGCGATGGAAAGAACCTCTTTCTTTTCCATAGCGTCCTTTGCCCAGGCAAAAGCGTCTTCCAGAGTTTCGGCCACCTTGCCGACCCAGCCCTGGCTGTGGCGGGTTTCAATGCGGGAAGCGTCCACTTCGGCAACAATGCCTACGCCGCCGGCGATTTCAACCGCCTTGGGCTGCGCGCCGCTCATGCCGCCCAGGCCCGAGGTAACAAACAGGTGTCCGCGCAGATCGCCGTCCTGCGGAATACCTAGAACCTTGCGGCCCGCGTTGAGCAGAGTGTTGAAGGTGCCGTGGACGATGCCCTGCGGCCCAATGTACATCCAGCCGCCGGCAGTCATCTGGCCGTAGCTGGAAACGCCCATTGCGGTGGCCTTGGCCCAGTCGTGCGGATTGTCGAACATACCGATCATCAGGCCGTTGGTGATAATCACGCGGGGGCTGGTCTTATGGGACTTAAACAGACCCATCGGGTGGCCGGACATCATGACAAGCGTCTGTTCGTCAGTCAGCGCTTCCAGATATTTTTTGATCAACTGATACTGCATCCAGTTCTGGCAGACCTGGCCGGTCTCGCCGTAGGTAACCAGCTCGTAGGGGTACAGGGCCACTTCGTGGTCCAGGTTGTTATCGATCATGACCTGGAACGCCTTGCCTTCTACACAGTTGCCCTTGTACTCGTCGATGGGCTTGCCGTAGATGCGATCCTTCGGCATGAAGCGATAGCCGTAGATGCGGCCCCGTGTCATCAGCTCCTCCAGGAACTCCGGAGCAAGCTGCTCGTGAAGCTCTTCCGGAACATAACGCAGCGCGTTTTTCAGAGCGAGCTTGATCTCTCTTTCGTTCAAGGTCAACTCACGCTTCGGTGCGCGGCGAACACCCTCTTTGAAGGTGGGATATTCCGGCAGAACGGGGTCGAGTTTGATTGTCATAGCATTACCGATCTCAATATTGTTCATGTGGTAGAACCTCCTTTGCAAATACATAGTAGCACAGCGCTGTCTAAATAACGTCTATAATAAGCGGGGATGACTTAAAAAAATTTGAATTCATAGATGCTTTTTCATGAAAGATCGTGTATAATAAAATGCAGAGGAGAAATTTGAGCCGATTCGTTCTGTTTTTTTGTTGAATATGAGAAAGAGGGTTTCCGTTATGCCGACTATTTCTTTCCAACTTTTGCAGACCCCGAGAGTTTTGTTAGACGGACAGCAGGTTTTGCTTCCGTTTAAAAAGGCAGAAGCGCTGCTGTATTGCCTGGCCCTGAAAAAGACGATTTCAAGGGAACAGGCCGCGAATCTGCTGTGGGATTCCGACGATTCGCAGGTGGCCAAAAAGAATCTGCGCCATACGCTTTATACGATTAAAAAGACGTTTGATCTGGAACTGATTGTTTCGCCGAAAAAGCACCTGCTTACGCTGAACCCCGAGCTCAGCTACGATATCGACTATGACAACTTCATGAAGAATCGTGATTTCTCGCTGTGCGACGGCGAGCTGATGCAGGGCTTCAGCCTGAAAAACGCGGACGTGTTCGAAAACTGGCTGGATATGGAGCGTACCGAGCTCAAGGAGTATTATCTGCGCCAACTGTACGACAGCATGATTCAGGCCGCGGGCAAGGATGTTTCTGAGACGGAGTCGCTGTTTGCCAAATATGTCAAGAAAGATCCGCTGGACGAGCGCGTCTATCAGCTGATGATGGAATGCTACCAGAGAAACGGCCTCTATTATAAAGGGATCAAGGTGTATCAGAACATCAGCAAGCTGCTCAACGCCGAGCTGCGCATCGCGCCGTGCGCCGAGCTTTCTCAGCTGCACCGCGAGCTGCTCAGCGCGTGGACGCAGTCGAGCACCGAAGAGCCCGAGCAGCCGATGGTGCACGTGATTGGCCGCAAGGAAGAGATGCAGTATCTGATGAAATCGTACCGCTCGTTTTTGCTTGGAACCCCCACGGCCATTTTTGTTCTGGGTGACAACGGCGTCGGAAAAACATACCTCATCAATCATTTTTTTGACAGCATCGGTGAGGATTCCTGCATTGTGCTGAAAACCATTTGCTTTCAGGAGGAGCGGGAGTTTATTCTCCAGCCCTGGAACACCATTATGCTGCAGCTCGATCAATACATTCGCAGCCATAACATTACGGTTCCCGCAAACTACATGAACCACATCAACACGCTGTTCCCGCTGTTCGGCGACCGGCCTCTTTCGCTGCAGGTGCCGGAGGACATCATGATCTCTTACAATTACCGCACCACCCGCAACAGCGTGCTCAAGCTGTTTTCTCTCGTGGGGGAGGAAACGCCTATCATCCTGTTTTTCGATAACATTCAGTTTATGGATAACCTCAGCCTCGAGCTGCTCTCGCTGATTATCCGCGAGCGCAACCCTAATATTATGTGCATCTGCACCTGCCTGGATGTACAGACCCCGCAGCTGCAAAAGCAGATCAATGCGCTGCTGCGCGAAAAGTTCGCCACACAGCTTCTGCTGGAGCCTTTCAGCGAGCAGGTGGTCAAGGATATTCTCGCCGACCGTCTGGGACCGGATGCTCTGAACGATCAGATCATCCGCCATATTTACCAGGATTCGGAGGGCAACGGCTTTTTTCTCGATCTGCTGATGAGCTACCTGACACAGGATGCGGGTGCGTCCGGCGTACACATGCCGTCGAATCCGCAGGATATCCTGCTGGCCCGGCTGGAGGAGCTTTCCACCGATTCGCGGCAGCTGCTCGACACTATCTCGGTCTGCCCCGAGTCCATCACGCTCGATATCGTCGAATATATCTTCAACCGCAACACCTTAGAGATCATAGAATTGACGGATGATCTCAAGCAGCGCAGTCTGATCCGCGAAAAAGTGTCGGACGGGCAGATCCGTTTCCAGTTCCGCCACGCGAAAATGCAGGATTTCGTCCATTCGCAGCTTTCGCCCTCCAAGCGCAGGCTGCTGCACGCCCGCGTCGCCAATTATTACGAGCAGGCGGCCGAACTGGTTCATAACAACAGCTGGTATCAGCGGGTGATCTATCATTACGCGCAGGCGGGCAACGACGCCAAGGTGCTGCAGTATAAGATTTTGAGCCTTTCGGATTATTCCCGCTTTAATTATGAGCTGTATCCGATTCTGCAATTACAAAAGGATTCGGCACTAAAGGCGCCGAAGCAGCTGACCAAGTATTTTGACGAGCTGACGGCGGAGCTGGTTCGTCTGTATAACTACCAGCCGAACGCGCTGGATTTTGCCGAGATGGAAACGTGGCTGTATCTTGTGATCGGCAAATACTGCATTTCGCAGGGACAGTACAAAAAGGGGCTCGACGCGATTCACCGCAGCCTGAGCCATGCCGAATACCTGGAGGAACACCCGCAGATGCATATTGCCTGCCTGCGCCAGCTCACTTTCTACGGAATTCAGGTGGGGGATACCGGGCTGATGTGCGAAAACATTCAGAAGAGCATGGAGATCGCGAAGGAGAACCGCCTTGGGATCGATTACGCGATCGAATGCCGGCTGTACGGGCTGTACCTGCTGATGTGCGGCCGATACGACGAAAGCCGCGAGCAGCTGAATCAGGCCATCAACCGGTTTGAATCCGCATCGCTGGATGCCCAGAACTACGTGCTGAATCTTGCGGCCTGCTACAATTATCTGGGCGAGGTGGAGCGCAAGCAGCAGAATTTTGAGCGCTCGCTGGAATATTACGACCGTGCGCTGGAAATCTGCAGCGACCGCAAATACCCCAAAAATCCCACATTCTATTCCAATCAGGCGCGCGCACTGCTTGCGTTGGGCAAGAAGGAGCAGGCGGCCGACCGTTTCTTTACCTCGAATAAGCTGTACGACGCCTCCAACATCCTAGTAGGGCGCGGCATCACCAAATCCTACTGTGCGCTGCTGTACGCGGCCGAGGGGAACTTTAAGGACTCAAAGCCCCTGCTCGCAGAGGCAGAACGACATGCGCAGATGCTGGCTTCGCCCATGTCTTTGGGCATTCTGGAGCGGATTAAGGCGATCCTGATCAAAAACTATCCCGAAGAGTTCACCGACGTGATTCCGGAGGGCTTTGAAGCGTGCTGTGCGAACGCCGAAAAATACATGGGGCACCTGCCGGGGGCCTATGAGTTGTACCTGCCGCTGGAGCTGGCGGACACGACAATTTAAACGGAAAAAAGACGCACACATGGTATGCTATAGCAAATTCAAATCAGAGTCGGAAAGTAGAGTGTTCTCTCCCCGCCTTCGGCGGGGAGAGAACGAAATTTATTCCGCACGATTCTTAGGAAATTGCTGTAAGGGCAGAACATCATACCGGAGAACTGCCGGTATGCAGGAAAGGAGCTTTCGAGTGAAGTTTTCGATCAGAGTAGCCGATCCCGCGGGCAATATCACTATTTTTGTACTGGGCGATGTGCCGCCGGAGCAGTATGCCCCCGTTGCGGCAAAGCTGCTGTCCATGGAAGAGTACCATGCAGAACAGGTGGCTTTTCAGGTACCGCCGCGCATGGGCGCACAGGGCCGCATTCAGATGATGGGCGGCGAGTTCTGCGGCAACGCTACCCGCAGCTTCGGGTATTTGCTCAGCACGCAGCTTCCTGGGACCCCCGATACCGTAATTGTAGAGGTCAGCGGCGCCGAACAGCCCCTCACCGTGCAGATTGACCGGGAGGGCGGCCGGTGCGAAACGGAAATGCCGCTGCCCGTTGGAACGATTCAGATTCCGTTTGACGGTCAGGAATACAATGCCGTTTGCTTTGACGGAATTGTACATACCATCGTTCCCGGAGAAGCCAAAGGGGAGGCGTTTGTCCGGGAACTGCTTGCGGCAGTTCAGGCGGCCGCACCCGCCAGCGCCTACGGAATCCTTTTCCTGAACGGACAAAACATGGTGCCCGTTGTGTATGTGTGCGACACAGATTCCCTGATCTGGGAGAGCAGCTGCGGCAGCGGTTCTATGGCAGTTGCGGTGTTTCTGGCTTTGCAGCAGGGGGACGGCGAGCATCGTTTCAGCCTGCACCAGCCCGGCGGCGTGATCGAAGCTGCCGCCGCCATCGAAAACGGCAAGGTTATCCGCTGCCGCATGGGCGGCCCGGTGAGCCTGTCGGAAGAAATTATCATTACTCTGCCCGAATTCTGATTTTTCTTTGCATTCCCAAAGCCCGCCAACGGCCTTGTGCTGTTGGCGGGCGTTTTCTGTGCAGAGGGCCATAAGCCCCGCTGAGAAATTGAAAAAATTATCTTTCGATAGACAGCATGGCGGCTTTTGACGCGTGAATTCTGGTCGTATCAAAAACAGGCAGGTCGGTATCCTGCTGCCGAATCAGCATCCCGATTTCCGTACAGCCGAGAATGACTCCCTCAGCGCCGCGCCTGGAAAGCGCTTTGATGATATCCCGATACTTTTCCTTTGAAATTTCCGAAATGATCCCCAAACATAATTCCTTATAAATGATATTGTTTACCGTTTCAATTTCCTGTTCATCCGGGATCAGAACAGTAATTCCCGCACGCGTCAGCTTTTCCTTATAAAAATCCTGTGTCATGGTATATTTGGTTCCAAGCAATGCGACCGTTGTAATGTTGCAGCGCTTTAATTCATCCGCTGTCGCTTCGGCGATATGTAGGATCGGGATGCCGATTTTGCTTTGAATCTGGGGCGCTACCTTGTGCATGGTATTGGTGCAGATCACAATAAAATCCGCTCCGGCTTTTTCCAGGTTCCGGGCCGCTGAGGAGAGAATATCCGCGCTTTTATCCCAATCACCGTCCGCCTGGCACTTTTCGATTTCTGCAAAATCCACACTGTACAGCAGGATTTTTGCGGAATGCAGTCCGCCCAACTCTTGGTTTACGATTTCATTGATGACCTGATAATAAGTAACCGTGCTTTCCCAGCTCATCCCGCCAATCAGTCCGATCGTTTTCAAGATGATTCCCCCTTTGATCATATTTTGGAGTCTCTCTACCTACTGTCAACTCTTTGTGCTTTGAGTCAATTCGCTCACTATTTTCTCGCTATACCTCAAAAAATTCCCTGGCATACGCCACGGTGCCGTTCAGTTTACGCGGCTTGCCTTGCAGGTCAAGCGCCATATAATTTTTACTTGGAACATCAAACGGCGCTTGTATGCCATATTGTTCTGCCGGTACATATCCTGCCTTTGGGTAATATTCTTCACTGCCCAGAACCACCGAAAATCTGTAGCCCATCTGAGCGGCAATTTGATGCCCACGAGCCATGAGTGCTGTTCCGATCCCCTGGTGCTGATATTCCGGCAAAACGGAAAGCGGCGCCAAAGCCAGTTCCGTTTGATCGCCTATGCGGATTTTGGTAAATAGAATATGCGCAACAACCTCACCGTTTTCTTCGGCGACCAAAGAGAGCTCCGGCACATATGCCTCGCTTTTTCGCAGCGCAGCAACCAAGTCCTGCTCGTTGCCGTCGCAACGTTCCGCTTTCTCAAACGCTTTCTGAACCACCTGATACACTTTTTCAGAATCACTTTTTTGTTCTTGACGAATGATCATTTTGCCCTCCTTAAACCGGGATTGATATGTCTGTCAAAAATACTTCCGGGATGTTGTTTTTTCTAAGCTGATAACGTTGTACCTGTGACAGCGGAATTGTATAGTGATGCTCTGACTTCTTGTATTTCCCGTTATCAATATCCTCGTACAGGTCACTGATAAAGCAAAACCATTCCTTTGTGCCGCCAATATTGTGGGCAAAGGTCTGAAAGTATCCAAAGCCATCCCCAAGATAGAAAACCTCTAATGCCAAAGCCAAATCGCAATTCTCATCCAGAAGCATTTGTTTCGGTACATCAAACCCATTATCCCAATTGTAATCTTGAAGTACTGCCTTCATCTTTTCATATGTCATATACTTCCCCTGTGAATTTCTATTTTGCTGAGTATTTTGTCAACAATACTTTTATACTTCTCCGTTCCTTTGCATCCTTATCAAATTCAGACCCTCAGCATGCCTCGAAAGCCCCGGGCGGCATAGTAAGATTCCGCCCCGTTGTGGTACACAAAGACGGTATCGTAGCGGCGGTCGCAAAAGAGGGCGCCGCCCAATTTCCGGATATTAGCGGGAGTTCTCACCCAGCTTGACGTTTTGGTATCAAAGCTTCCCAGTTTCTGCAGTTCCCGGTATTGTTCTTCCGTCAATAACTCAATGCCCATAGCAGCCGCCATATCGACCGCGGTATTCTCCGGCCTGTGTTCTTTCCTCGATTCGAGCCCTTCATGGTCATAGCAGACGCTTCTGCGGCCCTTTGGGCTTTCCGCCGCACAATCATAAAAAAGATATTCGCCCGTAGAACGATCGAACCCCACAACATCCGGTTCGCCGCCGGTTTCTTCCATTTCGTTCAGCGACCACAGCTTTTCCGCGTTGGCTTCCAATTTTGCCTGTATTTCATCCCATTCAATACCCGGATGCCGATTCCTGTTTTTCTCAAAGCGGGCCTTTAAGGTTTTGAGCAGCTCCTCACGCTGCTCGAGCGACAATTCCCGTTTTTCATTTTTCATATTGACATCTCCTAATCAAAATTTTCCGCTGCAATTCTGCCGCAATCGGTATCCTGGATTGTCAGTAATGATTTCCGGATTCAGGGCGGTATATTCGCTCTGCCTTTTTCAGGAAGTGTCCTATCGGACTTCACTCCTCGCTGCCAAGAGCTTCTTTAATCAAGGCTTTGGAAATATACATCGCTTCTCATCTGTTCTTTAGAAGCGTGTGATGAAAGGTACCGTTCGGGAATTTTTCTGTGCCTTTTCGCATTTGTGGATGATGGAAGATACGACTCTGTGCGCCTCTGTCAATTCCGCTTTTGTGTATTTTTCGGCTGTTCATGGCTTTTCTATTGTCCGGATTTTCTCTAAATCCGCGCTGCACAGAATGTCCAGATTCGCAAAGATCTTTTCGGCGGGCCAGTTCCACCACTGCAATTGCAGCAGGTATTCGGTCAGATCGTCATCGAAACGCTTTCTGATAACCTTGCAGGGATTTCCCCCGGCAATGCAGTAGGCGGGGATATCTTTCGCCACCACAGAATTTGCGGCAATGACAGCGCCGTCACCGATATGGACGCCGGGCATCACCGTAACATTCTGTCCGATCCATACATCGTTGCCCACTATGGTGTCGCCCTTAAAAGGAAGGTCATCCAAAGAGGGCATGGATTTTTCCCAGCCGCCGCCCATGATGTTGAATGGATAGGTGGTAACGCTGCACATCCGGTGGTTGGCGCCATTCATGACAAACTCGATGCCCTTGGCGATGGCACAGAATTTTCCGATGATGAGCTTGTCGCCCAGAAACTCATAATGATGGGTGACGTGCTCCTCAAAGCGCTCCGGGCCGTGGATGTCGTCGTAGTAGGTATAGTCGCCCACAAGAATATTGGGACGGGTGATGACATTCTTAATAAAACAGACGCTTTTGATCGCTTCGTTGGGGTAGATCGCATCAGGATTCGGGCCGTACTGCATCGAATCCCCTCCTCTCAAATTGGAAATTATAATGAAATCTTCCAATACACTCCGTTGGGCAGCTTAATGAGATAGCCGGGATGTTTTTCCTTTATCTTTCCAGTAGACAGATCTCTGATGATTACATTTTCATGGTATTCCGGATCTTCATACCATTCGGAAAAATATAAGTCTTCTCCATCGCGGAACAATAAATCCTCGGTTTGCCCTATTTCTATTTTTTCATTCTCTGGCCAGACAATTTCAAAAATCTTATTGTTTGCATCTCGACAAAGCATAAGGGGCGAGACTTTTAATGCAAGATTGTAACAATTTTCTACAATTCCCAATGGAAGTTCTTTGATCATTTCAAGTTCCTGATTCTCCGGAAAATAGCGATACAGCTGTATTTTCTGTTTGAAAAAATCAACTCCTAAAAAGGATAGCTTTCCTTCGTCCCAAACCGGCTGCTCGATATAGACATTTTCTTTCAATTCGAATGGACTGTAAACCGTTCCCTCTGGATAATGAATCAAATGGCAGGTCATTCCAGAAAATATTTTTCCCGATTTCACAATTGCTTCAGCTTCATATAAATCGCAAAAGGAATCTTTGCTCTCTTGGCAAGCATACCACTCTAGGGTACCATCTATCCGTTCAGGATATGATTCTGATATTCCCTCAATTTTTATGATATTCATCCGGTTTTCCCTTTCTAAATCCCAATTTCTCTGCGTATAGGTTCAGAATTTCCGCTTCTAATTTAAGCTCAGTTTACCACGGCAATCGGGTTTGGGCAATGGTGCAGCGTCCTCGGCCGGAGCACCGCTCTGACATGGCCAATCTCAAAACGTGTTTTTTCGTTCGGTATTGACACAAAAGAAAATACGTGCTAAGTTATGAGTAATCGAATAGATTGCGGGGGGACTCTACGGAGTTGAGAAGGTTAAAACCTGACCCTTTGAACCTGTCAGTTAACACTGGCGCAGGGAAGCAAATGCAGAACGAATGAATCGGTGCTTTCCTCACAAGGGAAAGCACTTTTTTATTTAACAACTGAATCTGTTGCGGGGGGACTCTATGGAGTTGAGAAGGTTAAAACCTGACCCTTTGAACCTGTTAGTTAACACTGGCGTAGGGAAGCAAAACATCGATCGAAAGGATGCTTGCCATGGTCGGCGGCATCCTTTTTGTTTTGAGGAAAGAAAGGTGACCCATATGAAAAAGCTTTTGACCATAGCCGGTTCGGATTGCAGCGGCGGCGCGGGAATTCAGGCCGACCTGAAAACCTTTGCGGCGCACGGCACCTTCGGCATGAGCGTGATCGTCTCTGTGGTGGCGGAAAACACGTGCGAGGTTCTCGGTGTGCAGGACATCTCTCCCGATATGATCAAACAGCAGATCGACGCCGTGTTTCAGGACATCGGCACAGACGCGGTGAAAGTCGGTATGCTTTCCAAATCCGACTGCATGCTGGCCGTGGCAGAAAAGCTGCGCGAATACCGCCCGAACAATGTGGTGATCGACCCCGTGATGCTGGCGAAAAACGGCTGCCCCCTGATGCAGCCGGACTCGATGGATACGCTGATCCACGAAATCCTGCCGCTGGCCGATCTGCTCACTCCCAATATTCCCGAGGCGGAGACCATCACCGGCCTTGCAATTCATTCGCCGGAGGATATGGAGCGCGCGGCGAAGAAAATCCACGCCATGGGGGCGAGGGGTGTTCTGGTAAAAGGCGGTCACGCCGACGGTGACGCGCTGGATATCCTGTTCGACGGCGAGCGCTTTTACCGGTTCAGCGAAACGCGAATCCAGACCAAAAACACACACGGCACGGGCTGTACGTATTCCTCTGCCATCGCCTGCAATCTGGCGCTGGGCTGTTCCATGGAGGAAGCGGTGCGCAAAGCAAAGGCGTACGTCACCACCGCGATCCGTCATTCGCTCGCGATTGGCAAGGGTTGCGGCCCCACGCATCATTTTTACGATCTTTATCAGAATGGATTATAGGAAAGAGAGGGCAAATGAATGGAATTTCAAACACAGATGGACGCTGCCCGTAAAGGGATTGTCACAAAAGAACTGCGTCAGGTAGCGCAGGAAGAGGCTATCGCGGAGCAGGAGCTGCTGGAGCTGGTGGCCGGCGGGCAGGTCGTCATCCCAGCCAATGTGCGGCATACGGTGCTTCATCCGCACGGCGTGGGGAAGGGGCTCCGCACGAAAATCAACGTAAACCTCGGTGTTTCCGGCGACTGTGTGGATTACCGGGTCGAGATGGAAAAGGTTCGCCTTGCCGAGCGCTTTGGGGCCGAAGCCATCATGGATTTGAGCAACTACGGCAAGACGCATACCTTCCGGCAGAAGCTGATCGAAACCTCCCCCGCCATGATCGGTACCGTACCGGTTTACGATGCGGTGGGGTATCTGGAAAAGGATTTAAAAGAGATCACGGCTCAGGATTTTCTGAAGGTGGTGCGCGCCCACGCGGAAGAGGGTGTGGATTTCATGACGATTCACGTCGGGCTCAACCGCCGCGCCGTAGAGATCTTCATGCGGGAGCGGCGTCAGATGAACATCGTTTCGCGCGGCGGCTCGTTGCTGTTCGCGTGGATGAAGATGACCGGGAACGAAAACCCGTTCTACGAGCATTACGACGAGCTGCTCGAAATTCTGCACGAATTCGACGTCACGATCAGCCTTGGCGACGCCCTGCGCCCCGGCAGCATCGCAGATGCGACAGACGCCTCTCAGATCGCCGAGCTGACGGAGCTTGGGAATCTGACCAAGCGCGCATGGGAGCGCGGCGTACAGGTCCTGGTGGAGGGCCCCGGCCACATGGCGATGGATGAAATTGCCGCCAATATGAAGCTCGAAAAGCGGTTGTGTCACGGCGCGCCGTTTTATGTACTTGGGCCGCTGGTCACGGACATCGCCCCCGGGTACGACCATATCACCTCCGCGATCGGCGGGGCGATCGCTGCTGCGAACGGAGCGGATTTTCTCTGCTATGTCACTCCTGCAGAGCACCTTCGTCTGCCCGATCTCTCCGACGTGAAGGAGGGTATCATCGCATCGAAAATCGCGGCCCACGCGGCGGACATTGCCAAGGGAATCAAACATGCACGCGAGGCGGATTACCGCATCAGCGAAGCCAGAAGGCGGCTGGATTGGGAAGAGACCTTTGCGCTCGCGCTCGACGGAGAGAAAGCAAGAACATACTTTGAAAGCGTTCCGCCGGAGGATCAGCACAGCTGCTCCATGTGCGGGAAAATGTGCGCCGTACGCACCATGAACCGGATTCTCGAAGGGCTCGACGTCGAGCTGATGCCCGAGAGCAAATAAAACGAAAGGGGAGAGATGCATGACTCAAAAAGAATGGCTAGAGCAAATCGGCGGCATTTTAGAAGAAGTTCGCTCGAAAAAGCCTCTGGTTCACCACATTACCAATTATGTTACCGTCAATGACTGCGCCAACATCACGCTGGCGATCGGGGCCTCGCCCATCATGGCGGACGATATCGGCGAAGCGGCGGATATTACCGCGATTTCCTCCGCGCTGGTGCTGAACATCGGCACGCTGAATGAAAGAACGATCGAGTCGATGCTTGCGGCTGGGAAACAGGCAAATAAAACTCGAATCCCCGTTGTGTTTGATCCGGTCGGCGCGGGGGCCTCCGAGCTGCGCAACCGAACAACCCGACGGATTCTGGAAGAAGTAAAGATCAGCGTGCTGCGCGGGAATCTCTCCGAAGTCCGGTTTGTGGCCGGTCTTGACTCCCGGACAAAGGGCGTGGATGCCTCGGAGGAGGACAGCCGCGGTGGACTGCAGGCCGCGCGCGATACCGCACAGGCGGTGTCGAAGCGCCTTGGCTGCGTTACGGCAGTAACCGGTGCCATCGACATTGTAACGGACGGAACCCGCACGCTGTATTTGAAGAACGGCGTTCCGGCGCTTTCCGGCGTGACGGGAACCGGCTGCATGTGCAGCTCTCTCGTCGGTTCGTTCTGCGGCGCCACAGACGATTTCCTCTCCGCCGCCGCGGGAGGAATCCTCTGCATGAGCATCGCAGGGGAGCTCGCGGCTGAAAGGGCGGGAGAACTCGGCAGCGGCAGCTTTCGCGTCGCGCTGGTCGATGCAGTCAACCGTATGAGCGCCGAAATTCTGGAAGAGAGGGCGAAGCTCGATGAAACCTGATTTTGATCTCAGTCTGTACCTGGTTACCGACCGCGATCTGATGAGCACGACGACGCTCGAGCAGGCTGTGGAACAGGCGATAGAAGGCGGGATCACGCTGGTGCAGCTGCGCGAAAAGGATGCATCTTCTCTCGACTTTTACCACACGGCACTCGGCGTGAAGCGGATGACCGATGCAAAGGGGATACCCCTCATTATTAACGACAGGGTGGACATTGCCCTTGCCGTAGACGCCGCGGGGGTCCATGTCGGGCAGGAGGACTTGCCCGCGAAAACGGTTCGCGCCATCCTCGGGGAAGAGAAGCTTCTCGGTGTTTCTGTCTCCACAGTGGAGGAGGCTCTTCAGGCCGAACGCGACGGTGCGGACTATCTTGGCGTCGGCGCCATGTTTGCCACCGGCACCAAGGCGGACGCACAGCTCGTCTCTATGGAAGAACTGAGAAAAATCCGTTCCGCCGTGAGCCTCCCGATCGTTGTGATTGGCGGCATCAACGCAAAGACCATTCCCCTGTTCCGGGGGGGCGGTATAGACGGTGTCGCTGTTGTTTCGGCAATCGTCGCTGCCCAGGATATCGCTGCCGCGGCCCGCAGCCTGAAAGACCTGCTGGAGCAGCAGAAATCCGCTTGCCGGGAGTAAACATACTTCGAAAGAAATACAGCAGACCCGTCCGCAGAAAAGCTGCGGACGGGTCTGCTGATGGATGATTTGTTAGAAAAGGTGCGTTCACACCGGGGCACAGATTTCACACAGATGCTTTTTGCAGCATTGCCGGCACGTATCTCTCCAGAATCGGCCGGGAGGGATCTGAAGTCAGCCCATCAGCGGCGAGCTGCGGAAAGATGTCGCTCCACGCTTTTTGAACCGCCTCTGCGGTGTGGGGGATGGAAAAGACCGCGTATTTGCCGCCCGGCAGGGAGAGTTCAGTAACAGCCGTGTCCGTTTGGGAATAGTCGTCAGAAACCAGAATGCAAACGTCGTAGCGGCAGCGTTCCGGCGGTGTGGTCTGGGGATGATCTTGTGAAATTCCCAGAATGACTGCCGAGTCGGTGAACAGGTCGTTGGCTCTGACCCATTCCTTGAATGTTTCCATCAGCGCGTGGTTGCCGGGGCCATACGGGCCGGTGCGCCGCATCGACATGGCCCGGCCTGCCGTCATCTCTTCTATTTGATAGGTCATAAAAATCCTTCCTGATTGATGAACTATCCGCACCATAACACGCTTTAAAATCTTTTTCAAGAATTCTTTTAAAACCGTTCAGGATTACGGCAGTTCAAATTCAGTTTCTCTTTACCCTTCGAGGGGAAAAAGGATTGCTTCAAAGGAACTTTTCTGTAACAGAAAGAGCGCCGTGGAAATTTCCACGGCGCTCTGTTTGTTTGAGAAATCCCGATCACATCAAGAGGGGAGCAACGATTGCCAAAATAAAGATCGGAATATCGGATGCAATAAAGGTTGGTACGCACGTATCCCAAATGTGGTCGTGCTGTCCGTCCGCGTTGAGTCCGGCCGTCGGTCCGAGTGTGGTATCGGAAACAGGGGAGCCGGTATCGCCGATGGTAGCAGCCGCAGCAATCAGGAGCGTGGTTGCGCCGACGCTGAAGCCCAGCTGTGCGCAAAGCGGTACATACAGAACCGCCAGAACAGGAACGGTACCGAAAGAAGTACCGGTGCCCATTACGATGAACAGACCAACGAGCATCATGATGAGCGCGCCGAGCAGCTTGCTGCCGCCAATGAAGCCCAAAGAGCTCTGGATCAACTGATCAACACCGCCGCTGTCGCGAAGAACGGCGCTGAAGCCATTGGAAGCCAGCATAACGAATGCGATGAAGCCCATGAGCTGAACGCCTTCGTCAATGATCTTATCCATGTCGGACCATTTGACTGCCTTGGTGATGAACATAATGGCCAAACCGATCAAAGCGCCCAGCGGCAGGGAACCCCAAACCAGCTGAATCACCAGGGTAACAACCGCAGCGATAACCGCAGACCAGTGCTTAAAGGTCATGGTGGTGTCAACGGTATCCAGATCAACCGCGAAGCCTTCCACGTTCTTGTACTCTCTGGGTTTGCGATACAGGAACAGAACGACCAGAACAAAGCCGATCAGCATTGCAACGCCAAGGGGCCAGGTGTAACGCCAAACATCCATTTTGTCGATTTCCATGCCGTTTTTGGTCATGTTGTTCGAAATGATGCCGTGGTAAATCAAACCGAATCCGGCAGGGATGGCAACATAAGGAGCACGCAGACCAAACGCAAGGGCGCAGGCCACAGCTCTTCTGTCGATCTTCATCCTGTTCATGACGATCAGCAGCGGCGGAATCAAAATCGGAATGAAAGCGATATGTACGGGAATCAGGTTCTGCGAGAAGCAGGAAATAAAGCCCAGGAAAAACACGAATACCAGTGATTTTCCGTTGACCAGCTTGGCGATTTTAACCGCCAGAATGTCGGAAACACCCGTGTAGCTGATGGTGGCGGCCAGACCGCCCAGCATCACATAAGACAGGGCCGTTTCGGGGTCCTCACCGATACCGGTGATAAAGGTTGTCATTGTTGTCGAAACGTCCATGCCTGCGACCAAACCAGCAGTAACTGCAGAGGCAAACAGGGCCAGCAGAACGTTCACTCTCAAGAAGCACAGTACAAGCAGCACAACAACGGCAATAAGTACCGGGTTCGTCAAAATCATAAAATAACCTCCTCTTGTTTTAATAAAGGGAAAACCTGTAAAACTGATACAGAAAACATCCCCTCTTTATGCCACAAGCCCCGTTAGCGGTATGGAGGATTCACAGAGCACAAACTGAGAAAGCGAAAGCAAACCATTCTCAGTGTTCCGGCGCAGACCTTTTTGTGGGGATACAGCCGGTCAGCAAACACAGCGTGAACAAGTGCGTTTCATTTCTCCTTTCGTTGCGTTTATTTGTGTATGCTGTGAATCTCATTCGCTGCAAGGACTATCCGCACGAACCGTGGGGGTTAAGAAAAACCGAACACCGCCCGTTCCTTCGGGCGATCCATCAGAACAAAGAGCAGAGTAACAGTGCTGGGACGTACCAGATCAATTTTTTCCACGCCTGACAATCTCCGTCCGAATCCTGGCTTCATACGGGGAATGCTCTTTGCGTTGGATCAAAACTGTCGGCGGTGTTCAGGTTCGTTCTTTCGATAAATTACAGCTCGATCTTTGAAGCGCTTTCTTCTACATGAGAAATCAGGCTGCCGTCGATGAGAGTGCTTTCACACAGATTGATATCCTCATACAGCGGGCGATCCTCTTCCAGCTTGCTCACCAGAGCGCGGATGGTATCATAGGCGGGTTTCGTGCCTGCGCCCATGCCCTTGTCGCCGCGCATATCGATCGCCTGGCAGGCGCACATCAGCTCCATTGCCAGAACACGGCGGGCGTTGCCCAGAATCTCGCGGGCCTTGCGCGCCGCGATGGTGCCCATGCTGACGTGGTCTTCCTGGTTTGCGGAAGAAGGAATGCTGTCAACGCTGGCGGGATGCGCCAGAACCTTGTTTTCAGAAACCAGAGCCGCAGCGGAATACTGAACGATCATAAAGCCGGAGTTTACGCCGCCGTCTTTGGTCAAAAATGCGGGCAGACCGCTCAGCGCGGGGTTTACCAGGCGCTCCATGCGGCGTTCGGAAACGTTCGCGAGCTCCGCGATCGCGATTCCCAGGAAATCGAAGGGAAGCGCCATCGGCTGGCCGTGGAAGTTACCGCCGGAGATGCCCTCCATGGTGTCCTTCAAAATGATCGGGTTATCAGTAACCGAGTTGATCTCGATTTCGACCTTCTGCTTGACAAAGTTGATGGCATCCTTGCTCGCGCCGTGGATCTGCGGTACGCAGCGCAGGGAGTAAGCGTCCTGAACGCGGATCTCGCCCTGATGGGTGGTATTTTTGCTGCCGCTGAGCAGCTGCCGCAGGATTCTGGCGGTATCCATCTGGCCCTTGTGGGGGCGGATTACATGGATGCGCTCGTCGAGAGCGTTGACTACGCCGTTGTGTGCCTCAAAGCTCAGAGCGGCGGCAACGTCGGCGACCTTCAGCAGTTCCAGAGCGTCATAAACGGTCAAAGCGCCGGTAGAGGTCATAGCCGGGGTACCATTGATCAGTGCCAGGCCCTCTTTTGCGCTCAGCTCCACGACGGGGATGCCCGCACGCTTCATCGCTTCGGCGCCGTCGAGGATTTCGCCCTTGTATTCCGCCTGACCAAGGCCGATCATCGGCAGAACCATGTGAGCCAGAGGAGCCAGGTCACCGGAAGCGCCCAAAGAGCCCTTTTCGGGAATCTGAGGAGTAACGCCCTTGTTGAGCATTTCAATCAGAACGTCTACAACCTCCATACGGCATCCGGAAAAGCCTTTCGCCATATTGTTAATGCGGAGCAGCAGCATTCCGCGGGCCGCATCGCGCGGGAACGGATTGCCGGCGCCGACCGCATGAGTAATGATCAGGTTCTTCTGCAGCAGCTTGCATTCGTCGCTGCTGATGACAACGTCGCTGAACTTTCCGAATCCGGTGGTTACGCCGTAAACAACGCGATCCTCATCGACGATCTGATCCACAACCTTGCGGGAAGCGATGATGTTCTGTTTGGCCTGCTCCGATAAAGCAACAGGCACGTCCTCGCGGCAAACCAGTGCGAATTCTTCCAGGGTCAAATCCTGGCCGGTCAAAATAACAGTTTTCATAATGTACAATCTCCTTTTACCATTTTGGTTTCAATGCAACTCACACACAAATCACTTGTTGAACTTTGACCAGATTATACATCGCCGCATGTCAAAGAAACGTCTAAGTGAATCTTCTTATTTTTCTAAAAATCAGGCTGCAAAAATTGCTGAATTGCAATTGCAGGCCGAAAAGGAGCAATCTTAGGTAAAAACAAACGCAAACTGTAATAAATAATGAAAACCGACAGATTGAAGCGAAAAAGATCGTAATTTTGGGGTGGCCAAAACCCAGACTGATGGCCTTAAATTTACTTTCCTTCTTATTTTACGGGGAAAAGATACAAAAGAGAAGAGGGTAAAGGCAAAAAAATTGAAAAGATTGATCAATGAAAAAAAGTTGTGATTCTGATAAGAGTGATTTTGCTCCTCAAAAGCCCTGAAAAAGCCAGGTGCGATGCGGCTTTGAAGAGCTTTGTGAAAGGTGTTTTACTTCTAATATAGAATGAAAAAAACGCAGGTTTTCACACTCTTGTTTTTAATGACAATATTCCAAATTTGCTTTATTGTGTCATCTAGATGATTTGGTAGCTAGCTAACATGTTAGCACGTTAAATTGAATTCAAAACGTGAAAATTTGAGCAAATCAGGGGGGTTTATTGCAAAGCGCTCGAAAAGGAAAAAATGCCGTTTTTCCCGGAACAATCGAAGGCTTGTCCGTCTATTTCATTTTGTGTTACAGGTTTTTTCGTTATGATTTAGGGAAAAAGCGGTGTTTTTGCCCCTGCATTGAGCCTTAATTTGCTCTGATAGAAAAGACGGAAATAAGATGGAATTTTACTGTGCTAATCTGATAACAAACTATAGAATGCGCAGTCTGCCTGGATTTTTACGTCAAGATCGCTCTTTTCCTGTTTTTTCTTCCGTCTGATCGCATTTTTCAAAGTCAGGAAAATGCCTTCTTTTTCCTGAAAAAAATTCAAATTTCATCAAAATAATTGAAAATACGCGCGAAAGTTGAAGATATGGGCAGAAAATCCTGCAAAAACAAGTTTTGAATATTTTCTTCTTGGAGCCGCGAACAGAGGGTTTATGGAAGATGAGAAGAAGCAAGAGACTCCTTCCATTTTGAATACAAGAGAAAATCACAGTATAACTGGGTTTTTACCAAAATATAGAATCTTTTTCTATCCTTTCACTTTTTCTCGATCTTCCTGGCAAACAAAAAATGGAAGGATCAGAAGTCGTTATGTTCGTTTTCCGAAACAATTTTGGTTGATAAAATGCGACGTAAAATTCTTTCTCCGCGGTCTTTAGCGTCGAAACGCTCACTGCCCGCGCAGACTTTTTCAGGGTGGAACGATCCGGGTATTTGTGGTAAAATAACTTCAAACTTCATACTAAGCGGTGATGCTGCGGTATGCTTTTTTCTTTTTGCAAAAGACGCGAAGGCAGATTATCTTTCCAGAGAAGAGAGTTTTCTGCGGGTTCCCCGTGGCGTGTCAGTGGGCTCAACCCACCAGCCGCTTTCAGAAAGTTCTTATTGGCCTGCATAGCTGCTTGCGGTAGCTTTCTGCAAGGCCGTATCCGTGTGGGAACAGACAGTTTTTTGAGACGCTTCTCCGCGGGTGTCAGCGTGCTCAACCCGCCGATCACTTTCAGAAAGCTATCGTTGGAAATGACTGAATGAAAATGGCAGGGGGAAAAGCTGATGAAAGACCAATTGAAAAAACGGCCGGTGCTGCTTTTGTTTCTCGTAGTTTGTCTGTTGATCAGTATTCCCGTTGTATCGGTTTGGTATCCCGGCACCAAAGGGGCCATTGTCTCTCGTGTGAAAAACAACGAAGCGCAGCTGACAGAGGTTGCTTCCTCTGTCATAGAGCGCGGCAGCGCAGAGGGCGCTTCTGTCTCCGGCGTTCAGGAGATCGTCTATCATTCCGACAGCAAAATGGTCGAATTCCTGTGCGGCGGCTTTGGTCTGGCTCCATCCTCTTCCTACACCGGGTTCTATTATTCCCCGTCGGATGTTCCTTTGGGCTTTCAGGGGGAAGTTATGTCTCTGGTAAAAACCGATACGGGGTGGAGCTATGAGCAGGTCAACGGGGACAATCAATATGAAACAGAAAAAATCGTTGACCGCTGGTACTACTTTCACATGAGTTTTTAATCGTATCAAAAGAAGGAGAGCAAAAAAGAACGGCCTGATTTCTCAGACCGTTCCCATCATTCACTTATTCTGTTTGGTGCTTTTCAAATCATAAGCTTCTTATTTCAGGGGCGAAGCTGCCAAAACAGCGGCTTCGTCGCGAACGATAGCGGTTTCGATCTCGTGGATTTTTGCCTTCATGTCCGCTACATACGCTTCGTCCTTAATGGAGCCGAGGTTGATCTTCACGTTGAGCAGAGCGCCCAGAACCGCAGTGCGGGTCATCATCGCGGCCACCATGCCGTCGGTTACGGCGTTGGCATTTCCTTTTTTCACCATAGTGCCGGCCATCGGCATGATCTTTGCCGCAGTTACGGCAACATGCAGCGGCACCTCGGCGGCCTTTTTCAAAGCCTCCTGCATCGCGTTGCGGCGAACTTCCTTCTGCTCGTCGGTGTCCTTCGGCAGAGTCATCGCTTCCATATAAGCGTTGAAGGAGGTGCTGTCACGGGTGATCTCATCGAGAAGCTCCGCGCGCAGCGCCGCAGCCTCAGGGATGATCGCCTTCATTTCGTCCGCGGCCTCTTCATAGCCTTTTTTGCCGATGGTCAGCTGGGCTACCATTTCCGCCAAGGCGGCGGCCAGTGCGCCGGCCAGAGCAGCAACGCTCCCGCCGCCGGGCGCGGGCTCGTTGGAGGCGGTAGTGGCGCAAAAGACCTCAAGGGTCATATTTTTCATTTCCATTGGTATGTTTCCCTCCAAAATTGATTGCTTACAGGCGGGTTTCCAGAACCTGATCCATGTTGAAGTTCTCGATCTGCAGGTAATACTCTGCGCAGTCGATCAGAGCGGCCATGGGAACCAGGCCGATCACTTCGCTGCCTACCACGTTGACGCCGTAACGGCGGGCTTCCATCTTAACGGTTTCAAATACGCGGTACACGGCGGATTTGGTGTAGTCGGTCAGATTCATGGAGACCTGAGCAATGTTGCGGTCCTCGAGCATAACGCCCATCGCCTTGACAAACCGGAAGCCGCCGCCGATGAAGCGAACCTTGCGGGCAATCTGGGTGGCGATTTCGAGGTTGGGGGTGTCGAGGTTAATGTTGAAGGCAACCAGGGGCATACGGGCGCCTATCGCGGTGACGCCGGCGGTGGGATGAATGTGATCCGGGCCGAAGTCGGGCTTCCATTTGGAATCCTTCATCTTCTCGGGCATGCCCTCGAACTGGCCCTTGCGGATCTCGGAGAGATTCTCGCGGTGGGGAGCGGTAGCGGACTTCTCATACAGGAAGCTCGGCACGCCGAATTTCTCCGCGATGGCGGCGCCGACCTGTTTGGCGATCTCGTTGGCTTCGTCTACGGTGCAGTTGCGCACGGGGATGAAGGGAACCACGTCGGTTGCGCCCATGCGGGGGTGCTGGCCCTCGTGCTTGGTCATGTCGATCAGCTCGGTGGCAACGCCAATGGCCTCGATCACTGCGTCGCGCACCGCTTCGGGCTCGCCCACTACGGTGACGACGCAGCGGTTGTGGTCTTTATCGGTGCTGTAGTCCAGCAGCTTTACATCTTCTTTTCCGCGGAAAGAGGAGACGATTTTCTCAACCTTTTCCAGGTCGCGTCCTTCGCTGAAGTTGGGTACACATTCCAGAATTTTGTTCATCATAATGATCGGCTCCGTTTCTATGTTGAAATTTTTATGGTGGATGAATCCGCGCTGAGAACGGGAATCCGGCAACGGAATCGGCTACAAAACAATCATAATAGAAGATTTCGGCAAGTGCAACCACCGAAACCGGCTTTTTCGATGGAACGCCCTCCTTTGTGACGTTTATTAGACGAGAGAGCGGATATAGTGTGAGAAAAGCGTCTTTATTCACATTGTTTTACAGAAGGAGAGTGGGACAAAATGACAAAACTGGAGAAGATCACACCGCAGGATTTTGTGGTGAGCGAGTGGTCTGGCGGGAAAACAACGCAGATCGCCATCGACCCGCCCGGCGCGCTGTATGCCGACCGCAGCTTTCATTTTCGGCTGAGCTCAGCCACGGTGGAGCTTGAGGAATCAAACTTTACCTCTCTGCCGGATTACGACCGGATCATCGCGCCGGTAGAGGGGGAGCTTTCCCTTTTTTATAAGGGAAGCGAAACGCCGGTAATTCTGCGGGAGCTGGAATGCGCCGCGTTTGACGGCGCGTGGGAGACCCGCAGCCGCGGAAAGGTTGTGGATTATAATCTGATGACCCGAAAGGGCGTCTGCCGGGGCAATGCGTTTGCGTTGATTGTCGGCGTGGGGCAGACGGCGGAATTCTGCTGCCAAAGCGGCGAACCGGGCCGCAGCGTTCTGCTGTGCTGGTGTGTGCAGGGAGCCGCTGAGCTCGGTGCAGGAGGGGAGACCGTCGCTCTTTCACCGCGCGACGCAGCCCGTCTGCAAACGGAGGCCGGCGCGCCCACCGTAGCTGTGAAAATTCGGAACAAGGGGGATTCCCCCGTTCGGCTGATGGTGGCGCAGGTGTCTTTTCTTTCCTGACATTCGCGTTCCCATCGATTGAAAATGAGTACGTTTCCACCCCCGGAACTTGCCCGTTTGGCTGTATTCGTCCTTTTTGGCGCGGATTTCTGAACATGAGCCTTTTGTTTTCGACGTAAGGAAAGAGCCGGAGCAGTTCGTTTGAAATACCTCGGTTTCTCTTAAAAACGGGATGTCCGCTGGGTTTTTGACGGTTTTAGCGTCTGGAATCCCTATGGCTTTTCGTCTTATTATCGTCAAATTGGACGTTTTGCGGTCATTTGGTTATTGTAACGAGGAATTCGGTGTGGTATTTTGGAATAAAGAGTGGTTTCAAACGCCCGGCAGGCCGTGTGTGGCGGCTATGACGGCGTTCGGGGGCCGAATTCATAAATGGATCAGGAGGAATTGTAACAATGGGCTTTTTATCTGATATTGAAATTGCACAGCAATACGAAGCAAAAGACATTCGGGACATCGCAAAGACCGCGGGCATCGACGAGAAATATCTGGAGGTGTACGGACGGGGCAAGGCAAAGGTGGACTATAAGCTCCTGAGCGATCTGGCGGACAAACCGGACGGCAAACTGATTTTAGTCACGGCGATTAACCCGACTCCCGCGGGTGAGGGAAAGACCACCACGAGCGTCGGCCTGACCGACGGCCTGCGCCGAATCGGCAAAAAGGCGATTGTCGCTCTGCGCGAACCCTCCCTTGGCCCGGTATTCGGCGTAAAGGGCGGCGCGGCCGGCGGCGGATATGCCCAGGTAGTACCGATGGAGGACATCAATCTGCACTTTACCGGAGATTTCCATGCGATCGGCGCGGCGAACAACCTGCTGGCCGCTCTGCTGGATAACCACATTTATCAGGGCAACGAGCTGCGCATCGATCCCAAGCGCATCACCTGGAAGCGCGTTGTCGATATGAACGACCGTCAGCTGCGCAGCATTGTGGACGGCCTTGGCCCGCGCACCAACGGCGTCACCCGTGAAGACAGCTACGACATCACTGTCGCTTCCGAGATCATGGCGGTTCTGTGCCTGTCCTCTTCCATCAGCGATATGAAAGAGCGCCTTGGCAAAATGATCATCGGCTATACTTACAACGAAGAGCCTGTCACCGCTGCTCAGCTCAAGGCAGAGGGTGCGATGTGCGCTTTGCTGAAGGATGCGATCAAGCCGAACCTGGTGCAGACGT
>NZ_CBYL010000025.1 GCF_000577335.1 Faecalispora jeddahensis | reverse complement strand
GCCGTGAGGTTATTATAACATGGAATGATTCTCAGAGGCCAATCAATAATATTTTATGTTGTACTTGTTTTGTAATTATCAGGCGAATTTGGCAGTTTTAATAGACAGTTTCTATAATTAAGAAAGAAACCTGGTATTGGACAGAAGCCCCAAAGCAACCTACAATAAAATCATAAAACAGCTTTACCCCCCCAAAAAAATAACTGTTTAGTGAGGAGATTGTAATTATGGCGAAAGAAGTTTCTGCAGAGCAAATTCAGATGCTGGATGAAATGGTGGCGCGTGCCCGGGCGGCCGCAGACATCATTGCAACTTATGATCAGGAGCGGGTGGATCGTCTATGTCAGGCTGTGGCCGCCGCTGTGTGCGATATGAAGGTTTGGGCCCCCATCTGCGATGAAGCAGTAGATGAAACCGGCCTGGGCGACAAAGTAACCAAGCGCAATAAGCGCAACAAAATCAAGCTGATTCTTCGTGATTGCCTGCGCAATAAAAGTGTCGGCATCATTGAAGAAATTCCCGAAAAGGGACTGGTCAAGTATGCCAAACCAGTGGGCGTCATCGCCACTCTGGTGCCTACCACCAATCCTTGTTTGACTCCTGCCGGTCAGATTGTTTATGCAATCAAGGCCAGAGACGTATTGATCTGCTCCCCTCATCCCCGCGCGAAAAATGTTACCAATAAATGCATCAATATCATCCGGGAAGCTTTGGTTCGTGAGGGTGCTCCCGCAGATATTATTCAGGGCATTCAGGAGCCCAGTATCTCTTTGACTCAGGAGCTGATGAAGCGCTGCGACCTTGTTATCGCCACCGGCGGCCGGCCCATGGTGAAATCCGCTTATTCCTCCGGTGTTCCCGCATTTGGTTCCGGCGCCGGCAACGCTACCGTTATTATCGATGATACCGCCAATACGCCGGAGCGGCAAAGAGAAGCCGCGATGAACACCCGAATCTCCAAAACGTCCGACTTTGGCTCCGGCTGCTCCTGCGACGGCAACCTGCTGATTCATGAGTCCGTCTATGACGGCTTTGTGCAGGCACTTGTGGCGGAGGGCGCCTATCTGGCCAATGAGGAAGAGGCCGAAAAGCTGAAGAATGTGATGTGGGACGAAATCGGTCATCGCCTGCCGAATACCGTTGCGATCAGCCCGCAGAAGCTGGCGGAGATCGCTGGCTTTGAAATTCCCGCAGACCGCAAATTGATTGCTGTTACCGGCGGCGGGAAGGAAGGCGTTGGTAAGGAGCATTTCTTCTCCAGCGAGAAGCTGACCACTCTGCTGACGCTGTTCAAGTATGAGGGTGAGTTCGAAAATGCTCTGGACATGATGCGCGCTGTTTTTGAGGTTGGGGGCAAGGGCCACTCATGCGGCATTTATTCCTGGAACGATGAGCACATTCACCGTCTGGGCATGGCTGCGCCTGTTTCCCGCATTATGGTCCGCCAGCCGAATAACCGCGGAAATTCCGGCTCTTCTACCAATGGAATGCCCCCTACGTCCTCCATGGGCTGCGGTACCTGGGGCGGCAACATCGTTTCAGAGAACATTACTCTCAAACACTACATGAACACGACCTGGGTGGCTCGCCCGCTGCCTGAGGATATGCCCTCTAATCAGGAACTGTTCGGCGATTACTTCAAAGAAGGCATGGATGAGGAATAAATATTTTTAGTTACCGGTTTTTGCATTCTAATCGAATGATATTGCTATTTACCTGGTTGAAACCGTCGTAAAAAACGGTGAGATCATTTTGAAACGGTAAACTCTCTCCTTTTACTGAAAAATTCGGCGGAGCGGCATTCTGCCTGCCGCTTTCGCCGGGCTTTTCGCCCTTTATTACCATTGCCCTAATCAATTGCTTTGACAATGCTTTGGTGCACAATGCCGCCACAGAAGGATCTGAAATCCTTCCTGGTGGCATTTTTGTCAATTCAGATCAAACAAAAATTCTTTCTTTTTATTACTAGACTGTATTACGAAGTGGAACGGAATCCACTGGAGAGGAACAGAAAATGAACGAATGGAAAGGAAGCCGGTTTTATGTTGCGTCAGAGGAGCTGATGCAGGCGGTAAACATTGCTGTGGCGCTGGAAAAGCCTTTGCTGATCAAGGGCGAGCCGGGTACCGGCAAGACAAAACTGGCCGAGGCAGTCTCCGACGCTTTGCGTAAGAAGCTGATCCTCTGGAACATCAAATCCACTACCAAAGCTCAGGAGGGGCTGTATGTTTATGATGTCGTCCAGCGCCTTTACGACAGCCAGTTTGGCAGCGAAGGCGTTGACAACATCGAAAAATATGTAAAATTGGGCAAACTGGGTGAGGCTTTTACTGCGAAAAGGCAGGTGGTTCTTCTGATCGACGAAATCGATAAGGCGGATTTGGAATTTCCGAATGATCTGTTATGGGAGCTGGACCGGATGGAATTCCATATTCCCGAAACAGGCCGAACCGTTACGGCAAAGCACCGCCCGGTGGTCATCATCACGTCCAATGCGGAAAAGGAGCTGCCGGACGCTTTCCTGCGCCGCTGTGTGTTTCACTATATCGAATTCCCGGATAAAGAGCTGCTGGCCGAAATTATCCGGGTTCATTTCCCGGATTTAAATGATAAACTGCTGTCTCAGGTGTTGGAAGCGTTTTACCGCATCCGTTCTCTTCCTCAGATCAAAAAGAAGCCTTCTACCAGCGAGGCGATCGACTGGATTCAGGCCCTGATCCACGGCGGTGTGAACCCTGAGAGGATCGTGAAAGAAGTGCCCTATCTTGGGGTGCTGCTGAAGAAAAACGAGGATATAGACGCTCTGCGCCTGAATTGGCGGTGAGCCTATGTTTGAAGAATTTTTGTTTCTTTTGCGGCGCAGCGGCCTGAATGTGTCCCTGACAGAATGGATGTCTTTGATAGAGGCCCTGAACAAAGGTCTGCATGGCTCCAGCTTTACCGGCTTCTACCACCTGTGCCGGGCGCTTCTGGTAAAGAGCGAAGCGGAATTCGACCTTTTTGACCGGATTTTTCTTGCGTATTTTCAGAAGGTTCCTTTGGAACAGGAGGTCTCTCAGGAGCTGTTGGATTGGTTGGGCTGCAAGGATATCCCCATGGGTCTGTATGATGAGCAGCAGGCGGAATGGAATGAATCTTTGTCTGATGCAGAGCTGGAAACGATGCTTCGGGAGCGCAGGAGTGAGCAGAGGGAACAGCACAACCGCGGAAGCTACTGGATTGGCACGCACGGAATGTCTGTTTTCGGGAACACGGGACTGTCGCCCAGGGGAATCCGGATGGGGGGAGACAAAGGATACCGCAGGGCGATCCGGGTGGCGGGCGAGCGCCGTTTCCGCGATTTCCGGGAAGACAGCACGTTGGATCTCCGTCAGTTTCAGCTGGCCTTAAAACGTCTGCTGCAATACTCCGGCACAGCAAACCTCCCTGCTACCGAGTTTGACGTGGATGACACAATTCAACATACTGCGAAAAATGCGGGACGGCTTACCGTAAAATACCGAAGACCGCGGCAGAATACAATAAAGGTTTTACTGCTGATCGATTCCGGCGGCTCCATGGACTACTACACCCAGTTGATTTCTGCGTTGTTTCAGGCCGTAAGCAAAACACATTTTCATGATTTGAAAACTTACTATTTCCATAACTGCATTTATACAAAGCTGTATACCGACCCTACGATCGATCCGAGAAAATCAGTTCCCACGGAATGGCTGCTGTCGAATCTTTCCGGCGACTATAAAACGATTTTTGCGGGGGATGCGCAAATGGCTCCTTATGAACTAAAGGGCAAATATCATGGCAGCCAGGAAGGAAAGCCGTCCAGCGGGCTGGAGTGGCTTTATTTGTTTCGGGATCGGTACCGGTACGCTGTTTGGTTCAATCCCGGTGAGCGGCCGGATTGGGGAGAATATTGGAGCCAAAGCTACGATATGATCGCGAAACTTTTCCCCATGTTTCCGCTCACCCTTGACGGCTTGGAAGAGGGGATGAAAAAGCTTTTGGCGCGTTAAAAAAAGGCCGCACTTTAAAGTGCCGGCCTTTTCGATTCCTCACAGAACGGGACCGTGAGTTTTTATTTATCGTTTCATCAATCTCATAATCTGTGTTTTTGCTCCTTTAAAGGACCTTGTGGATATCCTGCAGAATCTGATAGAGTGTTTCCGACTCAATCTGCCCGGGTGCAGATGCTTTTTTCACCGTTCCGAAGGTCAGCGCGGATCCGAATATCTCACCCGTAATACGGCTGACTACCCCCAGTTTTGCCATGGACATTGTAACAAGCGGTTTTTCTGCGTATTTCTGGCGCATGATGGATGTGGCTTCCAATAATCTGATAACATCCGTTTCATTTTGAGGCATAACTGCGATTTTACAGATATCGGCTCCCAGCTCCTGTATCTTTCTCAGTCGATCAACCATTTCTTCCTGTGAAGGCGTCCTGTCAAACTGATGGTTCGACCCAACCACTTTCACACCGGCTGCGTGAGCGCTTTCTATCATTTTTGTTGCAATTGTTTCCTTATCCAATACCTCTACGTCGATCAAGTCCACCCGGCCTGTCGCCACAGCTGCCTGATTGATTTCCAGATAAGCTTCCGAACTCAGGTCAATTTTGCCGCCTTCTCTTGCAGTGCGCAGAGTAAACAGCAGGGGAATTTGATTTAGAACAGAAGACAGCTGCTCGAGAACATCCTTCACCTTTTCTATGTCCAGTGCACTTTCAAACCAGTCTACGCGCCACTCAACAATATCTACCCGGCTGTTCACGATATCCAATGCATCCGCGAGGATTTCCTCTTTTGTATTGGCCACAATGGGAACACAAATTTTAGGGATTCCATCCCCGATCGTCACGTTCTTTACAGTAACTGTACTCATCAATTCCACCTCTTCCTGCCCCGCGAAGCTGCTCAGCAAAAGCACATGATTATGGGAACAGAGCTTTCTTCAATACTTCAGACGATTTATCGCTTTAAATCGATACATCATATTTTACTTTCATTTTGTTCATTTGTCAATGCCGTCCTAAAGTTTATTCATGATATGAGTACTTTAGCGAAAGCGCTCCGCCGAAAAGGGGAACACAACAGCCTGCTATGTGGGAGGAGGGGAGTTAAATGGCGCTGATGATCAAGTCAAAGAGAAAAAACAAGAATGGCGTAGCAACAGCTACGCCATTCTTGTTAAAACTGCGGGGAACAAATAGCTTTTGTGGGCTTAATCGGACTGAGATTCAATCAGGTCACGGGAACGCCCGGCGCGCAGTACATAACTGTCCGTATCATGTCCGAGCAGCTGCTGCAGCCTGCGGGAAAGAGACATCACCTTCACAAGATCGATTCCCGTCGCAATACCGGATTCATCGCACATATGGATGACGTCTTCCGTAGAAATATTCCCTGCGGCGCCCGGGACAAAGGGGCAGCCGCCCAGCCCGCCAAAGGAGCTGTCGAACCGGGTCATACCGGCTTCCATAGAAGCCAGAATGTTGGCCATAGCCAGCCCGCGGGTATTGTGAAAATGAAGCCACCAGCTCACCTGGGGATATGCTTCCCGCGCATGGGCGCACATGTCGTAAACCTGATTTGGAATCGCCATACCAGAGGCATCGGACAAAGAAATTTCCGTAATTCCTACTGCAAGATAAGCCTCAATAATCGCATCTACGTCCGATAAAGGAATGCGGCCCTCCCACGGGGAGGCAAAGGGCATGGAAATGGAGCCGGAAATTGCGATCCCGTTTTCCCTTGCCGCCTCTACGCAAGAGGCAAAGCCCGCCACACTTTCTTCCGGCAGCATATTCAGGTTTTTCAGATTGTGCTGTCGGCTTGCAGATACATTTAGCTTTACCTTTTTACAGCCGCACGCGGCCGCCCGCTGAACACCCCTGAGATTGGGGATCAACGCCCGCAGCTCTACACCGGGCACATCACCGATTCTCCTGTACAGCTCGTCTGTATCTGCCATTTGCGGCACCGCTTTCGGGTGCATGAAGGAACCGAGCTCAATCACGGTGAAACCGGCGTCAATTAAGCCGCGCAGCAGTTCCAGCTTATCTTCAGTAGAAAGAAGCGTCTTTTCGTTTTGCAGACCGTCCCGTAATCCAACCTCACACAGGGTAATCGAGGAAGGTAAATTCATCATGGACAACTGCCCCCTTTTGTTGTATTTTACATCGCTTTTGTAACAGTCTTAAAAACCCCAAGGGAATGATTTTTTCTTTACCGGTTTTTCGGATGCTACGTGGAACGGTGTCTTTTCCTATATCTTAAACGAAGACGGACGCAAGAATCCAATACATGTTTTATATCGAATGATAGAAGCGATTAATCGTTTGAAAGCACAATTGGAATGAAAAGGCTTGTACCAGCTCGAAGTAAAACGAAATAGGGAGAAGCAGCAGGTTTTCATCTTACGTTTTTAGTTGATTATCACAATTATATCAATTGTAATCAGGTGAAATTGATATAAACAAAATAAATCAAGTGGGTTGAACTATGAAAAATACTAATCGTTAGATAGAAATTGAACATTAGACTTTCTAAGGGATTTAAATATAAAATTTATTACGGATTCAAGAAAAATTAGATATATTACCAACCGTTGATGAAGGAGGTTCATAGTAATGGCTACGCAATTCTCACTGGCCTATCTTACGATTCCTGGCATTGATCCTGTAGAGCAGATCAAGATTGCGAGGGATGCCGGATATGACTATGTCAGTCTGCGAACGATTCCCATGGGGCTTTGTGACGAGCCGCAGGTCTGCCTGGAAAATAATCCGCAATTATTTCACACGATCCGCCAGACGCTGCAGGACTGCCAGATGAAGCTGCTGGATATCGAGCTGGTTCGGATCCGTGAGGATCTGCCGTCCGATTATCGAGGGGCGTTTGAAAAGGGAGCCGAGCTTGGGGCAACTCAGGTGCTTTCCAGTGTCTGGACAAAGGATCGTTCTTTCGCGGTGGATCGCTATGGCACGATTTGTGAACAGGCGGCGCAATATGGGCTGACTGTCAATCTGGAATTCGCGATTCTATCCGATTTGACCACTTTGCAGGACGCAATCGCGGTACAGGATCAGGTGAAGGCTCCCAATCTGAAAATCCTGATGGATATGATTTATGTTCACTGGTCAAAGGTTACGCCGCAAGAAATACAAGCATTGAACCCGGAACGGTTTGGGCTGATTCATCTGTGCGACAGCCCCAAAAATGTGGATGTTTCGCAAATTGTTCAGGTAGTGCGGGAGGGCCGGGCCTACTGCGGAGAGGGGGATGCAGATTTAAAGGGCCTGCTGAAAGCCCTGCCGCCGAATCCGTGCTCGATCGAGCTTCCGAATACCAAGCGTATTTCGGAGCTGGGGCCGGTGGGGCATGCCGCACGCTGCCTTGAAACAGCGAAAGCGTTGTTTGCAGATGTAAGGATGTAGCAGGCCGCAGTACTTATTCCATTTTTACGACAGAAATGAGGTTACAGGATGATGATTGATATCAACACAAAGATGGTTACCCTGATCGGTACGCCGCTCAAACAGTCCTTTGCTGCACAGATGCAGAACACCGGGTACCAGGCCGCCGGATTAAATATGGTTTATTTCTACACAGAAGCGGATAAGGACCATTTGGGAGACATCGTAAACGGACTGCGGTATATGAATTTTGCAGGTTTTGCAGTCACGAAGCCCAACAAGGTTCGGGTGCTGCGCTATCTGGATGAGTTGGACCCGCTGTGCCAGAAGATGGGAGCCAGCAACACCGTGGTAAAAACCCCCGAAGGTAAGCTTGTCGGCTATAACACCGACGGAATCGGCTTTTATACCTCTCTGACGCAGGAGGGCGGGATCAAGGTAGATCAATGCGTGTTTTTCTGCTTCGGCGGCGGCGGAGCAGGGCGAGCGATGTGCTTTGTTTTGGCCTATCACGGCGCCAGAAAGATTTATATTACAGATGTGTTTGAGCCCTGCGCGAAAGCTCTGGTTGCGGACATCAATGCAAACTTTGCTCCGGTGGCAGAATTTGTTCACCACGGGGATTTCTCAAAGCTGTCCGCCTGCGACGTTGTCATGAATGCCAGCGGGGTGGGAATGGGGGACAGCATTGGCCGCAGTCCTCTGCCAAAGGAATACATACAGCCCAGCCAGTTCTACTTTGACGCATGCTACAATCCCGAAAAAACTCAGTTTTTGCTGGACGCGGAGGAAAAAGGCTGCCGTGTTCTGAACGGATTAGGAATGTCTCTGTATCAGGGTGTGGCGCAGATCGAGCTCTGGAGCGGGCAAAAAGCTCCGGTAGAAGCCATGCGCCGGGAGCTGATGCAGATTGTAGAAGAGCAGAAGGCAGTTTCTGATTTCCATGAATCCTGCAGCGCGGTCCGTGTCTGCAGCAGGTAGGGCTTCTGCACCGGTACTTGCCTCTTCTTTCCGTACAGAAAGCGCCAACGCCCTTTGGTTACCGGAAATCCAGCTTGCGGGGTCCCGGCAAAGATGGTCTCAATAGTTCTCAAACTCTTTGCCATAGCGGTAGAAGCTTTGATTGTTGTTGCGCCAGTAAAACTGGTATGCGTTCGCCATGGAAACTCATCTTTTTCAGGGGGTATCTTGTTTTGCGGTAGAACGATTGCACTAGCGGGGCTGGCGGGTTTTCAACTTTCATTTGCCTAAATTACAGTACGATTAATATGAAAAGGAGTGTTTTCAATGACAGATTCAGCAACGAAATCTGTTGCAATGACAATGCCCGAACCCGATCCCAAATTGAAAGCCGGCAAATTTAAAGATCTTTTACGTTACCTCGGGCCGGGAATTATTGTGGCGTCTGCCTCGATCGGCAACGGAGAGATTTTCTTTGCCAGCCGTGAAGGTTCGCTGTTTGGCTTTTCTCTTCTCTGGACATTTTTGCTGTGCGCAATTATGAAAGGCAGCGTGGTCTACGCTGGTTCCAAGTTCGCAACGTTAACCGGAGAGCATCCTGCTACCCGTTGGGGTCAGATCATTCCGGGCTCTAAAAACTGGGTGGCAATCTTCCTGGGCATCGTGGCGGCCATTGCCATTCCGTCGTCCATCTGCGGTTTCATTAAGGTACTGGGTCAGTGGACCTGCTGGACCTTTGGAATCGACACGGCCTACACTGTGCTATGCGGAACGATCTGGGCCATAGTTGGATTTTTGTTTGTCTTTTTCTCCTACGAAAAGATGGAGAAAGTATCTACCGGCATCGTCCTCATTCTGGTCATTTTTGCATTGCTCGCAATTTTCGTATCGAATCCGGACTGGCTGGCCCTGCTGAGCGGCTTTATTCCCACAATTCCGGCTCAGTACCCTGAATGGGTACAGACAAAAAATCCTGAAGTGCTTTCCGGGCCGATTCTGCTTGAAATCGTCAGTGCCGTCGGTATCCTTGGCGGAGGATGCCAGGATTACCTCGGATACATGGGCACGATGAGCGAAAAGAATTGGGGCATGTATGGAAATGAACATATTGCCGACATTCAGGCGTCTCTGAAACGCCTGTCCAGTAAAGAAAATATTCCGCTGCCGGAGGACGAGAATACAGTTTCGAATGCCAAGGGATGGCTGAAAGCTGTAAAAATCGATAATGTTGCATCCTTCACCGCGGTCTGGCTGGTCGGCTCGATTTTTATGATTCTTGGCAACGTCATTCTCGGGACAAACGGATTGCAGGTCGTTCCTTCCAACGACCAGATCATTCAGAATCAGGCTCACTTCTTCTCGGTGATTTCTCCCGGTCTGGTGCTGCTGTATAAGATTGCTATTTTCTGCGCTTTCTTCGGCGGAATCGTAGCGCTCAGCACACAGGTTTATCCCGCAACATTCCGTGCATGCTTTTCTCCGGCATTCCCTGCCATTCAAAAGCCGGAAAATAAATTTAAAACTCGTTTATGGGTCGCGGTATTCTGCATTTTCGGCGGTATCCTGCTGGCGTGGACAAATATTACTTATACTTTCGTTCTCCAGGTCGCAACTGTCATCGGCAGCGTTTTTGGAATCGGTCTCGTAGGCCTTTTGCTGCTTTGGACCGAGAAGAAAAGCCTGCCGAAGGAGTATCGCTTAAAGCCCGCTTGGTTTACCCTCACGCTTGTGAGCAGCATTATCATGGTTTTACTGGGCGTTATCGCATTTTTACAGCTGTTTAAGATCATCTGACACACAATTCAGGTTCAGGGGAATGTTGTCGGCATCAATATGACAGACAACGTGCAGCCGGGCTGTGCTCCTTCTGCCAGCACCAGCCCGGCCTTTGTTTTTTGCATGCTCCGAATCTCAATCGATTCGGCACTTAGTATATAGGAATCCGGCTCCGAACGCTTTGGGGAGGAGTGATATTCAGTTCCGGGTTCCAATCTCTATCCTAAAGAATATGGACAGTTTCGACGCCGTGCCCGATAATAGAAAAGAAAACAACGCTGCGGTTCACTCAAAAAACCGGAAGGAGGTGCGTTATGAACCTGAGGCAGTTGTATTATTTTAGAACCATAGCAGAATTAGAGCACTATACTCGGGCGGCGGAAAAGCTTTACGTCAGTCAATCCAATTTAAGCCATGCGATTCAGGAACTGGAGGGAGAGCTGAACGTAAAGCTCTTTTTACGAAAAGGGCGCAGCATCAAGCTGACAAAATATGGTGAGCTGTTTCTGCCTTATGTGCAGAAGACGATTGAAACGCTGGAAAGCGGTATTTCTACTCTCAAAGATTATATCAATCCCAATTCCGGCACGGTGACGATTGCCAGCTTTCCCTCTTTGGCTCAGTTTGTGCCTGATATTATCGTACGTTACGTGTCCGAAACCAACCGGATGAATGTACATTTTCAGCTCGGGCAGGAGAGTTTTTACAATCTGCAGGAAAAGCTTTTAACCGGAAAGGTAGACTTACTTTTGTCCACCAAGATCGAAAATCCACAGGTGGAATGCTTTCATTTGGGAACGCACCAGTTAGTCCTGCTGGTTCCGCAGGGACACCGGTTGGCCCGGCAAAAGAACGTGGATTTGAAAGAGCTGGATCATCAAAATTTCATCGACTTTGATGAAATGTCACAGCTGCACCACCAAAATAAAGAAATTTTTCAGGAGCTCGGCATCAGTCCCAATATTGTGATGGAAACACCTCAGGACGTGATTGTATATGGTCTGGTGGCGGCGCAGCGAGGGGTGGCGATCATCCCTTATCCATTGGGCGGAGCGCCGTACAACACGAAGATTCTTCCTATTTCAAACAAAATGTTTCAGCGGGATATCTATCTGATGTGGAATAAGAATCGGTACATCCCGCCTGCCGCGGAATACTTTCGCGATTTTCTGATCCGCAGCGGAAAGATGTTTGACCAGTTTCTGGCGCACAACGGCCCAAGCATTATTTGACTGTGGTCTGCATGTGCAGCTGCGCTGCTGCAAAAGCCGATGTTATCGGTTAGAGAAAAGAGTAAAGGGGGACGTTACAGCAATGACTTATGTTTTTTTGGCAAATGGGTTTGAAGAAATGGAAGCGTTGACAACAGTGGATTTGCTTCGGCGCGCCAATGTGCCGGTTCAGACCGTGGGAGTCGGCGGCAGACAGATTATGGGTTCGCATCAGATCTCAGTCATTGCAGATATTGAGGAGCATGAGGTTACCCTGGAAGATCTGGAAATGGCGGTTCTGCCGGGCGGCCTTCCGGGTGCGCTGAACCTGGAACAGTCCAAAACCGTAAAAAACACGGTGAAGGGCTGCTATGAAAGCGGCAGATATGTGGCGGCGATCTGCGCTGCCCCGTCCATTCTCGGCCATATGGGGCTGCTTCAGGGAAAGCGCGCCACAGTCAGCGATGGTTTTCAAAGCGAAATCATCGGAGCGGAATATACCGGTGATCTTGTCACTGTGGATGGCCGCATTATCACCGGAAAAGGGCCGATGGCTTCCGTCGATTTTGCGCTGCAGCTGGTAGATTTGCTGGCGGAAAGAGAAACTGCGCAAAAAGTGAGAAGCGCTGTGCAGTGCCGGTGAAAATGCAAAAAGCTGGAAGCCGCCGGCTGAGGTAAAGGCCATCTGCTCCAAGCAAAAACACTGTACTATTTAAGGAGGTACCTCTATGAGTAAAAAGCTGGTTTCAGACCTGATTGTCAATTATTTGGAACGCAGGGATGTGGAATATGTTTTCGGCTTATGCGGACATACAGTCATTGGAATGCTGGATGCGTTATCCCGCAGCAAAAAGGTTCAGTATATTTCCAACCGGCATGAGGCGATTGCGTCCACGGCAGCAGACGGCTATGCTCGTATCACCCATAAAGCGTCTGTCGTCATGTGCCATCTGGGCCCCGGCCTGACCAATGTGCTGACCGGCGTTGCAAATGCCGCGTTTGACTCGATCCCCATGGTACTCATTGCCGGTGATGTGCCCAGCTACTATTTTGGAAAGCACCCTCATCAGGAGGTCAACATGCATGGCGACGCCACTCAGTACCGGATCTTGGAACCGGTGGTAAAACGGGCATGGCGGATCGATGATGCAGAGGCTCTGCCTGAAATACTGGACAAAGCCTTCCGGCTGGCGGAATCCGGCCGTCCCGGCCCCGTTCTGATCGATATCCCGATGGATATGTTCTCCCGGGAGATGGACGAGGAGCTCTGGGCACGAACCTATAAGGACAGCCATTTGACCATGCGCCCGGCACTGGACCCCAAGGCTGCCAGAGCCATTGCAGAGAAGCTGGTCGAAGCGGAAAATCCGCTGCTTCACGCAGGCGGCGGGATCCTTCTGGCCCAAGCCTCTGAAGAATTGGCCGCTTTGGCAGAGCATCTGGATATTCCCGTTTCCCGTACGTTGATGGGACATGGCTGCTTATCCGATTGCCACCCGCTGATGATCGGTCAGACCGGCTTCTGGGGATTGGAATTTACCCATTCTCTTACCGTCAACGCCGATGTGATTCTGGGCCTGGGCACCCGCTTCGCCGAGGCGGACAGCTCCAGCTGGTATCAGGGCGTTACCTTTGATCCGGATCAAACCGCCTTTTTGCAGATCGACATTGACCCCAGCGAGATTGGCCGCAACTATCCGGTGGAGGTCGGGGCGGTCGGCGATTTGAAAATCGGCCTTGCCCAAATTCTCGAAGAGGTGAAAAAAATCTGCCCCGAGGGCAAACGCCGCCCCGCGCTGCGCGAAAAAATCGCCGTTGCAAAGGCGGAATTTAAACAGCAGAATGAAGCCATTTCCAACGACAGCCGTTTTCCGATGACTCCCCAGCGCATTTTAAAGGATGTGAAGGCAGTAGTTCCTCAGGATGCCATCATCTTTACTGATGTGGGCTGGAATAAAAACGGTGTGGCCCAACAGTTTGATATTACTGTTCCCGGCACCATTCATCACACCTCCGGTTTGGCAAACATGGGCTTTGGTGCTTCCGCCGTTCTTGGCGGCAAGCTGGCCGCCCCTGACAAGGTTTGCCTGACGCTGACCGGAGACGGCGGATTCGGAGTAAATCCCTCGTGTTTGGCCACCGCTGTCGAAAAAGGGATTAACTGCGTGTGGGTCGTGATGAACAACTCGGCCTTTGGCACGATCGCAGGCTTGGAAAAAGCCAATTACCAGACGAATTTCGGGACCGTATTCCATACTCCCGACGGCGAAGCGTACACTCCCTGCTGGGCTGAGGTTGCAAAGGCCTATGGTGTGGAAGCCATTCGGGTAGAATCCACCGAAGCGTTTCAGCCGGCATTGCAGAAGGCGATTGCGGCTCAAAAGCCGTTCCTGGTAGAAGTACCTATGGAAAACATTGTCGTGCCTACCCCCGGATGCTGGAATATTAATGACATATACAGCCCCAACGATCTGGTGAAGGAAGGCAAGCTGGTACGTAAGGAAAACGGCCGGTATGTTGCTCCCAGCCATTCCAAATCTCACAAAACGAATTGATATACTTCTAATCAAACACAAATGATACTTGTATAAAGCTGCTTTTGGCCGTGACAGCTCTTTGACATTAATAGGGTATTGGAGTGCATCCTGTATGTAGATTTCCTTCGAGCAGGCGAGCAGGTGGTACCGGTATTCGCTACTAATGTCGGATGAAAGGACAGGAGTGCTTCATACGGCTAAAAGAAAATCGTTGGTTTATTAGGACGAAGATATGATTTCCAACCTTTTTTCATTGTTCCATTCAAAAAAGAAGAAATCCCCTTGCTTCATGCAAGGGGATTTCCCATTGATCAAACCGTCTGTTTATCGCGCCAGTGGTAAACGTGTTTTTCTGGAAGGCATTAATATGTCAGTCATGAAGGAAAAAGAGGGTGCCGGACTGTTAACCCGATTGCAGTTTCATAACATGGGAAATTCACTATAGCGATAAGTAAGTTGAATTAAAGTATAATACTGTGTTTTCTTAATTTGAATACCCTTGTGGGTACAAACACGGTTTCCTATGTATTAATATTTGTTTTTTATCAGGCTTTGGACTTTCTGTTTAAACGCTCCACCAAAGCCGCCGTCCGTGTATGGTAATCGTCGAGCTCGGTCACGATTCCCATGAAGGAAGATACCAAATCCAGTGAGGAGCGCAATGAACTTTGCTCGCTCTGGTCAATCGCACGTTTTGTCAGCCGCATAGCCTGCTGCGGGGCATCCAGCAGCTTTTGAATATACTGTTCAACATAATCGTCCAGCTGGCCATCGGGCACAACGTGTGTAACAAGACCGATTTTTTCCGCTTCAGCACCTTTCAGTACCCGTGCCGTCAAAAACAGATCAAGCGCTTTGTCTCGCCCCACCAGGCGCGGCAGAAAGTAGGCGCCGCCATCGCCAGGTACAATTCCAGCGTTGAAATAGCTTTCGGAAAGCGATGCGCTTTCCGAAGCAATGCGGATATCACACATCAGGGCCATATCCAATCCGGCTCCTACAGCCGCGCCATGAATCTTTGCGATAACCGGCTTGTCGATTTCCTCCAGAATCAGCGGAATGCGCTGAATTCCTCTCCAAAGGGCGTTCTTCCTGGCAAGTGCAGTGGAAGTAATATCGTTATTGCTCTCAAAGAAGCCTTCTCCGGCAGCCATGGCCTTTACATCTCCTCCCGCGCAAAACGCCTTGCCATTTCCCGACAAAAGAACAACGTGGATATCATCCCGGTCACGGATGTCCTCCAGTGCAGCTGCCCAGAGCTGAATCATCTCCTCGCTGAAACAATTGAGATGCTCCGGACGGTTCATTGTAATGCGTGCTAAATGATTGTTCACCTCATAAATCAAATCCGGCATATTATTTTACCTCTCTTTCCCTTTGCAGTAGTTGAAAATGCAGTAATATAAAGCAAATATCGCCTTACCTTTGTGCCTCTCAGTAGAATTTCGTGCACTATTGTTGATTCAGGTTGTTCCGGTGGCTGCTGCGTATCTCTTTTTCAGTTTTTGCGCCCTTCAAATAATTGGATATAGTTTTGTAAAACGAAAAGCTCTCTTTATCATTCGGTATGTTTGATAATTTCATTTAAATGAAATTTCTGTGCCGAGATAAGATTACATTTATTTTTTGCCAATGTCAATACTGAAAATTACAAAAAAACTGAAAAAAATACAGATAAGTGACCCTATATTTTGCAAATTTTCAGAATAACTTATGAGGAACTATCATTTGCAATGGCTTTAATTTTCACAAAAATGAATATATTTAAAGAGTGATTGCTATGTTGAGAAATGGATAGAGTAAAAAAGCAGGGGGCAGATACCGGTTAAAAGGTAAAATAAATTTTAAGAATTGAAAAAAACAAAAAGAAATACGGTTTGCAAATCTTTGGCGCAATGAACTTGCAATACAGTATTCTGAAAGAAGATAGCAAACTATGTTTGAGAAAAATGATGCGGTTAAATTATGAGCATAAAAATAAACCAAGAAGACAGGTCAGTGAGAGATACTACCCAACTGGAGATTCTGAAAAAGGCCAGTGAATAGGGCCAATACCTGATCGGAAAAATGTTAAAGAGGCGGTATTCTTCATTTGTGAAGAATACCGCCTCTTTTTATAAGATGTAATTGCCGTCAAGGAGTTAGAGTGTTTTTTCTGCTCAAAGATTTAAAAAATCCGGGCTGTTGCTTTTAAAAGGATTCGGATAATTGAGTGTCAATATTCTAGCGATCTTATTGGTAAAGTTAATCCAGTTATGGGGGCGGTTGGAATGAATTTGAATGCTATCCCCCGGATAAAGGCAGTATTTATTGTCGCCGATAAAGACAGTTACAATACCTTCCAGCACATAGATGAATTCTTCCCCGTTATGACAATACATCTCCAGCTTTTTCAGGTCTGCATTTGCCAGCGGCATCAGCTGAAAAATCCTTGGAAGCGCATCAAAGTCGGTCACTTCGTTGCTTAGAATAAATTGGATAATCTGCGGGCTTACCTGAGTGCACGTCATGTCGAAACTGTGCACGACCGGGTCGGTGTCTTTCACATCGATTTCATCGAAGAAAACGGAGAGAGTTACTCCCAAAATTTCAGCAATTTTTGAGAGAGAGTCTATTGCGATGGAAGAAATGCCGCGCTCCAGTTGTGAAAGAAAACCAACAGAGAGCCCGGACTCATCACTTAATTGCTTTAGAGTCATTTCTTTTTCTTTCCGCAGAGCTTTTATTTTGGATCCGATCGTAATATTGTGATCCACAAGAAACCTCCCTTTCAGGATTAAAATTTAGATATGATTCAGCGGGCAGCGGAAAACATAAGAAGCGCTTTGGATTCCTTTCAATTTCCGGTCAGAAAGCTCCTGGTGAGCTCTGGTCGGTTTGAATATCTGCTGCAAGGCCACCGAACAGTGTATAAAATCCCATTTTAATTATTTTCTTTTAACTTATATAAAATATGATATCTATCTTGTTCGAAAAAGTCAACAGAGATGTACGCTCTTTCCTATGGATTCGAGAATAAAACAGGAATCACTGACAAAATGGCGAAAATGTTCACAATTTCTTATATATGAAATTTTTAAGCGCTATTGACTTTTATATCGGAGGATAATATAATTACAGTGAAATTTATAGCAAATATTTTCATGTTAATGAAAATATGGAGGCCGAATGAATCATACATATATTATCAATATTCAAAAATTTTCTATACACGATGGGAATGGTATCCGAACTACGGTGTTTTTTAAAGGGTGTCCGTTATCCTGTGTCTGGTGTCACAATCCGGAAAGTCAGCGGTTTCACCGTGAGCTGATGTTCGATGAGGAACGATGTACCGGCTGCGGCAGCTGCATCCCGGCTTGCCCGCAGCAGGCCATTTTTCGGACGGAATCCGGCAAGGTGGTAACCGACCGAAAAAAATGTACCGCTTGTGGGCTTTGCGTCAGCCGGTGTCTTTATCATGCAAGAAGCGTTGTCGGTACAGAGATTCCCGTTCAGGAGCTGGTCAAACAATTGGTGCGTGACCGTATGTTTTATGAGGTTTCCGGCGGGGGAGTTACGCTTTCCGGAGGAGAGGTCATGGCGCAGGACATGAATTATATTCAGCAGTTGGTCAAAGAACTGCACGATGAGGATATCAGCGTCAATATCGATACTTGCGGCGATGCGCCTTATGAAAATTTTCAAAAAATACTCCCTTATGCGGATACGTTTCTTTATGATCTGAAAGCTGTCACTCCGCAGATTCATCAGGAATACACCGGCAGGGACAATAAACGGATGATAGAAAATTTGAAACGACTGAGCCATGACGGCGCAAAAATCAATCTTCGTATTCCGGTTATCACCGGCGTAAACGACAGCGAAGAAGAAATGCAGGGGATGATCACCCTGATCCGCGCCGGCGGTATCCATCTGACGCAGGTAAATCTCCTCCCTTACCATAAGGTGGGGATGGATAAAAATATTCGGCTGGGCCGGGCAGACTGTCAGGAATTTGATCCCCCGACCGCCATGAAGATGGAACAGTTTAAAAATATGTGGCTGAATGCCGGGATTTCTCCTGTTTTTATCGGTGGATAAGAATGAGCAGTAAAAATTAAATTTTAGATAGGAGGATTTTATTATGATGCAAAGAGGCATGAACGAACGCATTCGCAGGCTTCGTGAACAGAGCGAGACTACCCCGCCCCGGCTTTATCTGGAGCGGGCCGATTTGGAAACGGATGTCTATCTGAAATATGAAGGTACTGTTTCCGTACCGGAACTGCGCGCATTGACCCTGAAGCATGTGATGGAGAACAAAACACTCTGCATCAACAATGGAGAATTAATTGTCGGCGAAAAAGGCGACGGCCCCCAATCCGCCCCTACGTTCCCTGAACTGTGCTGCCATACAATGGAAGATATGCAAGTCATGAACGACCGGGAGCTGATTTCCTTCAAGGTTTCACAGGCTGATTTAAAGCTGCAGAAGGAAAAAATCATTCCTTATTGGCAGAACCGTTCCATTCGCCACAAAATTCTGGAATCCGTTACCCCAAAGTGGAAAGAGTGCTATGAAAGCGGCATTTTCACAGAGTTCATGGAGCAGCGCGGTCCAGGGCACACCGTTGGTTCCGAGAACATTTTCCTCAAAGGCTTTCTGGAGCGGAAGGCAGATATTCAGCAGGCGATCGAGGCTCTTGATTTTATCCATGATAAAGAGGCTCTTCAAAAAAAGGAACAGCTCAGCGCCATGTCCATCTGCTGTGATGCAATCATGATTCTTGGCCGCCGGTATGCGGATTATGCGCGGGAACTGGCAGCGAAAGAATCGGATGAGACCCGCAGAGCGGAATTGCTCCGGATTGCCGCCAACTGCGATGTGGTCCCTGCCAATCGGCCGCAGACCTACTGGCAGGCGATTCAGATGTACTGGTTTGTGCATCTGTGTGTGACCACTGAGCTGAACCCATGGGATTCTTACAGCCCGGGCCGCCTGGATCAGCACCTGAATCCCTTCTATCAGAAGGATACCTCTGAGGGCATTCTGGATGACGAAAAAGCCAAGGAGCTGTTAGAGTGCCTGTGGATCAAGTTCAACAATCAGCCGGCTCCGCCCAAAGTGGGGATTACCCTGAAAGAAAGCGGCACCTATACTGACTTCGCCAACATCAATACCGGGGGGATCACACCGAACGGCGAAGACGGCGTAAACCCGGTCAGCTACCTGATTTTGGACTGCATGGACGAGATGCGGCTGCTCCAGCCCAGTTCCAACGTTCAAATCAGCCGGAAAACACCTCAGAAATTCCTGAAAAGGGCCTGCGAGATTTCCCGGCAGGGATGGGGCCAGCCTGCTTTTTATAATACCGAAGAAATTATTCAGGAGCTGCTCAATGCCGGCAAGACCATTGAAGATGCCCGCAAAGGCGGAACCAGCGGCTGTGTGGAAACCGGTGCGTTTGGCAATGAAGCTTATATCCTGACCGGTTATTTCAATCTTCCCAAAATCCTTGAGCTGACTTTGAATAACGGGTATGATCCTGTGGCAAAAAAACAGCTGGGCCTGAAGCTTGGGTACGCAGCGGATTTCCATTCCTTTGAAGAACTGCTAAAAGCGTATAAAAAGCAAATTCATTATTTTGTGGATATCAAAGTAGAAGGCTCCAATATCATCGAATCTATTTACGCCAAATATATGCCGGTGCCGTTTTTATCCATCATCACCAACGACTGCATCCAGAAGGGCAAGGACTACAATGCAGGCGGTGCCCGTTACAACACCAGCTACCTGCAGGGCGTGGGGATCGGTACGATTACAGATTCCCTTTCCGCCATCAAGAGCCATGTCTATGATAAGAAGGACCTTGACATGCCGCGCCTGATGGAAGCGCTGCACGCGAACTTTGAAGGATATGAGGATGTCCGCCATCTTCTGTTGAACGAAAGCCCGAAATACGGCAATGACGACGATTACGCCGATCACATCATGCGGGAGATCTTCCAGTATTACCGCGCCTGCGTAACCGGCCGGCCGAATATGCGCGGGGGCCAGTATCGGGTCAACATGCTGCCAACCACCTGCCATGTGTATTTCGGCGAGGTCATGGAGGCCAGCCCGGATGGACGTTTGGCTCATAAGCCTGTTTCCGAAGGCATTTCTCCGGTACAGGGCAGCGATACCAACGGCCCCACCGCTGTCATTCGTTCCGCCGCGAAGATGGATCATATCAGCACGGGGGGAACCCTTCTGAATCAGAAATTGACTCCCTCCAGTGTGGCGGGCGAAAAAGGACTGAGCCACATGGCAGACCTGATTCGGGCCTATTTCAACCTGGACGGCCACCACATTCAGTTTAACGTTATCGACCGGAAAGTCCTGCTGGAGGCGCAAAAGCATCCTGAAGAATATAAAGACCTGATCGTACGTGTGGCAGGGTACAGCGACCATTTCCGGAACCTCAGCCGTGCGCTTCAGGATGAAATCATCGATCGAACCGAGCAGGCCATTTAATCCGGAACAGAATCACTTTTGGGGAATTGAAAACGAACCATTCCTGAAAACAGGAGAAAGGACACTGGTATGCTAGAATTAGGAGTTATCGGTTATGGCAATATGGGCGGGGCGATGGTCAAGGGAATCATTGGAACCGGCCTGATCAAACCCGATCAGATTCAGGTTTCTGATGTCAATCGGGCGTACGTGGAATCGGGAGAGAAAGAACTGGGCTTTCATGCCGCCGACAACAAGTCGGTGGCGGCAAACAGCCGGGTGCTGGTGCTGGCGATCAAGCCGCAATTTTATAATCGGGTGATCAAAGAGATTGCCGCGGAGATCGGTTCCGAAACCATTGTGGTTTCCATTGCGCCGGGAAAGACCATTGAGGATTTGGAGCATAGCTTCCAACGTCCGCTGAAGATCGTACGCTCTATGCCGAACGCTCCGGCTATGGTGGGGGCGGGTATGACTGCAATCTGCGGAAACAGCCTTGTCACTCAGGAAGAGCTGCAGCATATTCAGTACTTAATGGAAGGCTTTGGCCGTGCAGAGATCGTTCCAGAATATATGATGGATGCGGTAGTGGCGGTAAGCGGCAGCGCACCGGCGTATGTCTGCCTGTTTATTGAGGCACTGGCGGATGCCGCCGTTAAGGAGGGGATGCCTTATCCGCTGGCTTATGCATTTGTGGAGCAGGCGGTGTTCGGCACGGCAAAAATGCTGTTGGACACAAAGCTTCATCCCGCGCAGCTGAAAGATACGGTATGCTCACCGTCGGGCACTACGATTGAGGCGGTTCATGTTCTGAAGGAAAGCGGATTTCGCAGTGGTTTGATCAGCGCGGCAGAAGCCTGCATTCAAAAGGCACGGCAGCTGTAACGGAGGGTTCCGTCTGGAACAAACAAGAATGGATGCTTCGAATTTTGATCAAAAGCAATCGGAAAAAGAACGCTTTGATCTGGTTGTGGAGATGGGGGAGCTGATTCTGCTCAACGGTGGGGAAATCTACCGCGCCCATGAAACAATGCTGTATGCTGCCAATCAATTTGAGCTGAACGGGTTTCAGGCTTTTATCATCGCGAATGGCATTTTCGCTTCCGCGGTTGTGGACCAATGTATTTATTCCTGTCAGGTGCGCAGTGTTCCCCTGGCACCCATTGAACTGTGCAGGATCGAAGCGCTCAACGAACTGTCCAGAGACGTGGCTCAGGGCCTTTGCACTCCCGCACAGCTTCGGGAACGGCTGGACCACATCAAAGTCATGAAGGCATCCGGAACAAAACTGCAGATTTTCGCTTCCGGCTGCGGCAGCGCCTGCTTCTGCTATCTGTTTCAGGGGACATGGGCCGATGCGATGGTAGCTTTTGGAGCCGGGGTTACGCTGTACTGGTTTATTTTGCGGGTGCTCGACCGAATCGGCCTGCCGAAAATTATGAGGACCATCCTCAGCAGCGCAGAGGTTGCCCTGTTCTGTTTTGTGTCCTATTATCTCGGCTTTGGCGACAGTCTGGATCACATCATCATCGGCGCTATTTTTCCGCTGGTTCCGGGAGTTCCATTGACGAATGCGGTGCGCAACCTGCTGGAAAACGATTATTTGTCCGGGCTGGTTCGAATGGCAGACGCATTGCTGACCGCGGGCTGTATCGCCATTGGTGTCGGGATTGCGCTGTCTTTGGGCCACCTGCTTCTGGGAGGGAGCATATGACGGGAAAGGAAATGTTGCTTCAGGTATTGATGGCTTTTCTGGGAACGGCTTCTTTTTCCGTCCTGTTCGGGGTATCCCGCCGCCACTATTTGGCCTGCGGCTTCACCGGAGGTGTCGGCTGGCTGGTCTATCTGCTGGTTCTGAAAGCCGGGTGGTCCAACGCGGTGGCAACCTTTTTTGCCACGCTGGTTCTGGCCACGCTTTCCCGGGTCATCGCAGCCCGTTTTCGGACGCCGGCCACGCTCTTCCTGCTTTGCGGAATTTTCACTCTGGTGCCCGGCGCAAGTATTTACTATACGGCTTACTATTTCTTTATCGGTGATGAGTCGGCGTCTCTGTTAAAAGGAGCGGAAACGTTGCAGCTGGCAGTTGCCATTACTCTGGGAATCGGTGTCTGTTATTCCATTCCTGCCCGTGTGTTCGGGTGGAAAAGCTCCCCGTCCGTTTGGAACAATGGGGATCGCTCCCGGACCGGATACTTTCACCGCTGACCGTTCTGTTCCTTGGGTACAGTCAGACATTCGGCAGGGCAATACCGGGATTCCCTTTGTTTTATATACAATCAATCAAAAAGAGAAATCAACCCGTTGGATCAAGAAATCAATTTTGAAAGGATGAGAGAAATTATGAGTAATGCGTATTTTAAGTTGCAGATGCCCGACAATGAACCGGTTAATTCCTATCTGCCCGGTACCCCTGCCCGTGCCAGCCTGAAGGCGGAATTGGCGCGCCAGGCTCAGACCCAGGTGGAAATTCCGCTGATTATCGGCGGCAAAGAGATCTTTACCGGAAAAACAGGCAAAAGCGTTATGCCCCACGATCATCAGCATGTGCTGGCAACTTTCCATATGGCAGGGGAGAAAGAGCTCAAAGAAGCGGTAGAGGCCTCCATGCAGGCAAAGGCCGAATGGGAAGCAATGCCCTGGGAGCACCGCGCCGCTATTTTCCTGAAAGCGGCAGACCTGCTGGCCGGGCCATGGCGTGACCGCGTCAATGCCGCCACCATGCTGGGGCAGAGCAAGACCGCGTTTCAGGCGGAGATCGATTCTGCCTGCGAATTGGCCGATTTCCTGCGCTTCAATGTGTATTTTGCCCAGCAGATCTACACAGAGCAGCCGAACAATACGCCCGGCGTGTGGAACCGTACCGAATATCGCCCGCTGGACGGCTTTGTCGCTGCCATCTCTCCTTTCAATTTCACCTCCATCGGCGGCAATCTGTGCACCGCTCCCGCCATTGCCGGCAACACCGTAGTGTGGAAGCCCGCTTCCACCGCTGTTTTGTCCAACTACTATTTCTTCAAAGTACTGGAAGAGGCTGGCCTGCCTGCCGGTGTCATCAACTTTGTACCTTGCCGCGGCACGGATGTCAGCAAATATATTCTGACAGATCCCAGACTGGCCGGCTTCCATTTCACCGGTTCTACAGAGGTGTTCCGCGGTGTGTGGTCTCTGGTAGGGGAGCACATCAATTCCTATATCAACTATCCCAGACTGGTGGGTGAAACCGGCGGCAAGGATTTCGTGTTTGCGCACAAGTCCGCACAGATCACTCCTCTGGTAACCGCTTTGGTGCGGGGCGCCTTTGAATATCAGGGCCAGAAATGCTCCGCAGCTTCGCGTGCGTTTATTCCCGCCAGCCTGTGGCCTCAGGTGAAGAAGCTGATGCTCGATGAAATTTCCAAAATCAAGGTCGGCGATATTCAGGATTTCAGCAACTTTATGGGTGCTGTCATTGACGCGAATTCTTTTGAAACAATCAAAGGCTTTATCGACAGAGCGAACCAGTCCCAGGAAGCGGAAGTCCTGTGCGGCGGTTACGACGATTCAAAAGGCTGGTTCGTTTATCCCACCGTGATTCAGGCGCAGAAGGCGGATTATGAATCTATGGTAAAAGAAATCTTTGGGCCGGTTCTTACCGTTTATGTCTATCCTGATGAAGAATTTGAGAAGACCCTGGAGCTGTGCGACACGGCGACTCCTTATGCGCTCACCGGTGCAATCTTTGCGCAGGACCGTCAGGTGATTGTGGAGATGGAGCGTAAGCTGAACAACGCGGCGGGCAACTTCTATATCAACGACAAACCTACCGGGGCAGTCATTGGTCAGCAGCCCTTTGGCGGCGCCAGAGCTTCCGGTACCAATGACAAGGCAGGCAGCATTTTGAATATGTATCGCTGGATCAGCCCGCGCACTTTGAAGGAAAGCTTTGTCCCCGCAGAAACAGTGTCTTATCCTTTTATGGATGAAGCCTGATTCGATTCCGTAAAGGAGGTGTATAAGATGGATTTTACCAATGCGACCATTATTAAAAAAGCAAATGTGTATTTTGATGGAAAAGTCAGCAGCCGTACGGTTGTGCTGCCGTCCGGTGAGCGGAAAACGCTGGGATTTATGATGCCGGGCGAATATGTCTTCGGAACCGACGCACCGGAGCTGATGGAGCTGCTGGCAGGCCAAGCGGAAGTGCGTTTGAAGGAAGAAGACCCACCCAAGACATACCGTGAGGGGGATACCTTTTCCGTACCGGGAAAATCCAGCTATTCTATCCGCGCAATCACTTGCCTGGATTATTGCTGCTCTTACCTGTAAAACCTGAAAAAGACATTAATTTAATACTGAAAGATGCTTTCAAAGAGGGGAGTATTGTTTGCCATCGTTTTGGTGGCGGGCGATATTCCCCTTTCTGTTTTGCATTCTGAACAGACGCTGCTGCAGAAAACGGCTTGGAAACGGCCGGTGAAAATAGTGAAACCAAATCAGCAAAGAAACGGAACTCCATGCCGGCGGCTTTCGTTCCTGAAAAGCGAATATATTCCAAAGGAAAATGATTTTTTCTGTGATCTGAGATTCAAAATACCTAAAAAACAATCGGTATTTTTGTATTGTAATGATATCTATAATTTTTATTTTCATTGACAGTATTTCATGTAAATGATATAATTTAATTACTAAATTCATATAAATGAAATATTCAAACGATTGTGGCCTTGATGATGAAATGAAACGAAAGCGTGCAGCAGTACAAAAAAGGGAGTTTTCTTTATTCCCGCAAAATGAAAGGGGGATTATGCCAGCCTGAATTGACATACTTTCCAGCGGTTTTCCTACATCTTTGCCCATGGGTGTCGGGGCAAAACAGAAACAGGACGAGGAGTGATAGTTGTGGTTACAAAAGAAAAGGAAGCTACTTCCGATGCAATTGATTTTTCTCAGGATAAACGGTTTTTTGGTCACCCCAAAGGGCTAGGCGTTACCTCAACAGTTATTTTGTCACAGGCCTTTGGTAACTATGGTATGTCCGCGATTTTAATCTATTATCTTTATACTGCAGTGGCGCAGGGCGGGCTTGGCTTCAGCCAGACCAACGCGGCGCAGTTCGTGAATGTTTACAGCTCGCTTTCGTTTATGGCAGGTATTTTGGGCGGGTATATGGCGGACCGCTTTTTGGGAATTCGAAAAGCTCTGGGTATTGGCTATCTGGTCAAGACAGTGGGATATTTGCTGCTCGCAATCCCGGGCGGCGGCACGGCTCTGTATCTGGCCAGCCAGTTCTTACTTCTGGTTGCCGGTATGTGCATGGGCAACAGCCTGAACGCGCTGGCGGGCAAAATGTACAGCAAGACGGACGAGCGCCGCGATTCCGGATTCAGCTTAATGTATGTGATGAACAATGTAGGGGCCATAGCGCCAATCGTTACCGGTACTGTGGCACTGATGCTGAATTACAATGCGGGCTTTCTGGTGGCAGGCATCGTTCAGGGCCTGGGATGGCTGCTTTACATATTAACGGCGAACAAGGTGTTCGGCGATGCCGGAGTGCAGCCGGATGACCCGGCAGAGCCCGCACACCGGAAAGCAACCATTACGAAAGTGGTCGGCATTCTGGTAGTCTTAGTAGGCGCTTTTGCAGGGCTGCTTCTGTCGGGTACCATCACCCCGACTATGTTCTGCAACGGTGTCAGCACTATCAGCATTTTTGTGCCAATGGCTTATCTGATCTACATTTATACCAGCAGAAAGACCAGTCGTGAAGAAGCAAGACGCATCATACCTTTTGTGTTTGTTTTTGTGGCAAACTGCTTTGCAATGATGATCTGGAACCAGTCCACAACAATTTTGGCTATTTACGCGGCAGAACGTGTCAACATGAATTTCTTCGGCTATGAGATGACCCCTGCTGCATTCCAGACGGTTCCCGCCATTTATGCGGTACTATTTGGTCTGTTGTGCAGTGCCCTTTGGAACAAGATGGGAAATCGTCAGCCCTCTACGCCGCTGAAGTTTGGCATCGGCACCGCGTTTTGGGCCTTTGGTCCCCTGTTTATGGTGATTCCGTTCCTGCTGTATCCCTCTAATGTCCGGGTCAGCCCCATGTGGCTGATGATCTTTTATGCTTTGATCATTTGGGGCGAAGCGATGACCTCTCCTGTTGGCATGTCTGCGGCTACCAAGGTGGCACCCACGGCTTTTACCGCGCAGATGGTAACGGTCTGGCAGCTCAGCCAGTCAACCGGCTCAGGACTTAGCGCGCTCGCTGCAAACTTTTATGTGGAAGGCTCTGAAACCGGGTATTTCCTGTTTATCGGCGGCATTACGCTTTTGGTTGGTCTGGTTCTTTGGATCGGCAATAAAAGACTTGGCAGGATGATGGAGTAAGAGTTTCTGGAAAGTGATTTTCTGAGGAGTTGTATCAATCGGAAGTGCCAGAAATTTGCACACAATCCATAGGATGCTTTTTCAAGAAAGGAAGCGGTTGTTGTGATCTTAAAAGCAGAACATCTTATTTTGGGGGACGGAAAGACCGTTTTGGAACAAGGCGCTGTCTGCGTGGATTCCGAAGGAAAAATCAAAAGCATTGGCCCTTCTGACCAGGTCGTACAGCAAAATCCCGGAGAAGAAATTCGGGATTATGGGGAGGCGACGATCCTGCCCGGGCTGTTTGATATGCATGTCCATTTTGGCTACTATTACAGCCAGCTCGGCCTGTCGGAGTATGACGACTATATGGTTGCCTACTACGCGCTGAAGCAGGCGGCATATGCCTTGGACCTGGGTATCACCACGGTGAGAGACCTTGCCTCTCCGTATAATTTATGCAAAAAAATGCGTATGGCGGGGGAAACGGGTTTTATAGAGGTTCCGCGGATTTTCCATACGCATACAGGAATTTGTATGACGGGCGGTCACGGACATGAGGACGGTATTACAGAGGTGGACGGTGTCTGGCCGCTGCGCAAGGAAATTCGCCGCCAGCTTCGTGACGGGGCGGACTGGATTAAGATTTTGACAAGCAACCGGGAGAATTTTCCGGAATTTACGCAGGAAGAGCTGGATGCCGCGGTGGACGAATGCCACCGCAGGGGTGTTAAAACAGCGGTTCATGCCGGTACGCAGCCCGCAATTCAAATGTGCATTGACGCCGGGTTTGACACCATAGAGCACGGCACCTTTATGACTTTGGCCCAGGCGGAACAGATGGCTGAAAACAATCAGGCTTGGGTTCCCACCATAACGGCGTACACCTATCTTTATGAATACACCAAGCGCCTTATTGAGGAAGGCGGGGATCTGTCCAATCCGATTTCCGCCCGCGCGGTCAAGGATCAGGCATTCTTCGAGCCGGCTGCAAATGCATACAAGAACAATTTTAAAAAGTTTTACGATACGGGCGTTACGGTTCTGGCAGGCTCCGACATGGTGCTTTATGGAGCGCCGCCGCTGCCGATTCATCAGGAGCTTGCTTATATGGTAGAGTACGGCATCACGCCGGTACAGGCGATTGCCACGGCTACCGGAAATCCCTCTCGTGTGATGGGGTTGGAGAAGATTACCGGATTCCTGCATCCCGAGCTGCAGGCGGATTTGCTGGTAGTACAGGGCAATGCCGCCAAAGACATCCACGCGCTGGATGAGGTGCTGGGCGTTTATCTGGGCGGCCGCCTCGTCAGAGGAGATTGAAGTTGGGTATTGCTGTGGAAGAAAGGAAGCGTAATCGTTAATGAGCAAGCTGAGTGAAGAAAAACTTTTCAGCTATTTGGAGGAAGAAAAGCTGGATGCGTTTTTCGTGTCCAAAGAAGTGAACGTGCGGTTTATCAGTGAATTTACCGGGGATTGCAGTTTCCTGCTGATTACCAGAAGCGGAAAAAAGTTTTTCATTACGGATCCGCGTTTCACAGAACAGGCATCCATCGAATGCCCGGAATATGAAATCTACATTTGGCGCAAGCCTGGGATTGCCGGCCTGACGGTAGGCGATGCCATTGGGGAATTGGCAAAGCAGGAGGGCTTAAAGCAGGTGGCTTTTGAGTCGGAAGCGGTTTCTTACGAAACCTATCTGAGCCTGCAGGAACGCTCCAAAGCAGAGCTCGTTTCGGTATCCGGCGTGCTGGATCAGTTGCGGATCATCAAAACTTCCCAAGAGATTGCCTGGCAGCGTGCCGCCTGCGAAATTTCCTGCCGAGCGCTGGATCGGCTTCTGCCGGAAATCCGCGTGGGCGTGACGGAGAAGACTCTGGCTGCAAAGCTTTCCCTTTATATGGTGGAGGAAGGCGCAGACACCATGCCTTACGGCAATATCCTGATTTCCGGTGCGCGAACCTCGCTGCTGCACGGCATCCCTTCGGCGAAGTCCATTGAATACGGCGATTTCGTACTGATGGATTTTGGCTGCCAGGTGAACGGCTATATGTCCGATATGACACGCACTGTGGTTGTGGGAAAGGCTACGGAAAAGCAGCGTGAAGTTTATGAACTGGAAAAGCAGATGGTGGCGGACAGTCTGGCTGTTACCAAAGCGGGTACTCCGTGCAAGGAGGTCTATCTGGCGTCCCTCAAAGCAATTAAGAATACGGAATACTTCGGATACCACTACACCAATATTGGTCATGGGATTGGCCTGTTTGTCCATGAAATGCCCATGTATACGGAAACCAGCACGGATATTCTTCAGGCAGGCAACGTAAGAACCATTGAGCCCGGCATTTATATCCCCGGATGGGGAGGCGTACGTATTGAGGATCAGATTCTGGTGACGGAGGATGGTTACGAAAATATGGTCCGTTTTACCCATGACCTGATTGAACTTTAAAAGAGCTTACGTCAGAAAAGCTGAATTCCCCCGGATTTTGTCTCCTTTTGCCCTTTCTCTGCCGCACCGGGCCTTTCGACTCTCCACGTAGTCCGGTGCGGTGAGGGCAAAATGGAAATGCAGCCTGTCGGAACATCAATTTGTAATAGACCAAAAAGGAGCCAGTAGGCGTCCTTTTTCTGCTTGATTTGAGGAATACCGGCGCAGAAAAGTCACTAAATGAAAAAACGGAAAGAGTGTTTTCAGGCGCTCTTTCCGTTTTTTCATTTGTATTGGGAGTTCGGCAAAAAATAAAACAATATATTTGAATAAGCTTTTCATTCATTTTTTCTCCTGTTTCTAAAAATGAAAATCCACCGGTGTAGCCGGCGGATTTTTATTAGAAAGCTTTATTTTCCCCATGCTTGATGAAGATATTTTCAAAGATGCTCTTCGCAGCCGGGGTGGCGGCCAGCCCGCCCTGTGCGGTTTCGCGCAGCTGGGTGGGGAGCATTTTGCCGGTGTGGTACATGGCGGCGATCACCTGATCCGGCGGGATAACGCTGCGCTGACCCGCGAGCGCCCAGTCCGCGCTCAGCAGAGCGTTTACGGTTTGGGAGGCGTTGCGCTGCGCGCAGGGCACCTGTACCAGCCCAGCCACCGGGTCGCAGACCAACCCCATGGCGTTCATCAGGCAGAAGCTTCCGGCGTGCAGGGCGGCTTCCGGCGAGCCGTGGCAAAGCTCCACGGCGGCGGCCGAGGCCATTGCGGCGGCTACGCCGCACTCCGCCTGGCACCCGCCCTCCGCTCCGGCCACCGTCGCGTTGCGCGTGATGATCGCGCCGAGCCCCGCGGCGGTCAGCAGGCCGCACAGAACTTCCCGCAGCGTCAGGCCGCGTTTGTCCCGCACAGAGAGGAGCACCGCCGGCAGAATCCCGCAGGCGCCAGCGGTGGGCGCCGCGCAGATTTTTCCCATGGCCGCGTTGACCTCGCTGCACGAAAAGGCCAGCGCCATGGAATGGTTCATCCAGGAGCCGCACAGAGAAGAATCCAGATTGGAGTATTCGTTCTGAATCTGGCTGACGCCGGTAATCAGGCCGCCGATGGCGTGCTGGGGGCTAGAAAGCGCTTTTGTCGCCGAGCGTTCCATGACCCCATAGGTTTTCTCCAGCCGATCAAAAACCTGCTGCTCTGTTTTTTCGGTCAGTTCCATTTCGTTTTCCAGAACGATCCGCCAGAGGGGAACAGACCGTTCCTGCGCCTGACTCAGCAGCTCTTCTGCGGTTCGGTACACGGCGATTCCTCCTCTCTGAAAAGATTGATGGCGCGCACCTGAAACACCTTGGGGATAGTCCTGAGCTGTTCAGCAGCCTGCTCTGGAATGGCCTCGTCGGTTTCGATCGTGCAGAGCGCGGTACCGCCCTTTTTCAGGCGGCTGACCTTCATCACCGCGATGTTGATCCCGTATTCCGCCAGAACGCCGGTCAGCTTGCTGATGGCTCCGGGGCGGTCCTGATAGCTTAAGATCAGTGCCGGCGACTGTGCGGTGAAGTATGTGGGGAAATCGTCGATTTGCGTAATGATGATCTGCGCGCCGCCGATGGAGGAGCCGATCACCCGGCAGATCAGGCGGTCCTGCCGAAAAAAGCTGAGGACGGCTGTGTTTTCGTGCGCTCCCTCCAGCTCCGTTTCATAAAAATTGTACGAGAGGCCGGCCTGCTTTGCCATTTCGAATGCGTTCGGCAGACGCTCGTCGTCTTCGTAATATCCCAGCGCACCGAATACCAGCGCCCGGTCGGTGCCGTGGCCGCGGTATGTTTTCGCGAAGGAGCCGTGCAGCCCGAACGATACGCGGTCATACGGTTCCCCCGCGATAATTCCCGCAATCCGGGCCAATTTGGCTGCGCCCGCAGTATGCGAGCTGGAGGAGCCGATCATGATCGGGCCAACGACCTCAAAAACACTGAGTTCCATAGTTGCTGCCTCTTTCCGCAAGTTTTATCCTGCCCCGCCTGCTGCAAAGGCAAGTGATTTTCTCAGGGATTATGGTTCCCCAAAAAGCTTTCATATCTTACCTACATTTTATCACAATTCTCATAAATAAAATAGAAGAGCCAAGAAAAACGGAGGATTTTCCGACATTTCTTAGCTGAAAAAATGACCGCCGGATATCGGATAAAACCTATTTGCCAGTTTTATCTGAAGAGCGACGGTAACTCTCACTTTATTCCTGAAACGCATCGATTACGGACTGCCAGATCTTTTGAAATACATTGCACATTCTTTGGAAAGGACCCATTTCCTGCTTTTCCTTTTCCAGATCTTCGGTGCTGTTGTCATCGTTATCGACGCTGATTTCCTCGGTTCGCAGAATGATCTGGATGCTTTCGGGAGAAGGGTTTTTCGCGGAGGTGAAGGAAATTGGCTTCGCCTCGGCGTCCAGGTTTAAAAGGTTGCTGTCATCCTCATATTTATCCGTTTCCTTATCGATTGTATCCTTGATGCTGTTGTTCGCCTTTTTGATGACCGAGGTCTGGGAGATACCGTCAAGGCTCTTTCCCAGCACGTCGATCAGGCCGTTCAAACTGTCGCGGGTCCCAGCATCCAGATCCCCGTCACTGGCTTTCATCGTGGCTTCAAACGATGAAAGGAAAGCGTTTGAACTGTTCAAGGCGTTTGTCAGGCGGCGCGTCAGTTCTTCAGTATCTTTCAGAGCGCCGACCACTTCGGGTTCGTATTGATTCATCGTTCCGTTCAGGGCCGTCATTTGATCGATCAAAGCCTCCCCTTGCCGCAGCAGGCCCTGTGTGGAGTCGCCCAATTGGTTGGAATGCCTGAGCATCGAATCCGCAGCGTCCGCACCGTCATCCAGCGCGTCGAAGTAATCTTCCGCCAGATTGGCAGTGTCCTCCGCCGTATCAAGATATTCATCCGCCTGGTCGCATACCGCGCCCAGCGCAGCCACAAGCTGGTTTGTTGAGTCGATCACGGCTTGCGTCTTCTCTAATAAGGCGATTTTGGTGGAATTCTCCGGGTCGCTGGGATCGCCGGTGTCTGCCAGCACGCGCTGTAATTGTTCGAGGAGAGTGCTCAACTCTGTCAGGCTTTTGTTCAGGGAGCTCAGTAACGGCTGCAGTGTGTTCAGAGTTACTCTCGCACTTTTCATATCCTCCTTCATGTCGTCCAGAATCGCGTCTCGGTCGTCAGACACATCGTCGATATCGTCAAGCACATCCCGCAGCTCCTTCGCATCGCCTTGGATTTTACCAATGGAACTGTCAAGCGAGTCAAGGTAGGGCTTGACTCCCTCGACAGTTTTTGTCAGTGCGTTCAGGTTATCGTTCACATCCCCGACCATCTGCTGGGCACTCTGCAGATGGGGAACCAGCAGCGCCGTCTGCTGCGCGACGGCGGAGAGATCCGCAAGGCTCAAATCCGCTTTGTCGTACAGCTCATCCTTTGCGGAGCTGATTGTGCCGCGCGCCTGATCCACAGAGGAAAGGCCGGACTGTACCCGCCTAAGGCCGACGGACGTGGATTCGATCGTCCCCAGGATCACATTGGTGCTGTCATTGATTGCATCTGCGGAATCCTTTACCGTATCCTTGTCTTCCTTAAGTTCTTTGATGTCCTTCATCTGTTCGAGCGTGCCCGGTACCATCATGATAACCATGCCGTCGGTTTCAAATTTCTTCGTCCCAATGCGCATGGTAAAGGTCGTTTCCTCCCCGGGCAGCGCGGCAAACACAACAAGCTTCGATTTTCCCACTGTCTGCACCTGCGCTCCGGGCGCTTCGACACTCAGGGTGTCTTCCATATCTACCATGGTACCGACCTGCAAGAGCATATTATTTTTGTAATAATCGCTTACGCTTTTGTTCGGTATGGCTTTCATGCTGATTTCCACCATACCGGAAGCCCCGGCCAGTTTGTCGGCGTCGGCGGGGACACCGTTGAGCTTGTAGGAAACATCGAAGCTCCAAGGCAGGCTTGCGGCATTCGGCTTGAGCGCGCATTCATAGAAAAAATCCCCTGTGCCCTCCGGCAGCTTCCAGCTGACGCCTTGTGCGGTAACGCTTGGCTCCGCCAGATTGGACATATTGGTCACTCTTTCATAGGAACCATAATCCGTGAATTCGTTGTTCCCATTTAAACTGATTCTTTTCACGACATTGATTTGTTCCACTTTTCCGTAATGGTCCAAATTGATATACATCGATTCATCCGCTGTCACCGACGGCACGGCGGCCCGTGCAGTCACTGCCGATGACGGAATGAGTATGGCGGCGGACAGAAAAGTCGCCAGAATTCTTTTTCCTGTTTTCATCATATAACAACCTCCTGTTGCAATTTTGATGGATCAAGCTTATACGCCCTTTTTTCGCTCGATCTTCCGGGGCCGGAAAAGCTTTTTCGGGAAAGCTTTTAGGTTCTTGAGCAAATCCTTTAGACTGACCCGCTTCGGCGGAGCTTTGCCGCTTTTCACCTCGCGCCGCCGTCGCAAACGTTCTTCGTGTCTTTGCCGGCCACACACGATCGGTTTGTCAAACAGATACAGGATCGCGGGAAGCAGGAAAACCATGATTGTAATGCTCAGCAGCCCGCCGCGTCCAATCAAAAGTCCTAAATCTCCGATTGCCTTAATGGAGGAAGTGAAATGCAGAATATACCCCGCACCGGAAAGAATCATGGCCGAAGAAAGAATAGAAGGGGTACACGTTGTGATCGTTTCGATGTATGCCTGCTTTCGCTCCATCCTTTCACGAAAATCAAGGTAAGTAGTAGCGATCAGGATCCCATAGTCGTCCGTGGCGCCCAGAATCAGGTTGCTGATAATTAAATAACCCAAAAACGTTGTAGTGCTCCCTGCCAGATAGGGGAAAATCATATCGAGAAATATGGTCATTTCAACCGGAATCATCAGCAAGAAAGGAACAAGAACCGATTTGAACGTAATCGCGTAAACGATGCCGACAGCCAGAAGGGAAAGCAGGTCGACCGTAGTATAGTCGGCGTTAATTGTGGCTTTGATGTCCTGTGTGGAAGGGGTCTCGCCAACCACATGGGAATCCTCGGGATAGTACTTTTTTACAAGCGCCTGAATTTCGTCAGAGGCCTGGAACGAAAGCTCGCTTTCACTCTTGGTTTTGATATAAATCAGCATCCGCGCATATTGCTCCGTGTGCAGATTGCTTCGTTCGCTTTTCGGAATGATACTGGCCGGAACACCTTCCGGAAGTGTGTTTGCAAGCGAGGTGACGCTTTTCACATAGCTGAGATCCTCCAGTTCGTCCGAGAGCTGCTTCTCTTTTACCATGGAAGTGTTCGGGTACAGGACCATCAGCAAATTGCTGCGCCCAAACTGCGCGTTGATCGCCTGCTCATCTATGTACACCTGCGTGCCGGGGCTCGCGCCCATTGACTCGTTTCCATAAACGAAATCATTCATGTCTTGTGCAACAAAGGCCGGTACTGCGACAAGTGCGGCAAAAATCAGCACAGCATGGCGCATTTTGAAAGAAAGTCTGCCTAGTTTTCCAAACTTTGGCAGGAACGGACGGTGCGCTGTTTTTTCGACCAGTCCGTAGCTGTGCAGAATCAGTGCGGGCATCAGGAAGAGCACAGTGGCCATACTGATAACGATTCCTTTCGCCAGAACAATTCCCAGATCGAAGCCAATGGTGAATTTCATCGTCGCCAGCATCAGAAACCCTGCGATCGTGCTCACTCCGCTGGGAATGATGGAGCCCATGGCTTCGTCCAGGGCATTGCGGATTGCCTGCTCCGGCTCCTCGCCGGCTTCCTTTTTCCTGATGAACGCATGCAGCAGGAAAATGGAAAAGTCCATAGAGCAGGCAAGCAGCAATACGGACGAGACGTTTGAAGTCAAGAAAGAAATTGTTCCCAGAAAAACATTCGTGCCATTGTTTATGACGATGACGATTCCCATGATAAACAGAAATAAAATCGGCTCGAACCACGAGGTCGTCGATAAGACCAAAACCAGACCGATCAGTACGAAGGCAAGCGTCAAAATCTTACCCATTTCGCTTTTCAGATTCTCGCTGACAGACTTATCCTGTACGGCAGGACCGATCAGATGCCCTTTTGTTCCGGTTATTTTCCGGATCTCGTCGATTGCCTTTGAAGTTTGATTGCTCGTGTCGCCTTCCTTAAAAACAATATCCATGACGGAATGTTCATTTTTGTAATAATCTTCAATATCCTCACTCTCGACGAACGATCCTGCCTGATAAACATCCGTTTCGGAATCGGCCCAAAGCACCCGATCAACGCCGCCGACCGCTTCTATCTTTTCTTTATAGGCCTTGGCCTCATAGAGTGAAACGTCGTCCACCATCACGCGTGCGGTTCCGGGATAGCCGAACTCCTTTTCCATCAGGTGAATCCCATGTTCCGACGGAGTGTCGGCCGGGAGGTATTCTTTTAAATCGTAATTAATTTCGACAAACAGGCTGCAGAAAAGGCTGAGAACAACAAGCACTGCAAAAATGATTTCGAGTGCCCGGCGTCGGTCGACGATAAAATCGATGATATTGCGTTTAGATGGTAATTTAATATGTGTTTTCATTATATAAGAATCTCCTTCTGTTCTTCATGGCAGTAGAAGCAGTTAACTGAAATAGAATTTTGTTGATTAATTGACTTAAATCTATTATAATAAAACGTGTAAAAGACGACAATAGTCAATTTAAGAGCTGTGTGTCTGATAATCAACATAAATATATCATTGCGTTGAATTGAGGAAATAATTATGAAAAATGATAAAATACATGAATGCGATCAGGATAAAATGATTAAAAATGATAAAACGGACCGTCGTGTACGTAAGACAAAAAGGCAGCTCCGTCAAGGTTTGACGGAGCTGCTGGAAGAGAAAAGTGTAAAAGATATTACCGTTAAGGAATTATCCGATTTGGTGGATATCAACCGCGGAACCTTTTATTTGCACTATAAAGATATATTTGATATGGTAGAACAGATTGAAAATGAAATGTTTGAAAGTTTTCGCAGTGTGTTGGATGAATATCCGGTGAACGCGTTAAATGGAAAACCGCTGCCGATGATAGTAGACCTTTTCCGCTTTATAAAAGAGAATTCCGATATGTGTAAAGTCTTAATCGGTAAAAACGGGGACATATTGTTTGTCGACCGCCTGAAAAATCTGCTCAAAGAGCGTTGTTTAAACGATTGGATGGAAATTTTCAATAAAAACAAATCGCAGAATTTTGAATATTATTACTCTTTTATTGTTTCCGGCTGTATCGGGCTTCTGCAGAGTTGGCTGGAAACCGGGCTGAAAGAATCCCCGGAGCATATGGCTAAATTAGCCGAGCAGATGATAATGACGGGGATAAAAGTAATTCAATAAATTATCTTCATTTATTATCCCAATGTTTACGTTGACAAGTAGCTGATCCATTGGCAAAGCTTTTTCACGCTGATGCACCCAGCTATACTATTGTTGCACATGGTTACGTTCTCTTTTGTCCTAAAAGGTAGTCAGTGGTTAAAAATAGAAAAGATAAATTCACTTACAAACAGATTTTAATTAGGTGGCTTTCATGGCAAGAATGCGCTGGCTTTCAATGATTTCCAGACAATACGTGCAATATAGAAAATTAACCCTGTTAATACCATGCAGCTATATTTCAGAATGACCTGATATATGTGATGAACCCTTTTACTGGTTCGCTAATCATAGTGAGATAACAACTCTATATAGCTGCATAGCTGCGTTCAATGGATTTGTAGCAAACCAGTCGGATCATTTATCCGACTGGTTTGTTATTGTTTATTGATCCTACAAAAAGGGGGATGGCTCCTTTGCTGAAAATAATATTTATGGTTGCATGTCAGCCTCTATATCAGTTATAGGCTATGAAATGGTCTAGAGAAATGTTTGATTCCGAAAGAGCATACTCCAGTAATTACATGAAAAAACTTGATGAAGTACTATTTATCTGATGATTTCTGTTAATAATATCAATAAATCAATTTTCATTTAGATGAGGTGCGATTTTGACTCTTGTAGTGTTAGGAATAGTTTCAATTGTTGCCTGTTATAAATTTGGCGATTTGAAAAATTGGGAAAAATATTATTCAACGATACTTTTTTACAATATAGGGGCATTGACGGAAAATATCATTACACGCAATAAACCACTATGGTTATTCTATGGGACCCATCTAACGGATACAATCGCTGACTATGTATTTGGCTTTTTAATCTTTCCTTGCATTATCATTGTATATTTATCCAATTATCCTAAAGCGAAAATAAAACAAGTCTTATATACATCCGCTTTTATTTCATTTATGTCTTTGGTCGAGTTGATATTATATGGCATCAATGATTTGCAATACTACAATGGGTGGAATGTCAGCTGGTCCATTTTACTCTATGTCGGCGTATTTCCTTTGTTGCAGTTACATTTAAAGAAGCCCTTGCTGGCTTTATTTGTCTTGTTCATACTGACTATAGGTGGATTAGTATATTTTAAAATTCCAATAATAAATTGATAGTAAAAGGGGAACACATCAATTGATGTCATATATTCCAGAAGAAGTTACTATACAAAATCAACTTACTGATGTGCGCATCAATGAATGGCTTTCAGAAGAATTCCTGAAACCCAAATGGTGGGCACTTATTTTAATCGTCCTGATTCTCTTTGTGGTTTGGTTTAAAATGATCGATAAATCCAGAATAAGAGAGATCTGTCTATTTACAGTCCTGTTGACGATCATTTTTATGGGCATAGATGAATACGGTGAGGAATTGGTTTTATGGGATTATCCAATTGACATTATTCCATTATTTCCTCCATTATCTTCGATCAATTTAATTAGCATTCCGCTGATTTACTCCCAGATATACCAGCATTTTAAACAAAAGAAGTTTATATATGCAGTTCTGATCAGTTCAGCAGTAATTTGTTTTGTTGCTGAGCCTTTATTGACTTTTTTTGGATATTATGATCTGATCAACTGGCACTATTATGAAAGCTATCCAATTTATGTCGTAGTGACATTGTGCACAAAAGGGATTGTTCAAAAAATCATGTATATTTCAAATAAAAGTAGTTCTATCCGTAATGCAGGGTGAAACATATGAATTATTTATCAATTGATCTTCAATGGAAATTGACAACGAGCCGTTTCGAAGAATGGCTAAAAGAGGAATTATTTCACTTTAAATGGTGGATTTTACTTGCCGTATTCATATTGTCTATATTTATTTGGTGGAAAAGTATCGATAAATCCAGATTAAGTGAACTTGTTTTATTTGCGGGCATTGTATGTATTTTTATTTTAATATTGGATGAATGGGGGGAAGAATTGGCTCTTTGGGACTATCCTGTTAAAATATTTCCTTTATTTCCTCCCATATCGGCCATCGATTTAGCAAGTCTCCCTTTTTTATATTCATTAATTTATCAATATTTTAGTACATGGAAAAGCTATACAATAGCCTCTATTATCATGTCTGTTATATCCTGCTTTGTAATGGAACCTCTTTTCATTTTAAGTGGCATCTATCAGGTGATCACATGGAAAACTTATTATGGACTGCCATTATATTTTGCAATAGCGATTTGTTCCAAATTCATTTTAGTTCAAATAAAAAAGATTGAATCTAAAATGAATTAAAAATACACACCCGATCTTATGATCAGCTTAAGTTAATCGAAATTTCCTTGGGAAGCTCAAAATAACGCCAAGTGATTGACTCTCAGCGAAAAAAAGAACACACGATAAAACGGTATGAGCAGATTTTATTTGCTGATGCCGTTTTGTTCTTTCAAGTTTTGAAAACTGGGAGGGGGCGCTATGTTAAGACCGCCAAATTCCATTTTTAAGAGAATGACACAGGATATGACAATGCTTTTGAGCTAATCAGCCGAAGCGCTTAACCCTGGCCTTATGTTTTTCGGCGTAGGCGGAAAGATTTTATAAGTACACAGATTTCTTTCTCCATACAAATGTGTTGTGTGATGAATCATTTTGATTTTACTATCGAATGAGCCCTCTTAAATAAAGATATTAAAATTCTCTTTCACAATACCCTATAAATTTTTTGGCTGCCGGCGGAAGCTTGTCTGTATTGGGAACAGCGATCCCAAGGGAAATATGCTCTTCCGGCTCTAAAGGGAGTTTTATCACATTACAGATGCGTCCTTTTGTAACGAGTTCATTCATCACACTCATACCGAGGCCGCATTCAATCATTGAGAGGGCCGCATAATTCTCAAAAGTTTCGTAGCGGATTTTAGGGGAGATCTTCGCATTGCGGAACAATTCGACGACATCAAAATCAGATCCACAGGCAGGCATAATAAAATTCTCGGATTCACAATTTTTTAGTGGGTACGCTTTTTCTTTCGCCAAAGGGTGATCGAGAGGGAGGACAGCTATCATCGGATCATCCCGCAAGGGAATCCAATCAAATTTCATGCCCGGCTGATAGCTCATAAATCCCAAGTCTATTTTTTGCTCCTCCAGCCATGAGACCACTTCCTGCCGAATTCCCTCCATCAATTTAATGCGGATGTTAGGATAATCACGCTGAAAGCTTTTAATGATTTTCGGCAGCCAATGCACTGCAATACTGGAATAGCTTCCAATCCGAATGGTTCCACTGTTCAATCCGTTCATTTCAGAAACAGTTTGGGAAAACTCCTCCTCCAAATGCAGCAGCTCGCGCAAAATGGGTACAAGACGTTTGCCGTTTTCAGTTAGCTGAACACCATTTTTGCCCCTCGTCAGAATTTGAAATCCTAATTCCTCTTCCAATGCGTTCATCATGTGCGTCACACCGGACGGCGTGTAGTCAAGCTGTGCGGCGGCCTTGGTGAAGCTCCCCAAATCTGCTGATGCTAAGAACACTTTGTATTTTTTTAAATCCATATTCGATTCTCCTATCTATGAGAAACCGTCAACTTTCAATTGAAAAACCGTCGTTTTACTTAATATGATTTTTATTATATACTGGAAAACAGAAAACAACAAGAATAGGTCTGACGGCAGACAATAAAGGATAGAAAACAGATTTATGGGTAAAAAATTAACGGGGATTTTGTATGCAGTATTGGCTGCAATGATATATGGTTTTACTCCCATTCTGGCAAGGATCGCATTTGACGGAGGGGCCAACGGTATTACGGTTGCTTTTTTAAGGGGAAGTATTTCTCTGCCTGTTCTTTTCATTATTTTGAGGTATAAAAAAATACCTTTAAAACCTGGAGAGAATTGGAAGCTGATTCTGTTGACCGGAGTATTTGGTACTGCGCTCACCACTCTTTTGCTTTATATGTCTTATAACTACATATCGGTTGGGATTGCCACCATACTGCACTTTGTATATCCCCTTTTGGTTTCTGTGGCATGCGCGGTTTTCTTTCGGGAAAAAATGAACCGCTGGAAAATTACCGCCTTAATCCTGTGCAGCATTGGTATTTTTATGTTTATTGATTCCATTTCTTCCTTTGGTATCACAGGAATGTTTTTGGCCCTTTTATCAGGGGGGACCTATGCACTCTACATGGTCTGCGTAGATAAGAGCCAGCTCAAGCATATGGATTACTTTCAGCTGACTCTTTATTTGAATTTCCTTATGTCCGTTGTAGCAGGTATATTTGGGATGTCCACCGGCGAGCTGCATTTTTCGCTCACGCCCAAGGCTTGGATATTATGTGTCCTTGTCTCCTTATTTATCGCTTTGGGCGCATTACCTCTTACACAACGGGCGATTCAGCTGACAGGAGCCTCTACTGTCGCGATATTGTCCACCTTAGAGCCCATCACCAGCATTGTTTTAGGGACACTGATATTAAAAGAAACCGTTTCTTTCTTGAAACTGACCGGCTGTGTCTTTATCATTATCAGTATTTTACTGATTGCAGTAAATGAAGGAAGACAGGATCTCCCCAAACAGCCTTCAAAAACAATGGAGCAGCACATCTCTTGATTGGTTCATCTCTTTAGAAAGAATTGGTCTTTTCCAATCCCGCAAATAAGTACGCCGGGCGTTGCGAAATGCCCGGCGTTTTTTGCAGAAAAGTTGCTGTCACTATGTAAAATAAACAGGGTAAAATCAGAAGCTCTTCCGATTTTACTGCACCGTCAGATCAGGTGGAAGGCTTGATTGATCGGGAAACGATATTTCAAACCTGTCTCTATAAAGTAAAACCATTCAGCCTGTTATTCCCCTTAGCCGCTGAATGGTTTCCCTTATTGATTTTATCAGCTTATTTATTGCAGTTGTAGGAAGAGGAGCGTCGCCATATTAGCCAGAGTGGTTTCACGACACCTCAGCCCGTCTTTTTAAAGCAGGGGCATTCCCGATATTCCTTAGGGGTCATCCCGGTCAGACTGTGAAAGGCTCTTGTCAGTGTGGAATTGCTGCTGTACCCAACCATCACAGCAATCTCCATAATGCTAAAATCAGTTTCAATCAACAGTTCCTTTGCCTTGTTGATGCGGACATACCTCAGGTAAAGGTTAGGGGAAAAACCGGTCTGCTCTTTGAACCAGTCGTTGTAATAGGTCGCATTGTAGTTTTCGATGTCCGCAAGCTGTTGGACTGTAAGGGATTCATCATAGTGCTCGCTGATATATTTGATGGAAGGGGTAGAGCAGCTTTCCATCAGTTTACTGTATAGATAACGATACAGATACTGTACCGATTGACTGTCGGGCTCCTGCTTTAATTCGGCTTGAATCAGTTTCATAAGCTGGGTGATTTGATTTCGGATGGGGATGATCAATGGATATGACAGGAATCCGGGTTTCTTTCGCTCCAGCACCTCTCTCTGAATGTTGATCACAAGCAGTTGGCTCAGAAAATTGCACTGATGCCGTATGTCGGGAGGAATCAGGCACAGCTCCCGCGGTGTCACGTCATATTCCATTGACCCGATCCGGATGTGCATGGTTTTTTCCAGCGGAACCAGAACTTGAGGATAATCGTGGCTGTGTTCTCCGCGGCATTCGCTGAAAATAAAAAAATTCAATGTGCGATCCATATCTATGACTCCCAATTGAACGCAATAGTAACCACAGGGAAACTATCTCGGGTTTTGCATAAACCTCCATTGCGGTGCAGAACAAAAGCACCGCGACGGAGATTCCTATTATGGCAACAGAAAATTTTTCTTCGATTACTGTTTGCCAAGTTCCCTGCACTGCGTTACACAAGCTTTTATGCCTTCTTTCAGGCAAATCTCAAAACCGAGCTCATGCATTTTATTAATAGCGGAAAGAGTTGCTGCACCCGGCAATAAAAGTTTGCTTTCCAATTCCTTTGGACTGATTTCCAGACTCAAAAGCATCTCTGCACTGCCTTTCATGGTCTGGGCGAACAGCCTTAAAGCAGTATCTTCATTGAGGCCCATCTTAACCGCCTCTTTCACGACAACATCAGCCATGTGGTAAAAATAGGCTGGAGCGGCTCCGTTAATCGGAACCACCTCGTACATTAAGGATTCCGGTATTTCCTCAACAATGCCGCAGCTAGTCAGAAAACGGTATACCTCTTTATAGTCGTCGTCCGTGACATTTGCCCCGCGAGAGACAGCAAAGGCACCCATTCCAGCCTGTGCGGTAAGTGTGGGCACACATTGAACCACTTTGCAGTTTTCTCCCAACTGTTCCTCATACCATTGGTTATTGATTCCGGCCGCCAGAGAAATAAAAACAGTATCAGAAGTATAGGCTCCCTTAATTTGCGGTACGATGGATTTAATAATTTGAGGCAATACCGCAACAACAACAACCCTCGAATCTTTTACTAAATCTTCGATCGATTTGTAGACATAATATCCATTTGCTTTATATTCCTCACAAACCTGCTGCGATATATCGAATATACCGATCTGCTTATGTTTGTAATTCTCGCTCTTCTCTACTCCTGATAAAATTGCTCTTACGATATTTCCCGCGCCGATACATCCGATTGTTGTTTTCATTGCATTGATCATTCCTTTCAGTTTGCTGCTGACATAAAGTGAATTTCTTTTAAGAATCTTAGATGGATTTGTTTAAAGAGGCAGCCTTCGTCAAATTCATATTTTTTGTTTCCGGGGCCATGACAATGGAAAGCAAAAGTCCGGCCGCAGATACTGCCGCACAAATATACAAGGTAGCGGTCAAGCCGAAATTAGACAAAACGATTGGGGCAAAAAACGTAGAAATAGCAGATAGTACACGGGTCACTCCAGTAATAAAGCCCACTGCTGTTGCCCGAATATGCGTTGGGAAAAGCTCATTGGGATAGACCCACTGGTGTGCTCCGCCCGCCGTGTTGGACGCTCCAAAGAGTACAAATAAAATCAGGATGACCCCAAACGGCATATTCATACCAGAGATCAGACCCAATATCAATAATGCGACGGCGCAGATAAGGAACGACCAAATGAGCGTAGGTCTCCTCCCGGCAGTGTCCATATAAAGGAAGATCGGAATCAGGCCAATCAGATACAGGCAGTTTATGATCGCCGATCCCAGGTACTGCAAATTTCCCTGTGCAAAGCCGAATTTCTCCATAATAGTCGGAAGATAGGTTCCTAACCCGAACACCGGCACAATTTGAAGCGTCCAGAAAGCTGCTGCGAAAAAGACCCATTTTCCATACCCGTTCCGAAAGATATCGAGAAAAGCAGTCTTTTCCTCGGGTTCCTGTTCTTCCGGCAGAACGACATTATCACCGATCTGTTTCAGAATCTTGTTTGCTTCCTCTTCTCTTCCTTTGCTGACCAGCCAGCGGGGGGATTCCGGCATGGCAACTATAGCGAACAGCCAGAGCAGGGAAGGAATTGCACCGCTTACAAGCATCCATCTCCAGTTATTCACGCCGACAGGCAATAAAAGGTAGCAAACCACATAAGAAAGCGCATAACCGATAAACCAGACCGCATTGAGCGCCCCAACAAAGGTCCCGCGATTTTTTTGCGGGGAAAATTCCGACAGGTAGGGCCCTGCAATGGGGAAGGTCGCTCCTAAGCCGACGCCCAAAAGGATTCGTATGATGAACGACTGTATTGGATCACTGATAAAAAACTGAAGAACCCCCAGAACGGTGAGAAAAGCAAAATCGAGAATATACATTTTCTTTCGGCCGATCAAATCCGTTATGTAGCCGCCAAACATGCCGCCGAAAAACATCCCCAAAAGAGATCCCATTCCAATTAGACCCGACATAATCGGAGACATAGGGATTTGGGTACTCATGATCGAAAGGGAGATTGCGACGCTTCCCAGAACATACCCGTCCACTAATGGGCACCCGGCACAGTAGGCAAATAGCTTTAAATGGAATTTATTCAAAGGGACTGTATCCATTGTCACTTGATTGGTATTCATAATTCCCTCCTAATTAATATTTTTTTACGGCAAGCTGATTTTGAAAAGGTTCCTGCAAAACTTGTTTTATTGGGGCAGTTAAAAAATGAGAAAAAGGAGACATGTCGTTAGATTTCCATACGAAACAAAGTTCAAAAGGATATCAACGATATTCTGAAAGCTTTCGCGCCATACGGTGGCGGGAGCCTTTCTCTGCCGAAGAAACCGAAAGCAAAGAGAGGAACCCCCACCCACACGTTCAGGCACAATGAAAAGTCCGGTGACTGTTTTTGATTGAAAGATTTTATGCCCGCCATTGCTTTTATTCACTTGCGAGCGGGCTGAAAACCTGCCTCTCTGCGCTGCTTTAAAACCGACACATCCCTTTTCCTGCCTTGATCAGAATCCATTACACGATTTCACATGATTGACAAACCCTGCGATCCCCAAATTTTAAGCGTATTTCAAGAAAGTGCCGCAAAACTCAGAGTACCTGCTCCACGTGCTTTCGCAGGATTTCCTGGCAGCGCAGCATCTGTTCCGCAGAAGGGGAGAGGATGTCGGCAAGCAAGTATTGACGTCCCAGTTTTTTGTAGGTCTCTGTTCCCAATCGATGGTATGGAAGCAGCTGAACATGGTGAAGATAACGCAGTTTCGAACAGAATTGCCCAATCTGCTCCAATTCTTCCTCCGAATCGTTGATTCCCGGAATAATGGGGACACGAACGACCAGCCGGAACGGCTTTTCCACCGTATTCGTCTGCAGCAGATTTTCAAGGATGATCTGATTATCAACGCCACAGTAAAATTTATGCCGCTCCCGGTCAAACACTTTCATATCCACAAACGCGGTGTCTACATATGGAAGAATCGAATGAATCGTCGCCCATGGAGCAAAAAAAGTGGTTTCGATTGCCGTATTGATGCATTCCGACCAGGCTGCCTGCAGCAGGGCCAGCGTAAAGCCCGGCTGGGATAAGAGCTCACCGCCAGACAAAGTTACGCCTCCCTTGGAGTGAAAGAAAAAAGCAGAATCTTTTCTGACTTCTTTCATCACCTCTTCCACTGTCATTATTCTGCCATACGTATTCTGCTCCGTATACTCTATTTCGAAGGATTGGCTTTCAGGGGTAGAGCACCATTGGCAGCATAACGGACATCCTTTTAAAAACACAACGGTACGAAAGCCGTCGCCGTCATAAATGGAGCTGCGCTCAATTCGCAGCACTACACCGCGAATCTCTTCTTTTTCGTTTGTCTCTCTCTCTTTTTGTTTGTTACAAATGGTTGCTCGCCCCTTTACCGGTTAATCATTATCCCGAATTGTTGCTACTGCCGGTTCCATATCACCAGCTTCTGATCGAAGTGCGGCTGATGATCTCATCCTGCACTTCCTTGCCAAGCTCGATAAAGAAAGCGGTATAGCCGGCGACACGGATCAACAGATCCCTGTGCTGCTCCGGATGCTCCTGAGCGGCCAGCAAAGTCTCCCGGTTGATCACGTTGAACTGGGCGTGGTAGACATCTAATGTGCAAAGCGTTTTCAGCAGGTGCATCATGTGTGTCAGGCCTTTCTCGCCTGCCAGAATTTCAGGCTCCATTTTCATGTTGAGCTGCGTTCCCTGCGTAAAGCGGGCGTGCGGGATATGGCTGACGGATTTGAGCAGAGCGGTGGGCCCGTTGATATCGGTACCGCCGGTAGCCCCGATGCCGTCGGTCAAAGGAGTCCAGGCATAACGGCCCGAAGGCAGGGCGCCGACCCACTCACCGATGGGGGTGTTGCCGGATACGGGCAGCATGCCGCAGGTCATCCTGCCGAACTTGGTATCATACGTCTCAAACTGGTTGATGATATAGGTAAACACCTCGCCCACGATCCAGTCGGCCCGTTCGTCGTCGTTGCCGTATTTGGGGGCCTCCATGCACAGTTTCTGAACGTCTTCGTAGCCTTTGAAATTTGCCGCCAGTGCGTTGCACAGCTGCTGCATAGTGAGCTTCTTCTCATCATATATCAGATTCCGCACAGCGGCCAGAGAATTAATGATATCTGCCTGACCAACGGTGATGACGCCGCCGCCGCAGTTGTATTTGGCGCCGCCCATGCTGTAATCGTTAGCGCTCTCAATGCAGTGGGGGTACGTCAGAGACAGGCACGGCACGGGGCGGTAATTCATGCTCAGATAATCCAGCAGCTGGTTGCCGGAAACAATCACATCGACAAAATATCGGATGTGGGCCTTGACAGCGTCAAAGAAATCGTCGAAGGTCTTAAAGTTTACGGGGTCTCCGGTTGAAATGGATACCCGCTTGCCGGTTTTGCGGCTGACGCCGTCGTTCAAAGCCATCTCAACAATACCGCCCAGATTAACGTCGGCCATATCGGTGTACTGCTTCATACGGCCGGACAGGTTGGTCTCTACGCAGCCGCAGGGATTCCAGTCCCAAGCCTCGCTCAAGGGCACTCCCTTGTTCAACAGCATGCGGATACCGGCGTCGTCATGGTGGATCGCGGGCATCGTAAGGCCCATACGGATGGACTCAACCGCCTTGCGCAGGAAAGCGTCGGGATTTTTGGAAATATTGTAGCGGATGGACAGATTGGGCTCTTTGAACTGAACGTCCATCGTGGCCTGAATAGCCATGTAGGACAGCTCGTTGACAGCGTCGTTGCCAAACTGATCGATACCGCCGGCGGTGACGTTTACGGTAATGCAGTAGCCGGCAGCGTACTGGGCGGTGATTTCGTCCTGGAACAGGCTCAGCTCGGCGATTTTGATCCACAGGCAGTCCAGCAGCTCCTGCGCTTCCTCTTTGGTGATCACGCCCTTCTCGATATCCGCCTTGTAATACGGATACAAATACTGGTCGATGCGGCCCAGATTGTAGGACGAGGCGTTCTGTTCCATATAGATGGCATACTCATAGGACAGTACGCTCTGTACGGCCTCATAGAAAGAAGAAGCGGGATGTTCGGGCACACGGCGGCACACGGTGGCGATCTTTTCCAGCTCCGCCTTGCGGACGGGGTCGGCGCACCCGGCGGCCATCTCTTCCGCCAGATCGGCATGGCGGTTAGCCAGAGTGACGACGCCTTCGCAGACAATGATCTCGGATTTCAGGAAGAACATCTTCTCCAGATCACCCACATGAGAGTCATCCAGCTTTGCCAAGGCCTCTTCCGCCTCTTTGCGGATGCCGGAAATCCCCAAAGTCAGCAGGCGATCCCAGCCGGGCGTGGTCTCGCCGTAGCCGCGCACGGCCTTGCGGTCAATATAGATCATCCCGTTGTCCCGCAACGTCTCCATATCTTCCGGAGCCAGAGCGCGCCAGCGATCCAGCACGCATTTATTCTTCCAATAATCAGAAACTTCTTCTTGAAAGACCTTCTTGCCTTCCTCGCTCAGGTAGAAAGGATCGAATTTACGGGTGCTGATCGTGTTCAGTTCCCGATCCAGAATGGAGCAGGAACTATCGGCGCACAGGATGCCGCAGCGGGGCTTGAAGCCGGCGCCGCCGACCAGCAGCTCGTTGTCCTGGATATAGATATTTTTCTTACGGCACTGGTGAAGAAAACCGGTCGCCTTCTGAATGATCCAGGGCTGGCCCTCAGTCGCTTTGAAACCTTCGGTCAGATACTTTGCATTGTAGACATCCATGTCTACCCGGGTGTCCAGATACTGTTTGCGCAGTGCTTGAATGCGCTCCATATAAGTTTGCGCCATTGAAAAAACCTCCTCTTATCAAATTTGTATTGCTTCATTGCAGCCCTTTCACGGGGTCTGCGCGGGAGCAGGAACGGAATAAAAAATCCCAATACCGGTTGAATTTGGTTCAGCGGTTGTATACTCCTTTGTTCAGGTAAGCCAGCAGCTCTTCTTTGGGCATGTTGTCGATTCCCAGATAGGCCAGATTATACTTGCTGGTTTCAAAGAAACTCTTCTTGTGCATCGCGCCTGCCAAAACGATCATCGAGTCAATAATCGGGGTGGGAACTCCATACTGAACCCCCAGGTCGTGATAGATTTTGCACCCTACCGGCACATCCTCCGTTAGATAGCGATGGTTGATGTTGTTGGGGCCGGTATTGCCTTCGTTGGACGGTTGATCCAGCGGAAATACCACATTGTCTTTCCCGTTCTCATCCAGACCCATATACTCCTGTGTCAGCACGCTGCGGCGGGAGAAGAAGGATTCATAATTGTAGCTGGGCGTACCGACGCCGATCTCTTTTGCCAGGGCCTTTTCTTCCTCATAAAACTGATACTGAACCTCGCAGATGGAAGGGCTCAGGCCGTGACTGTACATGGAATAGGTGGTTTTGTCGTGACCGCCGAAGATCACGCCCCAGTTTTCCATCGTCGACACACCCAGAATCGTGGCCGGAACATGGATCACGGGGTTGATGTTGGCAAAACCGATATCCAGTACGGTGTTGCCGGTCGAAGGGCCCTCGCCCTGAGTGACAGCATCGATGCAGGGAAGGTATCGGGCCGACTCCATAAAAGCGTCGATGTCGGACATGGGAAGAGAGGCGCCGCGCAGGGTAATCGCCCGGTATTTTACGCCCACGTGGGGGAATACAAAGCCGTTGACTGATTCCAAACGGGTACCGTAAGGGGCAGAGGACCAGCCGCCGACAATAACCTGTTTCGTGCAGCCCATCTCCCGCATCAGGCGGCGGAGAAGCAGGGTGGCATAGTTGTCGGTGAAAATATGGATCACCTGGCCGTCTTCCAGATGAGGGATCAGGGCGCGGAAAAAGGGTTCGTGAGCCATTGCGGGGGCCGCCACCACGATTAGGCCGGCGCCCTTGACGGCCCATTCGATATTGCTTGTCACCACGTCGAAGTACGCGCGGCCGGACCGTTCGAAACAATACCGGTTGCGCTGAACACCGTCCAGCAGAATACCGGTCTTTCCCAGATTGGCCAAAGTTTTCTCTGCAAAAGGCATCATATCAAACAGGCGGACTTCGCGTCCGGCCAGTTTCATGTCTGCCGCACAGGTTTTACCGACTGCTCCGCCGCCCAGAACCGCGATCGGCATATTCTTCAAATACACCATGGTCCCTGCGGAATGCTTTTCTACACTCATCTAGATTTCCTCCTTCAAGGTTAGCTCTCGAGTATACCTGCACCCCTTCGGGTACAAGTACGATTAGCCATAATCCATAATAAATTGACAGGAGATATTCCCGATCTCCTTCACTTTTACTATAAGCAAAAGACGTGCCAACTAAGGACAAAAATCAAAAAGTACAGGAATATCCTCATATTGAACGGATTTGTTGATCATTTTTACCGTTTTACTCTATGGACAAGTCGCAAAAAATAAGCAAAATTTTTTGCACTTTTAGCATAGTTGCAAAAATTTTTGCTTTACTTTCGGGCGTTTTATGTATAGTATTAAATAGCGGCGATTTTCGAAGTAGGATCAATATTCCACAGATTAAATATTGCTATCACACACGGAATAAGAAATGGGAGGTAATGGCCATGAGATATCCGGATGCCATGGAACTTCTTTCTCAGTGCGGACTGGGTGCCGTGCTGATCTCTGAAGACAACCAAATCCTGTCCATCAATGAAGCGGGGGATCGCCTGCTCCACGGCGGTGGAAATTTAGTGGGAACCGCTATGCCGGAGTCCGCCGCGCTGCTCTGCGGGGAATCCGACCCGGTTCGCTATGCTAATATTGCTTTCGGCGAATATTTGTGCCGGTGTACAACGCCGGAGCTTTCGGATCTTCCTCCTGATACACGAATGATTGTCTTTCGTTTGGCCACGAATGACGCCTGCCATGACATGCTGATCAGCGTGCTGAACGGAATCAGCGAGGCCGTGATCTTGTTCGATGAACAGGGACGCCTCTATCTTCTTAACGATGCGGCGGTCAATCTGGATTCCATCGTGACATCGGATGTTCTGGGCAAGCATGTGTCAGAGGTTTACCATTTACAGGACGGCTCGCTTCTTGCAGTTCCCCAGGTGATTCAGGACAAGCGCCCCAAGCTGAACCTGCGCCAATATTACACCACTTGTTTTGGGAAGAATGTAGATATTGTTGCGAACATTTCGCCCATAGTTCAAAACGGCCAGACGTTAGGCGCCTATAACGTAATGGAGGACTGGTCCACTGCCAGCGAACTGCATAAGCAAATCATCGATTTGCAGAGCAAGTTATTGGAGCGATCCTCCACTGCCAAAGCAAAGGAAAAGAGTGCTTTAACCGCCAAACATCAGTTCAGTGATATCATTTACATCAGCTCGGCTATGGATAAAATGGTCACCAGATGCCGGCAGATCGCGCAGTCCGATTCCTCCGTGATGATTTATGGGGAAACGGGGACAGGCAAGGAGCTTTTAGCGCAAAGCATCCATAACGCCAGCCGGCGGGCAAACGGCCCGTTTATAGCGATCAACTGCGCAGCCATCCCAGACAATTTGCTGGAGGGACTGCTGTTCGGCACGGAAAAGGGCGCCTATACCGGGGCGGAATGCAGAGCCGGCCTGTTTGAACAGGCGAACGGCGGAACTCTTTTGCTGGATGAAATCAATTCGATGAATATTTTTCTCCAGTCTAAGCTGCTTCGTGTGTTGCAGGACGGCATGATCCGGCGTGTGGGCGGTGCGGCGGAAATTCATGTGGATGTCAGGGTGCTGTCCAATATCAACATTCCGCCTTATCAGGCGATTGAAGAAAATAAACTGCGTCAGGATTTGTTTTATCGGCTGGGCGTTGTCAATATCAGTATTCCGCCGCTTCGCGAACATAAAGAGGATATCCCCTTATTGTCCAAGAATTTTATCCTTGGTTTTAATAAAAAGCTGCTCAAAAACGTGCGGAATATTTCTTCCGCGACTTTAGATCTTTTTCATTCCTATCATTGGCCGGGAAATGTTCGGGAATTGGAGCATTGCATTGAACACGCCATGAATATTCTGCCGAACGATCTTTCACTGATCACTCCGGACTATATACCGGATCACATTCTGAATTCAGCAGCTTGCGCGCCCCCTTACGAGAAGATCAAAATACAAGAGAATACCGGTTCGCTCATCCGTACCACCCAAAATATCGAACTCCAGATGCTTCGAAGAGCTTTGTTGGAGAACAACGGCAATATTTCAAAAACGGCCCGTTCCCTTGGGATCAGCCGCCAAAATCTTCAGTATCGTATCAAGCGCAGCGGCATGAATGTAAAAGCTCTTTTGAGTGAAAACGACAAATAAGAAAACTCAAACCCGCGGCATAAATCAAAATGCTGGGGGTTTTTTATTTTCACTGCAAATACGATTATTTGCAGCCTGCAAAAATTTTTGCGTTTTTTGCACCCAATGTCCGGCAGATGCGCTATAAATAAAAAACATTTGATTTTTATTTCTGCTATGAGTTACAAAAATTCTGATAAAATCTTATTTTTTCTTCTTTTTGTCTTTATAAAATAAAATTTTGAATGCGCATACCACAATTGGCCTGATTATTGCTTATGGTTACTTGTAAATGGAATTTGTTTAGTGAGGTTCATGAATTCAGACGCGCCTTTTTCCCTTGACAGCTGACGGTAAGAGGGGCGTTTTGGATCATAAAATTTACGATTAAAGGAGCGAATCAAGATGAAAAACACCGAACGTCAAATCAAATTAGGCATGCATAGTTATACTCTTCATCTCAGCGGTTTGGGAGAAAGCTGGGGCTTTCAGGATGCTCATGCGTTTGAAAAGTCCATCGACCTGTTTCAGTTGATGGACCTGGCCGTGGAATGGGGACTGGACGGATTACATATTACCAATGTGGATTTGGAATCGCTGGATCCCGCACATTTGGCCAAAGTGAAAGCCGCCGCGGAAGCTCACGATCTTTATCTGGAATACAATGTTTCCTTCAACGCGCCTTGTGACCCCCGCGTCAACTCCACGGTAAAAGATGCGTTGCTCAACGGCAAGGCGATCGGGGCCGAACTGGTCAAATTCAGCCTAGACATCGAACGCCCGCGTCCTCTTTACGGTACCTGCTTCCACCCCGACGTCATGCGCCAATTGAGCGACCGCTATGACGAGTTCAAGGCCAATATTCCGTTGATGGAAGAATTGGGCCTGACGATCTCGATCGAAAATCACTGCGATACCTATGCCGACGAAGTGATCTGGCTGATTCAGCAATTGAATCACCCCGATATCGGCGCTTGCGTGGATACGATCAATTCTTTGGTCGTGCTGGAAGGCCCCGAGGCCTGCGTTGAAAAGATGGCTCCGTATGCAAATTGCTGCCATTTTTGTGATAACAAGCTGGTTGTGGACCCGGACGGAACCCATTCCATCGGCGTAGCCATAGGCCAGGGAGACATCGATTGCGTGAAAGTTCTGAAAACGTTGCGGGAAAAGGCCCCTCTGGACCGCATCACCTTTGAAGTGGAATATGAGATTGGAAACGATTCTCTGGAAGTTGCCCGTGAAAAAGAAATTCAGGCCTGCAAAGAAAGCATCGATTATTTGCGCAACGTGCTGAAGGTCGGTGCGAGAAACAGATAACTCTTTTCAGATAGCCCTTTCAGAGCCCTCATAACCCTGTCTGTCAGGGGGACGCTGTCTGCCGGCCCGCAAACGAATCGCCATACAAAAAAACAGCGGTGTGTTTTTTTAGATTGCAGGTGGTCTCAAACAGTAATTTGCCGCCCCGCTCAGCAGCAGGAGAGATTCGGCAAAAAACAGGAGAAAACCGGCACATCACAAAAAGCACACCGCTGTTACAATAAATCAGGAATGAAAATTAAAGGAGGTACTTGTTGATTATGAATAGTCATTTTTATGTTCCGTCGCCTGACAATGTCCCTGCCTGCTCCATGGCCCCGGGTACAGAGGAACGGGCTGCTCTGAAGAAAGAACTGGAACGTCAGAGTGCCAACCCCATTGTCATCCCGGCAATTATCAACGGCAAAGAGGTTTTCACGGAGGATCGTTACAAAGTGACTGCCCCTCACAAGCATTCTCTGGTGTTGGCGGAATGGTGCCGCTGTGACGAAAAACTGTTGAAAGAGTCCGTTGATACAGCGATGGCTGCAAAAGAAGACTGGGAGAAACTGCCCGCGGAACATCGCTTTGCCATTTTTGAAAAAGCAGCCCAGTTGATTCAGGGAAAGTATCGCTTTGTCATCACTGCCGCCGTTATGCTGGGGCAAAGCAAGACTGCATGGGAAGCAGAATGCGATTCCCCGGATGAGCTGTGCGATTTGATCCGTTATGGAATCCACTTTGCCGATCAGCTTTACAGCATGCAGCCCAAGCCTACACCGGGCATGTTCAACCGGCTTGTATACCGTCCTCTGGAGGGTTTTGTCTGCGCGGTAACGCCCTTTAATTTCGCCGCAATTAACGGCAACCTGCCTGCTGCTCCCGCTATTATGGGCAACGTTGTGGTTTGGAAGCCCGCCATTACCGCTATTCTGGCAAGCTACTATATTATGAAAGCGTTTCAAGAGGCCGGCGTTCCTGACGGCGTTATCAACTTTATTCCCTGCCGCGGTTCCGATGTCAGCAAACATGTCCTCAGCGATCCGCGTCTGGCCGGTTTCCATTTCACCGGTTCGACAGAGGTATTCAAAAGTACCTGGAAGCTGATCGGCGAGAACATTGACAAATACCGCAGCTACCCCCGTTTGGTAGGCGAGACCGGCGGCAAAGACTACATTTTTGCAACCGAGAGCGCCAATATCGACGCGCTGGTTACAGCCATGATCCGTGGCGCCTATGAATATTCCGGCCAGAAATGCTCCGCCTTGTCCCGTTGCTATGTTCCCGCTAAGATTTGGCCGCAGCTAAAGGAAAAGCTTCTGAAAGAGATTTCTACGATTAAAGTGGGCGACGTGACCGACTTCACGAATTTCCTGGGTGCAGTTATCGACAAGAACGCCTTTGACGAAATCACCGGCTATATTGACGCCGCAAAGAAATCGCCGGATGCCGATGTCCTGTGCGGCGGCTATGACGGCAGCGTGGGCTGGTTCATCTATCCGACGCTGATTCAGGCAAAGACGCCCAACTACATCACCATGATCAAAGAGCTGTTTGCCCCCGTTTTGACGGTATATGTCTACGGTGAGGACGAATATGACGCGATGGTAGACCACTGCGCCAATTCCTCCATCTATGCTCTTACCGGTTCGATTTTCTGCGAGGATCGCAAAGAAATTGCAGATTTGGAAGACCGTCTGCGTCATTCCGCCGGTAATTTTAATATCAACGATAAGCCAACCGGCGCTTTGACCGGTCAGCAGCCTTTTGGCGGCGCCCGCGGTTCCGGTACCAATGATAAGGCCGGCAGCATCTTCAATATGATCCGCTGGATGAGTCCGCAGACGATCAGAGAAAATCTCTGCCCGCCCGAAAACTACCGTTACCCTTATATGGGTGAAAAATAAGAATGCGGAAGGGGTAATCTCGGCATTCAATAAGTATCTTGCAAGCTGTTCCGTTGTAAAGTATCGATCTCTGTGACTCTAATCTGCTTTGAAAATCGGCGGCGTGGTAATCTGTACTATCGTTCAAGCAAGATATTCTCATCGTGTGCAGTGGTTCCTTTGGATTTTCAAGGCGCAGCCAAAAATCTGCATTCTGAGAACCCCTTCCCTTGAAAGTGCCCGCCTTCTCTCTGAACAAGAGGAGTAGCGGGCACTTTTTTATTAGCAGATAAAACAGTGTAACATCATCTGCCACAAACAGGCCTTTTTTAAGTTGCAAAATGTACTTTGAACATTCCAAAAGGAGAATGACGATGAAGTATTTGTACTGGCTGTTGATTTTTATTCCAATCACTTTTGTTGCAAGATTCGGACTCCACTTAAGCGATGGCATCGTGTTTTGGCTTTGCTGCGCCGGCATCATCCCTCTGGCCGCCGTGCTGGGGGATTCGACCGAACAGATCAGCCTGTACACCGGCCCAAAGATTGGCGGCTTTCTGAATGCCACCATGGGGAACGTACCGGAGATCCTGATCTGCGGATTCGCCGTTAAGGCGGGCCTCTATTCTTTGGTGCTCACAAGCCTTGCAGGATCGATACTCGGCAACATTCTGCTTGTGATGGGAATGAGCATTTTTGTCGGAGGGCTGAAGTATAAGATTTTGCCCGTCAGCAAAAACATTGTGAAAAATAATTTTGATCTGCTTGGTTTTGCGCTCTTCAGTATCATTCTTCCGTTCTTCTTTAAATTTGGAAGTAAGGGAGGCGGCGACCAC
>NZ_CBYL010000024.1 GCF_000577335.1 Faecalispora jeddahensis | reverse complement strand
CAAATGCGGCGGGATATCCCGCCGCATTTTCACATCTATCTAAAAAATCCCGTTCCGTCAAAAGCGGAACGGGATTTTCAACTTTTATTGCTGTGCGTCTGTGCCGTAAATAAACTCGCGCAGCGCTTTGCTGTTCGCCTCCAGATCGGGATTCAGCACATCACCGATGCCGGAAACCCGTTTGTCCTCATACATGCCGGTTTCGGGTATGTGCAGCGTTTCCATCGGGTAGCTCATAATGCCCATCGCACTCGCGGCCAGACTGAGCATTTCGCCGTCGGACAGATTCGTCGTCACATACCCCATATAATCGTGCAGCAAAGACGAAAGCTCGATGGGATTTTTTGATTTGAGCTTGTCCACCATGCAGCTGATCACCTGGCGCTGGCGGCCTGTACGCCCAAAGTCGCTGTCGATGCGCCGGATTCTGGAATAATACAGCGCCAGCGTACCGCGCATATGATTTGTACCCGCGCTCATTTGGGCATCCATCACGCGGTTCATCTCGTCGGCCTCAGCCTGGCTGATATTGACCTCAATTCCGCCCATCTTATCGATGATCTCGGCAAAGCTGTCGACATCGATGGAAACGAATTTATCGATATTGATACGGAAGTTATTTTCAATCGTCTGCATCGTCAGTGCGGCGCCGCCATTGCTGAAAGAAGCGTTGAGCTTATTTTTGCCGATCGTGGGAATCTCCACATACAAATCGCGTAAAAAGGAAGTCAGCTTAACTTTTTTATTATGATTATCGATCGAGACCAGCATCATGGTATCTGAACGCCGCAAGCCGTCCTGCTCGCGGTCGGTACCGATCAGAAGAATGTTCGTCACCTGCTTGTTCGACATCACATCCCACTGCGGCGCGTCGGAAGGCTGCTGCACGTAGCTGTTGGCGTCTGTGTTATCGCGGTGCACCTGCGACAGCAGGGATGACGCGTATGCGTAGATACCTGCACACAGCAGAAGAACAACCGCCAAAACAATAACCCCAACTTTTCTGCCCCTTTTTTTCTTGGGCGGGCGCCGCCTGGGGGATGATTTTCTCGCCGAACCGGCAGAGCTGTATCCGTCGCGGTCACTGTTGCTGTAGATGTCGCGGTCTACATAATTATAGCGGTCTATCTCTCCGCTTGGCCTGCGGTTTCCACCGCGGCTGCTGCGATTATCCTCTTTTTTTGCCATATCCTTCTCCTGTTCTACAACTTCCATGTTGACAGAAACCATTCTATTGCAAATACAATCGCTTGTCAAGCATGAGAGCCTCATACTGCACTATGCGATTTTTTATCGTTTGTTTACAGCTCGGTAACATATATCTCCCTTTTTTTAGGTATAATACAAAAGGTTATGAATGGAGGGAGAACGTATGCCGCAGTTGAAGCACAAAAAGACAAGCGCAAGCAGTCAGACTCTTTGGGTGCGAATCGTTGCACTGATCTGCGCGGTACTGATCGCCGGCTCTGTTCTTTCCATCGTATTTTATCTGTAAACCCAGTAAAAACACCTTGGGTATCAGCGCCCCATGTAAGCCTGCCGGAGCTTTCCTGCAGGTTTGTTTTGCTGTGTTTATTTAAATTTCAGGAGGTCAATTCATGTTTGAGTACGACGTAATTATCGTGGGGGCCGGCCCTGCAGGCATTTTTGCGGCATTGGAGCTGGAAAAAACCGCTCCGCAGGCAAAAGTTCTGATGATCGACAGCGGCAGCACCATTGCGCGCCGGGCCTGTCCTGCCAGAACCAGAGGAATCTGCGCCCACTGCAACCCCTGCCATATTATGAACGGATGGGCCGGCGCCGGCGCCTTTTCCGACGGCAAGCTTTCGCTTTCTTACGAGGTGGGCGGCAATGTGACCGATTACCTGCCGCGCGAGGAAGTAACCGACCTGATCCATTACGCAGACGGAATCTACCTGGGCTTCGGCGCGCCGGAAACCGTATACGGCCTGAGCGACAAATTCGCGGATAAGATCGCATATGACGCGAAAAAGCATAACGTTCAGCTGGTGCCTTGTCCCGTTCGCCATATGGGAACCGAGTATTCCTACGAGGTACTCAGCCGCATGTATGATTACCTGAACGCGAAAGAGAATTTCACGTTTCTGGAATACACGACCGCCGAAACGATTCAGAATGAAAACGGCAAAGCCACCGGCGTGTGGACAATCAATAAGCAGGGCGAGCGCAAGTGTCTGACGGCGCCGTACATTGTTCTGGCCCCCGGCCGCGGCGGTGCGGACTGGCTGACCCGTGTTGCGGCGGAGAATGGGATCTCCACCACAAACAACGCGGTAGACATCGGTGTGCGCGTCGAGGTGCCGAACGCGGTGATGGACCCGCTGACCACTCACCTGTACGAAGCAAAGCTCGTATATTACTCCGATACCTTTGAGAGCAAGGTGCGCACCTTCTGCATGAACCCGGGCGGAATCGTAAGCGAGGAGCATTACGAGGGCGGCGTCGGCGGAAACGGAATCGCAGTGGTCAACGGCCACAGCTACGCAGACGAAGGACGCCGCACGGACAACACCAACTTTGCGCTGCTGGTTTCGACCAACTTTACCGAGCCGTTCCACCAGCCCATTGAATACGGCCGCTATATTGCACAGCTTGGCAACATGCTGACCGGCGGCGGCATTATGGTACAGCGTTTGGGCGATCTTCTGATGGGCCGCCGCACCGACGTTTCCCGCCTGAAGCGCTCGACGACAGTGCCCACCCTGAAAAACGCGGTGCCGGGCGACCTGTCGTTCGTTCTTCCCCACCGCCACCTGACCAGCGTGGTGGAAGGCCTGCGCGCATTTGACAAAATCGCCCCCGGCCTGTATTCCAAAAACACGCTGCTGTATGGCGTTGAGGTGAAATTCTACTCCTCGAAGGTCAAGGTCAAAAACACATTCGAAACGTCTGTGGAAAATCTGTACGCCATCGGCGACGGCGCGGGCATTACCCGTGGCCTGATGCAGGCCTCCGTGACCGGCGTAGTGGTTGCGCGCAACATTGCAGAGAGCATGCAGAAGCAGAAATAATGAATCGCTTGATCCCCTTTGGCGGCTTACGCTGCCTGAGGGGATTTTTTGCGTTCCCCGGATTCCGGCGTTGCCCTCTTCCCCATCATGGGGTATAATAAAAATACCATTCATTTCGTCCCTGTTTTCGTCAGGGATGAAATACCCGCTTCCAGGCAGATTGTCTGCAAACAAAACGCCTGGGGCTTACACAGAAATCACGTCGTGTGGAGGAATGTATTATGACGCTGCAGCAGCTGAAATACATTATTGAAATTGTAAACAGCGGTTCCATCAACGAAGCGGCAAAAAAGCTGTATATCACCCAGCCAAGCCTTTCCAGCGCCGTAAAGGAGCTGGAATCTGAAATGGGGATCGAGCTTTTTCTGCGCACGCCCAAGGGAATCACGCTTACCTCCGACGGCGCGGAGTTCCTCGGCTATGCGCGTCAGGTCGTCGAGCAGGCCAGCCTGCTTGAGCAGCGGTATCTGAACAAAAAACCTTCGCGTCAGCTGTGCTCGATTTCTACCCAGCACTACGCCTTTGCGGTCAACGCGTTCGTCAACATGATCCGGAAAAGCGGAGCCGATGAGTATGAATTCACGCTGCGCGAAACCAGAACCTACGAGATCATTGAGGATGTAAAAACACTGCGCAGTGAGCTCGGAATTCTGTACCGCAACCCGTTTAATCAAAAGGTGATCGACAAGCTGCTCAAAGAAAATCATCTGGAATTTCACCCGCTGTTTACGGCAGAGCCGCATATTTTTATCAGCTCCAGCAACCCTTTGGCAAAGCGAAAATCCGTTACGCTGGAGGATTTGGAGGAATATCCCTATCTTTCATTTGAACAGGGTGACTACAACTCCTTTTATTTTTCAGAAGAAATCCTGAGCACCGTTTTTCATAAAAAAAGCATTCACGTCAGCGACCGCGCAACGATCTTTAACCTGATGATCGGCCTGGACGGCTACACCATTTCCACCGGAATTGTCAGCGCCGACCTGAACGGCGACAACATCACCTCGGTTCCGCTGATTGTTGACGATAAGATTCAGGTGGGTTGGATTTCCAACCGTCAGATTCAGCTGAGCAAGCAGGCTCTTTCGTATGTGGAAGAACTGCGCGGCGTGATTGGCGGATACGGACTCACGCTGGAAGAATAAGCTGGTGCAGGCAACAGCAAACCAAAACAGTAAATACATCATATAAAAACCAGCCGCCGGGTATTTCGGCGGCTGGTTTTTTACAGCGTATCCCAGTCAGGTATCTGCGCGCGCAGGGAGTCCCACTGCGGCATCGGGAAATCGGGAGTGCGGTTGCGCACCTGCGCAAATCCATCGTCCAGCGCGTGCATTTCTGTTACCGCATTCCGGCAGTGATCGCTGGCGGCAAGACGCCCCAAAGCCGTTTTCGCCATAATCCAAAGCAGGGCGGACATCACCGCCCGTTTTGGCCCGGGTTCAAAATACCGATCATCCCCCTGCGGCAGGATGGGAACCCCCTGCCCCCGAAGCAGCCGGTACCCCTCCCTTGCGGCGTCCATCGTCTGCCGCAGCTGGGCACGGGAGGCCTTGGTCAGATCGCAGTCCAGCGCGTAGCACAGGTAGCACACGGGTAAAATCAGCGCCAAGTGGCACTGGTACCACGCCTGCATCCCCGGCTGGTACAAGAGCTTGTATTTGCTGTTTTGAAAAATGTGATCGAGCACCTCTTTCGTTTTTGGGTCGGGCAGAGAATTTAAAAGCCCGCATTCCAGTCCCCCGGCGCCGGCCCGTACACACACTGATTCGCCGTTTTCGCGTCTTCCTCCGGTCCCCTGAAACCCGAATACAACTGTTTTCGGCACCGCGGTATGCGTTTTTATGTATTCCTCCATTTCCGTAGCGGAGAGATTGTTGCCGACCAGAACCACCACCGGACTGTCCGCCCGCGCGAGATCATCCAGTATCCCCCGCATCTGCTGGTACTGCATTACGGCAAAAACGGCGTCGTAATGCTCGGAAGAATCCAGTCCCTCGATGACTCGAGGGTGATCGTGTGTCGTCTTTCTTTGAGTATAATGGCGGATCACAAGGCCGTTTTTCTCCAGCTCTTCTTTTCTCCGTCCGCGTGCAAGAATGGATACATCGTGCCCGGCCGCGCACAGCACGTGGGCCAGGTAGCTTCCAATGACGCCCGCACCATAAACAAGCAATTTCATCATTGAGCCTCCAATATGCTGATTTAATTCCAATAGTTAGTTTTTGCTAACGTGAGAATAGCACAATCCATTGCAAAAGTAAAGAAATCCTTTGGACGAAAAGGAGTCGGCAGACAGAAAAAAACATCTCCGGCTGCCGGCCCTCAGCGTGGGGCGACCGGTTGACAATTGCGGCTCTGTCGTGCTAAAGTAAAGAAAATAGAAAACGAGGTGTCTTTTTTGGAGATTGTTCTGTAAGGAACACAAATTGCATGTGGGAAAATAAGCGACGACCGGTCGCTTTGTTTGCTGTGCAATCACGTTTCTGCAGAACTGTGTCCTGACAGACATTTTTGAAACTGTTGGAGCATAGTGTAGCAGCTATGCCCTTTTTTTGCGCAATTTGTGTTCCGCCCCGCTGATCATCGAATCGCTGATAACGATAACTTATGAAGAGGTGGAACAAATTGAATTTGATCATACGCTATGGCGCGGACGATTCCGTTCTGGCCGAAGCCGCTCTTTCTCCAAACCTTTTTCTTTGCAGAGTGATCTCTCAATACAAAGGTCAGTATAAAATTGCCACGGAAAGCGGAGAGTGCCTTGCCGAAGTCTCCGGTAAATTCCGGTATGAGGCCGCCGATCCGTCGCAATTCCCCGCGGTTGGCGATTTTGTGATGGCGGACCGCGCTGAAAGCAGCACCGGGAACGCCATGATTCATCGGGTGCTGCCGCGAAAAAGCGTGTTTGAACGCACCGCAGCGGCCAATGAGCATCAGTCCCAGATCATTGCCGCCAACATCGATATTGTTTTTATTTGCATGTCCTTAAACAACAATTACAATCTCAGCCGCCTGGAGCGCTATCTTTCCGTCGCCTGGAGCAGCGGGGCCACCCCGGTAGCAGTACTGACAAAGGCCGATCTTTGTGAGAATCTGCCCGGCGTTCTGTCCGAAATCATGAAAATAGCACCGGGAACCGACGTGATCGCAACCTCCCGCAGCGACCCGGATTCCTTTGAAAAGCTTCTGCCCTATCTGCGCCCCAACAGAACTGCGGCTTTCATCGGATCCTCCGGCGTGGGGAAAACCACGCTGATCAACTGCCTTGCCGGGGAGAATTTACTGGTAACATCGCAGACCCGCAGCGACGACAAAGGCCGCCACACCACTACCCGCAGGGAAATGATCCTTCTGCCGCAGGGCGGCATCGTCATCGACACGCCCGGCCTGCGCGAACTGGGTGTGGAATCCGCCGATCTTTCCCGGTCCTTTGCGGAAATTGATGCGCTGGCGGAGCACTGCCGTTTTCGAGACTGCACGCACACCAACGAACCCGGCTGCGCGGTTTTAAAGGCACTGGAAACCGGCGAGCTGACCCTCCGGCGGCTGGAAAACTACCGAAAGCTGAGGCGGGAGGCCGGGTATGACGGCCTTTCTTCTCGACAGATCGAAACCCAGAAGCTTAATGCCATGTTTGAGACGGTCGGCGGAATGAAAAATGGCCGCAAATTTATTCGGCAAAACGATAAGCGCAAGGGAGGATTCTAAAATGGAATACAGAAAAATCAACCGGTATCACCCACAGCTTGTGCGTGAAAAAATAATGGGGCCAAATCCCATTAAGCTGCTGGAAGAATTGCTGCTGCAGCACTCGCTTGCTCCGGGTGATCTGGTAATGGATTTGGGCTGCGGGCAGGGCCTTACCTCCGTATTTCTGGTAAAGGAGTATGGATTCCGTGTGTTTGCGGCGGACTTATGGAGTAATCCGACCAATAACAAACGCTTTTTTGATCAGATGGGGCTCACGGCACAGCAGATCATCCCGCTACACGCCGACGCCAACACCCTTCCCTTTGCGGAAGAATTCTTTGACGCCATCGTCAGTATAGACTCCTACCACTACTTTGGGCACGATCCGGAATATCTGGGAAAATGCCTGCTCCCATATGTAAAACGCGGCGGCTATGTCTATATTGCCATTCCCGGTATGAAGCGGGACTGCCACGATCAGCTTCCGCCGGAACTGTTGCTCTCCTGGACGCCGGAGCAGCTCGACACCATTCATGACATTGCGTATTGGACGGAGCGGATCGGCAAGACCAAAGGCGTAACGGTGCTCTCTATTCATGAAATGGAAAGCAACGAGGAAGTTTGGGCCGACTGGCTCCGCTGCGACAACGAATATGCGCGGGGCGACCGCAGAACATGGGAAGCCGGGGGTGGAAAATACCTGAATATGATCGCCATTGTGCTGCAAAGAGAATAACGGCTGCATCAACACAAACAAAGGATACCGGGCGGTTTCTAGAAGCCGCCCGGTACCCTATTTGATCTGTGAAACAGGAGTCATGATATCCGTCCGCAGGCGGTTTCAGAGCAGGGCGAGAATATCTGCCTCCAGATTTTCCGGTTTGTCCGACGGCGCGTAGCGGGAAATCACATTGCCGTTTCTGTCTACCAGAAACTTTGTAAAATTCCATTTGATATTGGAACCCAGAACACCCTTTTGCTGAGATTTTAAATACGTATACAGCGGGGACTCGTTCGGGCCGTTGACCTCAATTTTCGCGAACTGAGGAAAGGTAACATGATAAGTGAGCTGACAGAAGCTCTGAATCTCCTCTTCGCTGCCCGGCGCCTGATGGCCGAACTGATTGCACGGAAAATCGAGAATCTCGAATCCGCGGTCACGGTACTTTTGATATAAGTTTTCCAGTCCCTCATACTGCGGGGTAAATCCGCACCCGGTTGCGGTATTCACAATCAGAAGCACCTTGTCTTGATATTGAGAAAGCGGCACCGGCTGTTTTTTCATGTCCAGCATACTAAAATCATAGATACTCATTTTGATGAGCTCCTTTCTATCAGTTGTTTGCTATTTAATTTTACACAATCAATTTAAAAACGTCAAGTGTTTTTCTTGACCTTCTCAAATAAATTTGATACTATTTAATTGTACAATAGATAAGAGAGGGGAAGCTCTATGAACAACACCGATGAGATTTTAAAGCTGGATAACCAGCTTTGTTTTGCCCTTTATGTCAGCTCCAAAGAGATCATTCGCAGATACAAACCGCTTTTGGAACCGCTCCATTTGACCTACACCGGTTATATTACCATGATGGCGCTGTGGGAGAAGGACGACATTTCCGTAAAGGATTTGGGAAATCGCCTGACACTTGATTCAGGCACCTTGACACCGCTGCTCAAAAAGCTGGAGTCGCTTTCGTATATTGAACGAATCCGCAGCGACGACGATGAGCGGAGCGTGCGCATTCGCCTGACAGAAGCCGGGCGTGCCTTAAAAGCCAAGGCCGCCTTGATTCCGGAGCAGATGATCTGCACGGCCGGCCTTACGCCCGAAAAGCTCGGCCCGCTTTTAAAGAGCCTGCAGGCCTTTATCAGTGACCTTACAGCCGAATCCTGAACAGATTTTCCGTGCAATCCAAAAGCGCCGATTTGGGAGGAATCACTTTTTTCAAATCGCTATTGAAAATCTGTTTGGAGCATGCTATAATACATTTTGTCACATTATCAATTTTTCTGGGAATGAAGTTCTCCCGCGGCATTGCCGAAACTGCTTATTTAGCTGATGACTTCTGCGCTGGCAGAAGCATCGGCTTTTTTTGTTTATCAAAAGGAGGATACTAATGAATATTTGGCATGACATTCATCCGGAAAGAATTACAAGCACACGGTTTCACGCCGTAGTTGAGATTCCGAAGGGCTCAAAGCTCAAATATGAACTCGACAAAGAAACTGGACTGATTATTTTGGATCGCGTTCTGTATACTTCCACACATTACCCGGCGAATTACGGATTTATCCCCCGCACTCTGGCGGAAGACGGAGATCCGCTGGATGTTCTGATCCTGAGCGACGAATCCTTTGAACCGCTGTCTCTGATCCCGTGCCATCCCATTGGCGTAATTCATATGGTCGACAGCAACGAGCGTGACGAAAAGATCATTGCTGTTCCAAGCGGCGACCCGAACTACAATACATTTCAGTCAATTCAGGAACTGCCGCAGCACATTTTCAGTGAGATGTCGCATTTCTTTTCCGTTTACAAAGAGCTCGAGGGAAAGAAAACCGTAATCAAAGAAATCGATGATGTGAAAAATGCCATTGCGGTGATCGAAGACAGCATCTCCCGGTATAACAAAGTCTTTCACAAAGGAATCAATGAATGAGAAAATATATTTTCCTTTCCTGCGGGTCGATCGTCGGCGCTATTGCAAGATACCTGATCGAAAAGATTCAAATCCCCGGCTATCACGAAACTCTTCCGCTCAACACACTGTTTATCAACATTACAGGCTCTTTTTTGATCGCCTTCATCCTGACCATCGGCCTTGAAATCCGGAAATTTGATCCCGACGTTCGCCTTGGCCTGACGACCGGTCTGATGGGAGCGTATACCACCTTTTCCACCATGTGCAAGGAAGCCTCCACACTGCTGTTTCAGGAAGAATATACCTCTGCGGTTTCTTACCTGATCGTAAGCGCCGCACTCGGACTGGGAGCTGTTTATTTAGGAGTTACAGCCGCCCGGGCGCTGGGAGTGAGGCTGCTGCAAAACAAGGAAAGTGACGAAGAATCTGCTTTCCATTACAACGAAAATGAGGTGGATTAGTTGGAGATTGCTCTGATCGCGATCGGCGGACTTTTGGGCGGACTCTGTAGATTCGAATTGGGACGGTTTATTCTGCAGAAGGCCGACACTCGATTCCCGCTTGGAACCTTTATCATCAACATAACCGGTGCGTTCCTGCTTGGTGTGCTGACGGGCTCCGAGCTCCCGGCACAGACCTATGTTCTGCTGGGAGACGGTTTTCTTGGCGCATACACCACCTTCTCTACCTTTATGTATGAAGGCTTCCAGCTATTTGATAAAAGAGAACGAAACGCTTTTCTTTACATTTTCAGTTCCCTGCTTATCGGCATCATCGGGTATGTATGCGGCTACGCGCTCGCAAAAGCATTTTAGCCCCTGCATGGCCCCATGCTGACGGCAAACCTGAAAAACAACATACTAACATGCCCCCAATCGCAGACAAAATGGTGATTGGGGGTCATTTTAGTTAGATGAAAAATTTGTTGAGGATCGTTCCACGAGGATTATTTTGCATTGAGAAAGAGATTGTTTTAGCTGGAAAGGAGATTGCCCGTTAAAAGACGCAAGATGCTGCACCCAAAATGCAGGCGAGGCTGCATGAGCATAGCAAAGCACCCCAACAGCTTGTGTTGGGGTGCTTTGCATTTTTGTTAGTAAGATTTTACGAAAACATCCTGATAGGATGGATACCCGCCGAGAGACGCTGCCTTCTTCACGGCCTGCAGAATTGCCTGCTCTACGGCATAGGCGGACAGAATTCCGACTGCATCAAAATTGGCTGCTACTTCACCTGAACACAGGGTAAACAGGGTATCGCCGTCAAAAACGGAGTGAGCGGGACGAACGGCTCTTGCAATTCCATTGTGGCTGACGGACGCCAGTTTTTTAGCCTGTGCCTTTTCCAGCTTTGCGTTGGTAATCACACAGCCGATCACCGTGTTTCCGCTAAAAAAATCTGCCGTACTCTGATAGGACGATACAATGATCTCCTCAGAACCACCGGGAAAGGGATGTCCGTCCTGTAAAACACCCGCCAGGAGCTTCCCGGATTCGCGGTCACAGATATCCCCCACGCAATTCACGGCGATCACTGCGCCGACCATCAGGTCTCCCTGACGAAAGGCACAGGTTCCTATTCCTCCCTTCATAGCATGGGTCTTCCCCAGGGTTTTCCCGACGGTGCAGCCTGTACCGGCACCGACGCTGCCCTCTTCCAAGGGAAGCACACCGGCATTCCGGCAGGCCAGATACCCCATTTCAGCGTCCGGGCGCACCATGGCATTGCCGCATTTGAGATCAAACAGAATCGCGCCGCTGACGTTCGGGACACACGTTACCTCTACATCGCGGCCAATACGGTGTTCTTCCAGGTAACGCATCACACCTCCGGCCGCGTCCAGCCCGAAGGCACTTCCGCCTGCGAGCAGAACTGCATGAACCTCTTTTCTGTTATTGACCGGGTCGAGTGCGTCGGTTTCGCGCGTACCGGGGGAACCGCCGCGCACATCCACACCGGCCACGGCGCCCTTTTCACAAATAACCACCGTACAGCCGGTCGCTGCCTCCAGGTTCTGAGCATGTCCTATCTGAAATCCCGGTATTTGTGTAACACTGATTTTTTCCATAACAGCCTTAGTCTTCCTTTTCTTTCAGATACCGCAAAACCGTTTCCGTAATGGTTTCTACCTCTGCAAGAGCGCCCCGCCCCAGGTCGCCGCAGGCGAGAAGCCCTTCCTTCGGTTCGATGAAAAGAGTACCGTGCTTTTTCAGCCGGCTGATATTTTCCTGAACGATCTCATTTTCATACATTGCGGTATTCATTGCGGGGCATAGAATCACCGGTGTTCCCCGCACCGCTGTGAGAACCGTCGTCAGCATATCGTCCGCAATACCGGAGGCGAGCTTTCCGATCAGATTCGCGGTCGCGGGAGCGACCACACACACATCCGCGCGCTTTGCAAGAGAAATATGCTCCACCTCGTTCACAAGAATCTCATCAAACATCTTCGTGTATACTTTTCGTTTGGTCAGAGTCTGAAAGGTAAGCGGCGTGATGAATTCCTGTGCGCTCTTCGTCAGGATCACATCGACCTCGCATCCCTGCTTTGTAAGGATATTGGCGATTTCCGCCGCCTTATACGCGGCAATGCTCCCTGTAACACCCAGTAAAACGTGCTTCAACGGATTCCCTCCTGTTCTGAAAGCTTTTCGCGGACGCTGGACGCAATTGTTTTTGCAATGTTGCTGCGGCCATCCAATTCCCGGTACGAACCATCCGGGCAAATCAGGTACCCATGGTGCCGGGTTTGCGTTACCTCTGTCTTGTCATTGGCCAGCACAAAGTCACATCCGCTGCGCTCGATCAGGTGAAGCCCCGCCGCAATCAGCTCCTGAACCGGAACATGGTTGAGAAGCTTAAACCCAACAAGAAGTGTCTGCGGCTGCACTTTTTTAATGAGATCAATGATCTTCGGAGTTCTTTTCAGAACAAGGACCAAGTCATCCTCATCCGAGCTGATTTTTCCGCTTCCCGCCATCTGATTTTGCTCATTGAGGGCCTGCCGCAAAATTTCCCGCACAGCTTCCGCCGATAAATCTGCCCCGGAAAGTGCCTGCACCGCCCGATCTGCCGCCAGACTGGTCGAGGTCACATTGGAAACTGTATAGTCGCTGACCGCCATACAGTGTACCACTGCATCGATTTTTTCGCGCGTCAGGATTTTGGTCAGTGTATCCTGCAGGTCAGCCACCCCCGCAATGCGCACAATCCGTACTTTAGATTCCTCCTCCGGCGCGGCGGCTGTTTGCCCGCAGACATAAATGATCTCTTCCGTAGAGGGAATCGACAAAAAAGCCTGCGCAATGGCCTTTCCCATAGAACCGGTTGAATGATTGGTAATGCACCGTACCTCATCAATTTTCTCGGAGGTACCCCCTGCTGTAATTAGTATTTTCATAAGAACCCACATTTCTATCTTTTGATATCTATAAGATTACAATTTTTTCGTCCGGTACACAACCCTTCAAAAAACATTTTTTCAGCAGAAAAAAGGCGCCGCCGTAAGCGACGCCTTTTCGGCTCTTGAAAGGATTACTCAGAAAACAGCGGAGTAGAGAGATACCGCTCTCCGGTATCCGGCAAAATGGCAACGATCACCTTGCCTGCGTTTTCCGGGCGTTTGGCCAGCTCCGTCGCCGCCCAAATGGCTGCGCCGGAAGAAATACCCACCAAGAGGCCCTCTTCTTTGGAAAGCTCTTTACCGGTAGCAAACGCATCCTCGTTCTTCACGCGGATGATTTCATCATAAATGGAGGTGTTGAGCACCTTCGGCACAAACCCTGCCCCGATTCCCTGAATCTTGTGGGGGCCGGACTTGCCTTCCGACAATACCGGAGAAGCATCGGGCTCTACGGCGATCACTTTCACATTCGGGTTCTTTGATTTGAGGAACTCACCCGCACCGGTGAGCGTTCCGCCCGTACCAACGCCGGCTACAAGAATGTCTACCTTGCCGTCGGTGTCTTCCCAAATTTCAGGGCCGGTTGTTTTTCTGTGAACATCCGGGTTCGCGGGGTTTACAAACTGGCCGGGAATGAAGGAATGGGGAATTTCCTGGGCCAGCTCCTCGGCTCTTGCGATTGCGCCGGACATTCCCTTTGCGCCTTCGGTCAGAACAAGCTCTGCACCGTATGCTTTCAGCAGATTTCTGCGTTCAACGCTCATGGTTTCCGGCATCGTCAGAATAATGCGATAGCCGTGCGCAGCCGCCACAGAAGCCAGGCCGATACCGGTGTTTCCGCTAGTAGGCTCAATGATGACAGACTCGGGATTCAGCAGCCCCTTTTCCTCAGCGTCTTCGATCATCGCCTTGGCAATTCTGTCCTTTACACTTCCGGCTGGATTAAAATATTCCAGCTTACCAATCACAGTTGCCTGCAGCTCGTGTTTCTTTTCATAATTGGAAAGTTCCAAAAGAGGGGTTTTTCCGATCAGATCCGTCAGATTCTTAAAAACCTTTGCCATAAGACGACCTCCTAAAATCATTTAATCATATATGCTATATATGTTTTGTTGCTATTATAATACAGCGATTTTTGGAAAATGTCAACCATTAAACCCATATTATTTTTATTCATTTGATCAGTCCTAAAAATGAGGTATTTTCAGCTTTTATTCGGATTATCTGCGATTGTAAAATAGAAGTCTGCACGACCCAGCTTGCATTGGCTATTGACAAATGTGGTTTTTTCTCTTATCATTTATTACATATAATACATATCATTTTTATATGAAACAGGTGATTCTATGAAGATATCCACAAAGGGCCGTTACGCTTTGGCTGCTGCGATTCACATGGCGCGGTATTATCGATGTGGTGAATATATTACGGTCTCCAGCATTGCGGAAAACCTGGGGATCTCTAAGATTTATTTGGAGCAGGTCTTTTCCATGCTCAAGCAGGCCGGGATCATTTTTTCTGTGAAAGGAGCCCAGGGAGGCTATCAGCTTGCGCGGGCGCCCGTTCAAATCACCGCACTGGATATTCTGGCCTGCGTAGAGCTTTCTTTATTCAAGAATACACAGGAAACCGTTGCCCAGCGAGCTCCTGATATTGAAAAGGCTCTGAGGGCATCTGCCTTTGATCTGTTGGATCAGGTGGTGCGGGGCACCCTGAGTGAAATCACGCTCTCTGACCTTGCCGCAGAGGTGGAAAAGAATGAGGGAGAACATACCATCATGTTCTATATTTAGATGAATCAAATAAAGGTCTGTCTGCCCGAAGGCGCAGCGGCGGCATCTTTTGGCATCCACCGATTCAATGAATACGGGCTTTATCCTATCAGAAATATCTGAGCATTCAATCAATTTATTCTCAATCCAAGCTACTTTTAAGAGGAAAGCACCTTTCAGGTGCTCTCCTCTTTTTTTATTTTACAAAATAAAATCCATCTATATTTTACATTTAACATATATGTAAAATATGAAATATTGTCTAAGCTGACAAGTTTTATCGAAAGTCGATTTGGTCGTTGTCCCAAATATGCCGAACCGCTTCGTATTTTCATTGACAACAAAAATCCGAATACATATAATGCTTATAAGCTTAATATGTATTATATCGATCGCAGAATGGAGTGAACACAATGGCAAACAGAAAAAGCACAGCCGCCGCAACGAATTGTACCTTGATGGGGATGCAGAGTTTCTGTATACCCTGTTGTGCCATGTGTCAATATGATACCCCCAGTGGATAGGTCTATTCTTGCGCATGCTTTCGGGCAGTCGGGATTAGAAAATCCCGGCTGCTTTTTTATTTTCAGAAGCGCACGGAAAGGATAGGATGCTTTTGATTGAACTCGTAAACGTAAAGAAAAGCTACCAGAACGCCACCGGGCAGATTGAGGCCCTGAAAGGAGTTTCTTTGAAGGTTGAGCGCTCCGACATTTACGGGGTGATCGGTTACAGCGGGGCGGGAAAAAGCACGCTGATCCGCTGCATCAACCTTTTGGAGCACCCGGACAGCGGGCAGGTGCTGCTCTCCGGAAACGACATCACCGGATCTTCTCAGGCTCAGCTCGAGAAAACACGCCAGCAGATCGGAATGATTTTTCAGCACTTTAATCTGCTTCGTTCCAAAACGGTATTTGAGAACATCGCATTTCCGCTCCGGTATCTGCGAAAGAGCAAGCAAGAGATTCAGCAAAAAGTGAAAGAGCTTTTGCAGCTGGTCGACCTGAGCGACAAGGCGGACTGTTACCCCTCCCAACTAAGCGGCGGGCAAAAACAGCGGGTCGCGATCGCCAGAGCGCTGGCCAACGACCCGCAGATCCTGCTCAGCGACGAGGCAACCTCCGCTCTGGACCCACAGACCACGGATTCGATTTTGCAGCTTCTGCTGGAGCTGAACCGCCGACTGGGTTTGACGATTGTGATCGTCACCCACGAAATGCATGTGGTTCAGGAAATCTGCAACAAGGTCGCCGTGATGGAAAACGGACTGATCGTGGAGCAGGGCGATACCTTTGAGGTGTTCTCTCATCCGCAGACCAAAACAACCAGGTGTTTCACGGCCTCGTTATTCCGGGAGGGGAATGTTGAAAAGCTGATCGAGCAGATCGATCAGAATCTGGGAACTCTCCCGAATAGGAAGCTGCTGCACCTGCTGTTCGTAGGGTCCAAAGCGAATAACGCGTATATCTCTCACGTGATCAAGCGGTTTGAGGTGGAGGTCAGCATTCTTTACGGTTCCATCGAGCTGGTGCAGTCCCGGCCCATCGGCAGCCTGTTTGTCGCCATAAGCGGCGATGAAATCAAGATTCTTGCGGCAATGGAGTACTTAAAAACAGAAGGAGTCAGCGTCCATATTTTGCAGGAGCTCCCCTCTGATGACCAGGAGGAGGTTGTGGTTTGAAGGAATTTCTGATTGAACTCTTCCCAAACGTGTACGAAATGTTCGGCGATTTACTCGATTCCATCTGGCAGACCTTTGTAATGGTCGGCATTGCGGGGATTTTCGGGATCACCATCGGGACGCTGCTTGGAATTTCGCTGGTCGTTTCCGCCAAGGGCGGCCTGTACGAAAACGACCTGTTCAACAACATTCTGGGAAAAATCGTGAACACCATCCGTTCGATTCCGTTCGTGATTTTGATTGCGCTGATGGTTTCCTTTACCCGCTTCCTCGTTGGAACCTCTATTGGAGTTCGGGGAGCGATCGTCCCCATGGTTGCCGGAATCATTCCCCTTGTGACGCGAATGACCGAGCAGGCCCTGCTGGAGGTAGACCCGGGAGTGATGGAGGCCGCCCGTTCCATGGGGATTTCGCGGCCCTATATTATCGTTCACATTCTGTTGCAGGAAAGTCTGCCGGGGCTTCTGCGGTCACTCGTTACCAGCTTTATCAGCCTGATCGGCCTTTCCGCCATGGCAGGCAGTGTGGGCGGCGGCGGGATCGGCAACTTTGCCATCCGATACGGTTACTCACGGTATATGAACGACATCACCGTTGTGACCGTGCTGCTGCTTTTGCTGATCGTCAACATCGTGCAGAGCGTCGGCAACCGTGCGGCACAACGGCTGACACACTGAATGCTCCCCGGTATTCCCTGTTTTAAAATCAACAGATCAAATTCATATCAGGAGGATGAACTACCATGAAAAAACAAAATCAACTCTCTCGAATCGGCTCCGTATTATCCGTACTGCTGGCCGCCAGCGTATTCCTTTCCGCGTGCAGCGGCACCGCCGCAAACTCCGGCGCGTCCGCGGCCTCCAACGCCCCGGCTTCTTCCTCTCAGTCCAAACCGGTGACGGTGAAAATCGGCACTACGTCTGACGAACCGCGCGTCTGGAATGCGGTGCAGGCCGAGCTTGATTCCGAAGGCGCAAACATCAAAATTGAGACGATCAATTTGACGGGCGGCGAGCCGAATAAGGCCCTGGCCGAAGGAGAGGTCGATTTGAACGCGTTCCAGCATTACGCGTATTTCAACAAAAACAAAGAGGAGCTGAAGCTTGACCTGACCGCGATCGGCGATACCCTGATCGTACCGCTGAACCTCTTCTCGAAAAAACACAAATCGCTGGAGGAGCTGCCGAATGGCGCGCAGATCGCGATCCCTGATGATCCCACCAATCAGGGGCGTGCGCTGAACGTTCTGAAAAACGCCGGCCTGATCAAGCTGGATGAAAAAGCCGGAAACAACGCGCTGATCAAGGACGTGACAGAGAATCCCAAGAACATCAAATTTGTAGAGATCACCGGCGCTCAGCTTCCCCGCTCGCTGCAAGACGTAGACGCGGCCATCATCAACTGCGGCTACGCCGTGGATTCCGGCCTGGACCCGGTGAAGGACCCGATCTACAAGGACGACATCGACCTGAAAAACCCGGAGCAGCAGCCGTTTATCAACCTGATCGCGGCCAGAACGGCAGACAAGGATAACTCGGCCTACCTGAAAATCGTAGAGGCCTACCATACCCAGAGGGTGGCCGACGCAATCGCCGAGGTGTATTCCAACGCGGCGGTTCCCGCCTTTGAGGTCAAATAATCCAAAGGAGGCGGATTCCATGTCTAAAACACTTTATGAGGAAGCGCTCGAACACCAAGCCGAAACAACCGAGCTGCGAAGATGGTTTCACAGCCACCCGGAACCAAGCTTTGGGGAATACGAAACCGCCGCCCGCGTTCGGGAAGAGCTGGACCGGCTCGGCATTCCATTTGTCACGGCGGGCGAAACCGGCACCGTCGGCATCCTCCGCGGGAAATCCGAAAAACCGGTGATCGCTCTTCGCGCGGACATTGACGCCCTCGAGATCGAAGAAAAAAACGAGGTTCCCTACCGCTCCCAAAACTCGGGGCTGATGCACGCCTGCGGGCATGACGCGCACGCTTCTTCCCTGCTGACTGCGGCAAAGCTTCTGCTCCGACGCAGGGAGGAGCTGCCCGGCACGGTCAAACTGATTTTTCAGCCCGCGGAGGAAGTGGGCCGGGGCGCGAACTCGGTTATTTCATCGGGTGCGCTGGACGATGTGCAGGCTTTTTTCGGGCTTCACGTGCGGGCGGGACTCCCGGTCGGTAAGGCTGCCTTGCAGGCAGGGCCCATCATGGCGGGCGCCAACTCCCTGAAAATTGACGTATTCGGGAAAAGCGGGCACGCCGGCCACCCGGACAACGCCATAGACGTGATTGCCGCGGGCGCGGAGATCGTGGAAGCGCTGCAGCACATTGTATCCCGTGAAATCCCGCCGACGGAAGCCGCGACGATCTCGGTTTGCCAGTTCCGCGCGGGAACCCGGGACAATATCATCGCGAATCACGCCAGAATTTCGGGTACCGTGCGCGTGACGAGCGAGCAGACGCGGGCACAGATCACAGAAGCCATTCACCGCGTGGTAAGCGGAATCAGCGCGGCGCACCGGGTCACCTCACAGGTAGAATGCGAGTTTGCCACCCCGGTTTTGATCAATTCCGCCGAGCTGTACCATACGGCGCTCTCCGCTGTACAGGAGGTTCTGTCGCCGGAGGCGGCACAGGGGGTTCTCCCCCAGCTGGGGACAGAGGATTTTAGCGCATACGGGCAGATTGCCCCGGCCTTCTTCACATTTGTGGGTTCCGGCGGCGAATACCCGCACCACCATGAGCGGTTCGACATCGACGAGCGGGTTCTCTCCATTTCGGCGGCGCTGTATACGGCTTTTGTCCTCCACTATTTTAACTTGAATGAAAAGAGTGATTCGGATGCCTAAGGTAGAAAGCTTTACATTAGACCACACCATCGTACAGGCGCCTTATGTGCGCGTGGCCGGTGTGGAACACAACGGAAAGGGGGCCACCGTTCAGAAATTCGACCTGCGCTTTTTGCAGCCAAATACCGACTCCATCCCCACGGGGGCGCTGCACACGCTGGAGCATTATCTCTCCATCTTTCTGCGGGAAGAGATCGACGGGCTGATCGACATTTCCCCCATGGGCTGCCGGACAGGATTTTATCTGGTGGTGTGGGAGGAACACCCGGTTTCGGAAATCGCCCTCGCCCTGCATCACGCTCTGCAAAGAGTGCTGGAGCAGACGGAGGTGCCTGCGGCCACCGCGAAGGAATGCGGCAATTACAAGGATCATTCGCTGTTTTCCGCAAAGGAATACGCCCGGCAGGTGCTTTCTCAGGGAATCAGCACAGACCCCTTTGACCACAGCCGGCTGATTCAGGCGGACTGAGGCCCCGATCATTCTAGTAAAAAGGAGAAATGCAGTATGTTCTTCCGGAACAGCGAAGCTGCAAGATGCCAGTATGTTGGATGAATATATTCAGATCTCTGATCTGCACAAAACCTATATCACGCACGGGGCATCGCTGCAGGTGCTCAGGGGAATCAATCTTTCTGTCAACAAGAGAGAGATTTTCGGGATCATCGGTTTCAGCGGCGCGGGAAAATCCACGCTGGCGCGATGCATCAACCGGCTGGAAACACCCGACAGCGGCAGGATTCAGGTCGGCGGAGTCGACATTCTGCGCCTGCCCAAAAAGGCCCTGCTCAAAGAGCGGAGAAAAATCGGGATGATTTTTCAGACCTTCAACCTGTTTGAAGCCAAAACGGTGTACCGCAACATCTCTTACCCACTGGAAATCAGCGGCGTGCCGAAAGAGGAAATCAAAGACAGGGTGCTGCGGACAGCCGAGCTCGTCGGGCTGACGGATAAGCTCGAGGCTTACCCGGGCGGGCTTTCCGGCGGGCAGAAGCAGCGGGTGGGAATCGCGCGGGCTCTGGTCAACAATCCCGATCTTCTGCTCAGCGACGAAGCGACCTCTGCCCTCGACCCGCAGACCACGCTTCAGATTCTGGATTTGCTGAAAAAGATCAATCAGACCACCGGCATCACCATCCTGATGATCACGCACGAGCTGGACGCCATCAAATACACCTGCGAACGCATGGCGGTGCTGGAGGATGGACTGATTATTGAATCCGGCCCGGTAAGCGAAATCTTCAGCAACCCGCACAGCCGCACCGGCGAGCTTTTTGCCAAAGTATTTTTTGAACTGCAGCATTCGGGCGAACTGGTAAACGGCGAGGGGATTTAAAAAACAGATCGCCCCGATTTTAAAGTGAAAGGAGTGGTTCTTTGAGTTTATTGGATCATTCGATATGGGAGGTCATCATCGCCTCCTTCGCGCCCGACATCTGGCAGCGCATGGGCTCCTCCGTACTGGAAACCTTGTACATGGTGGCCCTTTCCTCCGCCATCATGCTGTTTTGCGGCCTGCTGCTCGGGATTCTGCTGACCGTGACAAACCCCGACGGCCTGGTGCCGTTAAAGCCGCTGTATGCCAGCTCGGGGTGGCTGATCAACTGCCTCCGCTCTCTGCCCCAGATGATCATGATCATCCTGATGATCCCGGTGGCCCGCCTGTTCTTTGGAAAATCCTACGGAACCAATGCCTGTATCATCGCCATTGCCGCCAGCTGCATCCCCATGTACGCCCGCATTGTGGAAAGCAGCCTGCTGGAAATCGCCAAAGGCAAGGTAGAAGCGGCAAAGTCCATCGGCAGTACCAATGCGCAGATCATCTTTCGCATTCTTCTGCCGGAAACCATCCCCTCCCTCATCCGCGGCTTTACCGTCGCTGTGATCGCCGTCATCTCTATGACTGCCTTGGCCGGAATGTTCGGCGCGGGCGGCATCGGGGACATTGCGGTACGGTTCGGCTACCAGCGCTTTCAGCATGATGTGCTGTTTGCAGCCGTTTATATTCTGATCATTCTGGTTCAGCTGGTTCAATGGGTTGGGGACCTTACCTCGAAGCAAATCCTGAAAAAGCGAAATTTGATTTAATTATGTGGTTTCTTTTCCCCTCCTGCGGCGGAAAAAGAACCGAAAAAATTCATCTGCGTTTATTGAAACCTCTGTAAAAAACATAGAAGGAGCATTCATTATGAAATCGATCAAAGCAGCATCTGTCCTTTTCGCGGCGGCCCTCTCCCTCAGCCTGCTGGCCGGGTGCGCCGGCACTGCCGGCGGCTCTTCCTCTCAGGCGCAGTCCACACCCGCCGCGTCCGGCGACAGCTCGCAGCAAACCGTTACCCTCAAAGGAATTGTCGACCTTGTCCCCCACTCGGAAATCATCAAGTACGTTACCCCCAAGCTGGCAAAGCAGGGAATCATCATCGATCTGGTGGCAACGGCAGCCGACAACACCACAAACGAAAAGCTTGCGAAGGGCGAAATCGACTTTAACTACTTTCAGCATGAACCGTACCTGGAGGAATGGAACAACACGAACGGCTTCAATCTGGTCAACGCCGGGGATATTCACGTGGAGCCCATCACGGCCTATTCCGACAAATACAGCTCCACGGATAAAATTCCGGAAAACGCGACCGTCGCCATCCCGAATGACGGCACCAACGAATACAGAGCCCTGCTCATTTTAGAGCAAAACGGCTTTATCAAGCTGAACGAAAAAACCGCCACCTCTCTGAGCGCATCGGTAACGGACATTCAAAGCTATGTGCGCCCGATCAAAATTGTAGAGCTGGATTCGGCGCAGATCATCCCCACCAAAGCCGACTACGATTTCTTCATTACAAATACCAACAAGGCGCTGGAAGCGAAGATCACCTCCACCAAGCTGTTCAGTGAAAGCGGAGACAGCCCCTACGCCAACATCATTGCCGTACGGGAAGAGGATAAAGACAATCCCGCGATTGCTGCTCTGGTGAAAGAGCTGCAGTCGGAGGATACCAGAAAGTTTATTGAAGACACCTACAAGGGCGCTGTCATTCCGGCCAAACTGGGTTCCTGATCCCCTGCTGCCGGTCAGTCCAAAACAGAAAATCTGTTCCGCCATTTTATGCAAGCTTACCGTCGAACCATTTTCACATTGGGAGGGATTGTCACTTGAAACATTATGAATTTATCGAGTCCGCACTGATTCATGGCGGCATTTACGGTGATGAACGCACCGGCGCGGTCAGCACGCCGATCTACCAGACCTCAACCTTCATGCAGGATGAGCTGGGAAAGCACCGCGGGTACGAGTATTCCCGAACCGGGAACCCGACCCGCGAGGCCCTGGAGGCGCTGATCGCCGAGTTAGAGGGCGGTGAAGCCGGTTTTGCCTTTGCGTCCGGCATGGCGGCGATCACCGCCGCACTCAGCCTGTTCCAGAGCGGAGACAGGATCGTGATTTCCAGCAACGTATACGGCGGAACCTTCCGTGTTCTGGATCAGATCTTCCGGCACTTCGGTTTTGCATATACCATCGCGGACACCACCGATCTAAAGGCATTGGAAGCCGCCATCACGCCGGATGTAAAGGCTGTGCTGGTCGAAAGCCCGGCGAACCCGCTGCTGACCGTGACCGACCTTGCGGCGGCCGCCGAGATTGCGCACCAACACGACGCTCTTCTGATTGTGGATAACACCTTCATGACCCCTTATCTTCAGCGGCCCCTGGAGCTGGGTGCAGACATTGTTCTGCACTCGGCCACCAAATATCTGGGCGGCCACAGCGATGTGATCGCCGGGCTGGCGGTCGTAAAAACAAAGGAGCTGGCCGAGCGGCTTCATTTTATTCAGAATGCCACCGGCGGAATTTTACAGCCGTTTGATTCTTATCTGCTGATCCGCAGCATCAAGACCCTCGGTGTGCGGATGGACCGGCACGTGGAGAATGCCGAAGCGCTTGCCAATCTGCTGCGTGATCACGAGGCGGTAAAGACCGTGTACTACCCCGGCCTGCCCGACGCGCAGGGCTTTGAAATCAACCGGCAGCAGGCCAAAAACGGCGGCGCCATGATCTCTTTTGAGCTGAACGAGGGCTATGATATTCGCAGGTTTTTTCAGAATCTGCGCCTGATTGCCCTGGCGGAAAGCCTTGGCGGAGTGGAATCGCTGGTGTGTCACCCGGCCAGCATGACCCACGCCTCCATCCCCAAAGAGATTCGCCAGAAGGTCGGGATCACCGACGGGCTGATCCGCCTTTCGGTGGGCATTGAGAATCTGCGCGATTTGATACAAGACCTGCGAATGTCGATGGAGGGGGCAAAAGTATGAGTTTGTACCCCTCCATGCAGGAGCTGATCGGGAACACGCCGCTCATACGGCTTTCGCAGCTTGGATTCCCGGAGCAGCTGAACGTCTATGCCAAGCTGGAGCTGTATAACCCGGCGGGCAGCGTCAAAGACAGAATCGGCAGATCGATGATTGCGGACGCCGAAAGCCGCGGCATTTTAAAGCCCGGCAGCACCATTATTGAAGCCACCGCAGGCAACACCGGGCTTGGAATTGCCTTTGCAGCCTTAAACCGCGGCTACCGGCTGATCTTTGTGGTGCCGCAGAAATTCTCTCAGGAAAAACAGACGCTGATGAAAGCGCTGGGCGCCGAAATCATTCACACCTCAACGGAGGAAGGAATGCTGGGCGCAGCCAGAAAAGCAGAGGAGCTGCGCACAGAGATCGCCAACTCCGTCTCTCTGGAGCAGTTCAAGAACCAAAGCAACCCGCAGGCCCACTACGAAACGACCGGGCCGGAGATTTACCGCGACCTTGACGGCAAAATCGATTATGTGGTGGCCGGCGCCGGAAGCGGCGGCACCTACACCGGTGTTCTGCGGTATTTAAAAGAGCAAAATCCGGCAATCAAGGGCGTTCTGGCCGACCCGATCGGCTCCACCATCGGGGGCGGGGAGCACTCTGACTATGAAATTGAGGGCATCGGGAACGACTTTATCGCCGACACAATGGATATGAGCCTTGTTGATCAGGTCATCAAGGTCAGCGATGCGGAAGCCTTTGAACAGGTGAGAATCGCCGCGAAGAAAGAAGGCATCTTTGCAGGCTCATCGTCCGGGGCCGCGCTGGCCGCTGTGAACAAGCTGACAAAAACCGTTTCTTCCGGAACGGTCGTCGTCATCCTCCCCGACAGGGGCGAACGATATTTCAGCAAGCATATTTTCGGCGAATAGACGCTCCTTTCGTTTCGGCACCCGCCATTCACCGCTAACGATAAAATCACCGGATACTCGTCATGATCCCCGGGGAATTGTCCGAACAAACAGGAAATGAACTGAACACCCGAAGAAGGGGGAGCAAAAATGAGCTATGATTTCGATACTTTGAAAGTGCAGGCGGGGTACCGTGCGTCCGAACACAACTATGCCGTATCCGTACCGATCTACCAGACCACGGCGTTTGCGCTGGGGGACAGCTACCGCGCCGATCGTCTGTTTTCTTTTTCGGAAAGCGACCCCATTTACACAAGGCTTTCCAATCCGACTGTCGACGTTCTGGAAAAACGCGCCGCCGCGCTGCACGGCGTATCGGACGCGATCGCGCTTGCATCAGGAATGGCCGCAGTTTCTTACGCACTGCTCAGCGCCGCCGGGAAGGGCGGAAGGATTCTGACCACCGCCCGCCTGTACGGGGGAACTGTGGACAGTTTGGGGCACCTGTTCCCAGAACTCGGCGTCAAGATCGATTTTGTGGAGAACCCGGACCGCATAGAGGAATTTGAGGAAAAGCTGGCCCCCGACACCAAGGCGATCTTTATTGAGAGCCTGACGAATCCCTTCGCGACCATCCCGGATTTTGAGGCGATTGCCCGCATTGCCCATGCCTACGGAATTCTGCTGATCGTCGACAACACCGTGGCGACTCCGTACCTTTTTAACCCGTTTGAACACGGCGCGGATGTTGTGGTTTACTCGGCCACCAAGGCGCTCTCCGGCCACGGGAATGTCATTGCCGGCCTGGTGCTGGAAAGCGGAACATTCGATTACGGCAACGGAAATTACCCGCACTTTGAAAAGCCGCTGTGGTTTTTACGCGATGAGCACGACGAGCCGCGCAGCATTCTGCAGGTTTTCCCGCAAAATCCCTTTACCGGCAGGCTTCGGGCGATCCACCTGAATTATCTCGGCGCGGCCTTGAGCCCCTTTGACGCGTATCTGGTGCTGATCGGTCTGGAGACCCTCTCGGAACGGGTGGCAAAGCAGGTTTCAAACACGCTTGCGGTTCTGGAATATCTGGAACAGAACGAGCATGTCCTGTGGGTGCGCTACCCGTACGCCCAGGGCAGCAAATACCGTGCTTTGGCCGACCGTTATTTCCCAAAGGGTGCGGGTTCTATTTTATCCTTCGGTTTTCGCGGCACGGAAGAACAGAAAAGAGCCTTTCTGGCCTCTGTGAAGGTGTTCGGCTACCAGGCCAATATCGGTGACGCCCGCTCGCTGATCATCAATCCCGCACAGACCACCCACGTGGAGCTGACCGAGGAACAACGGTTACTCGTCGGGCTTGAGGTTTCCACCATCCGCCTGTCCCTTGGGCTGGAAAGCCCGAAGGATTTGATCGAAGACCTGCAGCAGGCGTTCGACAGCGTCTTTCAGGACTGATTCCATGGGCAGCAGCACAAATCGACTTTTGATCCGGCCCGCACAGGAAAAAGATGCGGAGCTCATTCTCTCGTTCATCCGGGAGCTGGCTGTTTATGAAACTATGGAGGACCAGATCACAGCGACCGCAGAGGATCTTCGCCGTTCCATCTTTGAGAGGCAGCAGGCAGAGGTCATCATCGGGTGGATCGATCATCAGCCCGCCGCATTCGCGCTGTATTTCTACAACTATTCCACCTTTCTTGGGAAAGCAAATCTGTTTTTGGATGATCTATATGTCAAAGAAGAATTTCGCGGGCAGGGCATCGGCAGGGCCATGCTTCAATACCTGTCTCAAATCGCGGTCAAAAATAGCTGCGAGCGTCTCGACTGGCTGTGCCTGGACTGGAATCTTGCGGCGGCGGGTTTTTACAAAGGGCTCGGCGCACAGGTACTGGATGACCGCCGGGTATTCCGGCTCAGCGGCGAGCGGCTGGCCGCCTTTGCCGCATCGGAATGACCCACCACTTCATCAGGAGGAATACCATGAGTAAAATTAATTTGCAAATACCGGAGGTTTCCATCCGGGAAATACGCCTTGGCTCCATCACGGGCTTTCAGGGCGGCGCAGAAGAACTGGTAAACTGTTCGCGCTGCGGACTAAAGGACAAAAGCCGTTCCTTCTCCCAGTGCCTTGGCTGCTCTACCTCACAGGCAGCGTGTATGGTAATTTTGGTGCAGGACGCCGCCGTGATCAGCCACGGGCCGGTCGGCTGCTCCTCCTGCTTCCATGAATTCGCGTTTACCTACCGGGTCAACTCCCCCCTGCGGGGTGTGGAGCACCCGACACAGCGGAAGATATTCTCCACCAATTTACAGGAGACCGACACCGTATACGGCGGCGCGCAGAAGCTGGCCAAGGGAATCCACGAGGTGTATGAACGCACGCACCCGAACGCCGTATTCGTGCTGACCACCTGCGCGGCCGGGATCATCGGCGACGATGTGGAAAGCGTGTGCGGCGAAGCAGAAGAGGAGCTGGGGGTTCCCGTCATCGCCATTTTCTGCGAGGGCTTTCGCTCCAAGGTCTGGACGACGGGCTTTGACGCCAGCTACCACGCCATCGCGAGAAAGCTGATTCAGCCGGCCCGCGAGCGCCGGAGCGATATGATCAACGTGATCAACTTCTGGGGCTCGGATGTGTTTGGCGACTGGTTCGAGGCATTCGGGGCAAAGCCCAATTACATTACCCCTTACTCCACCATTGAAAATCTGCGCCGCTCTTCGGAGGCCGCCGCCAGCGTTCAGATCTGCCCCACCCTTGGCTCTTACCTTGGCGCCGCTTTAGAGCAGGAATTCGGCGTTCCCGAAATCAACGCCGCGCCGCCCTACGGCATCGCGCAGACGGACCGCTGGTTCCGCGCGCTGGGAAAGCTGCTGCACAAAGAGGATGAGGCCGAACGCCTGATCGCGTCAAAACGGGCGGAATATCTGCCGAAAATCGAAGCGCTGCGGGAAAAGCTGCGCGGAAAAACCGCTTATGTCACGGCCGGTGCGGCCCACGGCCACGCGCTGCTCAACCTTCTCGGCGAGCTTGGAATGAAAGCAAAGGGCGCGGCCATCTTCCACCATGACCCGATATACGACAACGAGAATGAAGAAAGCGATCTGCTGGTGAACCGCGTGAAGGAATACGGGGACGTCCCGAACTTCAATATCTGCAACAAGCAGGAATTTGAACTGGTGAATATGCTCAACCGCCTTCAGCCGGATGTTCTGCTCGCCCGCCACGGCGGCATGACCCTGTGGGGCGCGAAGCTCGGCATCCCCTCCCTTTTGATCGGCGACGAGCATTTCAGCATGGGCTACGAGGGAATCGTTCGCTATGGCGAACGCATTCTCGAAACGATCGAGAACGATGAGTTCGTGAAAAACCTGAAACAGCACGCGATCAATCCCTACACCAAATGGTGGCTGGATCAGGAGCCCTATACCTTTTTGAAAGGGGGTGCGGCAAAATGAGCGGCATCATCGAACAGGAGCGCTACACCTGCGCCATTGGCGCGCTGCAGAGCGTGGTCGCGATTCCCCGGGCCGTGCCGATCCTGCACTCCGGCCCCGGCTGCGGCAACATGATTCAAGGCTTCTTCGAGCGCTCTACCGGGTACGCCGGGGGCAGCACCTCCCCCTGCACCAATTTCACGGAAAAGGAAGTAGTGTTCGGCGGAACCGACCGCCTGCGCGAAAACATCGCCAACACCTACAAGATTCTGGACACCGATCTTCAGGTCGTCCTGACCGGCTGCACCGCCGGAATCGTGGGCGACGATATAGAGCCTGTGGTAGAGGAATTCCGCGAGGATGGAAAGCCGATCGTCTCTGTGGAAACAGCCGGGTTCAAGTGCAGCAACTTTGAAGCCCACAGCCTGGTGGTCAACGCGGTCATCGACCAATATGTCAGCCGTTTTGAAGAAGAAAACCCATTTCGCAGCGAAAAGAACACCGTAAACCTGTTCGCCTCCCTCCCCTATCAGGACCCGTTCTGGAAGGGGAACCTGCGGGAATACAAGCGCCTGCTGGAGGGGATCGGACTTTCGGTTCACGTGCTGTTCGGCCCGGAATCGGGGGGCGTTCGCGAATGGCAGCAGATTCCGAAAGCGAATTTCAATATTCTGGTTTCCCCCTGGTACGGTCTGCCGATCGCAGAGCATCTGGAAGAAGTGTACGGCCAGCCGTTCACCCAATACCCCAACATCCCGATCGGGGCCAATGAAACGGAGCGCTTTCTGCGCCAGGTGCTGGCCTTTGCGAACGAACAGGGCGCGGAGCTGGATTTAGACGCCGCGGAAAAGTTCATCCGGCAGGAACGCGAAGCCTACTACGAGGAAATAGACAATCTGGCGACCTTCCTGCTGGAATTCCGCTACGGCCTGCCCAACCATGTGCATATTGTGCACGACGCCGGTTATGTCCTGGGGCTTTCCAAATTCCTGCTGCACGAGGTCGGCATCGTTCCCAAGGAGCAGTTCGCGGTAGACAATACCCCGAAGAGATTTCAGGAACAGATCGCGGCAGAGCTGCAGAGCGCCTCCGACAAAAAGGTGATTCCGCTTACCTTCGAGCCGGATGCCGGCAAGGTTCAGGATACCATCCGCTCGCTCCATCATGGCGGCCGGGGCCTGATCATCGGCAGCGGCTGGGATAAGGAGCTGGCGCGGGAAAAGGATTACGATTTTCTCTCGGCCTCTGTTCCCACCCCGTACCGGCTGGTGATGACGACCAATTATGTCGGTTTTTCCGGCGGGCTGCGGGTAATTGAAGACATTTACGGCGCGGTTCTTGCGACCTATCGGTAAGGAGAACGCGAATGAATACACGAATTGCCTTTGCAAGCACCGACGGCTTTGAGGTCGACCAGCATTTCGGCAGCGCGCGCATCTTCCAGATTTACGAAACGGACGGTTCGGATTATCAGCGGGTGGAAACCCGAAAAACGGACGCTCTGTGCCAGGGAAGCTGCGAAGGCGGCTTTGATCACCTGTTTCAAGCGCTTTCGGACTGCGACGCGGTCTTTGTGCTGAAAATCGGCCAGGGGGCCAGCGCGTATATGATCAGCCACGGGAAGCGGGTATTTGAAGCCTACGGTTCTGTGGATGCGATTATGGAAAAGGTGATCGAAGAAAACCTGTTTCAGAAAGGGTGAAACATTTTGGCAAAAACATTTCGGGAGCTGACGCTGACGCATCCCTGCTTTTCCGTTGGCGATAAGGTCAATAAAGGCCGCGTTCATCTGCCGGTATCGCCCGGGTGCAATATCTGCTGCCGCTTCTGCGACCGGAAAATCAACGACGTGGATATCCGACCGGGAGTGGCGTCGATGATCATCACACCGCAGGAAGCGGTGGAGGTGGTTCGCCGGGCCGTGGAGCTTTGCCCGGACATTACAGTGGCCGGGATTGCGGGGCCGGGCGACACGCTGGCCACACCGTACGCGCTGGAAACCTTCCGGCTCATCAAGCAGGAATTCCCCGACATCATCAAATGTATGAGTACGAACGGCCTGCTTCTGCCGGAGTACGCGCAGGAGGTCATCGATGTGGGGATCGACACCCTCACTGTCACCGTCAACGCGCTGGATCCGGAAATACAGGCGCAGATCTGCAGTGGGATCGTTTACCACGGCAAGCGCTACGAGGGGGTTGAGGCAGCGGAAATCCTGATCGAAAATCAGCTCAAAGGGATCGAAATCGTTTCGGAGGCCGGTATTACCGTAAAGGTCAACACGGTGCTGATTCCGGAAATCAACGCCGATCACATCGAAGCCGTTGCTCAAACGGTCGCCGAGGCGGGCGCGAGGATTTACAACATCATTCCGCTGATCCCGCAGCACGAGCTTTCGTGGTGCTCGGTTCCGGGGTGCGCCGTGCTGAACCAGGCGCGCTGCGAGGCGGAAGCATATATCGATGTGTTCCGGCACTGCCAGCGCTGCCGGGCCGACGCGGTCGGAATCCCCGGAGGAGAAGATTTTGCCCGGCAAATCTACATTCGTCCGGTGGTACAGCAAAACACTTTTTCTCACGGGTAAGACTCTTGCGGGAAACCGGGGGAAATTCGAATCAAAAGGGGGTGGTGTTATATGATGTGTGACTGTGAGCTTCCGGATTGTAGCCGTTTTTTAAAACCGAAAGGAGACTTGACATGTCAAATGACACAGCGCCCAAAACGCACTTATTCGATACCCTGAAAGTTCGGGCGGGATATGATCCCAAGGAGCATCATTACGCCGTTTCACCCCCGATTTACCAAACCACAGCCTATGAATTTCGGGATGTGGAGAACGCCAAAGGCCTGTTCAGCTTTCAGGAGGCTGGCTACCTGTATACCCGCATCGGCAACCCGACCGTAACGGTTCTGGAAGAGCGGGTGCGGATTCTTGACGGGGCCGCCGCGGCCATAGGCGTTGGTTCGGGAATGGCAGCCATCAGCTATACTCTGCTGAATCTGGCAGAGGGCGGCGGAAGGATTCTGACCTCCCCTTTCTTATATGGCGGAAGCGCCGACAGCTTTAAAAAGATTTATCCCAAACTGGGGATTTATTTCGACCAAGCCAAAAATATTGAGCAGCCCGAACGGCTGGCAGAGGAAATCACGCCCGATACCAAAGCCATCTACATTGAAAGCATCAGCAACCCCAGTGCGGTGCTGCTGGATGTGGACGCAATCGCGAAGGTTGCGCACGAGCACGGCATTCCGCTGGTCGTCGACAACACGGTGGCGACGCCTTATCTTTACAATCCCATTGCCCACGGCGCGGACATTGTGATTTACTCCGCCACCAAGGGCCTAAGCGGCCACGGCAACCTGATCGCCGGACTGGTTTTGGAAAGCGGTCATTTTGATTTTTCATCGGAAAAATTCCCTCAGTTTTCAGAAAAATACTATACCCTGCGCGATCAAAGCGGTACCCCGCGCAGCTATCTGGAGGTGTTCCCGGCCTCTCCCTTTACATCGCGCATCCGCCTGAATTACCTCAACTATTTTGGCGCTGCGCTCTCCCCCTTCGACGCTTATCTGGCCGTCATTGGGCTGGAAACTCTGTCGGAGCGGCTGGGGAAGCAATCTCATACGGCGCACACGCTGGCCGAATACTTATCATCGCACGAGGCCGTGGAGTGGGTACGGTATCCCGCATTGAAATCCAGCCCTTATCACGCACTGTATGAACGTGATTTTGGCAGGGGCGCCGGCGGAATCCTGGCTTTTGGGTTCAAGGGAACGCAGGCGCAGCGCGAAGCGTTTCTCGACGCTGTCAAGCTGTTCAACTACCATGTCAATATCGGGGACGCACGGTCCCTGATCGTGAACTCTCCCCAGACAACGCATGGGGAACTGGAACCGCACGAAAAATTGCCGGCCGATGTTCCGGAAAATCTGATCCGGATTTCTGCCGGGCTTGAGGACCCTGCCGACCTGATTGCGGACCTGGAACAGGCATTTCAAAGAGCTTTAGCCATCTAGCTTTAGCCATCTATTTGATTGAACGAAAGGAAGAGAAATGATGAAAAACAAAACCAGACTGACTGCAGCCGCGCTGGCGCTTGCCATCGCCGTAAGTTCGTCGGCGTGCTCGCCGAACACCAGTACCGTGGGGTCACAGGCCGCCTCTGGCACGCCTGCCGCAAAAACCGAATACAAATACGGGAAAATCGACCTTCTCGGCAAAGACGGCGCGCTTTGCGGAGCCCCGATCTACATTGCGTACGACAAGGGCTTTTTCGCGGAAGAAGGCTTTGACGTGACCCTGATTTCCGCAGATACCGAAACCCGCAAGATCGGCCTGAACAACGGAACCATCCCGCTGGTCAACGGTGATTTCCAGTTCTTCCCTTCCATTGAAGAAGGCGTTCAGGTCAAAGTGGTAGACGGCCTGCATAATGGGTGCATCAAGTTCGTCGTCCCCAAGGACTCCAAAATCACCGGCGTCAACGACCTGAAGGGCAAAAAGATCGCCGTTGATGAAATCGGCGGTACGCCGCATCAGGTAGCGAGCGTATGGCTGGAAAAGGCGGGGATTTCCGCCAAACAGGAGGACGGCGAGGTCACCTTTGTCCCGTATACGGACGGAAACCTGGAGCTGGAAGCCGTAAAGAAGGGTGACGTCGATGTGGCCGCGCTGTGGGACCCGCTGGGTTCTATCGCGGAGGAAAGCGGCGATTACCGCGTGATTTTTGATTTGTCCAAAGACCCCACCTTCGCCGGGAAATATTGCTGCTTCCTGTACGCCTCTTCCAAAGTCCTGAAAGAGGATCCGGAAAAGGTATCCGCTTTGCTTCGTGCAATTCGGAAAGCGCAGGATTGGATTTCCAAAAATCCGAAAGAAGCGGTCGACATTATTTCCGACAAGAAATATTCTGCTATTGAGGATAAGGAACTGGCGGAAAAGCTGATCACCAGCTATGAGTATCCGTCCACTGAAAACCGCAAGGCCAACCCGGAACGCGTAAAAGAAAATGTACTGTATTTTGTGCAGCAGCTGAAAAACATCGGCTACCTGAAAACAAACGATCCGGATGCCTTCGCCAACCAGATCTTTGAAGAGGTAGACGTCACCTCAGGGACATAAAAGGACTTCTGTTGGGAGGTTATTCTGTGAGCATCCTTTCTTTGATCTCAAAGGGTACGGCGCTGCCCCGGCCAAAGCCGGGGCAGTCCCCCAGCCTTTTTGTATCCAATTCCAGATATCTGCTCGAATCCGCAGTATCCGTTACCGGATTTGTGGCCGCCATACTGGTCAACGTCCTCTTCCCTCAGGTTGCCGAAATCGAAACAAAGGTTTACCAGATCGGCGGCTTGGAACTGACGGCCAATCTGGCCTACCGCATTGTACTTTCAGGGATTGTGCTGCTGTATGCCGGGCTTTCCGTCTTTTCTTTCTTTGACCCGGCTCGAAAAGAAAAATTTTTAAGCCGTGTCGCTTTCCGCTTTGCCAGTGGATTGGCGCTGGCCCTGTGGGATATTCTCGGCACAAAGCTGCAATGGCTGCCAATGCCCTTTTTCCCCGGGCCCTCCAGGATCATAGAAGCGTTCTTATTGGAAGGCGGATTCATTTTTCAGAACACGCTGTATTCGCTGCGCCTTTTCACCGTAGGCTTCGCATCGGGCGTTGCGTTTGGGGTCGGCACGGGGATTTTGATCGGCTGGTTCCCGAAGGTCTATTACTGGGTGTTCCCGGTCCTGAAAATCACGGGAGTCATTCCGGCTGTGGCCTGGATGCCCTTCGCTCTGACGCTCTTCCCCACCCCGTTTTCAGCGGCCGCTTTTCTGATCGTCATCTGCGCGTGGTTCCCCGTGGCCTTTTTAACGGCGCAGGGAATTGCCAGCACCCCCAGAACCCTCTTTGAGGTTGCGCGTACTCTGGGCGCAAAAACGCCCTATCTGGTCTTTCACGTGGCGATTCCCCACGCTATGCCGCAGATTTTCACCGGCATCTCTACCGCCAATGGATTTGCCTTTACCACGCTGGTCATGTCGGAAATGATGGGCCAGCCCGGAGGACTTGGGTATTACATCAATGCCTCTAAGGTATGGTCCGCTTACTATAAGGTTTTTGCGGCCATTCTGGTGATGGCGATCCTGTTTTCGGCGATCATGAAGGTGATTGGCGCAATTCAGGGCCGTGCTCTGCGGTGGCAGAAAGGAGTGGTGAGATGAGCGGCGAAATTTTGCTTGAGATCGAATCCGTCAACCGGACTTACCTGGATACCGACGAAAATTCGGTGGAAGCCCTCCGGGACATTCATCTTTCGGTCCGACACGGGGAATTCATTTCCATCATCGGGCCCTCCGGCTGCGGCAAAACGACGCTGCTGCGGCTGATTGCCGGTCTGGACTTCCCGGAATCCGGGGAAATCACATTGAAAGGGGAACCCATAACAGGCCCCAGCCCCGACCGGGGATATGTGTTTCAGCAGGGGAGTCTGTTCCCCTGGCTGACCATAACACAAAACATCGCATCGGGATTAAAGGCCCGAAACACATATCAGGCCCACAAGGAAGAGGTTCCACAGTTTATTGATCTGATCGGGCTAAACGGCTTTGAAAAGGCGTATCCCCATCAGATTTCCGGCGGCATGGCCCAGCGGGTAGCCATTGCCAGAGCCCTCATCAATCACCCGACTGTTTTACTGCTTGACGAGCCCATGGGCGCGCTGGACGCTTTTACAAGAGCGGATTTACAGGATAAGCTGCTTGAGCTCTGGAAAAACAACGAAACAACGATGATACTGGTGACCCACGACGTAGATGAAGCGCTCTATTTAAGCGACCGGATTGTCATCATGACACCCCGGTCCGGAAAAATCAGCGAGATACTGGAAGTCCCCCTGCCCAGACCAAGGCCGAGAAACAGCCATGATTTTGCGGCAATGCGCGGCAGCATCCTGGAAAAACTGCACCTGGCCAGCGCTGCCCCGCAGCCGGAATATACCATTTAAGGAGATTATAGCATGTCAGACAAAAAGCCACTCAGACAGATCGCCATTTACGGCAAAGGCGGAATCGGCAAATCCACTACAACACAGAATTTAACAGCGGGACTGGCGGAAAGCGGCAAAAAGGTGATGGTCGTAGGCTGCGACCCCAAGGCCGATTCCACCAGACTGCTTTTGGGCGGACTGGCCCAGAGGACCGTGCTCGATACCCTGCGCGAAACAGGGGATTCCATAGAGCTTCCCAATATCCTGCGCGAGGGTTACCTTGGAATCAAGTGTGTGGAATCCGGCGGGCCGGAGCCCGGCGTGGGCTGTGCCGGACGCGGAATCATCACCTCGATCAATCTTCTGGAACGGCTCGGAGCATATACGGAAGAGCTTGACTACGTTTTTTACGACGTGCTGGGCGATGTGGTGTGCGGCGGGTTTGCCATGCCGATCCGGGAAGGAAAGGCAAAAGAAATCTATATCGTCGCCAGCGGCGAAATGATGGCGCTGTATGCCGCGAACAATATTTCCAAGGGAATCGCACGGTATGCCAGAACAGGCGGCGTACGGCTTGGGGGAATCATCTGCAACAGCCGGAACGTGGATCGCGAGCTGGATTTGCTCCGGGCCTTTGCCGCAGAGCTTGGCACACAGCTGATCTACTTTGTTCCCCGCGACAACGTGGTGCAGCGGGCGGAAATCCGCCGCAAAACCGTGATCGAATTCAACTCGGAATCCCGGCAGGCGCAGGAATATCGCAACCTTGCCAAGGCAATTGACGCAAATACAATGTTTACGATTCCGAAACCCATGACACAGGCCCGGCTGGAAGAAATCCTTCTGGAGCACGGGCTGATGGATTCGGTAGAGGATTACGCAATATAATACAACTAAACTGGAGCCTCCTGTCCGGTTTTAGAAGGGCCAATCTTCAAATTGGGCCTAAATCAATAGAAGTCCACCGGAATAGCCGGTGGACTTCTATTCTTTCCTTTTATTCACCCGGTTGGTTTTCCGGAGGCTCTCCTTTGTCTACATCAGGGCCGCAGAAAATGCGGATAAAGTTCTCTGCGACCGGCGAAAGAGAAACATCCTTTCTCCAGATAACCGCCGTGCCCGTCATCAAAAGCGGCTCTTCCACGCGCACCGTGCGCACTCCGCTTTCCGCTTTCCAATGAAAACGCGGCTGCGGGATGAGACATACTCCCATGCCGGTTGCGGCCAAGGTCAGCATAGAGCGCACATCGTCGCACCGGCAGAACAGGTCCGGCACAAATCCATGGGCCGTACACGCTTCTATCACATTCTGTTCGTGCCGGCGGTGAATAATCAGCGGCTTATTTTTCAGCAGATTGAGCGGCAGATCCCCAGCCCCCAAATCCGGAATCCATTGCGGCCGAAAAACGGCCAGCATTGGGCTGCGGTTCCCGGAGCCGTCATCCGCATAGCTGTAATTTTCAAAGGAGAAAGGGGTGCGGATGATTCCGATCTCCGCGGCGCCCTGATCCACCAAACCGGCAACCCGGTTTGTGTCCCCCTCCCATAATTGCAGCCGGGCCTGCGGGTAGCGGCCGTGGAACACCGGCAGGCAGCTTTGCAGGACAAACGCGGAAGAGGACATCACCATGCCAAGGCGCAGGGTGCCCTGACGCCCCTCCCCCATGTTATAAAGGTCCTTTTCTGTGGTGCGCACCAGAGCCAGCACCTGCTTTGCCCGCTCATACAGAAGCGCCCCCGCTTCCGTTGGGAAGATCCGGTGGCCGTTTCTCTCGAGCAGAGCGGTACCGGCCTCTTCCTCCAGCTTTTGAATCTGCTGGCTCAGCGGCGGCTGCGCCATATTCAGGCGGCGGGCCGCCTTTGTGATCTGCCCTTCCTCGCACACCGTGAGGAAATATTCCATTTGACGGATATCCATCCGGCTCATCCCCTTTGAAACGAAATACATATCAATTCATACGAAATCGATATTTTACTCTGCTTTTGCAGCATGCTATACTGAAATTACTTTCTATGGCTAATACTCCTGCCGAAATGAAAATCATGATTGTCCATCCCGGGCAGGCGGGGATATTGACTATCCAAAAAAGAACAAAGTTAGATTCGAGGTTTTTCTGCTTGAAAAAGGGGTATCTTTACATTCTTTTGGCAACCGTTCTGTTCAGCTCCATGGAAATTGCACTGAAGCTGACCGCCGCTTCGCTGAACGCGATTCAGCTGACCTTTCTTCGTTTTCTCATCGGCGGGCTGATTCTTCTGCCGCTGACCGCAAAGGAGAAAAAAGAGAAAAAGCTGAAGCTGGAACGGTCGGATTTTGCCTTCTTCGCTTTTACCGGGTTTATCTGCGTCGTTGTCAGCATGATTCTGTTCCAGCTTGGTATTTTGTACTCGAAGGCTTCTGTGGTAGCGGTTCTGTTCAGCTGCAATTCTGTCTTTACCGTTCTGTTCGCTTATCTGATGCTGGCGGAAAAGGTATATAAACACACCATCATTTCGATTCTTCTCAGCGTGATCGGAATGGTCGTCATTATTGACCCGCTGCATCTGGCGCCTTCCAATTTTATCGGCATTCTATTCACCATCGGCGCAGCCCTGACCTTTGCGCTGTACAATGTGATTGGCCGCACGCGCAGCGGGCGGTACGGAGGAATCACGCTGACCTGCCTGAGCTTTTTGTTCGGATGCGCCGAAATGCTCCTTCTCATTGGGATCGGGCACATCGGCCCGGTTGCGGACGGACTGAACGCCGCCGGCCTCAGCCTGTTTGCCCGTGTTCCGCTGGTCAGCGGAATCGGCCTTGGCACGTTGCCCGGCCTTTTGTACGCCGGTATTTTCGTTACCGGGCTTGGGTACACCTTTTACTTTTTGGCGATGGAACAAACATCGGCCGCGACAGCCGCGCTTGTATTTTACATCAAGCCGATCCTTGCGCCGCTTTTCGCCTTTCTCATTTTGAAAGAAGCGATCACATTCCCCATGGTGGTCGGTATCCTCTTTATTTTAACAGGCTCTGTCGTTGCATTTGTCCCCGGAATCCGGCTCCAGCACAACAAGGGGCTTTCTGAGGATTTGAAAGAGGACGTGGAGGAAGTCATCAGCGAAGCGCAGGCAGAGATCGACGAAACCTCGATCAAGCCGTAATCTTATTATACGCCTGTATCAGGCCGGAACAAAGGCTTTTTTCATCTGTTCGTATCTGATCGGTATTTAAAAATAAAACAGCGGTAAGGCATAAATTACCTTACCGCTGTTTTTTTGAGTTATCGGTTTGTTTCTTTTCTGTTGGTACGCCCAAGGATATAATCCACGCTGACGCCGTAGAAATCCGCCAGGGCACACAAAACGTGCGGCGGAACCATCCGCTGTCCGCTTTCATAGTAGGCGTAGCTGCGTTGAGGGACATTGATTGCTCTGCCGACTTTCTCCTGCGTTAAGTCTGAATCCTCCCGCAGTTCACGAATGCGCTCATATTTTTCCATCTACATCACCGGCTCAATATCAAATTTGAAAAGTTCCAGCGGCGGCCACCCAGCGTTACGTCCTTTTGGGCAGCAGAACCGTAAAGCTGCTGCCTTCACCCACGGTGCTTTCTACGGTGATCTTCCCGCCGTGCGACTCGACGATGGATTTGGCGATCGTCAGTCCGATTCCCGTTCCCCCGGTTTTCCGATTCCGGGATTTATCCGTCCGATAAAAGCGTTCAAAAATGTACGGCAGCTCCTGTTCCAGGATGCCGATCCCGTCGTCCTTTACCCGAAGAATACTTTCTGCTTCCGTTTCGAGTGTCTCCACTTCAATCTTCCCATTCTGGGGAGTGTAACGAAGTGCATTCGACAGAAGATTCATTGCAACCTGAATGATCCTCTCCCGGTCTGCATCTGCATAGGCCGGACTGCCGCTGACAGAAAGGGATATCTGCTTTTTCATTCCTTCGGATTCCAGATTGCGGACCGCTGTCTGCGCGATCTCATGCAAATCCACCCGGGTCTTGCTGAGCTTTAAATTGCCGTCCTCAATATTGGCCAGCCGCTGCAAATCGGCTACCAAACTCCCCAGCCGCTTGATTTCTTCCTGGCAGCTCTGCAGCCTTTCCGGAGTCGCCTCCCAAATCCCTTCGATCATCGCCTCCAAATGAGAGCTGACCGCCGACAGCGGCGTGCGCAGCTCATGCGCAACATCGGAGGTCAGGCGTTTTCGAAGGCTTTCCTGCTCAGACAGCGCCTGGGCCAGATGGTTGATGGCGGTTACCATTTCCTCCAGCTCGCGGGTATTGGGCGTGCTTTCGAATCGAATCCCGTAATTTCCCTCTGAAATCTGCGTGGCAATATAGGCCGTTTTAGAGATGGGCCGCGCGATGCGGCGCGCCAGCAGGGTTCCTGCAACAACGGCAAACGCGGCGGACAGAAGCCCGACCGCCAGCAGAATGCCGTTCAGGGTTTTGATGAACCGGTAATCATTCTCCGTAAAAAAGTAAGGCCCGTAATAGGTGATGGAAACCGAACCGGCCTGTTTCCCATTGCGGCTGATCGGATAGGTGCGGGTGACGAAAGCCCCGGATTTTTTCGCGTCCTTCATCCGGCCTGAAATTTCGCCCATGATCTGTCCGCACAGGGACATATCGTGATTTTCAGCATCCCACAAAAGCGTTCCGCGCGCGCCGTAGATTTTCAGGAGATAGCCGTCGTACAGCGAATACATGCCGATGGTATGCAGAAAATCCTGATTCCAGCCGCCCGTGAGATCGTTATATTGATTGCCGAGATCATTGACAATGCTCACGCTTCGCTCGTTCTCCTGCCGTATCATGTATTCTTCGAACTCGCGGTTGATAAACCAGTTGGAAGCGGCGCTGATCAGCGTGACCGTCACCAGCAAAATCAGTAAAATAGACAGCGACAGCTGTGCCCGAAGACTGCGCAGCATGCTTATTCCCCCCCAAACTTATACCCCAGGCGGTGAACCGTGAGAATATACACGGGGTCTTTGGGGTTATCCTCTATTTTCTGCCGCAAATTCTTGATGTGGCTGTCCACTGTGCGGTCATAGCCGTCAAATGCGCTGTCCAGAGCCACGGCGATCAGATCATCGCGGGTAAACACCTTGCCCGGGTATTTCATCATGGCGGCCAGCATCCGGGTTTCGATCGGCGTCAGGTTCACCGGCTGGCCCGCTTTCAGAAAGATATTTTTATCAAAGTCGACAACCAGATCGCCCCCACAAAACGAATTGCGGGCCATGAGCGGCACCAGATCATCCTGTGCCCTGCGAAGCACCGCTTCTGCCCGCGCGGAAAGCTCTTTCAGGCTGAACGGCTTCGTGATGTAATCATCCGCGCCGATCCCGAGGCCCGCGACCAGATCGTCTTCTTCCGACTTTGCCGTGAGCATTAAAATCGGCACGCGCGAAATCCTGCGGATCGATTTGCAGACCTCTTCGCCTGAAATATCCGGCAGCATCAGATCGAGAATCACGAGCGCAATATTCTGCGAATGAAAGATTTTCAGCGCTTCGGAGCCGCTTTCCGCAGAAAAGACCTGAAAGCCCTTGTTTTCGAAAAGGGCTTTCAGGACTTCCAGAATTTTGGGTTCGTCATCTACCAGTAGGATATTCCTGTTTTTCGGTGACATTTCTCTTCCCCTCAACTGTAAAGGATGCGCCAAACGGGAACCACGATCGCGTGGTTCCCGTGCTCTGATGCGGCGATACGTTACCTTCAGTTTACCGGATCAAGCGCGATTCGGCAACTTTTATTTTCAGGAAGCGGCAAGGCCCCCAAAAAACACTTCCGCTTCTTCTCGCCTGTCGTCTTCCTGTTTCTTTCCATAGTAATGCCCATTTTTAAAAAGCTCCGATTCCCTTCCCCGCCGAAACGGAGAAGGGAATCGCTGTTATCCTGTCAATTTACTTTTTAAGGGAATTTCCGATATAACCGGCGCCGGATTTTCAGCGTCCCTTTTCTTTTAATACGTCCGCTTCCAGTTTGCAAAGATATCCTTTGATTTTTGCAGGAAATCATACGAAACGGTGATCGATTCATCTGTTACCGTCTTATCCTCTTCAAAAATCGGCCACGGATTACAGCCGCCCGCTTCTACCTCAACACGATCCATAGAGAATTTGTTCCCGCAGTTTTGGCAGATGAGCAGGTCGCCGGACTGCTGGTAATACCCCCGGCCGGAATCGTAGCAGACCTGACAGGTATTAAACGCCGTGCGGATTGTCCCATCCGGGGCCTTGACGGCGATGACTTCCATTTTGGTACCGTCGACCTCCACCGGGTAAAAGGTTGCTTGTTCCGTTACTTCCGAGGTGGGGATCACCAGATCGCTGTCCTGCACGGACGCCTGATCGGAAGCCTGCTGCGTGCTTTGCTGCCCGGCCGCACCGGCCGGATTTTCGGAAGGTGCTCCGCTGCCTGCGGAACAGGCGGTCAGCGCGAATACCATCGCGAATGTGAAAACGATGGCCGATACCGCTTGGCGCGCCGGTTTCTGATTCGCTGTATTTTGTTTCGTCATCTCCGTAACTCCTTATCTTCCAGGAAATCCTGGGTTTTTATTTCATCCGCAGAGCCCTTGCCCTGTGTCTTTTTGTCTCTGCCCATCAAAACCATACTGATCAGAATGGCCGCGGCCGGTAATATGCAATGCCAATGAAGCAATAAAAACTGCATGCTGTTCCTACCTTTCTCGTTATCCGCAGCAGCCGGCGGGCAGTTCATCCGAACCGTCGTCCTGTGTGGCGGCTACCGTACCGTCTTTGCCCACTACCGTAATGCTGGAACGCACCATACCCATCCAGCAGCTGAACACAAAGGCACCCGACCGGTCAGGCGTAAATGTAATCAGATTTTCCCCGGTTTTCAGGTCGATCTTCAGGTCGTATTCCGGTATCACAATGGATTGGTTGCAGCCGTTCAGGGAGCCCTCCGGCGCTTTCAGCGTCCATTTGACAGGAACCCCCTGCTGAACCCGGATCGCCCCGTACCCGCCGCTGCTCACCGTGGAGGTAACGTACTGCACGCCGTCCTTTACGGTGGACTCAGCCGCCTGTGCCGTGTCTGCTTCCCCTGCGCCAACCTCAAAGGTCTCCGGCGGCCAGATCATCGTCTGGAACGCTCCTACCTCTTTTTTGATTGCGGCGGCATCCACATTTTTCAGACTGTCTACCACTTTTACATACCCGTAATAGGCGTTGTCTTCGGTAGAAAAATCGAAGCTCTTTTCCGGAGAAAAGAACACCGGGTTCTCCCCCTGGTTCACGATGAGTTTGGTGGCATAATCGGGAATCAGAACCTGCGTTGTGCTCTGTTGATCCGAAGCGGCGTTTACGATGTTCCACTTGACATCCATCCCGGACTGAACCACAACAACCGCGGGGCTGAAGCCCTGATCGGTCAGCTTGACGGTAACCTCCTGAACCTGGTAGGTACCCGCATACTTCGTTTCTTTTGCAATGGCCAGCTGGTCGGTTGGAATTTGATATCCGGCGGGAACTGCCTCTGCCGCGTTATTGCCGTCCGAGCTCGAGGAAGCGCTCACCGGAGCGCCCGCCTGCGTTACCGCAATCGAGCCGTGTATCATCCCCATCCAGCAGCTGTATTGGAATTTGCCCGTTGTGGTGGGATTGAATTCAATGACGTTCTCACCTGTTTGAAAGGAGTAATTGGAAATTCCGTATTCCGGAATATTGATTTGATAATTGCATCCGTTGATGCTCCCCTGCGGTGCGTTGATCACCCATTTGACGGGCGTTCCCGCCTGCACAGTGATATTGGGGTATTGCCCTGAGGAAAGGGTGCTGGTGATGACCTGCTTGCCGTCGACAATCTGAATTCCGCTGCCGGTATCGCTGCCGGCAGCAGAGGCGCTCTGCATGTTCCACGTAGCTATAGCGATCACCACGGCAATAGATGCAATGATGGTGGAAGCTGTTTTTTGGTCAGGCCTGTGAAAGGGAATACTGGCCACGACCCCGATTGTGCAGAGCCCTAAAATAACGGCGAGCAGATGGTCCGGCGGCAGAAAGCCGGAAAGGCTGCCACCCTGAGAAAGCATTGCCAGCCCCAGTACGACAACCAGCACCGCGCCGACACGCATGACCTTGTTCGCAAACTTCTTGCCCAAAGCCGAAACCAGCGAGCCAAGCCCCAGCATCAGCGGCACGGTACCCAGGCTGAACAGCAGCATGGAAAGGGCGCCCGCAAACGGATTGCCGGAAGCCAGCGCTACGATCTGCATGGACTGCAGGGGGCCGCACGGCATAAATCCATTGAGCAGCCCGACGATCAGGGGGCTTTTGTTTCTCGCCTTTTCCATATTCACTTTACGGGCAATGAATTTGGGAACTCTTGGCTGCAATCTGCGAAGCCACGGAAACAGGCCGAGCATATTTATGCCCATGACCACCATGAACACGCCCGCAAGCAGCTTTAAAATCCCCTGCGCCAGCACCGGCACTCCCGCGCCGGAGCCGCCGCCGAACAGCAGGCCGACCGCTCCCAATATAAAACCGATAACAGTGTACGAAATGACCCGCCCCAGATTATACAAAGCAGCCGGCGCGATGGTGGAAAACCGGCCGGTCTTCTCGCCTTCCGATGCTCCCGGGCCCTGAGTTTCCCCGCGCGGAATACATTGGGAAAGATTGATGCCGCCGCACATTGCAACACAGTGGAGCGATGTAATCAGGCCAACCACAAACAGCATCCCATATCCCATCCGTGTATCTGCTAGCTGGCTTGGTACGAGCAGATTTAAAATCCCAAACTGCTGCAAAAGCACATACAGCGACACAATGATGACCAGCATCCCAATGATGCGGCTGATCCCCGGCGTGGAGCTTTTGCGTTCGGTAAGTACCTGATAATCCAACTTTTCAATCACCGCGCAAATATCGCGCAGGGAAATGATGTCCGTATCGTAGGTGATTTCGGCGGTTCCGTCGTTGTAGCTCACCTTCGCGCTTTTCACGCCGGCGGTATTGCGCAGCTTTGTTTCAATTTTATTTTGACAATTGATGCACGTCATACCGCCAATGTGCAGCCGTTTGCTCTTCACAGCGGATTCCATTGGGAAGCCTCCTCCCGAGTGATTCTGAAAGAAAGTATACTGTGCAAATTTGAAGAAGTTATGGAGAAAAAAAACGGCGGCTTTGATCGTGTTCTCAAAGCCGCCGTCCCGCATGGAATCGGGTACGAAGAATATCATTTTTTGCAGTACCGGCAGTAATTCTTTCCGTGCATATCTCAGTTTGCGGCGTAGCTCTCCGCCGCACAGCAGATATAATAACTCAAACCGGTCTGCTGTGCTTCGAGCATTTGACGATGGAACTCGTCCGTCATTAAAAATTTTGATTGAGCGACGAACCCCTGTGTGTCGATCTTCATACTGCGCTGCATAAACCGAATATGCTCTTCGACGGCGGAGCGAACTTCCTCCGCATTGACACTGACGCCGTTTCTCAGCGCATTTGCCATAAAACGCATAAATTCTACAGCTTCGTTTGCACTCTCATTCATAGCGTCCGCATCAATCGCACCCGTATCGATGGAATGGCCGTAATTTTCCCGCAGATACTCGTTCTGCGGCTCCAATGCAGTCTCCCATTCCTTTTGATTCAGGCCTGAAAACATTTTTTCTTTACTCATAATGGCTCCTTTCTCCGCATAGATGATCGCTTCTTCCAGTGTGTGCAAAATGCTGCCGGTTCTCTGTTGGCGCGCCATCAACAGAGTCTTTTGCTCGCACAAGCACCGCAGGCGGGAGGGTTCGTTCTGCATGGCCGCTTTGATTTTTTCCAGCGGAAAATCGAGTTCACGGTAAAACAGGATTTGCTGGAGCCGCTCCAGCTCCTTGTCCCCATAGTACCGGTATCCGTTTTCCGCAATCCGTTCCGGCATCAGCAATCCGATCTTTTGGTAATGATACAGGGTTTTGATCGTTACGCCAGAGAGCTTTGCGACTTCGTGCACTGTATATGACATACGATTTCACCTCCCAAACACAACGATAAGCTATGACCTAAGGTTGGAGTCAAGTGCTTTTTCAAAAATTATTTTATATAATAAATGTCTTCTTGTCCAGAAAACAGCAACCGCCCGGCGCGTTTTCAGCAAGCGCGTCGGACGGTCAAAAACAGATTCTATTTTGATATAAAGGAAATTCTGCTTTGAAACAGCCGGTTCAGCAGTATTTTTCCTTCAGCTCCCGCAGCATCTGCAAATAGGTCTCCTGCGTTTTGGCCTGCTGTGCGTTTTTCTCGAATTCCTGTACCCGCTCATCCACCGACTGCAGAATGTCCTGTGTCAAATTCTTTTCCGCATAGGTATAAACGATCTGGTTTTCCTTTTCGATATGGCGCTGCAGCAGATTGGCATAGCCTGCGGCCTCGGCCAAAATATTCAGCTTGTAAATGGTTTTCGGGTCGTCCCGATACTGATTGAGCGCTGTTTCCAGATTAGAAAGATGCAGCCGGCCCAGGTCGTGCTCTACCAGCATGCCGTGCTGAATCAGATTGACGCCGATCTGCCCCAGACGCTTTGTCATCTCCTGAAACAGGATCTGCTCTTCCTTGCCGTGATGGTGCTTATCAGCATAGTTCCGGGCAAAAGCAATCATCTTGCGAAAATCTCCGTCATCCACTTCCTGCCCTTCCAGAATCCCGCAGCAGGCTTTCCTGATGACAGTCAGCAGCTCCAAAATATGATCGTGTTCCTCTACCATCAATTCAATGCTGTACATTTCGTCATCCCTTTCTGACTTCAAACCGTCCGTTTTCTCCGGCGGAAAAGGTGAGTCCGCTCCCGGAGAGCATCCCCTGTATCATTCTCGCACGAAGCGCATAGTATACGGCCGCGTCGCCGCCGGCCTGCTCCCAAAATTCCCCGTGCAGACACTGCGTCTGCTGCCACACGACATGGTCCTCTTCCCGCTCCAGAATCTGATTGACATGGTCGCACGGCATACCGTCCAGAAGAGTATCGCCAAGGAGCTGGAACGCCCCGGCGGCGTCTGTCCCTTCCGGCACGGAATGGCTCTGCCCAAAGCGGTAAGAAATCTCCTCCAGTTCCGAAATGCGGGAGGCGTCCACCTTTAAAAGCTCTGTGACGAGCACGGCGAAGCGCGCTTCCTCCACGTGGATTTTCTGCTGCAGCCACCCGTGGATATTTCCCTGATCGATGCTCTCCTCCAGTGGGCGCAGATCGGCGGGGCCGCAGTCGGCATCCAGCTTTTCGGCGAAGGAACCCCAGCCGTTTTGCTCCGCCGCATTCAGAATGCTTTGAATCCATTCCTCCTGAAACTGAATCTTATGGTACAGCCAATGATGAATCGGGCCTAAAAAAGCGCTCATATCGATATCCTTTCCTGAAAAAGGGGCCGTGAACGACTCACACATGTGATCTTTCACAGCCCCCTCTGCTTTGTTTTATTTTCAGTTATCTTTCAACCCGCTGATTGAGCTGTCCCAGCACCGCTTTCGGGTCAAGGCCGTGCACCATGCAGGCGTCCGAGAGGGACTCCATCTGGGATGAAGGGCAGCCCAGGCAATGCATGCCGCATTCCATCAGAACAGGAGCGGCGTCCGGATACTGCCGGAGGATTTCGCCGATCAGCATATCCTCGGTAATGGAAGGCTTGCTCGCCGCACCTTTGCCGAAAAACAGCTCCAGGTCGTCCTCTACGCTGCCGATTCCGGCAATGCCGAAGTTCTCAACCAGAACTTTTACCACATTGGGAGAAAGGAAAGCAGGCAGCGTCGGGCCAAGGTGAATGTCCTTTACGCCGAGGTGCAGCAGCGCCAGCAGAACGATGACGGCTTTCTGCTCGTACCAGGCAATGTTGTATACGATCGGCAGGTCGTTGATATCGTCCAGGCCGAACACTTCTTTCAGCTTGAGCGCGATCACGGCCAGCGAATAGGAGTCGTTGCACTGTCCGGCGTCGAGTACGCGGGGGATGCCGCCGATATCGCCGAGGGCGAGCTTATTGTATTTATATTTTGCGCAGCCCGCAGTCAAAATAACCGTGTCCTTCGGCAGCTCTCTGGCAAAATCGGTGTAGTAGTTTCTCGATTTTGCGCGGCCGTCACAACCGGCCATTACCACAAACTTTTTGATCGCGCCGGATTTGACTGCATCGACCACAGCGTCGGCCAGAGCCAGCACCTGATTGTGCGCGAAGCCGCCGATGATCTCGCCGCGCTCGATTTCCGCGGGGGAGGCGCAGCGCTTTGCGTGCTCGATGATCTCAGAGAAGTCCTTCTCCTCGCCGATCCCGCCCGGGATATGCTTGCAGCCGGGGAAGCCTGCAGCGCCGGTGGTATAAAGGCGGTCCTTGTAGCTGTCCTTCGGCGGCACGATGCAGTTGGTAGTCATCAGGATCGGACCGTTAAAGCTCTGGAATTCTTCCTTCTGCTTCCACCACGCGTTGCCGTAGTTGCCGACAAAGTGGGAATATTTCTTGAATGCTGGGTAGTAGTGGGCGGGCAGCATTTCGGAATGGGTATATACATCCACGCCGGTGCCCTCGGTCTGCTTGAGCAGCATTTCCAGGTCGCGCAGATCGTGACCGGAAACCAGAATACCGGGACGGGTGCCAACGCCGATATTGACCTTGGTAATCTCCGGGTTGCCATAGGCGGAGGTGTTGGCCTCATCCAAAAGCGCCATGCCTTTCACGCCGTACTCACCGGTTTCGAGCGTCAGGGCGATCAGATCGTTCACCGTCAGGGAATCGTCGAGTGTTTTTGCCAGAGCGCTCTGCAGGAACGCATCGACTTCTCCGTCGTCCTTCAACAGCACGTTTGCGTGCTTGCTGTAAGCGGAAAGGCCCTTCAGGCCGTAGGTGATCAGCTCACGCAGGCTGCGGACGTCCTCATCCTTTGTGGACAGTACGCCGACTTCTGCCGCTTTTGCCTGAAAGTCCGCACGGCTCGAAGAGGTCCAGCGCGCAGCTTCGGGCAGAACCTCCGGGTGATCAACCTGTTTCAGCAGTTCCTGCTTGCGGAACAGCGTCTCAAAAATGCGGTCAACAATCGCGTCTTCATCAAAATTTGCGTTGGTGATTGTGGCAAACAGATTCAGCGTAATCAGGTGATTGATCTCGGCGGAAACCTCCTTGCCCTCAGCACGCAGCTGCGTGGTGACAGACGACAAGCCCTTTGTCACATATACCAGCAGATCCTGCATGGCAGAAACCTCCGGATTTTTTCCGCAGACACCCATCTGCGTGCACCCGGTGCAGCCGGCGGTCTCCTGACACTGATAGCAAAACATTTTATTTTCCATGAAAGTATCCTCCTTCATTTTCGCTCGGTGGCCTCGCGGCCTTTTGTTGTCCTCATCATACCAGCCGAAGATAAAAAAATCCGTAACGCCGGTTACGGATTCTGAAAATGATAATCAAATTTTTGAAAAAGTGATTTTGCATGAAAACAACAATATCTTCCCCTGCCATAGGCGAGAGAAAATACGAGCCGCCCGTAAAAAAATAAAACGACGATATCAATTATTTTGAAGTGCATCAAAATCGACAATTTGAATTTTTCGTTTTTCAATTTTGATGATTCCGTCTTCCTGCATCTTCATCAGCTCTCTGGATAAGGACGGCCGCGCGGTGTTCATAAAATCGGCCAGTTCTTCCCGGTTCATCGAGAGTGTCACCCGACCATCGGGCGATGAATTCTGCAGCAGAACCTTTGCGATCTTCTGCCGGAGGGTGGCGCACGATACGATTTGAAGCTTGCGGTTCAAATAATACGCCTTCTGCGCGAGAATCGACAGCATATTGGAAATCAGCTTTGTGTGATAGCCGCAGTTTTCCCCACAAGGATGATACAGAAAATCCTTTGGAATCTGCAGGATCTGCGCGGGAACGACTGCCTGCGCATAGTGGTCGTATTCCTGCTTGTTCAAAAACAGAAACACTTCCCCGAACAATTCCCCGGGCTGATCCAGCGTTGCCACAATGCTGCGCTTTCCGGAGCTGGAATCATTGCCGACAACGACCGCCCCCTCCAGGAGCACCAGCAGCTTTCGAGGAACATCGTGCTGGCGGAAAATGAGCTCGTCCTTTTCGTAGCTCACAATCTCTGACCGGCTGCATTTCAGACAGTTTTCGATGTCGCTGTCCGACATTTCAAAAAACAGCGGACTCTTTTTCATTTTTGAAATCATACTCCACCCGCTTCCTCGCCACGCCGTCGGCGCTATGCGATTCAGAATACAAAAGACGCGCTCCTTGTGATTTGGTAACTATTCTATCATAGCCGCGCATCGGGGACAACTCTCTCCTTTTTCAGAAAGCCTGCCTCTGTCTTTCCTATTAAATAGTAACAGAAAAAATTGATTCCATCTGTTGCACTTGCAACCAACTTCCAAAATTATCTATGATATACTATGAAAAGAATCAAGACAGTCATACCCTGTAAAATTTTCGGTAAACTAACGAAAGACAAAAAGAACGGAGGTACTCCTATGGGGAAGAAATTAACGGATAAAGTCAGCTGGGTCGGCAAGGTAGACTGGGAGCTTACCAGGTTTCACGGTGATGAGTATTCTACGCACAGAGGGTCATCATACAATTCTTATTTGATACACGACCAGAAAACCGTGCTGATGGACACGGTGTGGCAGCCCTTTGATAAGGAATTTGTTGCCCACCTGAAGCAGGAGGTCGACCTGAAAAGCATCGATTACATTGTGATGAACCACAACGAGATCGACCACAGCGGCGCTTTGCCGGAGCTGATGCGAGAAATTCCGAATACACCGATTTACTGCACGGCCAACGGCGCAAAGATCCTGAAAGGACACTACCACCAGGACTGGAACTTTGTGACCGTAAAAACCGGAGATACCCTCGATATCGGGGACAGCAAGCTGATTTTTGTGGAGGCGCAGATGCTCCACTGGCCCGACACCATGTTCACCTATATGACGGGGGAAAATATCCTTTTCAGCAACGACGCCTTCGGGCAGCACTACGCGACCGAATCGTTGTATGACGATGTGGTGGATCAGGCGGAGCTCCTCGCCGAGGCTCTAAAATATTATGCCAATATTCTCACTCCGTTCAGCAAATTCGTCACCAAAAAGATTCACGAGGTGTTGGATCTGAACCTGCCGGTCAGCATGATCTGCCCCAGCCACGGCGTGATCTGGCGGTCAAACCCGACCGCGATTGTGGAGCAGTACCTGAAATGGGCGGACAACTACCAGGAAAACCAGATCACCCTGGTATACGACACCATGTGGAACTCCACCCGCAAAATGGCGGAGGCCATCGCGGCGGGCATCCGCGATACAGACCCCTCCATCACCGTAAAGCTGATGAACTCTGCAAAAGAGGATAAAAACGATATCCTTTCCGAGGTATTCCGCTCCAAGGCTATTTTGGTCGGGTCCTCCACCATCAACAACGGTTATCTGTTTTCCATCGGCGGCATGCTGGAGATGATCAAGGGGCTAAAATTCAAAGAGAAGCGCGCCGCTGCTTTCGGCAGCTACGGCTGGAGCGGCGAAGCAGTCAAGCAGCTGACCGAAGAGCTGGAAAAGGCAGGTTTTCAAATCGTCAGCAGCGGGCACAGGGCCCTGTGGGTTCCCGATGAAGCCGAGCTGGAAAGCTGTCGGGAATTTGGCAGGCAATTTACCGCCGCTCTTTGAAAAGGAATACAGGCTTTCACAGGCCGCAATCAACAGATAAAGGAGGATCCATATGAGCGCTGAAATCAACAACAGAGAATACCGCCAGCAAGTGTTAAAGGAACTGATTTCTCAGCTGCACGACGGCAAAAGTGTAGACGAGGTCAAGGATCAATTTGCCGCTGTGTTCGGCAATGTTTCCGCAGAAGAGATTGCACAGGCAGAGCAGGCATTGATCTTGGGCGGACTGCCCGTCGGTGAGGTGCAGCGTCTTTGCGACGTTCACGCCGCGGTTTTTAAGGGTTCGATAGAGGAAATCCACCGGCCGTCCGACCCGGCCAAAATCCCCGGGCACCCGATCAACACGCTGTGGCGGGAAAACCGGGCGCTGGAAACGCTGATTCAGGACATGCAGTCAAAGCTGTCGTCCGGGGCCGACGCACGGAGTGAGCTGAAGGACGGCCTGACCAGACTGATGGAAATTGACCGGCATTACAGCAAAAAAGAGAACCTGCTTTTCCCCTATCTGGAGCAGTACGGGATTACCGCTCCGCCCAAGGTGATGTGGGGCGTGGACGATGAAATCCGGGACGAGCTCAAAGAGATTGTGAAAAAACTTCCGTCGGAATCCGCAGCACAGCTTGCGCCGCGGCTGGAAACGCTGTTCAATCGGATTACCGAGATGATCTTTAAAGAGGAAAACATCCTCTTCCCCATGCTGATTCAAAACCTGACGCAGGATGAGTGGAAAATCATCGCTGATGAAGTTGCCGACCTGGGGTACTGCCTGATTGACAGCGCTCCTGTATGGAAGCCCACAGCGGAAAACAAACCGCAGACCGAACTGCGGGAAGAAGCCGGCCCCGGCGTTATCACCCTGCCGACCGGCATCTTAAAAACAGAAGAGCTTGTCCGGATGCTCGACACCTTGCCGATCGACATTACCTTTGTCGATAAGGACGATACGGTAAAATACTTTTCGCAGGGTGCGGAACGGGTCTTCCCGCGGACAAAGGCCATCATCGGCCGAAAGGTTTCCAACTGCCATCCCCCGGCCAGCGTGCACATCGTGGAAAAACTGGTAGAGGATTTCCGGGACGGCCGGAAGGATCAGGAGGACTTTTGGATCAAGATGGGCGACAAATATATCTTGATCCGGTACTTTGCAGTTCGAAGTGAGGCCGGCGAATACCTGGGTGTGTTGGAAGTCACTCAGAACATCCGGCCCATACAAGAGATTTCCGGAGAAAAGCGGCTCGTTGAGGATGCCGCACAAACAAATTAGGAGGGAATTCGTATGAGCGCACAATATTTGAAAAACATCGAATTTGAAAAAGAACTGGAGCTTTCCTCTTTGGTGCAATATCAGGAGGGTCAGGTCGTAAGCCGTACCCTGGCCCAGAATCCGGCGGTCAGCATCACTCTTTTCTCCTTTGATCAGGGGGAAGAGATCAGCACACATTCTTCCGACGGCGACGCCATGGTGACTGTTCTGGAGGGCGGCGCGCAGATCACCATCGGCGGGCAGGTGCATTCCGTAACGCAGGGACAGACCATCGTGATGCCCGCGGGAATTCCGCATGCGGTTGCCGCGGAAAGGCCCTTTAAGATGCTGCTGACAGTGGTGTTCCCTTACCCGAGAAGCTGATCATTCTTCGGCAGATGCTTTTCATTTTTACGATTACCGGTAACAGAATCAAACCAGCGGCGATCATGTCCAAACAGATCGCCGCTGGTTTTTTCTTTTGATCGGTTGATTTCTCCTTACTGAACAATCTTTAGTCATAAAACAGGAATTCGTTTTTTATGTTGTAAATACAACGGAAATGGAATTCAAAATGGAGTATGATGATTCCAGAGTTTTCCATAGGCAAGAGTCGTTATGACCACGCATCAAGGAGGAAAAGTAAATGGGTAATCTGGATATGTTAAAAAAGCAGCATGAAGAAGTACTTACACTCATTAAAACCATCCGCGGTATGATTGCCGATAGCCCTGAAGAAAAATCGAAGGAGATTGCATTCAATATCAATGCTTTGTCCGGCAAATTAAAAATGCACCTGATGTCGGAGGATCAATTCCTTTATCCCTCACTGATGCAGAGCGGCAACCGGACCATCCGCAACACGGCCCAAACATTCAACCATGAAATGGGGAATCTTGCGGAATCATTCCGCTCCTTTGCGCAGAAATATAACACGCCTTCAAAAATCATCCAAAATAGAATTTACTTTATCACGGAAAATCAAAAGATTTTTCAACTGATTGAAGAGAGAATTAAAAATGAGGATGTAAAGCTATACCCGCTGATCGCAGCAAAATGATGCAAATCAATCAGGATTTAACCGTTCCCCTAACCCTGACGCGCCACTAAAAGAGACGGAATGGAACGATCGGCAGAAAAGCGAAGAGAAAGAATCGGTAAAGATGTAAGTAAAAAAGGAGCGGTATCTTTTCGATACCGCTCCTTTTTTGTTTACAAATATAAGGGCCTCATTCGTACTTTGAACACTTATATCATGGATAATGCGCTCAAAATATTTAATGCGATCGTTTTACACTCCTCCAAGGATTTTTGAAAAACACCATGATTAAACGAACTAGAAAACACATCAAAGATGATTTAAGCTATTTCGTCGGCGTTTTTTCCTTCGACTTGGTTCGCAATCCAACTCGTTTCATCGTCGTATTCATCATTCGGGGAATACGGCAATAAATCGATCGGATCCCAATTGTCAATGATAGGCTTAATGTTTTTGAAAATCATTTTATGATCCAAACAAATTTTCAACGTCTCCCCTCATAATCCTTTCTGTGATACGGTAGGGTATCAGTGCCTGTCAATCAGCCTGTCACATACGGCATTGCTGTGTTCTAAAACCAAGTGTCGGCGATGCCGTCATATTCCGATTGCATCACCTTAGGAGGTGGTCTTCGTGTAGTAACAGGTTGTGTCATAGCAAGTAAAGTTTTTTCAAAAAATTGATCAATTACTTAGAGATGTCTCATTTCGAATGAAGAGGAGCACTCAATGTATTACTTCATTGACCTCTCTTACTAACCCCCACTTTTATAATCATAGGGAACCTTTGAATAAAAAGATTACTTATATAGGAATCTTAACGATTCCAGTTCACTTACTGATTTTGAGTTCGAACTTGCAGTTTCTAAAAGATAGTGTAAATATTTAATGCGAATTGTTCTCTGCCGATACATTTCCCTTTTTTCTGATAATGCGAGAAAGTTAAAAGCTGAACCCAATTCAACTGAATAGGAATCATCCGTTAATATTGTATGTTCAAAATCAAGATTGTCGTTCATGCTTTTTTCCCATTCATTTTGTACTAAAGCAAATCGATCTTTATCAACATCAGATAGATTCTCACTGAAACTTTTAATGGAATTCTCTAACTCGGCCTTCCAAAGATTCAGATATTTACATTGTGCGGTGGCAATTTCGGCTGTAGTTGTAGCCTTTTGGAATAATTCAGTATTATAATCTTTATCAATCGGATTTTCTTTTATGGCCATAGTAAATTCGGGGGAATCATTTGTAATCTGGTAGACATCAAACCATTCAGAAGTGGATTCAGCCGCTATATCGCTTTCAACAGAAGAGGAGCTTGAGCTGTTATTGGAACCCATTACATTTTGACTGCATCCACATATTAGCAAAGCGATTCCTATTACAAGCAGAATTATTTTTTTCACATTCTATCCCCCAGTTTCTATAAGTTCTATTATATGTTTCTCGCATAAACATAGGTCTGAGTAAAATAGTATCACATAGCCGCCTAATTGGCGGCTATGTGATAAAGAGTTAACTTGATTCGATAATATCTGGACTGTAAAGCCTGCCATTGAAATAAGCATCCACTTTTTCCAATTAGTTAACCCGAGTTGTTTTTTGGACAATATACCTAAAGCAAGCCGCACAGCAACTCCCCAATGATACCACCAATTATATCAGCCACTATATAACCATCTTCATCTGCCATACTGACAGGATTGTTTAGGCAGTGAGCGAACAAGTTGTGTTGCAGGAAATTTTCCTGATCTTCAGACAGAATATCTGTATCATCCGCATTCAAGAATCTATCTGTCTGTGCATCATAATATTTGCTGTTGAGATAATATAACCCTGTCTCCGCATCAAAGTAGTGCCCACGGTACAGAAAAGGATTCAGCTTGCCGATAAAGCAGCTTGCCCGCAGACATCATAGCTGTATTCTATAACGGCGTTGGCGCTCCTGTCAACGATATCGGTCACATCGTCCTGCGCGTTCTTTATGTGATGGCGGTATCATTGTTGGTAAACTCTACTTCTATTTCTTCACTTTTATCATAACGTGTTTTCTATCTGCCTACTCACCGGCATGGGCAATATGAAAGTATCGAATATTTAAAATAAGCCTTGCTCTGGGCATTTTATTACCTTCAATTCTGATTTTGTAATGAAGAAAACCCCGCTTCAAATGAAACGGGGCAAGGATTACGACCTAAAACTTTATTAAAAATAAGAAAAAATCTGAGAACTACTGAAATCCTTTAGCCGAAAATTCGCTGTTACTTGCTATCCATGAGTTATCTATAAGCGATGAATGAGCAGAAATATTTATTCGAAAAAAGCAATTTCACAATTTCCTATTTTCATTAAATCATATTCATTCGTTTCATCCAAAATATAATATTTACGAATGTATATAGGGAATTTTATTCTCGCTGTTATATCATAGCCATCGAAATATAAGAGTCCTACTTTTGAAATGCTGTATTTCCATCTCATTGATTTTATAATATCTAGCCATTTTAGAGCATCCTTTCTGTAAGCGTCTCTCCTATCTAAGTATTCGTCAACTACCACATGATAAGCGTAAGGATCATTTTTATACCGCTCTTTTATTTCTGAAATATCCTTATTATAAAGATCAAATGAACCAATACCCGTTTTAGAATCATCATATAATCCCGTTGCTTCAATTAACATCTCATCATCAGACAATTGTTTTGAAAATATAATATTTTGAATGCGAATAAATTCTAGATGCAATTCAGTTCTTAGTAATTCTAATACGTTCTCGGTACAATCACATGATAAAATCATGCCTAATCGTAAACTCATCAGATGATCTCACCTCCTAATCAAAAATGCGGACAAATTGTAAATTGGGATCGTTTCCAAAGAAAACGTGTCCTCGTTTTATATACGAAATTGGGTAATAGTGCATAGCATTTAACGGATACCATCTCTTATCGGACCAAAATAGCCTCCCCCAGCAGCAGTGCAAAGCACTTTAGCTGATTCAGAGTCTGCCGCCCAAATATCAGCACCAAGTGTAAGTTTATCCTTAGCCATTTCTGGAGTTAAGGGCTGGTCTTCATAAACTTTAGCTCCCGGAGATTTATCATCTGACTTGGATTGAGTTATGACAGATACTTTATCTTTTGATTCCACCTTCGCTTTGGCAAAAGTTTTTGGTGCTGACCGGATGGCAACCTGTCCAAATGAATATAATGCTGCGCCTGTTGACATTATGACCATAGTACCTACTGCATAAACAATGGTAGAAGTGGTAATACCTCTCCCGACTGCTGCTAATACGGAGCAACTAAAAACACTACAGTTGAGACTACAGCTA
>NZ_CBYL010000023.1 GCF_000577335.1 Faecalispora jeddahensis | reverse complement strand
CGCACATGCCGATGGCCTCGCCCGCCAGCAGATAAAACCGAACCTCTCCCCAGTTCACCGCAAGGGCCACAAGGAAGCTCACCACGGCCGCGACAAAGCAGACAAAGATATCCTGCCAGATCACCTGGCGTTTTTCACTGCGGGCAAACACCCGGAAAATGCGAAACACATCGTAAAACGCGCCGAGCGCGAATCCAACTGCCAGAGCCATCAGAAAACCCTGGCCCTGCTCCTCCAGAGTAAGACCCAAAGCGCCATCACCCCGCTATCGGAACATCTTGGAGAACACACCGCCCCCACTGCTCTGTTTTTGATCGGTATAGGTAACAGAATAGATTTCCCCCGTGATCGTCAGCTCGCCGGTTTCGGTATTGAGCTTGCCGATCTGCAGGTTCCGGCCGCGGATGACGATTTCGCCAAGGTCGGTATACGCCACCACCGTCTGGTCGTCGAAGCTGTCTACATTCGAGACCCCTGTTGCCGTAAGCGTTTTTCTGTTATCCACAATCAGGCTGTGCGGCGCGCGGACCGTTTTGGCTGCTGGTTTCTTTTCTTCCGCCATGATCGTACCCTCCCGACAGTATAGTTTATCACAATTCCGCTTTTCTTCCGGTCTTTTCCACCTGCGGAGAGGGCAAGGAATCCGGCGCGAAAGCGGATTGGGCTATACTACATATATGCTGGCGCAAAGGGACATATTCTGGCTCAGTTCAGGAAACCGCCTCGTACATTTCGGACGCTTCCCCTTTGGGGGCGTATTCGCTCACCCGCACCACGCGCACTTTCAGGCTGCGCGCGCCGAGCTGCAGCTCCAGCACATCGCCCTCCTTTACCTCATAAGAGGCGCGGGCGACCTTGCCGTTTACCATGACCCGCCCGGCGTCGCACGCTTCGTTTGCAACGGTGCGCCGCTTGATCAGACGGGATACTTTTAAATACTTATCCAATCTCATGAGACAAATTTTCTCCTTTTCTATGCTTCTATAAGGCCATTGAATCCAAGGCCGTCGTTTCTCCCGCCCAAAACGGAAGAAAAAGCACAACGATCCACTCTGCCGACGATAACACAAAAGGCCACGGCAAACGCAAAACGCCTGTCCGCAGCCTTCAATATCGATAACAGTTTATTTGTCGGTAGCATCCTTAAATGCTTTGCCAGCCTTGAATGCCGGAATCTTGGACGCGGGGATCGTGATGGGGGAATTGGTTCTGGGGTCACGGCCCTGTCTTTCGTTGCGGGAACGAACCTCGAAAGTACCGAAGCCAACCAGCTGAACCTTCTCCTCTTTCGCAACGGTCTCGATGATGACATCGATCATTGCATTCACTGCGCTGTCGGCGTCCTTCTTGGAAATAGCGGCTTTCTCTGCCACTGCAGAAATCAATTCTGTTTTGTTCATAAGATTTGTTACCTCCAAAATTTTATTTTTCAGTCTGGTTTTCCAGCTGGGGAATGGTACGCTGTTTTACTTCATCCCAAAGCCTGTCCAACTCTTCAGGCGACAAAGTGTCCAGCCGCTGTCCCCTTTCCTTGGCCAACTCCTCCGCCGCGGTAAAACGCGCGATGAATTTGTTGCAGGAAATGGTCAGCGCCTGCTCCGGTTCCGTTTTCAGGTGCCGGGCCGCATTCACTACTGAAAACAAAAGATCTCCGACCTCCTGCTGGCAGTCCTGCGCATTACCCCTCCGGATCGCCTCCTTCAGTTCCGCGGTTTCTTCCTCCACCTTTTGCAGCGTCTGCCAGACATCGGCAAAGTCATACCCCGATTTTGCCGCTTTCTGCTGCACCTTGGCACTGCGCATCAAAGCTGGCAGTGCGGGTGAAACGCTTTCCAGCACCTGTGCCTGAGTCGACTGGTGCTTGGTGCTCTTTTTGATGGCATCCCAGTTTTTGAGAACCTCCGCGGAATCCTGGACATGGACATCCCCGAACACGTGGGGATGCCGAACAATCAGCTTTTTACAGATGCCGTCGGCAACCTGATCAAAATTGAACCTGCCTGCCTCAGTTTCCAAATCTGCATGGAACACTACCTGAAGCAGCACATCGCCCAGTTCTTCCTTCAGAAGCTCCGTATCTTCGGTGTCGATGGCTTCGACCGCCTCATACGTTTCTTCAATCAGGCAGGCCCGGATGCTTTGATGTGTCTGCTCCCGGTCCCAGGGGCATCCCCCGGGCGAACGGAGAATTCTGACGATTTGCAGCAGGTCCTCAATCGTGTAAGTTTCTTTTCTTTGAAAATCCAATCTGACAGGTCCTTTCCTGGAATATAGCCGGCGAAAACTAGTACTATATTACCTTATCCATCCATGTTTTTCAAGTATTTTTGCAATTTTTTGCCCATTCGGGAGCATCAAAATATCATCGCGGCAAATTGCACGCAAACACAGCAGCGAAAGCGAATAAACCAGCACCGCCGCGCCTACTCCGCCCAGCGTGGAAAGATTCTCTGAAAGAACATGCGAAAGCAGCCCTCGAGTCGACCACGCAGCGGCGCAGCACAGGATGGACGCGATGAGCGGCTTGCCGAAAATCGAAAGAAAATCCGGCAGGATTCTGGTCTCGCGGCACAGACAGATCAGCGCCGCCACCGTGAGGAAAAAATAGCAGACCAGTGTGCCCGCGCCGGCGCCCAGCACGTTGATTTCCGGAATTCCCACCAGAAAGTAATTGAGCGTCACCTTGATCGTCAGCCCTACCGCCAGAAGCTTTACGGGCAGATCGACCCGGCCGACCGCCTGCAGCATACTGTTGACCGGCGTGCTGAACGACGCGAAAATCGCGCCGACTCCCATAATGACCAGAACATGAGAGGTAATGGGCAGTGAGGGGCGTGCGCCGAATACCAGGCGCGCCACCGGCCCCGCCATCACCGCAAGACCCATGCCCGCGGGGATGCTGAACAGTGCGGTAACCCGTAGAACCGCTTCCATGCTCTTTTTCAGGTGCAGTGCTTCCCCGCGCGTATACGCGGCGGTCACGTTGGGCAGCGCACTGATGCCAAACGCCTGTGTGATGGCCGGTACCAGCATAAACAGCGTCAGCGCCATGGAGAAGCAGCCGAACAGAAAATTCGGGACGGTATCTGTCTCAATGTTGATCTGTGGTATCATTCCCTGATACATGGAAAGCAATACCTGTGGATTTTGCTCCATTACATTGTGTATCCGGGTCTGCAAAAAGGTGGTGTCCACCATGGCAGCCACATTGACCGCCATGGCCCCGATCCCGATGGGGATCGCCGTTCTCACCAGACGGGAGACCGTTTTGCGCATGCTGCGCGGCGGCGGAGAATTTCTCAAGTTTTCTTCCGTAATGCCGTCGCCGATCAGCTTGTGGCGACAGAACAGGAACAGAAAGCTGAGGAGCGAGCCGACCGTTACGCCAAGGATCGCGCCCGCGGCGGCGTAGGGCAGCACCGCGCTCCTCGCGTAATCGCGCGAAGCGGCGGCCACGCCGAACACCGTGCCGAGGGTTTCGTATTCCTTCATTCCCTGATGCAGAATCAGGCAGGCGGCGGAAAGCCCGACCGTCAGCTTGCTCAGCGCTTCGATGATTTCTGAAATTGCGGTGGGATACATATTCCGCAGACCTTCATAGTATCCCCGATAAATGGCGGTTAAACAGCTGAACAAAATCGCCGGCGCCAGCGTGTACAGCGCGGGCAGGGCGTTTTCGTTGCCGATGATTTTTGCGTAGGCGGCTGCGCCGAACACCATCAGCGCAAAGCCGACCGTTCCGGTGCCGATAAAGATGGGGGCCGACGCGCGGTGGATGCGCCGGATGTCACGGTAAGCGCCGCGGGTGCAGCTTTCGGAAACCAGGCGCGAAATCGCGATCGGGAATCCTGCTGTGGCCAGGCTGTAAATCGGCCCGTAAAAATTATAGGCCGTATTGAAATACCCCAGGCCATCCTCCGTGATAACCCAGGTCAGCGGCACCTTGAATAGGGCGCCGATCAATTTTACGATTAAAATGCTCGCTGTCAGAATCAAAGCACCGTGTAAAAAGCTCTGGCTCTTCCTGCGGGAAGCTTTCCCCATAGTAGCACATCCATTCCCCAAAAATCCCGTTCGGGCGTTTGCCCTCTCTTTGGAATTTATATTAGCCCCGGGGAACGGTTATGCGAAAATCCATCGATACACAAACGCCCGGATTCCGCCAAAACGGAATCCGGGCGTTTCATTCGTCTGTTTTGCTCAAAGGGGATTACAGCTGGGCAGAAGCTTCCTGAATCTGCTCCTCGAGCGCCTTCAGCTGATCCTGAAGCTCGTCAATCGCGACCATTGCTTCGGCTACCAAATCCGCAGGATCGCTGTCTGCTTTTTTGGCGTCGTAAACCGCTTTGCCCAAAGCCTCATACTTTTTGTTGATTTCGTTATTCAGCTCGGCCGCACTGATTTTCAGTTTGGATACATCCACAAGCTGACCGGCTTTTTTCCCGACCGCATTCGCCGCCGATTTCGCATTGATGACAACATCTTCAAAAAGGCCCATCGTAGACACGCTCCTTCGATTTTTGTTACTTCGATTATACCACCTATTTGGCTAACAATGCAAGAATCTGTCCTGTAAACAAATTATAAATTATTTGTGTGCAAAATGGTCCAAACCTGTAAAAAGCATTCAGACTGTCGAAAACCGCCGGGCGGCGCGAAACCGATGCAGTGAAATCAAATTATTTCGCAATTCGGCGGCAGCGCAGCTTTGCCGATCATCCGAAACTTATTCCACGGCGCTCTGGTAGATGCTCCCGCCGATAAACTCCCGCAGAATGGAGTTTTCCGGCACAAGGCTTTCGTCCACCGGCACAAAGCGTTCGAGCTGTGTGAGGAGATGGCTGGTGTAATGATAGCGGGGATGCTCGCACGAAATTTCGCGCAGCAGCGGGATGGCCTTACGGCGCAGAATACAGGGCTCATACATGTGGATGGAATTGATCGTGATGTTGCTCACGCTCTTGTACGGGCGGATATAGTTGTTCTCGCCGTCAAGCACATTCTGCCACATGGAGAGCGTTCGCTCGGGGCCGGCACCGCGGAAGCTGTAATCGCGCACCACGCGGCGGATAAACCGCAGATCGTTGTGCGACAGCACCACGCCCGCGCTGTCTTTAATATCCTGCTTGACGCTGATGTACAGCTTGAGCAGGTGATCCTGCGGCAGGTGCGCGCTGATGCGCGGGTTCAGCGCATGGATTCCCTCGAAAATGGCCACGCCGTTTTCCGGCAGAGCCACCGGCTTAGTATGGCCTGTCGGCTGATGGATGGAAAAATCGAATACCGGCACATCGCAGCGTCCGGTTTCAATCAGGTTCATCATACAGCTCTCCAGCACGGGAACATTCAGCGCATCCACCGATTCATAATCGTGATCGCCGTTTTTCAGGAGAGGCGCCTGGCTTTCTCCCCGGTAAAAATCGTCGAGAGAGATCGTCGCGCAGCGAACTCCGCGGTTCTGGAGCATCTCTTTCATGATCTCCATGGTTGTGGTCTTGCCGCTGCTGGACGGCCCGGCCAGCAGAATGATCTTATTGCGCTCCGGATTTTCCGTGATGGTATTGACGATGGAGCCCAGGTACCGGCGATAGGCGGATTCAATTTGCTCGATCATGCCGATCGGGTCGGTTTTGGCTGCCTCGTTGATCTGCTCGAGGTGATCGACATATTTGACGTAGCTATTTGCGAAATAGTTCATACAGCTCTTTCACCTGCTCCTTCCTTGCAATCATTTCCTCATGTCTGCTGACATATTCATACGGAAATTTAAAATTGAAAATACGCCGCAGCGTATCGGAATACGGGTCCTTGACTTTGCTGACGGCGCCCGCGCCGCAGGCCAGGATCGTATGGGTCTCATCCATGATGTACACGTTATAATCACTGTAACAGCCGGGCTTGGCCCAGCCGGTATTTTCCAGATTGCCGACCATACGGCTCTGCCGGTACAGATAGTATGGCTCGTACCCGGACGAAAACAGGCTTTTCGCGGTGTCGTCCAGCATCTGCGCGGCCGCGGCGGCGTCGGGATCAAAGCCGTCGCGCTCCGACTGGTTCAGCCGGGAGGAACGTTTCAGAGCCAGCGTATGCACGGTAACGCTCTCCGGGTCAAGCCGCAGCACCTGTTCCAGCGTGCTGCGGTAGCCCTCCACCGTATCGCCGGGCAGGCCGACGATCAAATCCATATTGATATTGTCAAAGCCCATTTTGCGGGACAGCTCAAACGCCGAAACCGTCTGCGCGGTGGTGTGGCGGCGGCCGATCCGCTCCAAAATCTCGTCATTCATCGTCTGGGGATTGATGCTGATGCGGGTCACGCCGAATTCTTTGAGCACCTGCAGGCGCTCGGGCGTTACGGTATCGGGCCGGCCGGCCTCCACCGTAAATTCGCGGCAGGACGAAACCGGGAAATGGGTGCAAAGCGTATCGAGCAGCGTGCGCAGCTGCTCCGGCGAAAGGGTCGTGGGCGTTCCGCCGCCGATGTAGACGGATTCGAGCCGCAGGCCCAGCTCCCCAGCCACCTTTGCCGTATGTTTCAGCTCCTTGCACAGCAGGGAAACGTATTCCGGCATCAATCGAATGGCCTTGTCCACCGACTGTGACACAAACGAGCAGTACGCGCACCGCGTGGGACAAAACGGGATGGAAATGTAAAGGCTGTACGATTCGGGACGGGATTTGGACAGGATTTTCTGCTCGTTGTCCATCGTCACCACGCTCAGCCGCGTTTTTTCGGGTGTGACAAGAAAGCCGGAGGTAAAATGCCCGATGGCCTGCTCCCGGCCCATCTGCCCGCACAGACGGCGCAGCAGCTTGATCGGGCGCACGCCGGTCAGAATGCCCCACTGCGGGCGATAGCCGCAGCGCTCGGCGAAGAGCTCAAACAGCATCACCGCCATCAGGCGCTCCGCTTCTTTGTCCATCCGTAGGATGGACTCCGGAAAGAACCTGCTGTCCTCCAGCATCCGGCCGCCCAGGTGCAGCCGCACGGAAATCTGCACCTGACCGCCCTGCTGCCGCAGGCCCGTGTAAACGGTGGTCTGCGTTTCCGGCAGCGCTTCGGGGACTTCAAATATCGTTTTGATTTCTTCATAAGGCAGGAACACCCGGCACAAATTTTCCATTTCGTAATGATACGGGTGCCCGTCGACCAACAGAACCATCAATAAAATTCCTCTTCATTTAGAAACGGATTGTACCGTCTTTCTCTCTCCAGGGTTGTGGAGGGGCCGTGGCCGGGATAGACATAGTAGTCGCCCTCCAGATCGGCAAGCTTCTGCAGGGATTCCTGCATGTCGCGGCTGCTGCCGGTGGCAAGATCGGTTCTTCCCATAGAGCCGGCAAACAGCGTATCGCCGCTGAAGATCACATCATTCACAAGAAAGCAGCAGCTGCCGACGGTATGCCCGGGCGTAAACAGCACTTTGATTTTCAGGCTGCCCAGCTCAATGACGTCCCCGTCGTCGAAAATGTGGTCCGGCACAAAACTCTCGTGCCGGATCGAGGGCAGCATGCTGCCCTGGCTGATTTCAGGGTCGCCGGCGCAGGGCGCGTCGGGACGGGAGATGTACACCTCGCACCCCGTCAGCTCTTTGACGTGCGGCACACCGTCGATATGGTCAAAGTGGCCGTGGGTCAAAAGGCAGAGCGTCACTTTTTCCGCAGGCAGAGCGCGGATGGCTTCATCCAGCCGCGCAGAAGTAAAACCGGGATCGATCACGGCGGAAAGGCCGGTTTCGTCGTCGGTGAGCAAATAGCAATTTTCTTCCAGCAGTCCGCCGGTAATTGCGTTGATTTTCATAAGCCGAGTCTCCTTCCAATCAGTCGTGAGGGGATACCAAGCCCTCAGGAACGGCGAACGGACAGAATGCCTTCGATTCCGCTCAGCTTCGAGATCACGCCGGCCAGATGGTCGATACCGTTGACGGTGATGGTAGCGGAAATGATTGTTTTGCCGTCCTTTGTTTCGCGCGAGTTCAGCGAGTGGATGAACAGGCGCAGGGTAAACATCTGCTGGGTCAGGTCGGCAAGAAGTCCCGGGCGGACCTCCGCCACGATTTCAAGGGTGGATTTGAATTCCTCCTTGACCTCGCCGCTCTCCCAGTGCGCGGAAACCCAGCGTTCCGGCTCAGGGGATTCTGCAATATTCCGCGGCACGTTGGGACAGGACCGTTTATGAACGGACACGCCGAAGCCGCGGGTGATAAAGCCGATGATCTCGTCGCCCGGCAGCGGGTTACAGCAGCGCGAGAACTTGATCAGGCAGTTTTCCATGCCGTCGATGAGAACGCCGCCCGCCGCCCGTTTGATGGGGCTTTGGGACTGCTTGCGTTCCGTCGTCTGAGCCGGCTTTCTCGTTTTCAGGTATTCCTCGCGCAGGCGGGGCATGTTCTTCCACAGCTGGATTCCGCCGTAGCCGATGGCCGCGTACACGTCGTCCATCGTATTGCAGCTGACCTTGCGCCCAATGCCGAGCAGGAAGTTTTTCAGTTCTTCTTCGGTGAGCGCGATGCCGTTGCGCTTTAACTCACGCTCTACCTCGGCACGGCCCTCCACAATATTTTCATCGCGGCGCTCTCTTTTGAACCACTGGCGGATCTTATTGCGCGCCTCGCTCGTCTTTACGATCTTGAGCCAGTCGCGGCTGGGGCCGTGGTTAGCTTCCTTTGTGGTGAGGACTTCGATGATCTCGCCGTTTTTGACTTTATAGTCGATCGGGACAATGCGTTTATCCACCTTGGCGCCGATCATGCGGTTGCCCACCGCGCTGTGAATGGCATAGGCAAAGTCGATGACCGTAGCGCCCATGGGCAGGTTGATGACCTCGCCCTTCGGCGTAAAGACAAACACCTCTTCCGGCACAAGGTCGGATTTGATGTTGCGCACGATGTCGGTCGCGTCGCTGTCCTTCTGATTTTCGAGCATCTGGCGAATCCATGCCAGGCGGTTTTCAAGAGAATCGCCCTTGCCGGCAAGGCCCAGTTTGTATTTCCAGTGCGCAGCGATACCGTATTCCGCCGTGTGGTGCATTTCCCAGGTACGGATCTGCACTTCAAACGGGATTCCCTCTTTGCCGATCACCGTGGTGTGAAGCGACTGGTACAGGTTCGGCTTCGGCGTGGAAATATAATCTTTAAAACGGTTCGGCAGCGGACGGAACATGTCGTGAATGATGCCGAGCACGTTATAGCAGTCGTTGACGGTATCCACGATCACGCGCACCGCGTAAATATCGTAAATTTCATCCATGCTGCGGCCCTGCATGAACACCTTGCGGTAAATGCCGTGAATGCTCTTAACGCGGCCCTGAAGGTACACATTGGGGATCATGCGGGAAACACGGTCGTAGACCAGCGCCTTGGTCGTTTCAATAAAGTGGTCTCGGTCTTTTTTGCGCAGCTCAAGCGTATTTTCGATCTCCTGGTAGGCAATCGGGTCAAGGTAGCGCAGAGAAAGGTCCTCCAGCTCCTCCTTGATGGCGCGGATACCGAGACGGTGCGCGATGGGGGCGTAAACCTCCATGTTCTCCAGCGCCTTGTCGCGCTGCTTCTGGGGGGTCATGTACTCCAGCGTACGCATATTGTGCAGGCGGTCCGCCAGCTTGATGATAATGACGCGGATATCCTCGGACATGGCGATCAGCATTTTGCGGATGTTTTCCGCCTGCTGCTCCTCGCGCGAGGAATAGGGAATCCGGCCCAGCTTGGTAACGCCGTCGATCAAACTGGCAATATCCGACCCGAACTGCTTTCTGATCTGATCGAGCCCGACGGAGGTATCTTCCACGACATCGTGCAGAAGGCCCGCCGCCACGGACTCCGAATCCATACCAAGCTCCACAAGGATGCACGCGACCGACACAGGATGAATGATGTACGGCTGGCCCGAAAGGCGCTTTTGCCCCGTGTGGGAGCTTTCCGCAAGCCGGTACGCCCGCCCGATCAGATCAAGATCAAAATCGTGGCCGCTCGTTTCCATCGCCTGCAGAAGATCATCATAGGTTTTTGAAGTTGTATCAGTCATGTGCAACACCATCTTCTTTGATTTGGTTAATATCACATAATATTGGGGATTCAAACAAATTGACCTTCTGATCTGTTTCGCACAGCTCAACATTTAGTTGATCGCCGCTCTGCTGAAGCAAAAGCAGGCCGCGCTCCGCAAATACTTCCAATGCGGTCAGAAGCCGGGCGTAGCCTATTTTGCCGCCGTCGAACCGGTAGAGCAGAAGCTCCGCCCCGCCTGACCAGCCGCCCCGCTCCCGCAAAAAGCGATACAGCTGTGCAAAATTTGTGTAATCCGGCAGAAGCTCTTCCGCTTCTTTCAGAGTGAGATCGTCTCCCCGCTTATATTTTTCAAAGGTTAGCTTGCCCCGAATAAACGCGTCTGTATCCAGTGCCGACAGCTTCATCTCCCGGATAAACACAGAAAGCTGCATTTCACCGCGGAATTCCTTTGCGTCCAGCGTAACGGCCAAATCCAGCTCATCCCCGGGCTCATAGGGAAACTCCTTTGCGGTGGTATGGAACAGCATGCAGTTCGTCATGGTTCCGTCGCGGGAAAACGTCAGCCGCAAATGCTTTCCTTCCCCCACCGGGGTGATTTTTTCAAGACGCATACGGTACAGCCCGAACAGCGGCGCCGGGTTGTCTGTGCCGAACGGCTCCAGCGCCTGCAAAAGGCCCGGCAGCTCCGGGCTGAGCGTGGCAGGGCGCAGCTTGCAGTCGAGCCGCAGGGTGGGAACCGCATCCGGAACACCGGCCGCGTAGCGGTTGACTGCCTCGCGGAACGCCTCGATATTCTCTGCGGGCAGGCTGATACCGGCCGCCATGGGATGCCCGCCGAATTTTGTAAACAGCTCCGAACAGGAGCAGAGCGCTTCGAATAAAGAAAAGCCCTCAACGCTGCGGCCGGAGCCCTTGGCCTGATCCCCCGAATACGAGATGACCATGCAGGGCTTGCCAAAGTGATCAACCAGACGTGCCGCAACAATACCGATCACGCCGTGGTGCCATTCGCGCCCGGCGACGACCAGCACGCGGTCGTACAGGCGTTCGGGGTGCTCCTTTAAATCCTGCAGGGCGCTCTGAAACAGCTCGGATTCAATCTGCCGCCGGCAGTCGTTGTCGTCGCAGATTTCCTCTGCCAGCTCGCGCGCCTCGTCGGGGTCTTCGCTGACCAGCAGGCGCACGGCCCTGCCTGGCGAACCGATGCGGCCCGTCGCGTTGATGCGCGGCACGATCGAAAAGGCCACGTTCCCTGCAGTCAGCTGCCGCCCTGCCATACCGGAGCGCTCGAGCAGCTCGCGGATGCCAAGGCGGTCTGTACGCGAAAGCAATCGCAGCCCCTCGCGCACCAGCAGCCGGTTTTCGCCGGTGAGCGGCACCACGTCGCCGATGGTGCCCACCGCAACCAGATCGGCATAGTTTTCGATCAGCCCTTCCAGATCGCAGTCTTCGCCCTCAAGCGCCATAATCAGCTTAAAGGCAACGCCCACTCCCGCAAACTGCTTATAGGGAGAAGCATCGTCCGGCCTGTGGGGATCCACCACCGCCACCGCGTCCGGCAGAACCTCCTGCGCACGGTGATGGTCGGTGACAATCAGTTCCATGCCCAGCTCTTTGACATACTCGGCTTCCTTGACCGAGGCGATGCCGTTATCCACCGTAATAATCAGGTTTACCTGCCTGCTGTGCAGAAATTCCACCGCATTCAGATTCAGGCCGTAGCCCTCCCCCTCACGCTCCGGAATATAATACATCACATTGCCGCCGCAAGATTCCAGGTAAGAGTACAAAATAGCCGTGGCGGTCACGCCGTCTGCATCGTAATCCCCATAAATTGCGATTTTCTCAAAATCGTCCAGCGCACGGCGGATTCGTTCCGCCGCCTTGTCCATATCCGCTGTTAAAAACGGGTCGGACAGCTCCGACCTTTCTCCCAACAATTCTTCTATCTGATCGCACCGGTGTGCGCCCCGAATCTCCAACATCATTGCCAGAAAAAACGGAAGACCGTACTCCTCCGCAATCTGCGCCGCACGCTCTTTGTTCAGAGGGGACACCAGCCATTTTTTCAACCTCAACCTGTTCACCTACCTCATGAAAATTAATTGTACCATTTTGCGTCAAAATATTCAATCATTTGACAAAAATACTACGATCTGAGCAAAAAGGAACTTTCTTGCAAAAATCAGCCTTACTCTGTACAATACATCCCTCGCCTGCGGAACCGGTAGCTTTAGAAAAGTGTGTTATGCAGTAAATAAAGAAAGGCAGGCCCGCGTGCTTTTATGGGCCTGAAAATCCACTTGCTGCGTGTTTTTCCAGAGCCGAAACCGAGATGAATCGTATTTTTTATGACCTTTCCCGGTGAAAGTCAATAAAGAAACATCGAACCAATTGGCCCGATGTTTCTTTATTGATACTATTTTGTTAAGATTGAGTGCCGTGTAAGCTTCTAAGAAGTTCTTTAACTTCTCCGTTCATAATAGACGGCAACAAATCATTTATTGTCTCAAAGGGCAAATTCCACCAACGAACCTGAAGCAGTTTGTTTATGGCAGCTTCATCAAATCGCTTTCTGATTTCCGTTGCAGGAACACCCCCAACAATGGTATATGGAGGAACATCCTTTGTCACCACCGCCCGCGCTCCTATGATTGCTCCATCCCCTATATGGACACCGGACAGGACGACGGCCTCATAGCCAATCCAAACATCATTGCCGATCACAATATCGCCTTTGTTGTCCCACGCGGAAGCAACCTCTCTTTTGTCCAAGCCCCATTCTTCAAAGAACAGAGGAAACGGATAGGTTGAAAGCGATTTCAGCGTATGATTGGCACTGGTAAAAATAAATTTTGCCCCACAAGCGATAGAACAAAACTTACCGATCAACAGACGGTCATGATTGATTGGGTATTGATACAACACATTATTGGTTTCAAAACGCGCTGGATCAGATACAAAATCGTTATAGATCGTATAGTCTCCAACGATGATATTCGGATTTGTGATGATGTTTTTTAAATAGACCGTTTGATTATCATTGGTACGTGGATACACTTTTTCCTCTGGAATAGTCATAAAATCCTCCTAACAGATTATTTGTTATTCAACTATTCCAGCCACTACAATGCACTTTTTCACGCCGTCACCCGCTCTTTATTATTAGGATGTTATTCCTCAAGGGAATCTACTTGTTGTTCTTTACTTCCTTGATCAGCTCCCGCACATCGCCGTCGATCGCCGGGAATTCCAGCGAAAGCTCTTTGAGCGTTTTCACGATCACGCTGAGCACAAAATAATCGCGGAACCACCGGTGATTGGCAGGAACCACATACCAAGGCGCTTCTTTTGTGCTGCAGTGCGAAAGCACATCGGAATAGCAGTGCTGGTATTCGTCCCAGAAACGCCGTTCTTTCAGGTCGGCCGCGGAGAACTTCCAGTTCTTTTCGGGGGTTTCCAGCCGCTCCTCCAGCTTTTTCTGCTGAAAGTCCTTCGAGATATGCAGAAAGAACTTGAGCAGAATCGTATCGTTGTTGACCAGATATTTTTCAAATTCGCGGATCTCATCAAACCTGCGGTGCGCCGTTTCGTCGTCGATCGTCCTGTGCACACGGGTCACGAGCACATCCTCATAATACGAGCGGTTAAAAACGACGATGTCCCCTCGCTTCGGCGTTTTCTGGTGGACGCGCCACAAATAATCGTGATTGAGCTCCAGCGGCGTGGGCACCTTGAAGTTTTCCACATAAAAGCCGTTGGGGTTGATGCCGGACAGCGCCCTGCGCACGGTGCCGTCCTTTCCGCTGCAGTCCATCCCCTGAAGCACGATCAAAAGGGCATACTTTTTCGAGGCATAGAACTTTTCCTGCAGCTCCTCAAACTCGTCATGGAGTTTTTTATACTTTTCCTCAATGTCCGCTTTGGAAAGACCGGCAGTATCGTCGGGGCGAAAGTCTTTCACACTGATATGATCCTGATTGGAATTGACCGTAAATTTACCGAACAACTGGATTCCCTCCTCCTTTTGAAACGCAAACCAGACAGCTTAGAATTGATTTCATTATATTCTTCTGTATCTGATTTCTCAATATGCGGGGAAAAATATAAGAAACAGCGCCGCATGAAGCAGAGGATTGCGAAAAGCGATTTAACGTGATAATATGAAAAAGTACACTACACGACATGCGATGGAGGGCAAAACATGGAACAGTTTCAGAATGTTACCATAGTAAAGAAAGCCAATATTTATTTTGACGGCAAAGTGACCAGCCGCACTGTGCTGTTTGAGGACGGTACCAGAAAAACCCTCGGCATCATGCTGCCCGGACAATACGAATTCGGAACAGGAGACAGCGAGCTGATGGAAATTCTGGCGGGCACAGTAAGAGTACTCCTGCCGGGCCGGACAGAATGGCAGACCATTGAGGCAGGACAAAGCTTTGAGGTTCCCGCCAACAGCAAATTCCAGATTGAAATGCAGGAGCCCGTGGACTATTGCTGCTCTTACGGCAAAGAATAACTCACGGACAAAGCAAACAGGAGGCTTTTCTCATGGGTCTTTTTTCTCCCCGCTGGCACGAGGTCTTTTTCAGCACCAATCTGGAGCAATTTTTCCGCGGCCAGAATGTGTTGAGAGAGCACGGCCTGCCGTTTAAAACCAAGACGGAAAACCGCGCCTTCCGGGAATCCAGAAATAATCTGGGCGGAAGAACCCCCATGCTGACCAGAGTGCACTTCGGCCCGGAAAGCGGCGACGAATACCGGATTTTTGTTGCGGAGGAAAACACCGCGGCAGCCAGGTTTCTGCTGCAAAACAACGAGAGAGCAGACGGATAAACACAAAGAAAGCAGGCCCGAAGCCGGAAAACGAATCCGCTTCGGGCCTGTATTTCAGGGAGCGGAATCGTTCGCGATTCCGCTCCCTGTTTCTTTGAAAGGTATTTTTAACCCTTCTTACGAAACCTTCACGACGCCAAACGTGGTCTGTTCCCCGTTGACATCCCATTCGGCGGTGTATCCATCGGTTTCGCCAAGGCGGATTTCGTCCGCAAGCACCTCACGGCTGATTTGTTCGCGGTTTTTCCACAGAAGGTCGGCCAGCTTATCGTTGCCGTTCTGGTACACGACAATGCGGTCGGTCACCTCGAAGCCGGCATCCTTGCGCATGGACTGCAGCTTGCTGATGATCTCGCGCACAAAGCCCTCTTCCACCAGCTCGGGGGTCAAGGTCGTATCGAGCACGATAGTCACGCCCTTATCGGACATGGACTCAAAACCTTCCTTCTGGGCGGTTTCGATCAGGAGCTCTTCCGCGGTGAGAGAAATCTCTCCGGTAGAGATCAAGAGCTTGATCGAGCCGTTCTGATCCAGCTCCTTCTTCGCAGCGGAGCCGTTCAGGGCAGCCAGAGCCTCGCGGACTTCGTTGATCTGCTTGCCGTACTTTTTACCGAGCAGCTTGAGCTGCGGCTTAAAGCGGTAATCCGAGAAATCGGACGCATCCGACACAAAGTGAACCGTTTTGATGTTCAGCTCCTCGCGGATGATCCCGCGGTAATCCTCGCCCAGATCACGCTCCGCGTGGATGAACAGGTTCGCCAGAGGCTGGCGGATCTTCATGCCGACCTCGTTTCTGGCCGCGCGGCCCAGCGTGACGATCTGCATGGCCTGCTTCATGTCCTCTTCCATCTTCGTGTCGATCATGGATTCCTCGCACTGCGGGAAAAGGCACAGATGCACGCTTTCGGGCGCTTTGGGGTCGATGCTGCACACCAGGTTGCGGTAAATCTGCTCCGTCATGAACGGGATCATCGGAGCCGCGGCCTTCGCCACCGTCACCAGGGCGGTGTAAAGGGTCATATACGCGCTGATCTTATCCTGGGTCATTTCTTCCACCCAGAAGCGCTCGCGACTGCAGCGCACATACCAGTTGCTCATATCGTCCACAAAATCCTGAAGCGCACGGGCCGCCTCGGGAATGCGGTAATTTTCCAGATTGGTGTCCACGTCGCGCACCATCGAATTCAGACGTGAGAACAGCCATTTATCCAGCAGCGTCAGCTTGTCGGGCTCGAGGCGGTACTGGGTAGCGTCGAATTCGTCGATGTTGGCGTACAGCACAAAGAACGCGTACGTGTTCCACAGGGTAGAGAGGAACTTGCGCTGGCCTTCCACCACGGCTTTGCCGTAAAAACGGTTTGGCAGCCATGGGGCCGAATTGCTGTAAAAATACCAGCGGATCGCGTCTGCGCCGTACGTTTCGAGCGCATCGAACGGGTCGACCGCGTTGCCCTTTGATTTGGACATCTTCTGCCCGTTTTCGTCCTGAACATGGCCCAGCACGATGACATTGCGGAACGGCGCCTGATCGAACAGCAGCGTGGAGATCGCCATCAGAGAATAGAACCAGCCGCGGGTCTGATCGACCGCCTCAGAGATAAAGTCCGCCGGGAACTGCTCGTGGAACAGCTCCTTGTTTTCAAAGGGATAGTGATGCTGGGCGAACGGCATGGAACCGGAATCGAACCAGCAGTCGATCACCTCCGGCACGCGGTGCATCTGCTTGCCGCAGTCGGGGCAGGTGATGGTGACGGCATCAATATAGGGGCGGTGCAGCTCAATGTCCTCCGGGCAGTTCGGGGACATCTTTTTGAGCTCCTCGATGCTGCCGACCGCATGGCGGCAGCCGCATTCGCACTCCCAGATATTCAGCGGGGTGCCCCAGTAACGGTTGCGGCTGATACCCCAATCCTGCACATTTTCCAGCCAGTCGCCGAAACGGCCCTTGCCGATGGCCGGGGGAATCCAGTTGACGGTGTTGTTGTTGCGGATCAGATTTTGGCGAACCGCAGTCATTTTAATGAACCAGGATTCTCTTGCGTAATAGATCAGCGGGGTGTCACAGCGCCAGCAGAACGGGTAGCTGTGCTCGAACTTCGGCGCGGCAAACAGCAGGCCCCTTGCTTTCAGGTCGTCCAGAATCAGCGGATCGGCATCCTTGACGAACACGCCGGGCCACGCGGTTTCTTTTGTCATTTGCCCCTTGCCGTCCACCAGCTGAACGAGAGGCAGACCGTAAGCGCGGCCCACACGGGCATCGTCCTCACCGAACGCAGGCGCGGTATGAACCACGCCGGTACCGTCTGTCAGCGTGACATAACGGTCGCAGGTGACGAACCAGCACTTCTCCTTCGGCTGCACAAAGGGAAACAGCGGCTCGTATTCCTTATATTCCAGATCGGTGCCGACAAAGCTTTCCAGAATCTCAGCGTCCTCACCGAGAACAGTGTTCACGAGCTCCGCCGCCATATAATAGACGGTATCGTCTTTTTTGACTTTTACATATCTTTCGTCGGGGTTTACGCACAAGGCCACGTTCGAGGGCAAAGTCCACGGGGTGGTCGTCCACGCCAGAATGTAGGCGTCTTCTCCCTTTACCTTGAACTTGACAATCGCAGAGCGCTCCTTGACGTCCTTATACCCCTGCGCCACCTCGTGGCTCGACAGCGGCGTTCCGCAGCGCGGGCAGTAGGGAACGATCTTGAAGCCCTTGTACAGAAGCTCTTTCTCCCAAATCTGTTTCAGCGCCCACCATTCGGACTCGATAAAGTTATTGTCGTAGGTGACATAGGGATGATCCATGTCCACCCAGAAGCCGACCGTGCGGGAGAAATCCTCCCACATGCCCTTGTACTTCCAGACGCTTTCCTTACATTTATCGATGAAAGGCTCCAGGCCGTAGGCTTCAATCTGATCCTTGCCGTTGATGTGTAGCAGTTTTTCCACTTCCAGCTCCACAGGCAGGCCGTGCGTATCCCAGCCGGCCTTGCGCGGCACCTGCTTGCCCTTCATGGTCTGGTAGCGGGGCAACAGGTCTTTGATAACGCGGGTCAGCACATGGCCGATGTGCGGCTTGCCGTTCGCCGTAGGCGGGCCGTCATAAAAAACATAAGGCGCTCCCTTGCGGCGGGTTTCCACGCTTTTTTCAAATACATGGTTCTCCTGCCAATACTGCTCCACTTCTTTTTCACGGTCCACAAAATGAAGATCTGTGGATACTTTTTGATACATGGTCTGTACCTCCTACAATATTACACTCACACGAACAAAAAACCTTCGTCCTGATTCAGGACGAAGGCCAAACTTCGTTATACCACCCTTTTACATACCGCCATATGCTATCCCGGTAACGGGGGAATCCCGGCACGGCCTACTCTGATTCAGCCTGCGGCTCCAAAGTGATCTTCGTCTTTTTCTACTCTGGCCGGGCTCTCACCTTCCCCAGCTCGCTTTGCATTTTGTAAAAAGCTTACTCTCTTCGTCTTAGCCTTTGTTTGTTATTTAAAATACTGCTCTAAGGCTACCACCAAACACGTATTTTGTCAAGAATTCTGCGGCGGGCTTTCTCATCGAAACCTTTCTGGACAGAGCCTGCCGAAAAACATGCGGGTCGTCAAGAACATAGCAAAGAAGGTGGCAAAACCAACAAAGAAAAAGGATGGTTGTTCTATGGGACTGATTTTCGGGGCGTGACCGCCCTACAGACATACAGAAACGCTGCAAGCAAAACCGTAGAATGATTTTGCGGCTGCACGACTTTCCCTACGGTCTGTTGACAACTGCTTTTTCTGAGGGCATACTGATAGTATCGCCTCTGCCCCGTTTTCCTCTCTACAAAGCGTAGGTTGCTTTGGGGCTGCATATTTGTTATTCTGGCGAAGAATGGCCGTTTGACAGACTACGGCAGTTTCTTTCCACTTTCAACGGGGAAGAAATCCATCATTTTCAGCAGAAGGACAACTGCAAAGGGAGAATTTTCATATGATACAGTATGTGACGGGAACCACGATAAAATTCCTGCGTGAGAAAAAAGGATATACCCAGCGTCAGCTGGCTGATCTGCTGGCCGTGAGCGACAAGGCTGTTTCCAAATGGGAAACGCAGCGCGGCCTGCCGGATATTTCTCTTCTGGAGCCGCTGGCGAAGGCACTCGGTGTCTCCGTTGCGGAGCTTTTATCGGGGGAACAGGTGACCAACAGCAACCGCTCCGGCAACATGCTGCGCACCTGCATTTATGTCTGCCCGGTATGTGGGAATGTGATCCACTCGCTTGGCCAGGGCTCGTTTACCTGCTGCGGCATCACCCTGCCGGTGCAGGAAGCGGAGGAAGCCGATGAGGCGCACGGCGTCTGCGTGCAGCAGGTAGAAAATGAGTATTATGTTACGCTCAGGCACCCGATGGAAAAGGATCACTTTATTTCATTTCTTGCCCTGATCACGCCGGATCAGATTCAGATGAAAAAGCTGTACCCGGAGCAAAACCCCGAGGCCCGCTTTGCGATGACCGGCACAGGGATGCTGTACGCTTACTGCAATCAGCACGGCCTGTTTCGGGTAAGCGTCAGTCCTAAGAGGCGAACATCATGGAAATGACGTTTTTCGTTTCCCTTTCGGTAGAAGAGGCGCTGGAACGCCTGAACAAGAGGATCGACAGCGCGATGAGTGGCTGGGCGTTCGAGGTTTACCGGTTAAACACACCGGAAGGAAAACAGGTTGCGGCTACGGCATACCGAAAATATTACATGCGCACCGGGCGCGATTATCTGGTGATGCAGGCCGTTCTGGATGATTTGACCGGAACGACCCGGGTTCATTTTTCCGGCACCGACGTCAAAACCTGGGACTTCGATCTGGGCGCGGCGGCTGCCTTTCAAAATTGGATGAAAGAGGCTTTATCGGATTCGATTCTGCCTGATCCGTAACTCGATCAATTATTTTAAATCACGTATGAAGGAGGATTTCCCCGATGGAAAACACTGTTTTTCTTTCGATCAGCTTATTCGACGCGATGCAGAGAATCAATGAAATCATTGTGCAGGGAAGCATCACCGGCGAGCAGATCGACAGCTACACCGTGAACGCGAGAGGCGCCGGCCAGTGCGTGGTGTTGATTTATGAAAAGCACTACTGGCGGGCCAGCAACCGCCTGACCCTTACGGTGACGCTGGATGATTTTGAGGGCAGAACCCGCATGCACTACGTCAGCGGAGGCGGCGGAGAAGGGCTGTTCCGTTTTGACTGGGGCGCGGCAAACAGCTTTGAGGAATTCCTGCTCGATGGCCTGCGGGGCGTAATCATGTCATGACCCCGCCGGTACAGAACGGCGCATTCCGCAGCGAAACCATTTTGGCAGAGCCCGATTTCACACGATCTTCTCACTCATCCCGAATCGGGCTGCACCTGCACACAAACCGAAAAAATCCGGAATCCGCTCTTGCCAACGGAACCTGAATCTGCTATAATGCTTTTGTTAGTTTTTTCTAACACGATCATCTTGTGCGTACCTAATCATGGACGCGCTCACTGTAACAGCTATTTGCGGCGGGGGTCGCTGCCCCAAAGTTAGCGTTCGCTAACTTTTAGACTGCAAAATCAGAAACGAATAAAGGAGACAGACAGGAATGGCAACAAGAAGAGGCCCTCGTTTTAAGGAATGCCGCCGGTTGGGGGTTAATGTTTGCGGGCACCCCAAGGCCATGAACCGCGCGGGCGCACTGGCATTCAACAAGAGAAGAAAAGTTTCGGAATACAGCATGCAGCTGACCGAAAAACAGAAGGTAAAGGCGTACTACGGCATTCTGGAAAAACAGATGGTCCGTTATTACCGCGCGGCGGAAAAATCCAAAGGCAAGACCGGCGATGCTCTGCTGCAGAAGCTTGAGTGCCGTCTGGATAACATGGTATACCGAATCGGGTTTGCCAACTCCATTCGTCTGGCTCGCCAGCAGGTAACACACGGCCACATTCTGGTGAACGGCAAGAAACTTTCGATCCCGTCTTATGCAATTCAGCCGGGTGATGTTATTACGCTGCGTGAAAAATCCAGAAGCAACGAGCTGTTCCGTACCAATTTTCTGGACGGCAGGGGGTTCGCTGTTCCTTATCTGGAGCGCGATTTCAACGCCTTCAGCGGCACGCTGACCCGTTTGCCCAACCGTGAAGAAATTCCGGTGGAAGTCAACGATCAGCTGGTCGTTGAGTACTATTCGAGGTAACCGCCATGCGCAGCCCGGCCTGTAAATATCAGCAGCCCGGATTCTGGGAGTGGACCCTCGGAAAGCAGGACGTGTGGAACGACCTGTTTGTGCCGCCGGAGGAACTCCGGCAGCCTGTTTTCGTCAACGCCTGCGTTGCGGACGAGCGGCGCTTTCTGCTCGACAGCAACTGGGCCTGCTACCCGGACACTGAATCCGTATTGGGCTTTGTGCAGTATATTTTTCTTCCCACCGTGTTTTACTATGTGCTTCACCCCGAAAACGATCGTCTGATGGTACCCATCCAGTCCACGGCGGAGCTTCTGGAGATGGTTCAGACAACCGATTCTCCCCATCGCCTTGCGATGAGCGGCTTTGTTTTCGAACTGAGCGCCGTATGGCAGCGCACCGGGGAACAGCGGGAAACAGCCCTGCGCCGTTTTTGCAGCCGGTTTAACCGGTACTGGCAGCGCGAGGATTTTCAGCTCAGCCTGCATGTTTTCTCTCACGCGGAAGAAGTGGCTTCTTATTTAAAGGAGCTGGTCTGGTGCGAAGAGCTGTTCGAGGAAGAGTTCGGGTATTCGTATGCCCAGCTGGACGAACTGTGCACCCGGTTTGAAACAGAGCCATTCGCGAAGCACCTGCTGCTGAACTGGCTGAACACCCGGATCGGCAGCCTTACTTAACATGCAATCACCTAAATTTCGATAAAAAGCTGAAAAACATTGCCCGGCAGGGAAACCTGCCGGGCAATGTTTTTCATAGAACTGATTGATCAAAGAGGAATCAACGGTTTTTCATTTCGTTTTTATCCCCCAAAAATGTTTTGACCTTTTTCTTCAGCCGGCAAAACGCATCAATTGTCGAATACCCTGACAGTTCAAAGCTGGAATAATAGGGCTTTTGCGCTTCCCCGGACAAATCGTACTTCTGTTTTCGTTTGTTCCACAGCCAGCGCCAGACATTTTCAAAAAAACTCATCAAAAGCAAAACAACTGCGAGTGAAAAAGCAGACCGGTTGTCAAGCCAGTTGATACAGCGAAAAAAGCCCAGAACCACCACCATCCGTACAACCAAGCTGAAAAAGCCAACCAGCTTTACTTTCATAGATATCCCCTCCTCCCGGAAGATTCAAAATGCAGCTGTAACCGCGGTTCATTATCAGCCGCTGTTCTACTGCCTGAGGAACAGAATTCGTTCCCCTCTGTTTTCAGCCCAAAGTACAAAGATACCAATGTACTTATTATAGTTTTTAATGAAAACCATTTTATTTTTATAAAGAAATATCGGTATCATTATAATCGATACAGATAATAACGACACCGATGTTCCCTTTTATTTTGGATTTGAAAATCTTTAAGAGGGCGACAGCAATTTCAGCCCCACTACCCCGCCGATGATCATCATGACGCACAGCACCTGCGGCAGAGTGATCGCCTCTCGAAACCAGAAGATGCTGAAAATCAGCGTTCCAGCCGTGCCGATCCCCGTCCAGATGGCATAGGCGGTGCCGATCGGCAGCTCTTTGAGCGACAGCGACAGAAAATACATGCTGGCGATCAGCCCCACAATCGTCACCGCACTGGGGACTAATTTGCTGAAGTTTTCGGATATCTTCAGCCCGACCGCCCAAACCACCTCAAACAATCCTGCGATCAGCAAAAAGACCCATTGCATTTTTGCTACAACTCCTTTCTGTTCATCACAGAAAAAATGCCTGGGAAATCTTAGAGACCTCCCAGGCTGCATCCTTCTGTGAACACAGTATCCTGTGTGTTTTATCCTGATCCAGACCGGCAGATGCCGCGGAATCCTATAAAACTTTATTTTAGTATAGCAAAAAGAATAGTCTGTGTCAAATATTTATACCGGCAGATTTTTTTCATACAGCATCCGCAGACCCTCCAGCAGCAGATTGCAGCTGTAAATAATCTCGCGCCGGCAATAGGAAACGATGTCGTGCGACAGTCCGCCGGTGGCAATCACCTTGCACTTTACACCAAGCTCTTCCTCAATTCGGTCGCACATTCCGTCCACCATGGAGGCCTGTCCGTAAATCAGGCCGGAGCGCATACAGTCCACCGTATTGGTGCCGACCACCTTATCCGGCGCTTCCATGCTGATAGCCGGCAGCTGAGCCGTGCGGGAGGTAAGCGCCTCCATGCTGATGCCCGCGCCGGGAATAATGCAGCCGCCCAGCATACTGCCGTTGCTGTCGATCACAGAGACCGTCGTAGCCGTGCCCATATCCCATATAATGCAGGGGCCGCCGTACAGCTCAACCGCCGCCACGCAGCCCGCCACCAGGTCCGCGCCCAGCGCTTCCGGTGGGTTCAGGCGAACATTCAGCCCGGTCACGGTTTTTTCCCCGACGACAACAGGCTCTATTTTAGTCAGCTTTCGAATGGCACGGGTAATATAGGTCGTTACCGGCGGCACCACCGAGCCGATGATTGCCCCTGTAACATCTATCACCTTTACCCCGTAAATATCCAGGATATCGCGCAGTTCGATTGCGTACTGATCCTCCATTCGGGAACGGTCGGTCGCCATTCGGGATACAAATCGAAGCTTCTTCCCCTCGTAACCACCAATCGTAATATTCGTATTGCCGATATCCAGCGTTAAGAGCATAAGTGCATCCTCCCCCGATTTTTCACGAAGGTTATTATACCCAAATCCGACTGAATACGCAATACCCAAAACTGCTCTCATCCGGCATTCCTGCTGTTTTTTCCCGAAAAAGGCACTCTTATTTTCTGTATATTCCTTGTCGGAATCAAAACCATTCAAAGGGAGCGTGTTTCATGAAACACGCTCCCTTGTGCATTGATTTTTCCCGATTGAACTGTATATTTATTAGGAATTTTGAAGCGGGAGGCATGCCCGCCATTGAAGAGGAAGCATTTGATCCTCTTTACCGTCACAAAAAAAGGATACGAACCGCCCACACCGAAGCAATATACCCCACCAAATCGGCCGTAAGGGCTGCGGGGATCGTATGGCGGGTCTTTTTGATTCCCACCGCACCGAAGTACACGGCGATCGCGTAAAAGGTGGTTTCGGTCGAACCGTTCATCACAGAGGCCACGCGCCCGACAAAGCTGTCCGGCCCGTAATCGCGGAACAGCTGCAGCAGCAGCGCGTTTGATCCGCTGCCGGAGACGGGACGCATGAGCGCCAGCGGCATCACCTCCGGCGGCAGGCCGAGCGCCAGTGCTGCCGGCCGAAGAAAGGACGCGACCAAATCCAGCGCACCGGACGCACTGAGCATGTTTACTGCCAGAATCAGCCCCACCAGGGACGGCAGGATTTCAAAGCACGAAATAGCGCCTTCCTTGGCTCCGCTGACAAAGACGTCAAACACCGGCACCTTCCTAAGAAAGCCGAAAACGAGAATAAAAAAAATCGTGGCCGGTACCACCACGCTCCCTATATCAGCCAAGCCTGTTTTCCCGCCTTTCCAGCAGTTTTGCGGCCAAAATCCCCAGCCCCAGCGACACAATGGAAGCGAGCCATACGGCAGGCACAATATCAAAGGGCTGAGCAGAACCATACTGCGCCCGCAGCGTTCCCATAAAGGTAGGCACCAGCTGGATCGACGCCGTGTTGATGACCACAAACATCACCATATTATTGTCGGCTTCTGTCGGCCGTTTATTGACGCGGCTCATCTCTTTCATAGCGGCGATCCCCAGCGGTGTAGCCGCGTTTCCCAGCCCCAGCAGATTTGCTGTTATGTTCATGCAGATCGCCTTCATGGCGGCGCTGTCTTTCGGGTATTTGGGGAACAACAGCCTCATCACAGGGTAAAACATCCGGCTGAGCAGCTTTGTCAGCCCTCCGGCGTCTGCAATTTTCATCAGACCCGTCCATACGCACATCATGCCCAGCAGAACAATCACCAGCTGAACCGCACTTGCCGCGCCGGAGAGCACTGCATCGGACAGCTCCGGCAGCCGCCCGGTCAGCAAAGCGCAGATACAACTGAACAGAATCATTCCAGCCCAAATGTAATTCATCATATTTCTTCACCCGTACATACATATGTAAAAGCGCTTCATTCCATACCCAAAGCATTTTTATCGAAAGAACAGCATGAGAATGAAAATTTTAAGTTTATTTGTACAAATACATATTGTAAAATTAAAGAATTATTCACTGTTTGTTGATTGACACAAATGCCAAAAAAAGGTATTATTAACTCGCAATATCAATTTATTGGGAATTCATATTGGTATTGGTTATGATTAGGAGGAACCATCATGAAATCTACGGGGATTGTTCGGCCAGTCGATATGTTCGGGCGTATCGTACTGCCAAAAGAGCTTAGATCCACTCTCAACATCACAGAAAAAGATTCTTTGGAAATTTTCGTGGAAGATTCTGCGATTATTCTGAAGAAATACCAGCCTTCCTGTATTTTCTGTGGGAGCATGGATCGAATTTCGAAGTACAAAGACCACAATGTATGTCACAAATGTATGGAACGGTTAGCAAAACGTCTTGAAGAAGAATCCGATTAAACACATCCGTTCGTTACGGCAGCATCCCAGAAAAAATCCTCCGGTGTTCTTCATTTGGGGGATTTTTTGAACCCTGTGCTGTCTCCACAACAGCACAGCAAACGGTAAAGTTTTATACCGGATGTATTTCCCATCGCCCTGTCACCCAAGGACATAGAACCCTTTGGTACCCTGAACAAATGGGACAGGCCGCATGCACCGCTGCCTGCCAACCCATGATTCTGCTGATGCGCATTTGTCCGTATTTCTTTCACTTGGAATGATTTACTTGACTTTCCCGCCTGCACACAGTATAATGAAGCCACAATTGAAAACCCATGAGGGAGTAGTTTGCATACTTTATGTATGCGGCAAGTCAACACAATGACTCGACCAGGTCTGGCTTGCCTTAATTAACGAGACTCATGTATAACTTTATTGGCTATACATGATCTCTACGTCTTGAGTAACACACCCAAGTATAGCTGTTAAAGCTATACTTGGGTTTTTCTTTTGTAATTCTTATTACAAACGGAGGAAGTAGAATGGGAATCACAGCCTTAGTTTTTTCACTGGGCGCAGTCGTCTTAGCCGAAATGGGAGACAAAACACAGCTTTTGGCAATGGCTTTTGCAGCAAAATACAAAGCTACTAAGGTCATGATCGGTGTCTTTTTGGCCACGATTTTAAACCATGCGCTGGCCGTGGCTGTTGGCCATATGCTGACGCGCTTTGAAACGATCCAGGTATGGATTCAGGGAATTGCCGCGCTGTCGTTTATCTTTTTCGGGCTATGGACCATCCGGGGGGACAAGCTGGATGGAGAGGAAAACAAAACCACAAAATTCGGGGCCATTGCGACGGTGGCAATCGCGTTTTTCATTGCGGAAATGGGCGACAAGACCCAGCTGACCACGGTGGCGCTCGCCGCAAAATTCCCCACAAACCCGCTTTGGATTCTGGCCGGCACCACGCTGGGCATGCTGATCGCCGACGGCATTGGAATCATCATCGGCGTTGTATTGTGTAAGAAGATCCCGGAGCGGACAGTGAAGCTGATTTCCGCCGCGGTTTTCGTCTTCTTCGGTTTCCTGGGCAGCTATCAGGTGATGAGAAGCGATTTGGGCCTGAATACCGACATCATCATGCTGGTCATGACTCTTCTTTATGCCTTGACTGCCGCAGCAACCATTTATCTGCTGAAAAAAGAGAGCGCGGAAGGGATCGCAGACTCCGTTTCTCCCGCATGCTGTCAGGTCAAAAAGGAAATCTGATCTGCTTTTCAAAAAACATGCAGGCCGCCGAAATTTGCACAAGACAAACGGCAAACGCCGCAAAGTACAGTCTCACTCTTGTTGTATGCGACTGCACTTTGCGGGTTCCTCTGCCCTGCAGGCACGCAGCAGCGCAGGAAGCAAAATTGTTTCCCAATTTCGCGGTTGTGCAATTTTCTCAACAACCTGAGCCCGGCAGCATACCGCTGCCGGGCTTTTATTCTGTCCAGACAAAACGAGGGGTTGATACCCCGTTTCTCCTGCCGCCCGGCATGGGCGCTTTCAGCAGCAATTGCAACCAAAGCAAAATAAATTCTAAAAAGCAGCAGGACAGCTTTTGCTTTATTGGAATGAAAATTTTTTCCGGAACAGCGAATATTCTTTTAAGCAGTTTTCCCCGGTGCAACACCCCTTTCAAAACAAGATACAGAGCCGATTCTTTGAGAGATTTGTTAAAAATTGCTTTTAGGGTTATTGATTTTTATCGTTCAAGCTGTTATTCTGAAAGCATATGAGTTGGTCCGAGTGTACTGAATCGGTTCCAAGTACTGCCGTCCGGTTTTCTGCCCGGTGCGGAAAACCACGGTAAGGAGGTTCTTTCGGATGGAGAAAAGCGGCCGGCCGAAATGGGACTGGGAAGTTCCGGCCCGTCAGCAGCTGGAGCTGTTAGCGGAATCATCGTATCGTGCGTTCAGTGAAAAGCTTCTGCCCGGAACCTCCCACATTTTAGGAGTGCGGCTTCCCACGCTGCGGCGGCTGGCAAAACAGATTGCAGCGGGAGACTGGCGCGGCTATCTCGCACAGGCATCGGACGGCACCTTTGAGGAGATCATGCTTCAGGGCCTTGTTCTCGGGTGTGCCAAGGCAGATACGGCGGAGCTGCTGGCCCGCACCGCCGATTTTATTCCCAAGATCGACAACTGGTCTGTATGCGACAGCTTTTGCTCCGGCTTCCGCCTGGCCGGGCGCGAACCGGAAACTGTGTGGAATTTTCTTCTGCCCTATGTGGAATCCGAACGGGAATTTTTTTGCCGCTTCGGTATGGTGATGCTGCTGGATCATTACTGCGGCGAGGAATACCTGGAGCGCACGCTGCTTCGGCTGACACAAATACAGGCGGAGGGGTATTACGCCAAAATGGCGGCCGCATGGGCAATTTCGGAGTGTTTTGTCAAAGACCCGGCACGAACACTTCCCTATTTGGAGCAGCCGACTTGGGATGATTTTATTCACAATAAGGCGATCCAGAAGATCACGGAATCCTACCGGGTTTCTCCGGACAAAAAGGCTTTGGCCCGCGGCCTGAAACGCACTGCCTCGGCCTGAACGAAACCGCCTGCCCATCCCTGCGGCGATGGCCGGTTTACCGAACACTTACATACTGTCCGTTTTCTGAAAACATGAATCAAAGGGGCAAAGGAGGTCTATTATGGAACCGCAGTTAGATCTGGCAATTGACTGTACCTATGCTGATTCCGACATGCCGATTCAACAGCTGTACTTCAACGTATACCGTCAGATTTACATCAAACAAGGAAAAATCCGACTGACTGTCAACGGAGCAAATTACATTATTCCTGCGGGACATATGTTCTTTTTCAGCAATTTGGATGAATGCTCGCTGGAGGTGCTGGAAGCGCCGTACCAACGGTATTTGGTGACGATTCAGCCGCTGAAAATCCATCACATTCTGTACGACAGCCCTTTGATGTCTGTTTTTCAGCATCATTCCGCCGAGAGCTTCCCCACCTTCGATTTGACGGACTGCCAGGAGGAAGCCGAGACGCTGTTTGAAGGAATGTCCCGCGAAAGCGCGCGCTTTCGCCCTTACCGCGGCGACTACATGGTATCTTTTCTGCAGCAGTCTCTGATTCTGGCCTATCGCCGCTCCGCCGGTCAGTTCGCCTCCTATGACGGAAGGCACTCCTCCCACATTTACGAAGTGAAAAAGTATCTGGAGGAGCATTGTCTGGAGGATATTCAGATCAAAGAGCTGGCAGAACAGTTCTATATCAGCGTTTATTACCTGTCGCACAGCTTCAAGAGCATGACCGGATACAGCCCAAAGCAATTTTTGCTGATGAACCGGCTGTCCTACGCCAAGGATTTACTGTGGAACACGAAAAAGCCGATTGCCCAGATTGCGGTGGAATGCGGATTCGGCAATGCCAACAACTTTATCCGCGCGTTTAAAAAGCACACGGGAGCCGCTCCCGGAAAATTCCGGTCTTCCACGACCTCCGGCAATCAGCTGTAATCGGAATTCTGTAGACGGAACGCTGCGGCAGAACGCTGTTTTGTTCTAAACTTTCACGCAGACGCCAAATCATCAGAATTTGAAAAGCCCCCACTATCAGGCCAATGTCATTCAGTTAAGGAGCAAATTGAAAAATTTGCTCCTTAACTTTTATAAACAAATAAATGCCCCCGATCCAATCATTCGCATCAATCAGCAAAAAAGAGACTCCCCGCCCATTCATTGAATAATGGGCGGGGAGCTTCATTTTTTGTAAGTTTGGGCTTAACAAAATCACATTAGGAATTGCAGCGGTTCGCGTACCCTCGGGCTTTGTATTGTTTTCCTTGCGGATATGGATTGCTATTCGTTTGACATGTAATTGGAAATTCCCGCAAGCTCCCCGGCCATCGCCGCAAAATCAAGGCTGGCCTTTGCCATTTCCTGTATCGACGCTTCCTGGGATTTTGCAGTACGGTCAACTGCTTGAATCTTCTCGTTCATTTGAATAATGGCATGCTGCACCTTGTTCAACAGGTCCTTAATCGTTTTAACCGACTCGTCACTTTCGACCGCCAGCTTGCGCACCTCGCCGGCCACTACGTCAAAGCCTTTGCCAAGCGCGCCGACGTGGGCAGCTTCGATCGATGCGTTCAAGGCCAATAAATTTGTTTGCCTTGCGATGCTGCTGATGGAAGCGACGATTTTGTCAGTTTGCTTGATCGAGCTTGTGAGTTGATTGCTAAAAGACCCAAGTTCACCGGAAATATTGGCAAGCTGCGCAGTTGTTGCGGCAATCTCCTCCATATTGGCGGTATATTCCTGTGCGGATGTAGCTAAATTATTCGAAATATGTTGTATTTTTTCTTGAGTATCTACAGCCTGGGCTGTAATAACACAACCAACGACCTTGTTGCCATTTTTAAACGGGTATGCGCACGCAATATAAGGTGCGCCAAAAGCGGATTGCTCCTTTGAAACCTTTTGCACAACCTTTTGACCGGTTGCCATACATTGTTTGCTAGCTTTACCTTGCATCGGGTCTCCGACCTTGACTTTAAAGTCGAAAGATCTACCCGGGGCATATGAAGTATAATAACCCTCTTTAATGACAGAAACATCAACATCTTCCGTAAATATTTCATTCAGATATGGCGTCAAAATCGTAAAAAAATCCAATAATTCTTCTGCTGAATAATTTGCCACAATATCCGCCCCTTTATATTTCTCATTTGCAAAATAAACACGAAATGTTTCCATATAGTTAGGCCATCGAAAAATTCGCTTGTTTGTTGCTGTGTCCGGCCAAAACGAAGCAGTCCAATCATCGGCCATGCTTTATAACAGATTTTAAAAATCCTGCATCTCTGTCGCCCTGCGGACAGATCATACCTGAATGACTGGGTTTTCCATCGATCTCCGGATAGAGCACCATTGATATTGTACCCTTTTATGTGACAAACTGTCAAGTGCAGCGCTGATTTTCGATAGATTTATGTGACAATTGTTGAACAGTGTCACGCCAAACTGTAACAATAGCACCACAGCGGCTATTCAATCACCAGTTTCCCCGCCGTTTTGAATGCATGGCGCTTAACTTGCCGTCGCGAATAAAGTTGCCCTCAAGCTGTTGGCCCACCGTCAGCGGGCAACCGAGCGCACGCTCCAGCAGGGAAATGGGCAGCAGAAAGACAGCGCCCCAGTATTCGCCCTGCAAATCCTCCCCGGCGATGAGGTAGCTCGTCATCTTGCCGGTCATGCTCTCACCGTTGACAGTCAGCAATGCCTGCTCCTGCTCGTCGGCGGTAGCGACGACGAGCTTACCGTCCATTTCTTTGAAAAAACAGACGAGGGTTCTTTTTTTGCAGATTTGGTCTTAACTAAATGACATTGGCTATCAGGCGGGGGCTTTTTTTATACAAATGATCCTGCGCTCCGCAGCCGCAGTGGGGCAGTAGCGTTTCGCATTTTATTTACGGAAATACCCTACCAAAATAGCGCCCGGACCGGCATGCGTACCCACCACGCTGCCCATCAGCAGGGTTTGCCCTTCTCCCAGCTCCTGCTTGAGCGCATCAAGATCCTGCTGGTTAAAGCTATGCGAATACGCGATCGGCATCGACGAATCAAAATCCGGAAGCTCACGCAGATGGCGAACGACAAAATCACATGCCTTTTTCATGCCGCGCTCTTTCCCGATCACCTCGAGGACGCCGTCCTTTACCCGAATGATCGGTTTGATCCCCAGCAGGTTGCCGATCGTCCCCTTTGTGCTGGAAAGGCGGCCGCCCTTGACCAGATATTTCATCGTGTTGAAGACCGCCAGCATCTCCACGTGTTTCGTCAGCTCGGTGATGTACTCGGCAATTTCTTTGCCGCTCTTCCCCTCGTCGCGCAGGCGGATCGCCTCGCGCACCAGCAAAGTCGCACCGGCCGAAACCGTTGTGGAATCGATCGGGTAAACGTCGCTGCGCCCGCACTCCTCTTTGGCAATCACGGCGGACTGATATGTACCGCTCAGCTTCTGGGAAATGTAAATCCCCACAATCTCATCGTTCGGGTACTCGGCATAAACGTCCAGAAAGCTCTGGGGGCTGACCTGCGTTGTCGTCGGCATCTCTGCTTCCGTATTCAGCATCCCGTAAAACTCTTCGTCTGTGATCGTAAATTTATCGATATATTGGCGATCGCCGAAATGCACCGTCAGCGGAACAATCCGAATTCCGAGCTGCTCGGCCTCCTCCCGGGACAAATCTGCCGTACTGTCTATTAAAATCTGAACGCTCATGCTGTCATTCCGCCTTCCTTTTTTTCTTCAAAAAAACGACTCAAGATTTTCAGGGATTCCAAAAGGGAGCAAAGTCTTTCTTCCGAAAGGGAATCGCCGATCATCTGAACCATATCGCGGTGAAACAGACGATGCTGCCATTCCGCCCTTTCCCCCTTCGGAGTCAGTACAATCCACACAACCCGGCGATCCTGCTCACAGCCGCGGCGCTCAAGGCATTCCTTTGCGACCAGCACACCGACTGCCGTGGTGAGCGCGCCCACACTGATACCCAGCCGTGCCGCGATCTTCGACATGGTGTTCTCCTGTCGGGCCTGCATCTGCGCCACAGCCTCCAGTATGTGCAGCTCTTTCATGCTCAGGCCGGATGTGTCTCCGGCAGAAAGCGCGGCTTCCTCATACTGCAGAATCTTATTAAAGGTTTCTACAAAAAAGTGATTCAGCTCCTCCTGCTGAACAGAATTCATGGATATGGATGCTCCTTTAAGCTTTTAAGTTAAAAGTATTTTACCGGAAAACAGAAGGGTCTGTCAAGTTTTTTCAAAAATTACTTTACTTGTCGTAGTAGTTGTGCTATACTCAAATTACTTCAACAGACGTAGTAATAAAAGGAGGAGGAACTAATTTGATCAGCAGCGATATCATGCGCGGCTACAACGACATCATGATCCTGTTTCTTCTGCTGGAACACGACTCTTACGGATATGAAATCTCGAAGGAAATACAGACACGCACCAAGGGAATTTACAGCATGAAAGAAACAACCTTGTATTCCGCCATCAACCGCCTGGAAAAAAGCGGATATATCGCCAGCTATCACGGTTCGGAATCCTTCGGCAAACCCCGCACATATTTCACCATCACCAATGCCGGAAGATCGTATTATCGCGAGAAGTGCGGCGAATGGAAGCTGACCAGGCAGATCGTAGACTATTTTACCAGTGAGAAAGAGGAGAACGAGCATGAGCATGAGTAAAATTCAGATTTACGTAGAGAATTCCTTTGCCTCCTTGCCCCGCACGAAAGAGGTCGCCGAAGTGAAAATGAACATCATTGAAAGCATGGAGGAGCGCTATGAAGCGCTTTTAAAAGAGGGGAAGAACGAAAACGAGGCTTTCGGGGCCGTGATCTCGGAATTCGGCAGCATGGATGAAATCCGGCAGGAGCTGGGGATTTCGGAGGATCAGGATTCCCCTACCGCAGCGTCAACGGCAGGGAGCTACCCTCCCTCTATTCCTGAAGAGCTGCTGCGCGGCTATGAGGCGTTCCGCGGCCGCTTTGCCATCGCGATCACCGCAGGGGTGGTCTGCTGTATCCTCGCCATTGTGATGCAGCAGATTTTTGAAGCGATTTTCGGCGAAGGCTTTCTGGCTACGACTATCTTCTTCCTGCTGGTTGCCGCCGGGGTCAGCCTGTTCGTTTACTTCGGGATGCAGAAATCCTACTGGGAGGAGCAGCTGCAGCAATACCAGCCGTCCGCGCCTGTTTACCACCACCGCCACGCTTCCAGGGGGCAGGACGATACGCTTGCAGGCCGGCTGAGCGGCGCCATTATGCTGATAGCGACAGCGGTGTTCCTCCTTCTCGGCTTTTTGTTTGGCCTGTGGCACCCGGGCTGGGTGGTGTTCCCCGTGGGCGGAATCCTGTGTGGGGTCGTATCGACTCTGCTCGGCGACAGAGCCTGACCTGCCCTGATTTCTCTATTTCTGTCTTTTCAGGAAAACAAATTTTCTGCCTGTCCCTCTTGACAAACCAAAAACAATCGAATACTATGATAGCAACAGAAAAAATGCTTTGATAGGGACACGAATGTGAGATACCGTCTTTTCAGAGAGCTGCCGGTTGGTGCGAGGCAGCAAGGCGCCCACAGGACATCACCCTTGAGCAGACGGCTGAAACCGCTGGGTAGTAAGCTGAGTCCGGATTTCCTCCGTTATTGGGAAGCATATTGTTAGATATGCAGCAAGATGCTGCCTGTACTGGGCAGCAATACAGAGTGGTACCGCGGGAGCTGACGCCCTCGCCTCTGGGAAACCGGAGGCGGGGGCTTTTTTATTTGCATCCTCCCCGGAACGAAAATTCATTGCAGGAGGAAAAAACATGCTGTTAACCGGCGCGCAGATTATTATGGAATGCTTACTGGAACAGGACGCCACCACCGTATTCGGGTATCCGGGTGGAGCGGTACTGAACATTTACGACGCCCTGTACGAGTACCGGGACAAGATCAACCACATCGAAACCTCTCACGAGCAGGGCGCGGCCCACGCTGCCGACGGGTATGCCCGCGCCAGCGGCAAAACCGGCGTTTGCCTTGCTACCTCGGGCCCCGGTGCGACAAACCTTGTGACCGGCATCGCCACCGCCTATATGGATTCCGTTCCGATGGTTGCCATCACGGGGAACGTCAACCTCGGCCTTCTGGGTCTGGACAGCTTTCAGGAGGTGGACATCACAGGGATCACGATGCCCATCACCAAGCACAACTTTATCGTCAAGGATGTCAGCGACCTGGCATTCACCCTGCGCGAAGCGTTCCGCATTGCGCAAAGCGGCCGGAAGGGCCCCGTGCTGGTGGATATCCCGAAGGATGTAACGGCGCACAAATGCGAATTCACTTCCCAAAAACCGGATCATCCGCTCAGCGCGTCCGTTCTTCCGGATGAAAACAGGCTCCAGCAGGCAGTGGAGCTGCTCCGGGAATGCCAGCGCCCCTTTGTGTACGCGGGCGGCGGCGTCATCGCGTCGGAGGCCTCCGACGCTCTGCGGGAGCTCTCCGAGCGCCTGGACGCCCCGGTTTCCTGCTCTTTGATGTGTCAGGGCGGGTTTGACCAGACCGACGAGCGGTATCTCGGCATGCTCGGCATGCACGGCACGGTTCCCTCCGCTCTGGCACTGAAGGAATGCGATGTGCTGGTCGCGGTCGGCACCCGTTTTTCTGACCGCGTGATCTGCAACGCGGATTTGTTCGCGCGCGGCTGCCGCGTGGTGCATATCGACATTGATTCCGCCGAATTCAATAAGAACATCTACGCCGACCTCCGCCTGAAGGGCGACGCCCGTGCCATTCTACAGGCTTTGAACAGCCGGCTGGAAACGGCCAGCCACCCCGAATGGACAGCACAGATCAAAGCGTGGCAGCGGGAGTATCCGCTCTCGCAGAAGGCTGTCTGTGAAAGCGGCGTAACCCCGCAGTATCTGCTGGAAACGCTTCACTATCTGGCCGGGGATCAGCTGATCCTTTCCACAGAGGTGGGCCAGCACCAGATGTGGACCGCGCAGTTTTATCCCTTCAAAGAACCGCGCCGCATGATCACCTCCGGCGGACTGGGCACCATGGGCTTCGGCCTGGGCGCGGCGCTCGGCGCGCAGGTGGCGCAGCCGGGGCTGCGGGTGGTCAACGTTGCGGGCGACGGCAGCTTCCACATGAACTGTGCGGAGCTTTCCACCGCCGCCAAGTACAATATCCCCGTGATTGAGCTGATCGTAAATAATAACGTTCTGGGAATGGTACGCCAGTGGCAGAAGCTGTTTTACGACGGCCGCTTTTCTCAAACAACGCTGAATAAAGCGACGAATTACGAGCTTTTGGCCGAAGCGTTCGGCGTAAAAGCCTTTACCATCCGCACCTGCCAAGACGTGGAGCCTGTCCTCCGTCAGGCGCTCGACTACCAGGGCCCGTCCCTGATCAACTGCCTGATCGACAGCGACATGAACGTTCTGCCCATGGTTCCCGCAGGTTCTGCGGCAGAAGAAGCCATTTTGGAAATCGACGAAAAGGAGCAGCAGCAATGAGTGACACAAAAGCAACAGAGTACATTTTGTCGGTGCGCGCCAAAAACACCCCCGGCGTTCTGCTGCGCATCTCGGGCCTGTTCAGCCGCCGGTGCTACAATATCATGAGCATCGTGGCCGCACAGACGGAGGATGAGCAGTATTCCGAAATGATTATCGTCGTGCAGGGCGACGACCGCATCGTCCGCCAGGTCGATAAACAATTGAGCAAACTTGAGGAAATTGAGCAGGTGACCGTTCTGGAGCGGGACAGTGCGGTGGTGCGCGAGCACCTGCTGCTGCGCGTTCGCCGCACACCCGAAAACAGCGAGTTTCTCGTCACGCTGGCCAACGCGTTCCACGCCTCGATTCTGCAGGTTTCCCCCACCACGATGATTCTGGAGCTGGTAGGCGACGCCACGGCGCTGAACAGCCTGATCGAGCTGTGCAAGCCGTACCAGATCGAACAGATTCTTCGCACAGGAGCAATGGCCATGAGCACTCAGGGGGTAGAAGCATGCTGACCTTAGATAAAATATACCACGCCGCATTCGTTTTAAAGGATGTAATCCGCCAGACCGATTTAATCCACGCGCCGAAAATCGGCGACGACTGCGAGGTTTACCTGAAAACGGAAAATCTTCAGGTCACCGGCTCCTTTAAGGTGCGCGGCGCTTACTATAAAATCTCTCGCCTCAGTCCGGAGGAGAAGGAGCGCGGCGTGATCGCCTGCTCCGCCGGGAACCACGCGCAGGGCGTGGCTCTGGCGGCCGCCAGAAGCGGCATCCAGTCCTGCATCTGCATCCCGAATTCCGCCCCCATCTCAAAGGTGGAAGCCACCCGCGCGTACGGCGCACAGGTGGAGCTGGTGGACGGCGTATACGACGACGCATACCAGCGCGCGCTCCAGATTCAGGAGGAAACCGGCAGCACCTTCATCCACCCGTTTGACGACGAGGACGTGATGGCGGGCCAGGGCACCATCGGCCTTGAAATTTTGAGCCAGCTCCCGGACGTGGACGCGGTGATCGTCCCGGTCGGCGGCGGCGGACTGATTTCCGGCGTGGCTTATGCCATCAAGTCGCTGAGCCCCAACTGCAAGGTGTACGGCGTACAGTCCAGCGGCGCGCCGTCTATGGTGCAGGCGCTGGCGCATCATCAGGTGGAATGCCTGAACGGCGTATGCACGATCGCGGACGGCATCGCCGTCAAGCAGCCCGGCGACCTGACGTATTCCATCTGTGACCAATACGTTGACGAGATCGTGACCGTAACCGATGACGAAATCTCCACCGCCATTCTGACGCTGATTGAACAGCAGAAGCTGATTGCCGAGGGGGCGGGCGCCGTTTCGGTAGCTGCCGCCCTGTTTAACAAGCTGGATCTGAAAGGCAAGAAGGTCGTCTGCCTGGTGTCCGGCGGCAATATCGATGTGACGATTTTGTCCCGCATCATCAACCGCGGCCTGCTCAAGGCCGGCCGTTCCTGCGACATGACGCTCGAGCTGATCGACAAGCCTGGCCAGCTCAAAGAGGTTTCGGCCATTATAGCGGATATGGGAGGCAACGTGGTGGCGGTTCGCCACGACCATTCCGGCGAAGGCAGCGACATCAACGGCTGCACCCTGCGCATCGTGATGGAAACACGCAACCACCAGCACATTGAAGAAATCCGCAGCGCACTTCTTTCAGCCGGGTACCGGATGATCGAACACTGATCCCTAAAAATCAAATGCGGCGGCTCCCCCTTCTTTTCGAAGAGGGAACCGCCGTTTTTGCGGCAGCCGGATACAGACCGGCTGCCAGGAAGTCACAGGTCGGATCAGTCTTTTTTGTATTTCATTCTGGTGGCCATGCCGCCGCGAATATGGCGCTGGGCCTTGTTGATCTCCAGCACATTCTTCACTTCTTTGTACAGCTGCGGATCAACATATTTCAGACGTTCCGCCACATCTTTATGTACAGTGGATTTGCTGACGCCGAATTTTTTCGCGGCTTTGCGAACGGTCGCGTTGTTCTCTATGATGTATTCTCCCAGCTCTACGGCTCGCTCTTCTACTATGCCTTTCACAGCTCTGCCTCCCAAACTAATCTGATTGGTTATAGATATGCGGCCGAAAATCAGAATATGAAAGCTACCGGAAAGAATCCGAACGTTCCCTCCCTCATTTCTTCCCTAAAAACAGGTTGGGGAATTGAAATCCGCACACTTGTATGTTATAACTAACAAAGAAGTCCATCATTCCTGATTTCGGCAAACGGCTGTGATGGCGCGCCGACGGCGCTGACGGGAGGAGAAAACAAATGAAAGTCAGTCACATGATCCTGAAAGTAAACGATTTGCAGAAAGCGGTGGAAGAATACCGCGAAAAGGGCTTTGCCGTGGAATACGGCTCGGCAAAGCGGGCTTATAATGCCATCATTTATTTTTCTGACGGGCCATACCTCGAGCTGCTTGCCTCTACCGGCATGCCGGAAATGATAAAGCGCCTGCTGCGCCTGTCGGGCAAAAAAAGGTTTGCCGACCGCCTCGATTTGTGGGATACGCACGAGGGCGGTCCCTGCGGACTGGCGCTGGAAACTTACGAGTCGAATCTGGAGCGTGAAAAAAAGCTTCTGGATCAGGCAAAGCAGAAGTATGTTGTCATGCCCTCTCACAGAAATGACACCAAGGGCCGCAAGCTCCGCTTTACCTGCCTGTTCCCCGACGATCTGCAGATTCCTTTTCTGATGACCTATTTCAATATTGATCCCAAGCCCAAAAACTTTGTGCATCCCAATGGGGTCAAACGAATCCGCAGCGTTTCGTTCGGTACATCAAAAGAACGGATACCGCTGATTTGTGCGCTGTGCGACGACCCCGCCCTGGTTCTGTTTGAAGGGAACAGCATTCACAGCATCGAGCTGGAGTATGAATCCGGGGAGACCCGGATGCTGATTGAAAACTGAAAAGCTCCGGAGACGACTCAGTCGTCTCCGGAGCTTTTTATTTATGAATTCAACTGAACGTTCCCGCCGCCAAAAACAGCGCAGAACACGCTGTGGCTACGTCGCGCTTTAACGGCCTGCGGGCTGTCAACCCAGTTTAATATCCAAATATGCCTTGACCAGCCGGACACACTGATCCCACGAAAGCTGGCTGCTGTTGAAGCACAGGTCGTAATTGTCCGCATCCTTCCAGTGTTTCCCGGTGAAATACTCGTAATATTCCGCGCGGCGCTTATCGATTTTTTGAATCAGGCGGCGCAGCTCCGAATCCGAAAGATTGGGGTGGAAAACCCTGGCCCGTTCCATGCAGGATTCCATCGGCGCATGAACATAAAGCCTTAAAACGTGATCCATGTCCCGCAGAATATAATCCGCACAGCGGCCGATAATCACGCAGGATTCCTGCGCGGCCAGCTCGCGGATCACCTTGGACTGGAACTGAAACAAATTGCTGTTAGATACAAAATCCTCGCTGTCCGGCGGAATCAGTTCGCCCGAATACGATTTGCGGAACGCCTTCCACAGCACAGTGCTTTTCAGATTTTCGTCCGCTTTCGCAAACAAGGTCTCGTTAATTCCGCTTTCGTCAGACGCCATACGAAGCAGCTCTCTGTCATAAAACGGAACGCCCAGCTCCTCAGCCAGCAATTTGCCGACTGTTCTGCCGCCGCTGCCGTACTCACGTGCGATCGTAATGACAAATTTTTTCATTGTATCACTCTCCTGCCTGGTTCCTGTTGGTCTCTTTATTTCCAGTATAAGCCATTCTGCTGCCATGGTCAACACAAAACATGGTTCCCAATTTTGCAAAAAGCAGTTTTTTCATTCTTGTTACTTTTCTTGCAAATATTTCCATCTCATGATACATTATAGTTATATTGTTTAACAGAATGAAACGACATCTTATGCATTTTTAAAAAGGGAGCGTGTTTCTATGAAGAAATACAAACTGCTGACCTTGGTCATCGGTTTCGTATTGGCTGTATCGGCTTTTTCCGCACCGCCTGTATTCGCCGCATCCAGCGATTTTAAAATAACGAACGGAGTGCTGACAAAGTATACCGGAACCGACACTACCGTAAAAATCCCATCCACCGTCACCGAAATCGGCGCAAGTGCGTTTTCGGGAAACAACCGTATGACCTATGTGACAATTCCGGATTCCGTTGAGACAATCGCCGAGAAGGCTTTCTACGACTGCGGTCGTCTGGCCTCGGTCTCCATGCCCAGCAGTGTTGAGACGATCGGCACCCGCGCCTTTGCGGAATGCCCCAAGCTCAATTATATCACCCTGCCCAAAAAGCTGACAGAAATCAGCAGCGGGCTGTTCAGCGGCTGCACCGCCTTAAACGATATCACGATTCCATCGAATGTCACCGTCATTGAAGACGCGGCCTTTTACAATTCCGGCATCACAAGCATATCTATTCCGCCGGATGTAAATACTATTGAAGAGAACGCATTCAGCTACTGCTCAAAGCTTACCAGTGTCAGCTTCCGCAGCGGCCTTACTACCCTTGGACAGGAAGCATTCAGCTATTGCAAAGCTTTGACTTCCGTTTCTCTTCCCCGCACAATCTCAGAGATGGATGATTCCGTTTTCTCCTACTGCACGGCACTGACAAGTGCCAGCCTGCCGGACGGTATGGAAGAGCTTCCCGATAAGACCTTTTTTAACTGCACCGCTCTGACCAGTGTATCCCTTCCGCGCTCGCTCTATTCCATTGGGGAACGCGCATTTTATAACTGCCGCGCACTGACGGGGATTTCGCTGCCCTCACTTCTGGAGGAAATCAAGCCCGAGGCGTTTGCCTACTGCGTTAATTTGCAGTCTGTCAAGCTTCCCCAGTATCTTTCCATGTTGGGAGAGGGCGCCTTCTCTTACTGCTCACGCCTGCAGTCCGTCAATATTCCTGCCGAACTCGATACTCTGGAGGATGACCTGTTTGCCTACGACCAGATGCTCAGTTCCGTCACTATAGAGGATGGGCTGAGAGGAATCGGCGACGGTGTGTTCTACGACTGCACGAAACTTTATACCCTTGTTGTCCCCGACAGTGTACAGGACATCGGTCGCAGTGCGTTTGGAGACAATACGACGCTGCGCGGCTCATCGGACTCCTATGTGCGAGCATACGCCAACAGCAAGGGGTATACCTTTAAGCTCAAGAGCGATCCCTCTTCGGATATCCCTGCCGGCGCGAACACCGGAACCGATAACGGCTCCACCAATACCGATCTGATTTACAACGGCGTGCAGTATGCCGGTTCTGTTATGATCGATACGAATACCTACACCATGGCCCCCGGCAACATTTACGACATTGGCGTCGTTCTGGCCGGAAATGCCTACACCAAAACCATCAACGTTTATTCCAGCCGCACCGGAATTGCCACCGTGCAGAGGCTGGCCAACGGCAATTACCGCGTAACCGGAAAGGCCCCCGGCACCTGCTATGTTGTGGTGGATGTGCTGAGCGGTTCTACCGTACTGAATCACGTTTCCATCCGCTTCGACGTGGCGTATAACGTGACACAGCACGGTCAGGCTGCCCGTAACCGCAGCTACTTCAACTAAAAATTTTCTGGTAATTTCTAAAAGAGCGCGGCGCCTGCGGAATTCTCCGTCAAGGGGCCGCGCTTTGCTGTAATGATGCTCCGAAAGCTTCCGGCAAATCCGGAAGCTTTTTGCATACTTTGCATAGACTTTTCAAAATCTCTTTACTTTTTCTTATGAATCGAGTAGAATAAAAAACGTTATCGCGGACACTTTCTAATGCTACTACGCTAAAGTGCCCGAAATGTGATCAAAATCGGAAGGACTGTTATTATGAAGAAATTACTGGCTTCGCTCCTCGCTCTTACGATATCGCTCGGCATGACTGCCTGCGGCCAGGGAAATCAGTCGGCTTCCTCCGCGGCCGGCGCAGATGAATCCTGGGACAAGGTGGAAAAAGCCGGCACTCTGGTTGTTGGGCTGGACGATGCATTCCCCCCGATGGGCTATAAAGATACCAATACCGGCGAATTGATCGGATTCGATATCGATCTGGCGAAGGAAGCCTGCAAACGCCTTGGCGTAGAGCTGAAGCTTCAGCCGATCGACTGGAGCAACAAGCAGGCCGAACTGGACAACGGCAACGTGGACTGCCTGTGGAACGGTTTCAGCAAAACCCCTGAGCGCGCCGAAGCGATGGCTTTGAGCATTCCCTATATGAGCAACAACCAGATCATTCTGGTCAAGACGGAGTCCACCTATAAAACGCTCAAAGATTTAAGCGGCAGGGTGGTCGGCGTGCAGAGTGATTCCTCCGCCGAAGCGGCTCTGAACGCGGTGGAAAACAAGGAGTTCAAGAGCTCCCTGAAGAATGTGATACAGATCGACGACTACACCAAGGCGATTTTGGAAATTCAGAACGGCACAATCGACGCGATCTCGATCGACGAGGTTGTCGCGCGCTTCTACCTGAAAAACCAGCCCGGCTCCTTCCGCATTCTGGAAAACGGCGGCACGGCGATTTCTCTGGCGTCTGAGGACTATGTCGTCGGCATGCGCAAAAACGATCTGGCACTGAAAGATAAGATCGATGAAACCCTGCGCGCGATGGCAAAGGACGGCACAATGACCACCATTTCTGGAAAATGGTTTGGCGAAGATGTTACAACGGTAGACGTGAAATAAAACCCGTCTCCGAAATTGGTCCCGGAGGTCTAAGCTATGAATTATCAGGTGCTATTAACAGAAATGTTTACGGCAACGCTGATGTCCCTGCAAATTTTCTTTTTCACCCTGATTGTCTCGCTTCCTTTGGGACTTTTGGTGGCACTGGGCAGAATGTCGAAACTGAAAATCGTCAATCTGCCCGTGCGCTTCTACATATTGATCATGCGCGGAACCCCGTTGATGCTGCAGCTGCTGTTCATGTTCTACGCGTTAAAGCCCCTGCTTGGAATCCAGCTGGATCGCGTATTGGCCGCAGAGGTTGCGTTTGCCCTGAATTATGCCGCCTATTTTGCCGAGATTTACCGCGGCGGTCTGGAGTCCATCCCCAATGGACAGCGGGAGGCCGCAAAGGTTTTGGGGTACACCAAATCACAGGCCTTTTTTCACATCGTTCTGCCCCAGGTGATCAAGCGGATCACCCCGCCGATGGGGAACGAATTCATCACCCTGGTGAAAGATACCTCTCTGGCTCAGGTAATCGGCGTCGTTGAGCTGCTGAAGGTCACCTCTCAGTGGGTCTCGAGCGCTGTGGATATGACTCCTCTGGTAATCGCCGGGCTGTTCTACCTAGTAATGAACGGGATTGTCACCCGGGCATTTACGGTGCTGGAAAACCGGCTGAGCTATTACCAATAAGGAGGGATTCCCAATGAGTCAGACGATTCTGACCGCAACAGATATCAAAAAGTGCTTCGACGGCGAAGAAGTCCTCAAGGGGATCTCGCTGGAGGTGCATCGGGGCGAGGTGCTCGCCATTATCGGGCCATCTGGCTCGGGAAAAAGCACCCTGCTGCGCTGCATTGCCCAGCTGGAAAACGTGGACTCGGGCGTTATTTCCGTCTGCGGCGACGTACTGGTACAAAACGGCCCCGACGGAAAAGCCGTGTATTCCTCCCCCGAGCTGTGCCGTAAAATCGGCCTGCGCCTGGGGCTGGTATTCCAGAATTTCAACCTGTTCCCGCATTACAGCGTACTGAAAAACATTACCGACGCGCCGGTGCGCGTGTTACAGAAAAGTCACGAGGAAGCCACCGCTACCGCAAGAGAGCTGCTGAAGAAAATGGGGCTCTCTGAAAAAGCGGACGCTTACCCGTACCAGCTTTCCGGCGGGCAGCAGCAGCGGGTTTCGATTGCCCGGGCGCTGGCCATGAACCCGGAAATCCTGTTTTTTGACGAGCCGACCTCGGCCCTTGACCCAGAGCTGACGGGCGAAATTCTGCGGGTTATGCGCCAGCTGGCCGCAGAGCACATGACCATGGTTGTGGTAACGCACGAAATGCAGTTCGCCCACGACGTGGCCGACCACGTCATCTTCATGGATGGTGGCACGGTTCTGGAAAACGGCACGCCGGACGAAATTTTCTCTCACACCCGCAACGAGCGCACCAGAGCTTTTCTTTCACGCTTTACGGAATGAGCCTTACGGCAATCCGGGCCGTGGTATAGCGCCCGATCCAATTTGCTTACGAGTGCAACTCACAGGATATACAATCTTCTGAACCAAGCAGGAGGGCTCCGCCAAAACGGCGGGGCCTTTCCTGCTTTTCGTTTCCTGCCGGATGCTCTCTGCAACGTCCTGAACTGCTCTCAGATTTGACAATATTGATATTCGATGATAGTATCAAATCACTGTACAACTGACGGAAGTGGAACAGACCACGGGAAGTGCAGTATTGTGAGCCGACCGTCTGGGCATGATGCCTTAGACTGGTGGGCTTTTATTGTTTTTAAATTTTTGAACAGTCGGAGCAAAAAGGAGGCTGTCATGGAGTATTTTACGATTCTGAATGAAAACACGCATCGATTCCCGCTGGTGATTGATTTGCCTCACAGCGGAACATTGGTTCCCCCGCATATCAGAAGCCGCATGCTTGATACGGCATGCCTGTCCAACACAGATTGGTTTTTGCCGGAGCTATACGACTTTCTTCCTGCAATGGGCTGTACCACCATTGTCAATCACTTAAGCCGGTATGTTGTAGACGTCAACCGCCCAACAGGAGGCGCAAAGGATGGTGATTATCGCAATACAGTAGTTTATCAGCAGAACACGCAGGGCAGTCCGCTGTATGCGATTCCGTTGGAGGAGAAAGAAATCAACGAGCGGATCACTCAATATTATCAACCATATCATCAGGCGCTGGAAAATCTGCTGCGCGCAAAGCTACAGGTGTTTCCGTCCGTCCTTTTACTGGATCTACACAGTTTTTTTATCAATTTTGCAAATGGTGGCAATCAGGATATTTATTTATCGAACCGGTGCGGCGCAACATCCTCGGAACAGACGCTGCAAGCTCTGCACAATGGATTTGAAACACAGGGCTATACCGTTTTGGATAATGCCATTCTAGGCGGACACAGCATTCACCACTACCGTGAGCTGTTTCAGGAAAGATTTGAGGGAATACTGGTAGAGCTTCGGTATACAAAGTATATTGAGGACCGCTATTTTGTGGAAGAAGAAATTACCACTCGCAATGAGGCATTGTTCGAGGAAGCCAAAAGAAGGCTGAAAGCAATTTTTACACAGCTTCTCTTTGGGAGCCATAACAATTGATTTCCGATCGGAAAGTCATTCTGACTAAAATGAAAGAGATGGTTTCAGGCTTTTCCTTTTCCGCCATATCTCTTTACCAAACCAAAAAACCTTGAGGCCCGTATTTTACAGGCCTCAAGGTTTTTTCTGTGTTTATCCTTCGGCATTCTCCGATTGAAAAGCCTTAAATCACATCATAAGAATGTTCCTGAATTTATTCCGCGGCGGCCGCGTTCTCCCAGTTATACCACATGTTCTGCATGTCGTTATTTTTTCTAGATTCAATCGCGAAAAACTGCTGTATACCTGCATTGTCCATACTTTTTTGTATTTTACCATAAATGGATAGCAAATAAAGCATAATTCAGCTTTATTTTTCCGCTCTTGTATTACAGTCTTGATCCTTTTAATTATATTTTTTAGAAATGCAAGTACGGTAACTAAGCATACTAAATGATTATAAAGCCTCCATTATCATCTCTGCCCTTTGCATTGTTGCATTTTTGTGTGCAAAATTTATGTCTTTAGATTTGTCTGATATTAAAAATCTAAAACGCACAATGGCAATGCCATCGTGCGTTTTATACTTTCGAGAGGCGTTTTGGGTCTTATAATACAAAATTACCGTATATAAGACCTTGCAGTATCCGTCTTGAACGTACCGTGAAATGATCAGGAGGCCGGATCGCGAAGCGGGAATTCGAATATCCCCGCGGGCGTGTTGCTGTTATGCACTACATTGACAGTAACCGGTTGGCTACCGCGGCTAAGATACTCTGACGGGGTGATGCCGGTCAATTGATGAAACACCCGGCTGAAATAGTGTACACAGCTAAATCCCAGTTGCTCCGCAGCCTGCGTTACATTGCAGTCTGAAAAGAGCAACAGATCTTTGGCCTTGTTCATTTTCTGCAGGTTAATATAGTGCCGGGGTGTACAGCCCATGGCTTCTTTAAAAAAGGAAGAAAAATAATTCTCGTGGTAGCCGCAGGCCGCCGCCAGCTCTGCCACGGACAAATTCGGATGGATCGCAATCAGCTCCAGTGCCTTTTTCAGCTTGCTGTTTCGCCCTACATCCACTGGTGGTGCAGGCAGTGCAGCAGACTCTGTCCGATTTAACAGGAGCAGCAGCTCGTACATCCGCAGACTTACAAGCTCAGCACTGCCAGCTCGCTGCAGGACTGCCTCCTCCAACAGGTTTTTCAGCAGCACCTGCTGGTAATCTCCAACCCACGGCAAAAAAAGGGGTAATTGCGCCGCCGGTTTTGCCAGGCAGCCCTCGCAGGTAAATTTTATATTCAGGCTACAGGAATCATCCAGACTGTGGATGGAGTGTTCTATCCCCGGCGGTATCATAGCAAGCCCGCCGGGCGGCACAATAAAATCCGTCTCTGCAGCATGCATGCGGACGTGACCTGCCAGACCGAACAGATAGTGAAAAAAAGGATGACTGTGAGGTTCAATATACTGACCGGGTTTCTTTTTATCGCGGACCACCCGGTGAACGGTTACGTTGCTTTCCATAGAGTATCACCTCATAGTCACCTTATCATATATCTGAGAAAAGTGCAAATAAAGAATAAAATTTTTAAAAGACAGTCTCCTCTTTTCTGCGGTAAGATAAAGAAAAAGAAAGGGGGCGTTATTTTGGAAAACCCTAACCATAGCTTTCAGGACTATAGTGTCATTGAGGGATTGCTGAAGGAGGTTCACATCCCGCCCATGTTCAAGATTCGGCAGCACTTTGACGACACCCACCTGACCGACGTAGCCGGCGAGGTGCGCCGCCAGCTGGAAAACAAGGGGCTGGAGGAACTGCTCCGCCCGGGAATGTGTATCTGCCTTACGGGGTCAAGCCGCGGTATCGCCAATATGAATGTTGTGCTGCGGGAGGCGGTCTCCTACTTAAAACGCCTGGGCTGTCACCCTTTTATCGTCCCTGCCATGGGCAGTCACGGAGGGGCCACCGCCGAGGGTCAGCGGCTTATCCTCTCCGGTTATGGCATCACGGAAGAATTTTGCGGCTGCCCCATTGATTCCTCCATGGAGACGGTGGAACTGGGCCACGTGGAAGAGGAGGGAAAGCGTCTTCCGGTCTACATCGACAAGCTGGCCTTTGAGGCGGACGGCATCGTGGCGGTCAATCGCATCAAACCCCACAGCGCCTTTCGGGGCGACTATGAGTCAGGACTGACCAAAATGCTCTGCATCGGTCTCGGCAATCAGGAGGGGGCGGACAGCCTACACCGGGACGGCTTTGGGGTGTTTAAAACCCGCATTCCCCTCTTCGGAAATTTTGTCCGCACCCATGCAAAGGTACTCTTCGGCATTGGGGTGATTGAAAATGCACACGACCAAACCTGCAGGGTGGCGGTGTTGCGCAACGAAGAAATCCCGGTGGAAGAGCCAGGATTGCTGGAGTATGCCAAAGGTCTGATGCCCCGGATTTTGGTGGATGAAACCGATGTCATGGTGGTGAAGGAGATCGGAAAGGACTTTTCCGGCAGCGGCATGGACCCCAACATCACCGGGACCTGGTCCACCCCCTATGGCGGCGGCGGTCTGAAGCACCAGCGCACGGCAGTGTTGGATTTGACCGAGGCCTCCCACGGAAACGGGATGGGAATCGGTCAGGCCGATACCACCACGCTTCGTTTTTATGAGAAATTTAATTTTCTGGAGACCTATCCCAATGCCCTGACCTCTACTGTTTTTTGGCCCATTAAGCTGGCCATGGTACTGCGGGATGACAAGATGGCCATTCAGGGCGCCATCAAGACCTGCAATCACATTGACCCCGAGAATCCCAGAATTGTACTGATCCGCAACACACTGACCATGGGCGAGCTGTATCTTTCCAAAGCATATTGGGAGCTTGCCCAAAACACCCCCGGCATCGAAATTGTTGAAGAACCTAAGGAACTGCCGTTTGACGAAAAGGGAAATCTATTGATATGGGAGGAACGCCAATGAAAACCATCATGACACAGCCTCTTTGCAAAGAGGGATATGAGAAATTTGCCCAAGCTGGAGAAATCTGGGTTGCCAATTCCGGCAACCCCACAGAGTATCTGGAGGAGCTTTCCACTGCGGATGCTCTGGTGATCCGCATCGGACACCTAAACGCTCAGGAGCTGGAACAGGCCCCTAACCTGAAGGTAATAGGGCGCTCCGGAATTGGGTTCGACAGCGTGGATGTGGCGGCGGCCACTGCCCGGGGCATTCCGGTGGTGATCGCCCCGCACTGCAACGCCGATTCGGTGGCGGAGCACACCCTGGCCCTGATGCTGGGTCTGGCCTCTAACCTGGTGGAATGTCACAACGAAGCGCTGCACGGAAATTTTGAAATCCGAAACTGCGGCCGCCAGTTTGAGCTGCTGGACAAAGCAGTAGGCATTGTGGGATTTGGTGACATTGGCAATCGTGTTGGGCGGCTGTGCGCTGCCTTTGGGATGAAGGTGATGGCCTATGATCCTTACCTGTCTGAGCAGCAGATTGCAGAACGCGGCGCGCAGCCCTGCCCGACGCTGGAGCATCTGCTGAAGGCTGCGGACATTGTAACCCTTCACATTCCTTTGCTGCCTGAAACAAAAGGCCTCATTGGGAAAGCACAGCTGGCCCAGATGAAGCCCTCGGCGATATTGGTAAACTGTGCCCGCGGCGGCATTGTGGATGAAGACGCACTGATTGAGGCCCTCAATAACGATATCATCGCGGGGGCGGGAATCGACACTCCGGTAGAAGAGCCCACCCGACTGGGGAATCCGCTATTGGCAGCAAAGCATCTCATCTTTTCGCCCCACAGCGCCGCCCAGACAAAAGAGGCCACGATCCGCGCCGCCACCATGTGCGCCGACGGCTGTCTGGCTGTTCTGCAGGGTGAGCAGTGGCCCGGTGTGGCAAATCCGGAGGTTTACCGTCACCCCAAATGGAGCGGAGAAGCAAATTAGGATCAATAAAATTATGTGCAGAAGGGCCCCGGCGGGCTACCTCCCGCTGGATTTCGTCCATAGTCAGGTTGATATTCAGGGATGCAGCACCTTCTTCCTGACTTCAACGGTGGCGGACTATCTGAGAAAAAACCTGATGTTGGTGGAGCTGGTGCTGTTCTTTGCGGCGATCATCCTCTTTGTCACGCCGGGTATGCTTAGCGGTTTCTCTAGGGTTGCACTGGGCGGCGTGGTTGTCTGGTGCGCTGTAATTTCTAAAACTCGGAAAAACAAACAGATTGTCGCACAAACACATTGCGACAGAAGAAAGGGAGTACCTATATGTTGATTTCCAGTCTTGCCCTGGCCGAACATTACGACTATTTGGCAGAGAAATTCAAAATCGGCTATGCCTTTCTCCGCAGACCCGATCTTGCAGACCTTCCGGTGGGAAAGATTGAGCTGGAGCAAGGAGTTACCGCCAGCGTACAGGAGTATACGACCATTCCTGCAGACGAGGGCAAATACGAGACCCATGACCGCTACTTTGACATTCATTACATAGTTGCAGGACGTGAGGGCTTTCATCTGGCTCCGCGCGATACACTGGAGGAGAAGATTCCCTACGATGCTGAGCGGGACATCACCATTTACCACAGCCCAGAGACGGCCAGCCAGGTGATTCTTTCCCAGGGAGAACTGATTGTAGTCACCCCGGAGGAGGCCCATATGCCTAAGATTGTTGCGGGTGAGTCTGCAATGGTGAAAAAAATTGTGCTGAAGGTTCCGGTATCCTAAAGTTTCTTAAAAAAAGCCCATGTATTGTTGAGGCAATTCCCAGGCTTTTTGTGCGAAAATGATTTTGAATGTTGTGTGGAAAAACAGGTTCCAACGACTCAGGGATTATGATAAATCAAAAGCTATGTCACCTCTCAATGCATCTATTTCGTACAATGATTTCTAGCAAGAACCCTGTTAACGCAATCATCTTAGATCAGAAGGAAGTATCCTTGCAGCAAGACGGTATCGCTTTCGCGATACCGTCTTGCTGTTTTCATTTTCCTTATAGGATAAAGCCAGAGATAAATTTTATGAAATAAAGCATCCTTTCCATCCATTCCAAGTTTCGGCCATGCTAGTGGCTGACTTCCCTCTCTCTAGGATACGCTTTACCGCCTGCTTTCCCATTTCCACAAACATTTCTGTTAATGCCTGCCACTACTTCTGCGATTCCCGCATATGATACCACAGATTCATAATCAATGGTTTTCAGCTCAGTTCAATGATGGTGAAAAGGAAAAAGTGATTTCGTACTTCATATATAGGATTTATCTATTACAATAAATAAAAATATGCTATTACCTTGTTGGGGGAATTCTTTGGTATAATAGATTAATATACCAAATTCAGACATCCATCGGGATGGTTTGAAAATAAAACATAAGGGGAATGGTTATGCAGCTTACGGAATTGTTGTGCGGTCCAAAACCCTCGCTCTCTTTCGAGGTTTTTCCACCGAAAAAAAGCAGCAATTATGAAAGCATACAAAGGGCCGCCGAAGAAATCGCCCTGCTTTCGCCAAGCTTTATGAGCGTGACATATGGCGCGGGCGGCGGAACCAGTGATTATACTGTTTCGATTGCGGCGGACATTCAGAATCAATTCCACGTACCCGCTTTAGCCCACCTGAGCTGCATCCATTCTTCACAGGAAGGTATCCGCGAGCAGCTTTCCAGCCTGCGTGCTGCCGGCGTCAGCAATGTACTTGCGCTCAGGGGCGACTTGCCGCCGGAATCAAGCGTACACGAAGACTGGGAATTCCATTATGCCAGTCAGCTCGTGTCGGAGATCCACCGGTACGGCGGGTTCTGCATCGGTGGGGCCTGTTATCCTGAGGGCCATACGGAATCTCCGTCCCAAAGAAAGGATATCGAATATCTGAAGGAAAAAGTAGACGCCGGGTGTGATTTTTTAACGTCACAAATGTTTTTTGACAATAATATTTTTTACAACTTTATGTACAAAATCAGAAACGCGGGAATTCAGGTGCCTGTCATTCCGGGAATTATGCCCGTCACCAACGTCGCTCAGATCCGCAGAATTATTGCTCTTTCGGGAACCGTACTGCCTCAGCGCTTTCGGTATATTTTAGATCGCTTCGGAGAGAATCCGGCCACCATGCGCCAGGCGGGGATCGCTTATGCAACAGAGCAAATTATAGATCTGTTTGCCAATGGGATACCCGCTGTACACGTTTATTCGATGAACAATCCTTTGATTGCCCGTAAGATCATGGAAAATCTATCGGAAATTGTGGGCGCTCCCGCAGAGGTATCTAATGAGACATAGCTCCGCAGTAAAAACTGTTTTTCATAAATCGTCCGATGTAGAAATCCCGCTGAAAGAAGTTGGCCGCTATATGGGGCTCGGGCGTTCTCAGCCGGATGCTCAGCTTGTCGGTTTGATGGAAAGGGCTCTGGCCGATTTTCAAAGGGCGGCAAATTATACCGCCTGCTTTATGGAAGTGCCCGTGTCTATTACGGAGGCAAAAACAGATTTCGGCACTTTCTGTGTGGAAGGAAAAAGCCTTGCCAAACATCTTGCAGGGTGCGACCGTGCCATATTGTTTGCAGCTACCACGGGCATAGAGACCGAACGGCAGAGAAAGCGTGCTTTTGTCACTTCGCCTTCCCTGGCTCTTGTGTTGGACGCCGTCGGTACTGTTGCCATCGAGAGTTTTTGTGATTTGTTGTGCCGGGAATGGGCCGAAGAGCACCCTGGCCAAACTTTTCGTTCGCGTTTCAGCCCTGGCTACGGCGATTTGCCTTTAAACGCGCAGAAACCCTTGCTGGATGCCCTGCATGCGAACCAGAATGCGGGCATTTCCTTGACAGATGCGCTGCTCATGATTCCGCAGAAATCTGTTTCGGCTATCATTGGAATGGAACAAACAGACCACACAGCAGAAAAACCGGCTGTATGCTCTAAACGGGATCATTGCCCGACCTGCGGTCAGCAAGACTGCACATTTCGTCTATGAAGGGACTTTGCAGAAATGAATATCATGGAATGTATCAATCAAGGGATTTTTTATCTGGACGGTGGAACCGGCACCTATTTGCAGGAGCAGGGGCTGGCGCCCGGGGAGCTGCCGGAAACATGGAATCTGCTGCATCCTGAAAAAATAAAGGATCTGCACCGGCAGTATTACGAAGCGGGAAGCCATCTGGTTTGTACCAATACTTTCGGCGCAAACGGGTTGAAATACGACGGACAGGAAGGCCGGTTTTCGGTAAAAGAGGTGGTTTCAGCCGCCGTAAACTGCGCAAAAACCGCCAGAGAGGAAGCGAAATTCGGTCAGCCGGATCGTTTCGTCGCGTTGGACATTGGCCCTCTCGGCAAGCTGCTTGCCCCGCTGGGAGACCTTGATTTTGAAGATGCCGTTTCCCTGTTCGCCGAAATCGTACAGGCCGGCGCAGAAGCCGGTGCTGATTGTGTGCTGATTGAAACCATGAACGACTGCTATGAAACCAAGGCCGCTGTGCTGGCCGCGAAGGAAAACTGCAGTCTGCCTGTTTTCGTCAGCAACGTGTATGATGAAACGGGCAAGCTGATGAGCGGTACCACGCCGGAGGCGATGGTAGCCATGCTGGAGGGTTTGGGTGCAGACGTCATCGGCATCAATTGCTCATTAGGGCCGGACAAAATGCTGGAGCTCCTCCCCAGATTTATTTCCTGTGCGTCCGTCCCTGTTCTGGTCAAGCCGAATGCAGGGCTGCCGCGCTCGGAAGGCGGAAAAACGGTATTTGACGTGTCGGCCGAAGAATTTGCACAAACCATGCTCCGCATTGCAGCCGGAGGGGCCCGTGTCATAGGCGGGTGCTGCGGAACGACGCCTGCTTATATCAGGCTGATGACGGATCAGACAAAGGGCCTGCCCGTTACTCCGATTCTTTCCAAACACCGCGCTGTGATCAGCTCTTATACCCATGCCGTTGTATTTGGCGGCAAACCGGTCATGATTGGCGAAAGAATCAATCCCACAGGCAAAAAACGGTTTAAAGAGGCCCTGCGGCAGAAGGATATCGGCTATATTCTCAAAGAAGGTATTTTGCAGCAGGAGCAGGGTGCACAGGTGCTGGATGTCAACGTGGGACTTCCTGAAATTGATGAACCGGAAATGCTGGTAACCTGTGTGAAAGAGCTGCAAAGCGTATGCGATCTGCCGCTTCAGCTGGACACATCTAACCAGACTGCCATGGAACGCGCGATGCGCGTGTACAACGGCAAGCCGATGATCAACTCTGTCAACGGCAGTGACGAGAGTATGAGCGCCATCTTCCCTCTCGTTAAAAAATATGGGGGCTTTGTCGTTTGCCTGACGCTGGATGGATCCGGAATTCCGGAAACAGCGGAGGGACGTTTCGCAATCGCCGAGCGAATCGTACGTCGAGCGGCGGAATATGGGATCGCCGCCTGCGATTTGATTTTTGACCCTCTGGCCATGACGATTTCTTCCGACCAGCAGGCGGCTCAGGTCACTCTGGACACGATTCCAATGATTCAAGGCAGACTGGGCGTTTGCTGTTCTCTGGGAATCTCTAATATTTCCTTTGGTCTGCCCAACAGGGATTTTATCACCGGCACATTTTTTATCATGGCTTTGGTAAAGGGACTGAGTGCGGCGATCATGAATCCCTTCTCTTTCGAAATGCAAAAAGCGTATCACAGTTACCTGGCCTTGGCCGGATTGGACGACAATTGCCAGGAATATATCCGCTTTTCTCAGAATGTTCCGTCGGATACGGTGACAGTGTCAAAGGCCCCTGCCGCCCAGAATTCTTCCCAAACGCCGGACGGACTGCAGGGCGCCATCCTCCGCGGTTTCAGTGCGGAGGCGGCCGAGCTGGCAAAGGAAAAGCTGGAGAGCACAGAGCCGCTCGCCCTGATTCAGGAGCAGATTGTGCCGGCACTGGATATCGTCGGAAAGGGATTTGAAGCAAAAACGGTCTTTTTGCCGCAGCTTTTGATGAGCGCCGAAGCGGCAAAGGCGGCATTTGAAGAAGTGCGGAAAAAGCTGCCGGCTTCCGATGAAATCGGCCCGGCCGTGATTTTGGCCACAGTAAAAGGCGATATTCACGATATCGGGAAAAACATTGTCAAGGCGATCATGGAAAATTACGGCTACCACGTGATTGACCTTGGAAGAGATGTTCCGCCGGAAACGATCGTAGAATCGGCCATTGAAAATCAGGTAAAACTGGTGGGGCTCAGCGCGCTGATGACCACCACCGTCCCTGCCATGGCTGAGACGATCCGTCAGCTGAAAGAAAAAAAGCCGGATACGCTCGTCATGGTAGGCGGAGCCGTCATGACACAAGAGTATGCTGACCAAATCGGTGCTGATTTTTATGGAAAGAACGCCATGGAAAGCGTAAGATATGCAGAGCGCGTATTAAAAGGCAAATCTGACTGATCAATCAAATAAAGGGGTATTTCATGGAAAAACAAAATAATCGCAATCGGATTTGGATTCCCATCACAGCTTTTGTACTGGCCATAGCCCTGCTCGCGGGCCTTTGGGCGATTTTTTCCCAAAAACCCACAGAGGGCAGCAAGCATATTTCTATCGCGGTAGTTTATGAGGATGGAAAAACCGAAAATTTCACCGTCGATACCGATGCTGAGTATTTGAAAGAAGCAGCCGAATCTGTTTTATCCATTGAGGGAAAAGAAACGCAGTACGGGTTCTCGCTTTACACGATCAATGGAGTAACCGCGGACTTTAGTCAAGGGGATCAATACTGGGCGCTTTATGTAAACGGGGAATATGGACAATATGGCATAGATCAGCAGCCAGTTACAGATGGCGATCAATATCAATTCATCGTTGAAAACATTGAAAATGCTTCAAAATAATTCTTTGACCGCCAAAGAGCTGGTCCGGCTGTCGGTATGCACCGCGATACTGTTTGTCTTACAGATTGCGCTTTCCCCATTGCCGAATATCGAAATGGTAACGCTGCTGATCCTGCTTTATACGCGCTGGTTTCAAAAGAAAGCTCTTTTCATTATCTATGTATTTGTGCTTTTGGAAGGCGTTTTTTATGGGTTCCATTTCTGGTGGTTTGGCTACCTGTACATTTGGGCGTTTCTGTGGATCATCGCTACGCTACTGGATAAAAGGCCCCGCAGCGTATGGACATGGGCAGCGTTCGGCGGAGGATTCGGCCTGCTGTTCGGCCTTTTCTTTTCGCTCATTTACCTATTGGCAGGCGGCATCCCTACCGCTCTGGCGTGGTGGATTGCGGGCATTCCCTTTGATATTCTGCATGGCGTCAGCAATTTTATCTTAATCCGCATTTTATTTCAGCCGCTGGACCGTCTGTATCACTCCATCGCGTAGCAATGGACTGCGCTGAGAAAGATTGGTTAGATATTGCCGTGTGCATTCGATGCACTCAAATAAACCGCTTACAATTCTGATTCCGGCATGTTTTCTTCCTATCAAAAGCAAAAACAGGTTAGCAATACCAACCTGTTTTTGCTTTCATGAACATTTGAGGGTAACTCATAGTGGTACGGGCGATTCATTCTTAGAGTAAATCATCCATAGTACCGATATTCTTCTGGCGGCGCGATGATAGAGAGCAGATAATCATTAACATACAGAATAAAATACATCGCTATCTTTGTATCTTAATTTATTATCCACTAAATATATGATATAATTAAAAACCGATCTCTATTCTTAATAATACTTAGGATGATTTATATGCCGAAACGGAAGAAACCCAAGATGCCTCCACTATCCGTTTTAGATAAATTGATTTATTATTTTCTTTTTTTAATTATCATCATGATATCGTTTAGTTTTTCTTTTATTCCTGGATGGGTACACAATTTTACTTCGTTTACAAACAATCGTGTTTTCGCTGTAGCAACAGGCAGTTCTTCTCTCTTTTTAGTGATACCTACGCTCACCATTTTCTGTATCAGCTTCTGTTTTTGGATTGTGAAATTTAAAGAAAAGAGGCCAATCTTCGGGAAAAGGGGAATAATCTATGGAGAGCAAACCCGTAATATCTATCCTTTATTTGGCCAACAGCATAAACCTAAAAGCATAAACGACTTAAGTAAGAATAAAAAAATGTATAAGAGGTTTGTTTCTGCTTCTTTAGCCATTATTTTAATATTATCTTTTGTAATTGGTGCTTTTGGCATCTACTCACGTTATGAACTCACAGATACTTCAATTGTGAAATATGATTGCCTAAATCATGTATCTAATCAATATCCACTCAATACGGTCACTCAGGTGGAAATAGGTGCTTACTATCATCATCAAGTCCGCAGGATTGGATATTATACATTTTCGTATACATTTTTCTTTAATAATGGAAAGGATATTCAGTTTACTTACTCAGAGTTTCGCGATCTTGAATCTGTCAAAAAAATCAATAGTATTTTGCATGCTGTTCCTAAAAAAAACAGTGGGGTACAAAATCTTGATGCTCTAAGGCGTGAATATCATTTCAACGATCAGGATTGGGCAATCATTCAAAAACTTTTTTCCACTTGATCTGGCAATCTCCACAAACGCCATTTGGGCTAATTTGCAAAAAAGCCCGAAAAGCTAGCATTCTGAACTGTATTCCAATTGTTAGACAGTATGATATACTGAAAATAAAGGGATGCTTTTCTACGCCTAAAGAGAAATCGAACAAGCGAAATATGGCAGAGTTTAAGGAAAAGGCAGTAGAGCGTAATTTAATAAAGCTGTATAAGAATAGAGGGCTTACAGATAGTTTATCTGTAAGCCCTCTTATCAGCTCAATACAACGCTATTATTTTTACAAATTTTCATGTTAGCTCCTATGTAAGTTCAA
>NZ_CBYL010000022.1 GCF_000577335.1 Faecalispora jeddahensis | reverse complement strand
CCGAGTTTCGATTCTCTCCCCCTTGGAACTCCCTCTCAACGACCAAAGGCTCTGCCTTTGGAAACCGGGAGAAGCTCCCGCTCTGGTTCTGTTCCACGCGCAGGCACAGCCTGCGCGTGAAGCGAGTGCGTAAGGGAAGCTTTCACGTCTGCAAATGGTACGGAAAGTGCTCTCAAGCCAACAAAAAAATGCGGCGAAGCCGCACCTGAAAACTGCGAGCCAACGAGAGTGCTCTGAAAATGCTCGCCGACGGACAAAAGAACTAAACTTTTGATTTGCTGTTGATAGGAGAGTGGGCATTTTTATTGGAGCGCCTTTTCAGTAGCTTTCGGCGTTGCATTCCGGAACTTGTTCCCCGAACGGATTCCAAAGGTGCCCTTTGGAAGGCCTTTGCTACCTTTCGTCCTTTCACGAAAGGTAGTGCCCGCCCCGGCACGAGGGGCAAGCCCTGCGCCAGCAGAATTTAGAGAGGAAATCTGTGAAGAAAAAATATTGATTATATAGAAGGTTGTTTCCGCGTGAAGATAGCCAGCGCACGCGCGACGAATGGAGCGCGAAGCGGAGGGTTTTCTTTAAGCTGTCCCGCTACTTATATGCAGGTTTAACCTGCCGTGACGTGCGTGCAGGCTCAGCCTGCAAAAGAAGCGCCGTCCCTCGGGGAGGGACGGCGCTTTCGGCCAAGGGCCGGTCAGCCACACCGGGGCGATTCGTGCGGCAGTTTTATTCTTACAGACAACGGCGCGGCGGAGCCGGGACCACGGTGCCGGGGGAGGCCCGCGGTTTTGAAAAGCATGCAGATCAATCATTGGGAATGATGATGGTTGAGATTCAAATTTTTTAAGGAACCCGGCCCGCTTTGCCCTGTCTGTAAGGCAGCAAAAAAGCGCCTGTTACGGATTCCCCAGCGGGGGGATACATCCATAACACAGCGCCTAATATCACAAGTGCAGTACACAACCCGCAGAACGGGACCCATTTTCGGGATTCGCCCCCCCTCTGTACAAGAAAGCGGAAATGAGTTATAATGTGTAAGCAACGCGCGGTATATCCGTTGTGTATGGAGGCTATGGCTCCGTATGCAGGGGATGAGGTGTTCCTGCACCTCGTCCCCGCTTTGCACTTAATTGTACCTTACCAGTAAATTGTACCATTTTCTGGGATTGATTGCAAGCTGAATTGTTGATATGAGAAAAAATATCACATGATAAAAGAAAGCGCCGGATTTTTAGAATCCGGCGCTTTTTGTATTGGAATGTGCCTGCCTGCCGCGTGCTGGAATAGAACGCTTGGGGCATCGAACAACAGAAAAACCGCGGAACAATAACGTTCCGCGGCGGCTCTGAAGCATCTTCTTGCAGAGAACCAGACTTTGCTGTTCGCTGCTTTTTATGGACCGGGTACGGCCCTGCTATAACGCTGTCCCTTTGAAAAAGGAACCGCTTAATAGTTTTCAGCTTTGCGCTCGAAGAAAGCCTGGGGATGTTTGCAGGCAGGACAGATCTTGGGGGCCTTATCGCCAATATGAATGTATCCGCAGTTGCGGCATACCCAAACGGTCTGCTCGCCGCTCTGGAAAACAATATCTTCCTGGATGTTCTTCAGCAGCTTGCGGTAGCGCTCTTCGTGGGTCTTCTCCACAGTGCCTACCAGCTTCATCGCAGTGGCAATCTCTTTAAAGCCTTCCTGCTCAGCGGTCTCGGCGAACTCTTTGTACATCTCTGTCCATTCGTAGTTTTCGCCCTGCGCAGCATCCAGCAGGTTATCCTTTGTGCAGCCGATCTCGCCGCCATGCAGATATTTAAACCACAGCTTGGCGTGTTCCTTCTCGTTGCCGGCGGTTTCCTCAAAAATAGCTGAGATCTGCTCGTAGCCTTCTTTTTTCGCCTGAGAAGCGTAGAATGTGTACTTGTTTCTGGCCTGGGATTCCCCTGCAAATGCGGTCAGCAGATTTGCTTCGGTTTTGCTTCCTTTCAGTTCCATACGGTTCGTCCTCCTTGTAAAAAATCAGTAAGGGATGCCACCCTGTTCCGGCCGCTTTTGCGCGACGGAACGAAACGCCGTTTCACCGGCATTTGGGAATAGGATGTGATCGCTTTCTTTTATTATACTAAATAATGTCAAAATTACAAGGGGATAAGGCAAAAAATCGAGAATTATTCGCAAATTTTTTTATAAATCTCCGCTTTGGAGTGTCCGCTTTCCTTTGCGGCACGTTTGGCAGACTCTGAAACAGAGGCGCCTTCCTCTAAAAAAGTGCGCGCAAGCTCTATGGCTTCCTCCAGCGTGAGCGGTCCCTCCACAGGGATGGGAGCCCCCTCGATCACCAGCACGAATTCCCCCTTGGGGCTTTCTTCGGAATACCGGCGCGCCGCTTCGGAGAGCGTGGTGCGGATGACCTCTTCGTGAATTTTCGTCAACTCGCGCACGAGCGCGATGCGGCGGTCGCCCCAGGCGGCCAGCATGTCGGCAAGGGTGGCAGAGAGCTTGTGCGGCGCTTCGTAGAACACCATGGTGCGGGTTTCAGCGGCCACCTGCTGCAGGTGTTCGCGCCGGGCGCGCTTGTTGACGCTCAAAAAGCCCTCGAACGTAAAGCGGCCCGTAGGCAGGCCCGAAATCGCCAACGCCGAAATCACCGCGCTGGGGCCGGGCACCACGAGCGTCTGGATCCCCAGCTCGGCACACTGGGCTACCAGCAGCTCGCCGGGGTCCGAAATCGCGGGCATTCCCGCATCGGAAACCAGAGCACAGGTTTCGCCCGCCAGTATCCTGCGGGTGATGACCCCGCCGCGCTCGAGCTTGTTGTGCTCAAAATAGCTCACCATCGGCTTTTTAATGCCCAGATGATTGAGTAGCTTTACGGTCACGCGGGTGTCCTCCGCGGCGATAAAATCCGCCTCGGCCAGCGTCTGCGCCGCGCGGGGCGAAAAATCCGATAAATTCCCGATGGGCGTGCCCACCACATACAGTTTTCCGGTCATCAGTGCCCCTCCTTGTAGTTACCGTAAATCTCCAGCATTTCCCGGGTGAAGGTTCCGTCTTCGTTGTGCAGGATCAGCGGCGGCTCCACCAAAAGGCCGCCGGGCTGCCCGTTTTTGCGGGCCTGAAGCAAAAAGAGCTTTGGCGCTTTGCCCTCGCGGGCCTGTACGAACCGCAGGCGCTTTGGCTCCAGGCCGTTCGTGCACAGGGTCGTGAAGATATCCGTCAGGCGCTCCGGCCGCTGACACAGGCACATGCGGCCCCCGTAGCGCAGGCAGGATGCGGCGGCGCGCGCCACGTCCTCCATGGTGCAGGTTTCCTCATGCCGGGCCATGCGCTTGCCCTGTTCGGGGTTTTCGATGCCCGTTCCCTGCGCCTTATACGGCGGGTTGCACGAAATCAGGTCGCAGTTTTCCAGCCATGGGTCGCGCGGCTTTGTTTGATCAAGCTGCCGCAGGTCGAGGTTCAGAACCCGCAGGCGGTCTGCTACGCCGCAGTGCTCGGCAGACTGCCGCACCAGCTCGCAGGCGTCGGGCTGGATTTCTACCCCGCAGATTTGGGCAGGCTCGTACCGCGCCAGCCAGATCAGCGGAATGGCGCCGCAGCCGGTGCCGAAATCGGCGCACTTCTCGCCCCGCTTGGGGGCCGCGAAATGCGCCAGCAAGATCGTATCGGTATTAAATCGGTGCGTCTGTGAGACGAACACGGAGATACTGGGGGAGAGTGGCTCCAGTTCAGGCTGCATGGGTTACCTCCGGCAGATCATTTTATGGGAGAAAAAAACCTTATTTGAAAGCAAGCGGCGGGCAGCGGGAGCCGCGCCCGAAAACTTGTCCAAAATTTAAGGCGGAGCAACGATCGCTCCGCCTTAAATCACTTTCAATGAGCCTTAAGCCTCGGGATTCGGGGCTCCTACGGGACACACGGAAGCGCAAGCACCGCACTCTGTGCAAAGCTCGGGATCAATTACGTACTTGTCAGCACCATCAGAGATGGCGCTCACGGGACACTCACCTGCGCAAGCACCGCAGGAAATGCAATCACTGTTAATAACATATGCCATTGTTAAGCACCTCCAGAATAAGTATTACACCCTTATTCTAACACACAATGGCAGAATTGCAACTGGTTTTTCCGAATTTGTGAATGGAATCTCAATCCTTTTCCAGCTCTTTTAGCTGATCGAGTTCCGCCTTGTTTACGCGGAGCTGGGCGTCTTTGATGAGCCTCACGTCCTTCACTTTGTAAGTAGAGGGCGCAGCATCCGGCGCTTTGTCGAGCCGAATCTGCAGTACGCCGGTCAAAAGATTCTGATCCACCACGGTGCCGCGTCCCTCGGGAGTCATCACAATCGCGTTCAGCTTCGGGGTCGTACGCAGCAAATCTAGGTAAGCCTCCTGCTCGTATTTCAGGCAGCACATCAGGCGGCCGCACGTGCCGGAGATTTTGACAGGATTGAGCGAAAGGTTCTGCTCCTTGGCCATCTTGATGGAGACCGGCTGGAAGCTGCCCAAAAAGGTGGAGCAGCAGAACGGCCGTCCGCAGATGCCAAGGCCGCCGAGCATTTTCGCCTCGTCGCGCACGCCGATCTGGCGCAGCTCGATGCGTGTGCGGAACACGGAGGCCAAATCCTTGACCAGCTCGCGAAAGTCCACACGGCCGTCGGCGGTAAAGTAAAACAGAATCTTGCTGTTGTCGAAGGTGTATTCCACGTCCACCAGCTTCATTTCGAGCTTGTGGGCGGCAATCTTTTTATTGCAGATCTCGAAGGCGCTCTTTTCGCGGATCTGATTTTCCGCAAGCTTCTTGAGGTCTTCCTGATTCGCAATGCGGATCAGCTTTTTGAGCGGCTGCACAATGCTTTCATCATCTACCTGGCGGTTTTCCATGGCGACCTCTCCGCATTCCACGCCGCGGGAGGTCTCAACGATGACCATGTCGCCTTTTTTCAAATTATTTCCATCGGGGTCAAAGTAATATACTTTGCCCACGTTTTTAAATCGTACGCCAATTACTTCGGCCATAGCTCTCTCCTTTATTGTTTAATATCCTGCCACGGCGCGCAGCTGCGCACAAAAAACCGTGACAAGGAGGGTATTGTTCGCGTTTTGATCCATGCGGCGGCGGGTCTGGATGCTGAGCTCCGTCAGCGCCAAAAGGCGGTCACGGGTCAGTTGGCGGGCCAGCTCCTGCGCAGAAGGATCGCGGGTAAGCGAGGTTCCGCCGGCGCGCAGCACGGCGGCATCGCGGAACAGCACCGTCAGGCGGTCGAGCACCTGGCGCAGCAGCTCGCGATTCTGGATCAGCGGCGCGCATGTTTTCAGCACCGCGGATTCATCCGGCAGAGGAAGCTCACGCAGAATCTGCGCGGCCAGCGCCGCGGCCTCGGGGTGATCTCCGGATTGCTCCCGGGGCTCCAGTGTCAAAATCAGCGAACGGGAGCGGATGGTGGGCAGCAGCGCTGAGGCAGACGGGCACGTGAGAATAAACAAAATCCCATCAGGGGGCTCTTCCAAAATTTTCAGCAGGGCATTCTGCGCCTGTTCGGACATGGTTTGAGCCTCAAACAGGCAGTATACTTTTCGGGAAGCCTCATTCGGCTTGATATACGCGTCGGAACGAACGCGGCGCACGGCATCCACGTGGAACGACCGCGCGGCAGTGCCGCCGCTTTCCACAATAATGTCGGGGTGCGACCCCGCTTTGGCCTTGATGCAGGCTGGGCACACACCGCAGGGGCGCTCACCCTGGGCGGTGCAGACGCAGGCTCTGGCCAGAATCTGCGCCAGAGTACGCTTGCCGCTGCCGGGCGGCCCCTCCAGAATCACCGCGTGAGGCAGGCGATCCTGTTCCAGCGCAAGCGAAAGCTGCTGACGCAGGGAATCGTTACCGAAAAATCCTTCAAAGATCATACTTTTTCATACCGCTCAACATTCATTACAAAAATAGTCGATCCACCGACCGTGACCTCCACGGGGAAGGAGGCGTAAAGCCCCATATCCATGGCAGAAGCGCTGGGCACGATCTGGGTTCGGCGGCTGCTGTGAGCGGCAATCTCGGAAATGACCTCTTCTACTTTATCGTCCTCTACACCGACGATGAAGGTGGTGTTGCCGGCTTTTAAAAAACCGCCGGTCGTTGCCAGTTTTGTGATGGGGAAGTGCTTTTTCGTCAATGCGGCCTGTACCGTGGCACTGTCGTCACTGCTGACAATGGCAAGGATCAGTTTCATAATATATCCCTCCTATACAGGTTGCGGAACGTTTTAAAAAGCGAAAATAGGGTATCTGATTTATTTTACCACTTTCAATGAAAAAATGCCATACCCACGTAAAAAGTCAGCAATTTCGTCCGTAATTTTTTCTCCGGGCATCACTACCGGCACGCCGGGCGGGCATGGGCAGGCGGTTTCTGCTGCGATTCTGCCGACGGCAGCCGCGAGAGGGAGCTCTTCTGCCGGGGAAAGCAGCGCCTGCCGGGGGGTGAGCAGCATGGGCGGCAGCGCGGGCAGCGCGGGTGCGGCCTCTGCAATTGCTTTGCCGGGGCGCAGGGCGCGAATCGCCGTTTCAAGACGCTGAAAATCGCTTTCGCTGTTGAACGGTGTGGCAATCAATACCACTTGGGCCGCGTCGGCGTATTCGGGCTCTACGCCATGTTCGCGCAGAAGCTCGGCGGCGTCTGTGCCAAGAATTCCCGCCTCGGCGGTACGCAGCGTGAGCCGTACCGGGTCGCAGTCGCCCTCCGGTGCGGAAATGCCCTGCCGGGCTGCCAGCTTCCGCACCGCCGCGACCCGATCCTCCAGCGCGGCGAACGCGGCGCGGCCGCTTTCTTCGAGCCAGGCGCGCGCCAGATCGAGCGACGCCATTACGAGGTACGACGGGCTTGTAGAGCCAAACAGCGCCATGGCTCTTTTTGCGTCCGACACAAACGACGGTTCCGCAAGATTGAGCCATGCTCCGCCAGTCAGCACCGGCAGCGTTTTGTGCGCGGAGCAGGCCGTGGCGGAGGCGCCCAGGAACAGCGGATGAAGATTCTTCTTTAAAAATGCCAGATGGGTGCCGTGGGCGTTGTCCACCAAAAGGGGAACTCCCGCTTCCCGGCAAATGGCGGAAATGGCGGGGATGTCCGCCAGAACGCCGTAATAGTCGGGGCTGGTGAGAAACACGGCCTTCGCGTCGGGGTGCTCCCGCAAAGCCGAGAGGACATCGCGGCTGTCTACCCGGCCGGGCAGGCCGCGCCCGGCGGTGGGCCGGGGAAGAATCCAGACCGGCGTAATGTCGAGCAGAGCCATGGTATGAACCACGCTGCGGTGCAGTACGCGGTCAAACAAAATCGTGCCGCCGCGCGGCGCGGCCAGATACAGCATCGCCTGCAGGCAGAGCGTGCAGCCGCCCGCGGAAAACAGCGTGCGTTTTGCTCCAAACAGCCGTGCCGCCCGCTGTTCCGCCGCAAGAATGGCCCCTTCGGCCTCAAAGAGGCTGTCGGTATCCGGCAGCTCGGTAAAATCGAGCGAAAGCAGGTCCGGCGGCAAGGCACCCGGCACATTTTTATGCCCCGGCGTATGAAAGGAGGCCCGGTTTTTCTGCCGGTGTTCCAAAAGCGCGGTGTAGAGCGGCGTGTCTGTCATAAGAAATCCTTTCGTGGAAACATGTTCTTCTTTTCTATTGTGATCCATAAAGCAGGAAATTACTTTGCTCCCTGCTTCAATTATACCATAAATAATCAAGTGCGCTAATGAGAATATGATCCATTCCCGGAATCAATCAGCCGACAATGCTTTTTCAGGCTTTGAAAGCTTTGCTCCGGCTTGTGCTGTGAGATAATGATAGCGTACCGAACCGGGCTTTTCAATCGCCAATGCGCCCCGTGGGAATGCGATAATCCTTTTCCCAGATCAGGATCGTCAAAGCGTCCGCGGGCGCGGCGTCGTAGAGCGAGCGGCGGGAAAGCTCCGCCAGAGCGGCCTCCGTTCCGGGCGCGGGGCGGTAGGGCCGGTGCGAGGTCATCGCTTCAAACACATCCGCTACAGCCAGAACACGGGCCTCCGGCAGAATCTCGTCCCCCGCCAGTCCGCGCGGATAGCCGGAGCCATCCATGCGCTCGTGGTGCTGCCGGATGATCTCTGCCAGCGGAGTGAAAAAAGAAATGTCTTTCACCATCTGATAGCCGGTTTCCGCGTGGGTGCGGATCAGCGCCATTTCCAGCGGGGTGAGGACTGTAGGCTTTGTGAGCAGATCGCCGGGGATACCGATCTTGCCGATGTCGTGAATCAGTGCGGCGCGGCGCAGCAGATCGCACCGCTCGGGCGGCCAGCCCATTTCCAGCGCGATATCGGTGGCCAGGCAGCTTACCCGAAGCTGATGCCCCGCGGTGTAAGGGTCTTTCTGTTCGACCATGCGGGCCATCACCAAAAGGGTGTCGTCCATCGCCTGCTCCAGCAGGCTGGCTTTTTCGCGCAGCTCCCGATGACAGCAGAAGGGCCTGTTTTCTTCGGGAGGGCCGGTGATCACCTGATACAGGGTTCCTCCGCGCCGGGCAAAATGGGGGGATTTTGGGAATTGCATAGCGGCTTCTCCTTTCCATAGCTTGTTTCATTGTATGCGCCGCAATGCCAAGGTTTGCCCGGCAGTTCGCACGCGCGGAAAGGAATTTTCGGGTTGTGAAAAAATCGAAGGACAAGGATTGCATAACCGGAGCGGTTGTGCTATACTACTATGGTAATATTTCCGCCCGTGGCGAAGCTGGATATCGCAGCAGATTCCGATTCTGAAGGCCGGGGGTTCGAATCCCTCCGGGCGGGCCAGCAGGCTGAGCCTGCACGCACGACGCGCTCCTCACTATGTGAGGAGCCGTTTTGTTTTATGCCCGCGTTTTGACGCTGCATCTGTTTTGAGCCAATGACACAATTTTAGCCTAATTTCTATGTTATATTTACATAATCAGATTATTTATAATAAAGGAGGAAAAAGGGAGTGGAATATTCAGCCATTGCATTAGTATTGATTGCTGGACTGTTGGCATATAACGAAATCTTAGCCTTAAAGAAAGAGATTAAAAATCAAGAAAAGCGGCTAAATCAATTAGCAAAACTGACAGGTCATGAAGCTTTGTCTTCCCAATGGATTTCTGATGAATTAAAAGAGCAGATAATTCAGTTAAAACGAGACGGGAAAGAAGTAGAGGCCATTAAAAAAGTTCGTGAACAAACCAAAATGGATTTAGTAGAAGCAAAACAATATGTTGACAACTTGTGATAAAAACATTTGCCGTCAGCAGATTAGGCGCATAGCTTGAAGCCTTTTTATATAAATTGAGAAAAGCTGTGCCTGCATCTGTTTTGTACTGATGACACATAGAAAACACAGTTCAGCCTTTCTGGCTGGGCTGGTTTTTTTTATGATTGAGCGATTCCCGACGCGAAAGCACATTGCTGCCTTGAGCGCCGAACCAGCGGGCTTGCCGCCGCTGTGAAATCCCCCCGGGCGGGCCGGAATGTTTTACCGAAAGAAGTCGATTCCGAAAAAAATGGACTTCTTTTATTTTATAGGGTAAAATGATAAAAAGGATTTCCATTATTTGTATGATCGGAGGGTTAACGTTATGGATGATGAGCTGAAAATCAAAATGAGCGCATTTACACTGGACTGCAAGGACCCGAATGAATTAGCGAAATTCTATGCGGCGCTGCTCAAATGGGAAATACCGTTCTATGATGAAGAATACGCAGTCGTGGGTGCTCCGGGGACAAATCAGGGAGCATACCCCGGTATAACGTTTCAGCGGAACCCGGAGTATCAGCCGCCTGTGTGGCCCGAAGAGCCGGAGGCTCAGCAGCAAATGGCGCATATCGACTTTGCAGTGAATGATTTGGAAAAATCGGTTGAATATGCAATCCATTGCGGGGCAACAGTCGCAGAGAAACAATTTTCTGACAGTTGGACAGTGATGTTCGACCCCGCCGGACACCCTTTTTGCCTGTGCCAAATGAAGCATGTTTTTGAGAGCCCCCATTTTGCGCTGCTGTAGAAAGCTGCGAAGCGAAACAGTATGAGCATGACGCGAATCTGTCCGGGTATCTATATTCACTTGACTTCTTACCAGACTGAGTCTGGACGCAATTCGCGTTCAGGCTCTTTTCTTTTTTCTTTCGTGAAAATAAACAACTTATAAATGAAAAATCCAAGCAAAATACCGAATGTTAATTGACAAACAAAGTAGAATGCCGTATCATGTTAGCTATAGCTAACATGATACGGCATTCTGCCGGCAACCGCTGATAAGGTAAGGAAGGTGATTAACTTGTACGTACTGGATTACGTGAATAACGTTTTATGGCTGGGAGTCCCTGATCTGATAAAGGGGCTGGTTCTATCCATTGTGTTTCTCTTCATTTTTAAAAATGCCATCCGAAAACACAGTCTTATTTTTTACATTTATCCCGGGCTTCTGTTTTTATGGTATTGTACATACGGAATCCTAAATTTATTTAATGTGAACCTGTACGAAATGATGGGGGAAACCGTTTGGTGGACGATCCTTTGGCTGCCGCACTCTTACGCATTGGATACCGTGATCGGAATCGCGTTTATTTTGATTGTAATGTTCATCGGCGTACTGCCGAAATGGGAATTTGTAAGGCAGCTCTACACCATCAGAAAAGAGATGTCGATCATCGGGGGACTCATTTTGATCGGCCATGGGGTGATGAGGCTTCCTACTATGAAATGGGCCTGGGAGAATATGAAAGAAATGAACGGGTTCCTCGTCTTTTCATACGCCATACTGGGCGTCGTTTTATTGGTGCTGATTTTCATTCCCTGGATCACATCCTTCCACTTTGCCAGAAAGCGGCTTACTCCCAAAGGCTGGAAAAAGCTGCAGACTTACACAAGCGTTCCGTTAATGATATTGATCTGCGTTTTTGGAATCGCGATCAATTTGGGATGGGGCTTCGCTATCCTGCCAGGCTTCGGTTCCTCCCTGTGGGACACCCAAACGGCCGCGGACGGTACGGCTGTGTCGAATCTTTCTCAGGGCTATCAGGTGGCAACCGCATTTTTATCCGCCAAGCTGTATTTGGCTTTGATGATTGTGTACATTTGGCTGAGAAGAAAGAAAATAAAGAAACAATCCCAGCCGGTGAAGCAGGTTAAAATACAGGAGAAAACCGATCTGGTAAACGTAAATTAAGCGGCTCAAAGATCAAGTGAAACAAGGGCTTGGATTGGAATCATTTCTGATCCGTGCCCTTGTTTTTTTCTGTCGGTAACGAAACCACAATCCATTCCTCTTTCGGCGAGGAAATCAATTGTTCCTCGCATTCACATTGTGCCGCCACCCAGTTTACTACTATCTGATTTTAACCCGATTCAGGTTAAAATCAGATAGTAGTGTGTGCTTTATTGTATACTGCTATTGGGTGATGATGATGCAGTATCTCGAACGCATTCGTGCATTAAGATGGGATAAGGATTTGACACAAACAGATGTAGCAAACCTACTGTATATTGATCGAACCACATATACGTACTATGAGTTGGGAAAAACACGGATTCCCCTCGACAGCATGCTGGTGCTTGCAAAATATTACGATGTCAGTATGGATTATCTAAGCGGGGCCAGCGATATCAAAACTGCGTATCCCAGAAAATAACGAAAATGCTGCTTACTGGTGAATCCTTCCGGGCAGGCAGCAAAAATAAGAGCAGGGCCGGGGTTTTATATAAAACCCCGGTCCTGCTGCGTTTCAAACGGATCACATGCTTTTTCCGAAATGCTCCATCGCCTTTTTAAACTCATCCACATACTCAGGCTTGATCAGTTCAAGGATTCTTTTTCCGCTTTCGGCAAGTGCATCGGCATCAAAGGCGCCCGCCTGCTGCTGCGCAAAGTTTTCTTTCAGCAAAGCAGATAATTCGGCTTCTTTTCCTTCCTGGGCACGCTCAAGAATCCAAGTGAAAAATTGATTTTGACCTTTTTCCATGTCAGGTTCCCCTTCCTCGCGTTTGGTCATTATGATGCCCCAAAAGCAAATGGGTATCAAGGGCCGTTCTATTTTCAAAAGCAGGGAACTGCTTTGATGTGTCACTTTAGCTGTGTTTTACAGGCACCGTTTCTTGGGAGGCAGAAGGAAAAACAGCCCAGTCTGTTTGAAAAAAGAGTAGCGCTGTGTATTTATAGTGCACTTATTTCGTTAAAAAAATAATGATGCTTCTATTTAAGAATTTTTATGATAAGATGAATTCATCACTTTTCGTTTGGAGGTTTCTATGTCGTTCTTGGACAAATCTGTGGATTATAAAAGCTACACGATGCGTGAAGCAATAGATGAGGCAAAACGCTGTTTGAGGTGCAAGGTTCCCTCGTGTCAGAAGGGGTGCCCAATCAGTAATGATATCCCCGATTTTATCTATCAGTTATCGAAGGGCAATTTGGGGGAAGCAAGAGAAATCCTTGCAAGAAAAACGAATTTGCCCGCTGTATGCGGCCGCATTTGCCCGCACGAAAAGCAGTGCGTGGGCCACTGTGTGCTCAATGCAAAGGGCACCCCGATACAGGTAGGAAAACTGGAAGAATTCATCGCCGACTTTGATGCGGAAATGGGGCTGATCAAAGAAAATCTGGTTCATAAAACAAGGGGAAAAGTCGCTGTGATCGGTTCCGGCCCGGCCGGACTTACCGTGGCGGGTGACCTTGCCCGGCAGGGGTTTAACGTTGTCATTTATGAAAAAGAAAATGAGCCCGGCGGGGTACTCGTTTACGGAATACCCGAATTCAGACTCCCGAAAGAGGTCGTGAGAAAAGAAATAAAGAAAATTGAGGCTCTGGGAGTAACCTTTTTAACCAATGTAATGATAGGCCCCGACCTGACTGTCGACGACATGTTTTCGCGGAATTACGATGCGATTTTTATCGGCACCGGCACCGCTTTGGCAAGAAATATTGATTTGCCCGGAAGAGATAAAATCGGAATCCTTCAGGCCATTTATTTTCTTCGGATGGTTGCCTTATACAACAGCGGAGATGTGGACAGGGATGAAATCCCACTCAAGCAAGGGGACAAAGTGGTTATCATCGGTGCGGGCAATGTCGCGATGGACGCCGCCCGTACCGCTTTAAGAGCCGGAGCGGGATCGGTTGCGATTGTATACCGCAAGGGGGAAGAAGATATGCCGGCCCTGAAATCGGAGTATCATAGCGCTCTTGAAGAAGGGGTTCAATTTATTTGGCATGCCGAGCCTGCCCAGTTTAACGGCGACGAAAGAGTCAACGGCATTACTTTAAAGCAGGGCGGTCATTTCCTGAATGTGGATGCGGATGTCATCATGCTTGCAATCGGATCAAAGCCTGCCAGCCGAATCGTATCCACTACCACAGGCATTGAGGTAAATCAAAACGGCTATGTGGTCACCAAAGAGAAGCCTTATGGGATGACAATGAGAAAAGGCGTTTTCGCAGGGGGAGATGTCGTTCATCAGCCGGCGACCGTAGTTCTTGCGATGAAAGAAGCAAAAAAGGTTGCCGAGGGAATCGCTTCGTATGTAGATGCCATTAAGCTTCTGGAGCTGTAGCAGCACCCGGTTCATAAAGCCGAAGGGTTGCGCGAGGTTTCTTCTGTGTCTGTTTTGATGAAAAATGCAGTTCGGCCCCTGTGGCTGCGCTGCATTTTTGTTGCTTTGAGCAGCTGTGCTGCAAACCGTCAGGCTGACCATGGTGAAATCACCGGAGGGCTGTGTTTTTTCCAAAGAAGCCGATCCTGCAGGGGGACAACTTCTTCCGCCTGTAGGATTGAAAAAGAATTTCTGATGATTTATGATTGATAATATCTAAAACAGATCATTCTCTTTTCAGCAAAACCGCTGTCAATCGTGGAGGGAAGCACAATGAAATACGTTGCACTGTTCAGAGGGATCAACGTCGGCGGAAAAAACATTGTAAAAATGCAGGATTTAAAGCAGCTTTTGCTGGATTTGGGCTTACAGCAGGTCAATACGTATATCCAAAGCGGCAATGTGGTTTTTGAGGCGGCTCTGGAGGAAATACCTTTGCGGGACAGGATCCATACCGCTTTTTCGAAACGCTTTGGGTTTGAAAGCGATGTGATTCTGCGCAGTATGGACGAAATAAATACCTTGGTTGATCGACTGCCGTTCTCAGCAGAAGAAATAGCGAAAGCGGAGGCCGCCGATCCGCAGGTGGAACACCTGTATGTATATTTTTTAGAGAACCCGCCGGAACCGCCAAAACTGGACGCCATTTGCAGAAAGCACACTGGCCCGGACCTGTTTCAGGCAGGGGAGAGGGAAATCTATCTTCTTTGCAGCGAAAGTATCCGCAAGTCAAAGCTGGCGATCGGCATATCAAAAGCCTTTGATTCCGCTACCGCGCGAAACTGGAAAACTGTTCTCAAACTGACGGATATGCTGGCCAAGCTGTAAGGCTGGTTTCAAGCGGTTTTTATACCCGAGGGAACATTCGGGATACCTGCTTTGGGCATGAGCAGAGCCTTAGATCAACATTTGAATTTGCGTAAAAAATAAGAACAGGGAGAAATCCCTGTTCTTATTTTTTATAGAATTGCAGGATTTACCCCTCGGGATATTTCCCTAGACTTATCTCCCGTAGTAGGCGTCAAGATACATCTGCCGGATTTCGCTCATCAGCGGATACCGGGGGTTGGCGCCGGTGCACTGGTCATCGAAGGCGTGCTCGGTCATTTCATCGAGCGTTGCCAGAAACGCGGCTTCGTCAACGCCCCAGGCCTGAATCGACTTCGGGATGCCGATTTTGGCTTTGAGCTCTTCAATCGCGGCGATCAGGCCATTGAATTTTTCTTCCTCATCCTTGCCGGGAATGCCGAGAAAATCGGCGCATTCGCAGTAACGCTCCAGCGTATGCGGATACTGATACTGCGGGAAGGTTCCCATTTTGGCCGGGCGGGGATCGGCGTTAAAGCGCATGACATAGGTGATCATCAGCGCGTTGGCCACGCCGTGCGGCAGGTGGTGGAAGGCCCCCAGCTTATGCGCCATGGAGTGGCAGACGCCGAGGAACGCGTTGGCAAACGCCATGCCCGCCATGGTGGAGGCATCCGCCATTTTTTCGCGTGCGATGGGGTCCGCTGCGCCGTGCTCGTACGCCCGGGGCAGATAGGTGAAGATGTTTTTCAGGGCCTTGAGCGCAAGGCCGTCGGTGTAATCTGTTGCGAGCATGGCGGCGTAGGCTTCCAGCGCGTGGGTCATGGCGTCGATGCCGGAAGCGGCGGTCAGCCCCTTGGGCATGTGCATCATCAAATCCACGTCTACAATCGCCATTTTGGGCATCAGCTCGTAATCGGCCAGCGGGTATTTGATGCCGGTGGCTTCGTCTGTAATGACGGCGAACGGCGTTACCTCCGAGCCGGTGCCGGCCGAGGTGGGGATGGCGATGAAATAAGCTTTTTCGCCCATTTTCGGGAACGTGTACACCCGCTTGCGGATATCCATAAAGCGCATGGCGAGGTCCATAAAATCGACTTCGGGATGCTCATACATCGTCCACATGATCTTGGCGGCATCCATCGCAGAGCCACCGCCCAGCGCGATAATGCAGTCCGGCGCGAACGCTTTCATGGCGGCGGCGCCTTCCTTGGCGCAGTGCAGGGTGGGATCGGGCTGAACATCGAAAAAGGTCGTGTGCGCGATTCCCAGTTCGTCAAGGCGGTCGGTAATACTCTTTGTATATCCGTTGCGGAACAGGAATTCGTCGGTGACGAGGAATGCTCTTTTTTTGTTCAGCACATCTTTCAGCTCGCCCAGAGCGACCGGCAGGCAGCCCCGCTTAAAATAAACCTTTTCCGGGGCGCGGAACCAAAGCATATTTTCTCTCCTCTCCGCAACGGTTTTGATGTTCAGCAGGTGTTTGACGCCCACGTTTTCCGATACGGAGTTTCCGCCCCAGGAGCCGCAGCCGAGCGTCAGCGAGGGGGGAAGCTTAAAGTTATACAGGTCGCCGATGCCGCCCTGCGCGGCGGGCGTATTGATGAGCACGCGGCAGGTTTTCATCGCGGCGGTGAACTGCCGGAGTTTTTCCGGCTCGGTTACGGTGTTGATATACAGCGAAGAGGTGTGGCCGTATCCGCCGTCCGCTACCAGACGCTCCGCCTTCTGGATCGCGTCGGCAAAATCCTTGGCGCGGTACATGGCCAGAACGGGACTGAGCTTTTCATGGGCAAAGGCCTCCTGCGGCTCTACGCTTTCCACCTCTCCGATCAGGATCTTCGCGTTTTCCGGTACGTCAAAGCCCGAAAGCTTTGCGATGGCGTGTGCGGACTGGCCGACGATTTTGGAGTTGAGCGCGCCGTTGATCAGAATCGTCCGGCGGACCTTCTCTGTTTCGTCCGGGTTGAGCAGATAGCAGCCGCGCGCCGCAAACTCTGCTTTAACCTGCTTGTAGACACCGTCCAGCACAATCACGGACTGCTCCGAAGCGCAGATCATGCCGTTGTCGAAGGTTTTGGAGTGGATGATCGAGTTGACGGCCAAAATCAGGTCTGCCGAATCGTCGATGATGGCGGGGGTGTTGCCCGCGCCCACGCCGATGGCCGGCTTGCCGGAGGAGTAGGCGGCCTGCACCATGCCGGGGCCGCCGGTGGCGAGAATCAGATCCGCTTCTTTCATGGCCTGATTGGTCAGCTCCACGGAGGGGGCGTCGATCCAGGCGATGATGCCCTTGGGCGCGCCTGCGGCCACGGCTGCATTCAGAACCACCCGCGCGGCGGCAATCGTGCTTTCTTTTGCGCGCGGATGTGGGCAAATGAGGATGGCGTTCCGGGTTTTCAGGCAGAGAAGCATTTTAAAAATAGCGGTGGAGGTCGGATTTGTCGTGGGAACCACAGCAGCGATCACGCCGATCGGCTCCGCGATGGTCTGAACGCCGAACGAGGTATCCTGCTCCAGCACGCCGCAGGTTTTGGTGTTTTTATACGCGTTGTAAATATATTCGGAAGCATAGTGGTTCTTAATGACCTTGTCTTCCACGATCCCCATGCCGGTTTCTGCAACTGCCAGCTTTGCAAGAGGAATCCGCTGATGGTTTGCAGCCATGGCTGCAGCCAGAAAAATCTGGTCCACCTGTTCCTGCGAATAGGTAGAAAAAAGCTTCTGGGCATTGCGCAGCGCGGCGATTTTAGAGGTAAGAGTTTCTACTCCGTTGTCATATACAACTACGACGGGTTCCTGTACGGCGATCTCGGGAGCTTTTTTTGTAGCCATTTCAATTCCTCCGATTCAAAAATGTAAGTGAATGACTGGGTGGATGAACGATACAAATGATATTGTTATTTTTTTAACTATATCTCACATCCCTATTATATCTAACTTGTTAATTGTTTGTCAATCTATTTTGCATGAAAATTGAAAGAATTTTGATCGGAGTATTTTGTAAGTTCATTTTACGGAAAAAAGATGGGTGCTTTTCTCTGCCAAAAGACCACTAAGTATGTGGATTCTTGAAAGGTGTAATAAAAACTGTTCAGTTTGATAAAAAATAGTCAGCATTAAAAATAAAAAATAATAAAAATTACAAGCCAAAATGTTGACTTTACCTATTTTATATACTATAATGAGCGCATCAAATGAATGTAGGACGTTTAAATTATGGTATATATGGGTTCCACAGATGCCGAGCTGTCGGCAGAAGATAAAAAGTCTGTAGTTGATATTACAGTAGAATACGTGATGGGTAAAATCAGCAGAAAGGAATGGAAGCCGGGCACCAAGATCCCCACAGAATTTGAATTGGTAGAAACGCTGAAAGTCAGCCGCAACTCTGTGCGGGAGGCCATTAAGGTGCTGATAGCTCTGGGTCTGCTGGAAATTCGCCGTGCGGATGGCACCTATGTGGTGAATCGCTTTTCAGAAAAAATGATGACCCCGTGGGCCTGCAGTCTGCTGCTGGAGGATGATGATTCTCTTGCTCTGCTGGAGCTGCGCATGGTAATTGAGCGGGGGATTTTTTCTCTTGCCATTCAGAAAGGTACTGAGGAGGATATGCGCGCCATTTATGACGCCTCTGAACACTTTATCGTTTTAGCGCAGGATGTACAGGCGACCTCTTCCGAAATTTTGGATGCAGACATCCGCTATCGGGAAAGAATCTGTGAGGCGTCGCATAATCACCTGACAGCGCGTCTGAACGATATGATCGCTTTTGCCAGCCTTCATTCCCGCGAAAAATCCATTGAAGAGGCCATCGCCTGCAATGATCGCTTTCACATGGTAGACTCTCACCGCAAGCTGACCGAAATTATTGTGCAGCGGCGTACCGCCGATTTGAATGAAGTGCTCAGCTATTGCTACAAATACTGGGGAATTGCACTGCAGAATCAAAAATAGAGAAACGGCTGGTCAACTGTTTGACCGGCCATCCAGAAAGCGCAGGATGGCTGGTTTTTGAAAGAAAGACTTTTGAAGAATTAGTATTTAAACATCCGACGTTGGTTGTTGTTTTCTACATGATGAGATGTTTGTTTAGAAATTAACTATACAGATTGTGGAAATAAACTGGGGATATGCTCGAAAAATGGCGAATAGGCTGGGCCACTAAAAAGTGCAAGCGGCTGGTCGGGAACATCCTGATGAGTGAATCAACGATACAATACCTGTGAATAAGGAGGAAAAGAAATTGGAAACAAAAGAACTGCGGAAGATTGCCAGCAAACTGCGGCTGGAAGCAGTACGAATGGTTTACGAGGGGAAAGACGGTCACCCTGGGCCGGCATTGTCTGCGGCAGATATTGTGACCACCTTATATTTTGATGCCATGCGGGTAGACCCAAGAGACCCCCATTGGCCGGACAGAGACCGCTTTATTTTGTCCAAGGGCCATGCCTGTCCGATCTGGTATGCCGCACTCAATGAGCGCGGTTACTTTCAGCCAAAGGTGGAACATTTTCATCTGCGCGGGCTTCACAGCATGTTCCAGGGGCACCCCTCGATGAAGAATACGCCCGGCATTGACATGACTTCCGGCTCTTTGGGCAACGGGATCGCCATCGGCGCGGGAATGGCCCTTGCGGCAAAAATCACGAACAGGCCATATTACACCTATGTGATCTGCGGCGACGGCGAGCTGCAGGAGGGTGTTTGCTGGGAGGGCGCCAATGTCGCTACCGGCCAGGGCCTTGATAACCTGATTGTATTTGTGGACAGAAACGGTTGGCAGAGCTACAAAAAGATAGAACAGACCATTGGAATCAACAACCCGGCAGACCGCTTTCGCGCATTCGGGTGGCATGTGCAGGAAATCTGCGGGCACGACATAGAGGCCATTCAGGCGGCGATCGCCGTAGCGAAAAGCACAAAAGGATGCCCTAGCTGCATTGTTTGTGACTGCGTGAAGGGCAAGGGCGTCAGTTACATGGAAAACAACAATGCGTGGCACAAGGGTGTGCCCACGGATGAAGAATATGAGCTTGCCGTAAAAGAACTGGGGGTGCCGACAGATGACTGAATTTAAAGGAACGCGGGAGGCATTTGCCGCTGCCGTGATGGATATGGCCGAAACGGATGAGAGAATTGTGGTGGTCTCTCCGGATTCGTTGAAAGCGATGCGGGCCGTGCCGTTCGGAGAAAAATACCCCGGCCGCTATGTGGAATGCGGAATCGCGGAGCAGTGCGCCGTGGATGTGGCGGCCGGACTGGCCAGCTGCGGGCTGATCCCCTTTGTTGGAACCTACTGCGGGTTTCTAACCATGCGCGCCTGCGAGCAGATGCGCACCTTTGTGGGCTATACGGAGTTAAACGCGAAGTTTGTCGGTGTAAACGCCGGCCTGCTCGGCGGCGAGCGGGAGGGTGTGACGCATCAGTTTTATGAGGATATCGGTATTCTGGCGAGTATCCCGAATTTTACGATCTTAACGCCCGCGGATCCGGCTCAGTGCTACCATGCGGTTCGGCTGGCAGCGGAAATTGACGGGCCGGTTTATGTGCGGGCCGGAAGCGGCCGCGAAAAGAATGTATATGACAAGAATGCGCCGTTTTCCACGGATGGAATTACGGTGTGGAAGGAATATGGGACCGATGCGGTTCTGCTGTCAAACGGCTTTGTGCTCGACCGTGTGCTTGCAGCGGCCGAGCTGCTGAAAGAAGAGGGAATTTTGGTCACGGTGGCAGATGTCAACATTCTGTACGGCAAGCGGCAGGATCAGATTTTAGAGGTGATTTCCAAAAGTGATCAGCTGTTTACTGTGGAGGACCATAACATCAATGGCGGGCTGGGTTCTTATATCAGCCGTTTGGTGTGCGAAAACAATCCGGCGATGGTTCACCGGATTGCGCTGACCGGCTATGGGGAATCCGGGCCCGCGGAGCCCCTGGCAGATGATTACGGATTTTCACCGCAGTCCATTGCACAGACCGTTCGCTCCACGCTGAATCGGTAGTATTTTGCTGGTTCGGAATCTGGAGGACAGAGATAGAGCGACATAGAAAAAGGAGAGCGACTTCAAATGGAAAAACTAAAAGTGGCAGTCATTGGCGCAGGCGGAAAAATGGGAACGCGCACAAGCAATAATCTGGCCAAAAGACCGGATTTGTTTGACCTGAAGCTGGTAGAGAATTCCCCGGCCGGGGTAGAGAGCATCCGTGCCCGCGGCCTGGACGTGACCCCGGTGGAGGAAGCCTTCGCTGAAGCAGAGGTGATCGTATTTGCCGTGCCGGATACCCTGATCAAAAAGCTTTCGGAAATTTATGTCCCGATGATGCAGCCGGGAGCGGGACTGCTGATTTTAGACCCCGCAGCCGCGGTGGCGAAAGAACTGATCCTGCGGGATGACTGCACCTTTGGCGTGGCCCACCCCTGCCATCCCTCATATTTTCTGGATCAGGACACCTACGAGGCGCGTCAGGACCGCTTTGGCGGCTGCGGCGGCAAGCAGGATATCGTGATGAGCAAGATTCAGGGAGATGACGCTCGCTTTGCCCAGCTGGTAGAGGTGGCAAAAAATATGTATGCTCCCGTTTTGCACGCTTACGTGATGACCTCGGAGCAGATTGCCTTTTTGGAGCCGACTTTGGTGGAGCTGCTTGGCGCGACCTGCCTGTATGCCATGGCGGAAACCGTGGATAAAGCCGAGGAAAAGGGAATTGAGCGCGATGCAGCGATTTCCTTTTTGACGGGCCACATCTATAACCTGACGGCGAACTTCCTGGGTCTGCTGCCCGGCAAGCCGCCCGTATCGGATGCGTGCAAGGTGGCCATCGGCCTTGGCAACCGCCTTGTTCTGCGCGACGACTGGAAAAAAATCTGGGATGACGAGGTACTCGATCGGGTGATTGCCACCATGCTTCATCCGGAGAATCCTCAGATTTAAACTGACCACAGTTCATTCCCATCCAATTTACTTACAGGAAAACGGTGATTTCTTCCCTTGCCCCAAACAGGGGAAGAAATCAACAGCCTGTTTTCAAATGAAATCATTCTGTTCTTATGCAATTGGTTCCGTGGCGTTTCATTCATGTTCTTTGTGTTAACAGGTAACACATTTATCGCTTAGGCGGGTATCGCCTGACAATATTGTATTGAAAAAGGAGAAACAACATGAAATTGACACACCGTTTCACGGCACTGCTATTGGCGGCTGCCATGGGCCTCAGTCTGACTGCCTGCGGCTCGAGCCAATCCAGCAGCAACGCACCCTCCGCCACCCCTTCTGAGCAGTCCGCTCAGAGCCCGGAAAGCAGCACTGCGGAAGACACCCTCGCGGCCTCCGGCGACTATGCGCTGAAATCCGGCAAGTATGTGATCGGCCTTTCCAACTCGTTCTACGGCAACACCTGGCGCAAACAGATGGTAAGCTCGTTTACCGAGGCGGCCGAAGAGGCCAAAAAGAAAGGATATATCTCCGGCTATGAGATTCAGAATGGAGACAATACCGTCAACACCCAGATTGCGCAGATCAACTCCTTTATTCTGAAAAAGGTGGACGCGATCTGCATCAACGCTGCATCCTCCACCGCGCTGAACGACGTCATCAAAAAGGCGATGGATCAGGGGATCAAGATCATTGCGTTTGATTCCATTATTGATCTGGATGGCGCCTACACCATGGACTACGACTGGGTCAGCATGGGCGAAAAGAAAACACAGTATGTGATGGATAAAATCGGCGGCAAGGGCAATGTGATTGTTGTGCGCGGTCCCTCCGGCGCGGCGCCCGACGTGGGGATTTATCAGGGCATTACCAATGTTCTGAAGAAATACCCCGACGTAAAAATTGCGATAGAGATTCAGGGACAGGCCGATGCCACCGTTACCCAGCAGGGAATCCTGAATGTGCTTTCGTCGCTGCCGAAAATTGACGCGGTGATCACCCACTGCGGTGCAGACTCCATGGGTGTTGTCAATGCATTCCAGTCCATGGGGCAGGAGGTTCCGCTGACGATTGGCGACAATACTGCCGAATTTATGACCTGGTGGAACCAGCAGGCGCAAAAGGGCTATGAGACCATGTCCGTAAACTCCACGCCCTCCTGCGGCGCCGGTGCGCTGTGGACGGCCGTTGCGGCTCTTAACGACGTGAAAGTGCCTCAGAAAATGTATCTGCCCTTTATCTACATCAATCAGGATGAAATCGGGCAGTATGCTGATCTGCAGGCCGGTACCATCGCAAGCCCCTATATGTCTTACGATTATGTTGTGGAAAACATTTTGAAGAAATAAATTCCTCCCCTGAGCAAATGAAAAGCGGCGGACTCTCCGGAAAATCGTTTCGGATGGTCCGCCCAATCTCAAAAGCCGGTAAATGGATTGGCTTTTTCGCACAGCGGGGGGATTACGGGTTTTCAGCGGCAAGCGGCAACAGAACAGCGAATTGAGGTGAACGCATTTGGACGCAATGACAAAATCGGCGGAGCCTGTCCAGCAGCAGGATACGTCGCTTCTTTTAGAGGCAAGACATTTTCGAAAGGTCTATTATCCCACCATCGCGGTGAACGACATCACGCTTTCTTTACATAGGGGAGATATTTTGGCCTTGGTTGGTGCGAACGGCGCCGGGAAAAGCACATTGATCAAAACGCTTTCGGGTGTGGTCAGGTGCAACGGAGGGGAGCTGACTTTTGACGGCAGCCCGGTGAATTTAAAGGAATACCACCCGGCGGCGGCCAGAAATCTGGGAATCCGGGTCGTGCATCAGGAGCTTTCCCTGTGCAAGAACCTGACGGTATACGAAAACTTTTATGTGGAGCAGTCTCAAAGCATCAAAAATGCGTTCGGCTGGCGAAAGCAGGCGCAGGAAATGGCACGGGCTGCTTTGGATCGCGTTTTCCCGGGCCACGGAATCGATGTTGCGGCAGGGCTGGATTCACTCAGCATTGCTCAGCAGCAGATGGTGGAAATTGCGCGGGCCACGAGCGACAAAAAGATGAAGCTGATGATTCTGGACGAGCCGACCTCGTCCCTGCCGATTGAGCGGACGGAGCAGCTTCAGGAATATTTGTGTAAAACAGCCGGGGAAGGCATGACATATATTTATATTTCTCACCGTCTGAAAGAGATTATGACGATTGCCAACTGCGTGTATATCATGCAAAACGGCAATGAAAAATGGAAAGGCGCCATTCACGAAACCAGCGAGGAGCACATGGTAAAGCTGATGGGGGAAGGCATTGGCAGCGGCAGCTGTTCGGTAGAGCTTTCCGCCTTTGAGACGCCCGAAGTGAATCAAAACATCAGCGTGATATGCGACCATTACACCAGCAAAAAACTCAGCGACCTCAGTTTTGAGAGCTTCGGCGGCCAGATTTTGGGCCTGACCGGTTTAGAGGGAAACGGCCAGCTCGATCTGCTGCGGGATATCTTTTTAAAGGCAAAATCGAAAAAGAACGGGCTCAAGGTGACGGGAAAGGTCGCGTTTGTAGCCGGTGACAGAAAAAAAGAGGGAATTTTTCCGCTCTGGTCCATCGCAGACAATCAGGTGATTACCAAAGCGGCGGGCAGCGGGATGTTTAAACACCTGAGCCGTGAATGGCTAGAGGAATCCGTTCACTACTGGTATGAGAAGCTGCATATCAAAAGCGACGGGACAAAGGAGCTGATCACCTGTCTTTCCGGCGGGAACCAGCAAAAAGTTCTGATTGCCCGCGCCCTTGCGGCGGATGCTGACATCATCCTGCTCGACGACCCAACACGCGGCGTGGATCAGCCCACAAAAAATGCCTTGTACGAGGTGTTTCGGGAGGCGGCCGCCAGCGGCAAGCTGGTGATCTGGAGAACCTCTGACGATGCGGAGCTGGAGTTTTGTACGCACCTGCTGGTGCTGAACGGCGGACATATTGTGGGATCGTTCGAGAGTGCAAGTGTTGACCATGAAACGATCATGGGGCTTTCCTTTCAGAATGAAGAGGAAGCACACGGCCCGGCGGAAGAAAAAAAGCGCCGCACCGCGCCGTTGTACACGTTTGCGCTGATTGCTATGGTGGCGATTTACGCGGTCTGCGCCTTTCAGTCGCCGATGCTGCTGAGCGGGTACGGTCTGCAGCTGATGGTGGTGGGCTTTGCGGCTTTGATGCTGTGCGCACTGGGGCAGACCTTTATCATCGGGCTGGGCCATATCGACCTGGGCATTGGCAATTACTGCGGGCTGATCAATGTTTTGTGCTGTACGCTGCTGTTCAGTAACCCGACTTTGGGCGCTTTGGCCCTGCTGGGTACGTTGGCGCTGTACCCGCTGATGGGCTATGTGATCTACAAACGGAATGTTCCTGCAATTATCGTGACGCTGGGCATGTCCTTTCTGTGGACGGGAGCAGCGCTTTCCCTGCAGGCGATGCCGGGCGGCACCTGTCCCGAATGGATTCGCACGGTGTTTTATTCCGAAACGCCGCTGGTCAATACGCTGTGCTTCTGGCTGGCAGGGCTGATGGCCGCCGCGATTCTGTTTTACCGTTCACGCTACGGTACCGTGCTGCGGGGCTTCGGCAACAACGAGCATGCCATGATCAACTCCGGCTGGAGCAAGGCAAAGGCGTTCATGGCGGTGTATGCTCTGGCGGGTGTTCTCGCGTTTATGGCGGGTGTGATCACCTCCGCCATCAATAACGCGTCCGATTCCTCCGCCTCCGGCACCTATACCATGCTTGCGGTGGCCTCCGTCATTATTGGCGGCGGGTATTTTTCGGGCGGTGTGGTCACTCACTTTGGCGCGGTATGCGGCGCGGTGATTCTGACAATGATCAGCGTTCTGCTCGGCCTGTGGAGCGTCAGCACCGATTACACCGCGCTGATTCAGGGCCTGGTGCTGATTCTGATTTTGTCGTTGCGCCTGCTGAAGGGAAGGGGGAAAAAGGCATGAAAAAGAAAAACGCGAGTCTTCAGGAGTTCACACAGCGCAACGGCAGCTGGCTGTTTGCGGCGGCGGGCTGCGTCGTCCTCTGGGTTTTGATGGGCACGTGCAGCGGCAACGGTTTGAGTCTGAAATCTTTGATCGACAATGCCTACACCGCTTCCTTCTTGGCGATTGCCGGCCTGGCCCAGATGCTGGTGGTTACCACCGGTCGCGGTGCGATCGATCTTTCCATTCCCGGCATGATCACGCTGGGCGCTTATGTGAGCATGGGACTGTGCAACGGTCAGAACAGCATGATTCTCCCGGCGCTGCTTGCCGTAGTCGCGTCCGGCGTGCTGGTGGGTTTCCTCAACAGCATGATGGTCATTCACCTGAAGATTCCCGCCATTATCGCGACGATGGCCATGAATTACCTGATTGTGACGGTGACGATGCTGATCGGGCATAATTTCAATGTGTTCACAGTGCCCTCCATCCTGAAAAACATTGCGACCTTCCGTGTGGCAGGGGTGCCGGTGATGATTTTGCTGGTGGCGCTGCTTGCACTGGCGATTCATTTTCTGCTGACCTCTACCACCTACGGCAAGGGGCTGCTGGCCACGGGGCAGAACCTTGAAGCGGCCCGTCTTGCAGGGGTGGATGTGGGAAAGACCCAGATTCTGACCTATGTGTTTGCGGCGGTTCTGGCCGGGCTGTGCGGCGCTTTGATTTCGGCCCGCGTGACCGGCGCTTACCTTGGCATGGGCAACAGTTACCAGATGGACAGTATCGCCTGCATTGTAGTGGGCGGTACGCTGATGTCCGGCGGCCGCGCCAATGCCGCTGGTACCCTGGTGGGCTCGCTGTTTTTGTATCTGATTATTTCCTGCATGCAGTTGATGGGAGCAAACGCCGGCATGCAGAGCATGGTAAAGGGTGCACTGATTATCGCGGTGCTGCTGATTGGCGCGGCGGAAAACAGCGGCAAAAATCTGAGGAAAAAATGTGAGGGCAGTACAGCCTGCGAAATAAAAACCTCTTAACGAAAGGAGCCAGAGCTGTTATGATTATTGATGCGCATGTTCATTTAGGGGAAGACGTGGTATTTGACGAAGAAAACCGCGAGGAAGAGCTGATTCGGTACTACGATGAATTCCAGATCGACGGCGGGATTATCCAGCCGTTTATCCCCAGACCCTACCTTTTGGAGCATGTCAAAATCCACGACAGAATCGCGTCGTTCTGCAAAAGCATGGCGCCCCGCAAGCACTTTTTCGGTATGGCCTCCATCAACCCTCACTTTTTCCCGGAGGATTACGACAAAGAGGCGTTCCGCTGTGTAAAGGAGCTGGGGTTTGTTGCGATCAAGATCACGCCGATCGCGCACGCGTGCCACCCGTCCTCCAAAGATGCCTACCATGTGTATGAGGTGTGCCGTGGGCTGAAGGTACCGCTGATGATCCATACCGGCAACGGGATTCCGTTTGCCGACCCCACGAGCGTATACCAGGGCGCAAAGGATCACCCGGACGTAACGGTGATTCTGGCGCACGCGGGCTCCGAATCCTTCCACCAGCAGGCGCGCCTGCTGGCAAAGAAGCTGGATAACGTGTTTTTAGAGCCAAGCTGGTGCGGCACCAACGCCGTAAAGCATATGATTCAGGAGGTTGGCTGCAGCAAGATTCTGTTTTCCTCCGACAATCTGGATCAAATTCCGGTAGAGCTGGCCAAATACCGGCAGATCATCCGAAATGAGGACGATCTGGAAAACGTGATGTGGAGAAACGCAAACCGTATTTTCCGGCTTGGCCTTTGATTCATTCCTCAATTCGAGAAACACGGAGCCGGTGTTGGACGGTTCCGTGTTTCGTATATCCTGTGTTTTATTTCCGGGAGGACTCCGGGAGGACAATGACTTTTAAAGACGGTGCGTGAAAGAAAACTGCCCGCAGGAAGTTCTGCCGGCAGGATGATTCTGTGCGGAGCAAGAGTGTTCAGCGTATCCAGTCAAAGAACCGGATGAAATAGGATGAGTCTGTATATATGGAAACTGGTATGGAGAAACGAGTAAAAACAGGAGGATCGCATGATATGAAAATTGTGATTTTGGACGGCTATACGGAAAACCCCGGCGATTTGAGCTGGAGCGGCTTTGAGGCTCTTGGTGAGCTGACGGTTTACGACCGCACCTCTGAGGATCAGATCATCGAGCGAATCGGTGACGCAGAGCTTGTCATCACGAATAAGACACCCCTAACGGCGGATACCCTGCGCAAATGCGAGAGCATCCGCTATATTGGAGTGCTGGCCACGGGCTATAATGTGGTGGATGTACAGGAGGCCAGGGAGCGCGGCATTCCGGTGACGAATATTCCCACGTACGGAACAAAGGCGGTTGCGCAGTTTGCCATTGCTCTGCTGCTGGAGCTGTGCCACCACATTGGGGAGCACTCCGACGCGGTCAAGCGCGGGGAGTGGACGAACAGCATCGACTGGTGCTTCTGGAATCATCCGTTGATTGAGCTGGACGGCAAAACTATGGGAATCATCGGCTTCGGCAAAATCGGGCAGAGCACGGCGCAGATCGCCCAGGCCCTCGGCATGAAGGTGCTGGCGAACGACACGTACTATAATCCAGAGCTGGAAAGCGAAACGCTGCGCTATGCGGAGCTTGATGAGCTGCTGGCAGAATCGGACGTGGTGGTGCTGCATTGCCCCCTGTTCCCGTCGACACAAGGGATCATCAACAAGAATACCATTGCCAAAATGAAGCCGGGAGTTATGATCATCAACAATTCCCGTGGACCGCTGATTGTGGAGCAGGATCTGGCGGATGCGCTGAATTCCGGCAGGGTGGCCGGCGCCGCGTGCGACGTAATCTCCACCGAGCCGATTCAAGCGGATAACCCTCTGCTGACGGCAAAGAATGTGATTCTGACCCCACATATTGCATGGGCCCCAAAAGAGAGCCGCCAGCGTTTGATGGATATTGCGGTAGAAAACCTGAAAGCGTTTTTAAACGGCAGCCCGGTCAATGTGGTGAACCCCTGAAAAAGGAGTGAAACAGATGTGAAGAAATTTGTTCTGATTCCGGATTCCTTTAAAGGAACCATGAGCAGTCTTGAGGTGTGCCGTATTATGGAGGAGAGCATCCGGCGGCATTTCCCGCAGGCAGAGGTGCTTTCTCTCCCGGTGGCCGACGGCGGCGAGGGCAGTGTAGACGCTTTTTTAACGGCTGTGGGCGGCAAGAAGATCTTACTGAAAGTGCAGGGCCCATATAGGGAAGAAATCGATTCTTTTTATGGGATCACCCCCGACCATACGGCGGTGATCGAAATGGCGGCCTGCGCGGGCCTGCCGCTCTCCGAGGGAGTCATGCGGCCCGATCTGGCTTCTACTTATGGGGTGGGTCAGCTGATGGTTCACGCGGCGGAGCAGGGATGCAGAAAGCTGATCATCTGCCTGGGCGGCAGCTGTACCAACGATATGGGCGCAGGCGCGGCAGCCGCAGCCGGGATTGTGTTCCGCAACCTTAAGGGGGAAGAATTTGTTCCCACAGGCGCGACACTGGGGCAAATCGGCGCAATCAGCCGTGAGGGGCTCCACCCGCTGCTGCGCGAGTGCGAAATCATCGCGATGTGCGACATTGATAACCCGCTGTATGGGGAATCCGGCGCCGCATACGTTTTTGCACCCCAAAAAGGAGCAGATGCCGAAATGGTGCGGATGCTGGATCAAAATCTGCGCAGTGCGGCGCAGACGGTAAAGAAACAGCTTTCTGTTTCGCTGGACGAGGTTCCCGGCGCGGGGGCCGCGGGCGGTATGGGCGGCGGTATGCTGGCGTTTTTTGGAGCGCGTCTGCAAATGGGAATCACAACAGTTCTGGACGCGCTTGCATTTGAGCAGAAGGTTGAGGGCGCGGATTTTATCTTCAGCGGTGAGGGCAAGCTCGATACGCAAAGTCTGCGCGGCAAGGTAGTGGTGGGGGTAGCCCGCCGTGCCAAGGCAATCGGCGTGCCGGTGATTGCTGTGGTGGGCGATATCGGCGACGGCATCGACGCCGTATATGAGGAGGGCGTCTGTGCAGTATTCAGTATCAACCGTGTAGCGGTGGATTTTTCGCAGGCGAAGCTGCGCAGCCGCCAGGATATGGCTCTTACCATGGATAATCTGATGCGTTTTCTGAGCCGGTTTTCGTAAAGGAAATCGGTAAGACTGGGGCGACAGCAGGATTGCACTGCAATTCTGCTGTCGCCTTAATTTGTTTGCTGTAGGTTAAAAGTTTTGTATAGTCGATTCACTTTAAAATGGCTTTATGCCCAACATCAAGATTTCTTTCCTCGCTATTAGGTGGGGGAAGAAACTCAGTTTTTTTGAATGATATCGCAATACATTGAATTTTGCCTTTCTGCCATTTTTATGGTATTCTGTAATCAAACAGCGAAAAGCTGCTTATGAATATGATAATGAGAATGGTGTGGGTGAGAAGAATGAAACGATTTACGGGAATGCTTCCGTTTTTATTGGTGCTGGCGGTGCTGTTTTACCTGCCGCCTCTGGTTATGGTCAACATGGGCATCGTGCTGCTGCCGTTTTTGGGGATTATGCTTGCGGTGTGCTTTTTCTGCGCGCTGATTTACGGAATCCTCCGGCCTTTTGGCAGCTTTGTGTTTGCGCTGCTAGCCGGACTGATTTTTCTGCCGTCCGCATTCATCTTTTATGCCGGGGCGTGGATTTACGCAATCATTTATGCGCTGGCCAGCCTGATCGGCGGCGTATTCGGTACGCAGATTGTCAAGCTGAGAAAGAAACCGCAATGAGTGCGCAAACAAAACGGGAATCCTTTGTAATCCACGCCCTGCGGGAGGAGGATTTGCCCGCGGTGCTGGAAATCTGGATTTCCGCCAATTTGCAGGCGCACGATTTTATTCCGGAGAAGTACTGGAGGGAAAATCTGCCGATGGTGCGGCAGATGCTGCCGCAGGCTCAGGTGCTGGTCTGTGAGGCGGAAGGGAAGATCGTTGGCTTTTCCGGGATCGATAACGGGCATATTGAGGGAATCTTTGTCGATGCTCCGATGCGTTCGCGTGGGATCGGAAAGGCTCTGCTAAACGAGTGGAAGCGGCGGTTCCCGACTCTGACGCTCTGCGTTTATGAAAAAAATAAAAGCGCTCTTGCCTTTTACCTGCGGGAGGGTTTTTCAAAAGTTCGCCTGCAGAAGGATGAGGTGACCGGCGAAATGGAATATATGATGCAATGGCCCGGCGTGAAACAATGACTACAGCGTAAAAATGCTTTGACCGGGGAAGCCCGGTGGAAAGGATAGCGGGATGGAAGTCAATGTGCTGTTATTTCCGGATTTTGAGACGCTCGATGCGTTCGGCCCGGTGGAGATTCTGGGGCGGTCCGGCGAATATCTTCTGAACTATGTATCGATGGATGGCGGCATGGTGCGCAGCCGACAGGGAGCGGAAATCGCGACCCGTCCGCTGGAAGATGTGAGCGAAACAGGAATTCTGCTCGTACCCGGCGGTATCGGGACGCGGCTGCTTGTCCATGACCACGGCTTTCTTACACAGCTGGGGGAGGCCGCGCAGAGGGCCGATTATTGCCTGACCGTTTGCACCGGCTCGGCTTTGCTGGCGAAAACCGGCCTGCTGGATGGCCGCAGGGCTACCTCGAACAAGCGGGCGATGGATTGGGTCGTCTCGGTGAATCCGGCGGTCAACTGGGTGCATCGTGCGCGGTGGGTGGTTGACGGAAAATTTTATACATCCTCGGGTGTTTCAGCGGGCACCGATATGGCGCTGGGATTTCTCGCCGACCGATTCGGCCAGGAGGCGGCAGAGGAAGCAGCGCTTGGGGCGGAGTACCTATGGAACCGTGATAGTGATAACGACCCGTTTGCCTGTGACGCGCAGCAGCCATAACGTCAGCCGCTGAAAGGAGAATGAACGATGGACTTTACATACGGATCCGGAGATTTTATGTTTCACTTTGCACCGATTTTTATTACGGTGGTGTTCGTGATTGTGTTCGGCACGATTCTTGTTCGTTCCGTGAAGGGCATCTCACAGTGGCATAAAAACAATGAGTCTCCTGTTTTGACCGTGCCGGCGCGTCTTGTGGCCAAACGTACCGCTGTGCACCATTATACCAACAATACTGGGCCGGACATGGTAACCAACGATACCTCCACTACCTATTTCGCCACCTTTGAGGTGGCAAGCGGCGACCGGATCGAATTCCATGTAAAAGGTACGGAATACGGTATGCTGGCGGAGGGCGACCGGGGCCGCCTGACCTTTCAGGGAACGCGATATCTGGGGTTTGAAAGGGATAGAAGCGCGGTATAAAAAACTGCCGCTCCAATTTGGAGCGGCAGTTTTTTATGTAGAGGGAAAATGCAGCAAAAATCTGGTCTGGCAGATCTATGCTGCAAAGCACTGCGGCATAGGGTCTGTTTATTGCACCAGCGCTCGCAGGCGCTTGGAGTCGAGCAGGGTGACCCGGCCGCGCGAAAGCTGCACCAGTCCGTCGTCGGAAAAATATTTGAGCATGCGGCTGACAACCTCGCGGGCGCTGCCCAAGTGCCGCGCGATTTCCTCATGGGTCATGGTAAGCGAGTCGGAGCCCTCGATTTCGCTCTGCTCCAGCAAAAAGGCGGAAAGACGGCTGTCGAAGCTCGTGAACAGAATCTGCTCCATCATCCACATCACGTCGGAAAAGCGGGAGGCCATCAGCTGGCTGGTGTAATCCGCGACGGGCAGAGATTCTTTCATCAGGCTTTCATACAGGGCAGGGGGAACGATAAAAACGTCGGAATCCCGCTCCGCCTGCACGTGCAGCTCAAAGCTGATGTTTTTCATGATGCATGACGCCGAGAACAGGCAGATATCCCATGAGAACAGGCGGTACAGGGTAACCTCTTTACCGCCGGAGGATTCGATGAAAACGCGGAGCTGGCCGTCGCGCACCAGCAGCAGGCCCGAGCAGTCGTTGTGCCCCTGATGAAGAATCTGGCCGCGTGCGAAGCGCTTGGAATGGGTCTGCGCGCGCACCAGCTGCTGCTGCCGGGGAGTCAGCTTCTCCCACTGGGGAAAAATCTCTTCCAGAGCAATCGGAATTTGTTCCATGAAAACACCCCCAACAAAAACAGACCTTATCTGTATCGCAATCCCAGACTGAAAAATGATTGATTTTCTCTTTTGGACAGAGGAAGGATCCACATCATTTTGAAAGGGTATTGCTATATCATCAGTATAAGGTCTGCTTTTGATTTATTCAAGGGAGAGGAATTTTTTTGTGTAACAAATTTCGCAGGTCAAATCCGGAGCCCGCACGCGTGCGCGGGTGCGTTGTCGTAGGACTGATTGCCGCGAATCAGGCTGTACAGGCGGTAGCCGCCGGACAGGTTATAGCAGGAAAAGCCGTGCTGAGAGAGGATGCGGCAGGCCAAATAGCTGCGCAGGCCGCTCTGACAGTGGACATAGATTTCTTTTTCGGGATCGAGCTCCGCAAGATTTTCACGCAGGGAATCGAGCGGAACGTGTACCGCGCCGGGGATGGAACCGCTCTGCCACTCCGGATCGGTTCTCACATCCAGCAGCACGGCGTTCGGGTCATCCACTATGCGGGGGATGTCATCCCAATGAAACTGCCGCACCTTGCCGGTGAGAATATTTTCGATTGCAAAGCCGGCCATGTTCACCGGGTCTTTGGCGGAGGAATACGGGGGAGCGTAGCACAGCTCCAGCTCTGCAAGATCATAAGCGGTCATGCCTGCGCGGATTGCCGTGGCCAGCACGTCGCAGCGTTTGTCGACACCGTCGAACCCGACCACCTGTGCGCCGAGAATGCGCCCGGTCGGCTGCTCGAACAAAGCCTTGATCGTCAGATTGGCTGCTCCGGGGTAGTAGGTGGCGTGGGAGGGGGAGAAGATGTGGATTTTATCGTAGTTCAGTCCGGCTGCCTTGGCTGCGGCCTCGTTCAGGCCGGTGGAGGCGACCGTCATGTCGAACAGCTTCATCACGGAGGAGCCCTGTGTGCCGCGGTATTCGCTGGGCAGCCCGCAGATGTGATCTGCCGCGATGCGCCCCTGCTTGTTGGCCGGGCCTGCAAGCGGCACATAGCCGGGCAATCCGGTGACAAGGTTCGTGATCTCGACCACGTCCCCCACGGCGTAGATGTTTTTGTCAGAGGTGCGCATGTGGCTGTCTGTGCGGATGGCGCCGCGCTCATTGACTGCAAGGCCGGCCTCGCGAGCCAGCACGCTTTCGGGCCGGATGCCTGCCGAAAGAAGGAGGAGGTCGACATCCAGTGTTTCGCCGTTTTCCAGGTGGACGAGCAGGCCGTTTTCCTGCGGGTCGATTGCGGTAACCTTCTGCGAGAGCACCAGACTAACCCCCTGGTGGCGCAGGTATTGCTGTACCTCACAGGCCATGTCGTAATCCAGCGCGGCCATCACGTGATCCATCGCTTCCACCACGGTGACGGAAACACCGGCGCGCATCAGGCTTTCGGCCATTTCAAGGCCGATGAAGCCGCCTCCCATCACCACCGCGCGGCGGGGCCGGTTCTGCTGGATGTATTCCCGGATGCGCAGGGAATCCGGCACGGTGCGCAGCGTGAAGACGCGCCGGTCATCCGTACCCGGAATTGGCGGGCGGGCCGGTTCGCCACCGGGTGAGAGGATCAGTTTGTCGTAGGATTCCTCATACTCTTCTCCGGCGGCGAGATCGCGGATGAGAAGCGTCTTTTTCTCCGGACGGATCGCCGCAGCCTCGTGTCCGGTACGCACATCAATACCGAACCTCTGGCGGAAGCTCTGCGGCGTTTGAAGGGTAAGGGCCTCTTTCTGGTTGATCTCTCCGCCTACATAATAAGGCAGACCACAGTTGGCGTAAGAAATATATGGACCGCGTTCCAGCAGAATGATTTGTGCCGTTTCATCCAGACGGCGCAGGCGGGCAGCCGCGGACGCGCCGCCTGCCACTCCGCCGATGATAATCACCTTCATGTGATGTCATTCCCCCTTGTATCTTTCTAAAGCTTTGCTTTTTCAAAGCTTATTTCTCCAGCATTTTCATGATTTTAGCCTTAGGCTGCAGGCCGACGGAGGAAGAAATCAGCTTGCCGCCACGCATTACCGCCAGCATCGGGATGCTCATCACGCGGAATGCCTGAGCAAGCTCCTGCTCTTCGTCTACGTTGATCTTTGCAATCTTTACTTTGCCTTCCAGGTCCTGGCTGAGCTCCTCTACAGTCGGGCCGAGCATTCGGCAGGGCCCGCACCAGGGCGCCCAAAAATCGATGAGCACCGGCTGCTCGGATTCCAGAACCTCTTTTTGATAATTATGTTTGGTCAAATGGATTACTGCCATTTGAATTGCCCCCTTGTTGTTTTTTTACAGTATAGCAACATTCCCCGGCGCCGTCTGTGACTAAATTACAAAAAGGAATTCCGCGGGGAATTTCCGATCTGAATGCTGGAGCACCGCGCGGAAACTATGGAGCGGTTTTGCCGTTGGCGCGCTAAAAATATGATTTTTGTTGGGCTGTGCTGCATTTCCTTTGTCGAAAAAGCCCCGAAAGGAGCAAAAAGGTATTTTCAGGCAAAAGAAAAAAATCAGGGGTTGACTTTTTGTCATATGGCGAGTACAATTACTTTTAGCTATTGATGCTTTAAACCAATAAATCGTTTGCGGCCGATCAGCGTACCGCAAAAGGAGGAGAATATGAAACAATTCAGAAAAATGATCGCAGTGGTTCTGACGGTTGCGATGGCGGCTTCTTTGGGCGCGTGCGGGAACGGCGGCGCGGCTTCTTCATCCGCGGCGGCTTCTGCGGCCAATTCTGCCGAAAGCGGAAAGATGATCAATATCGGTGTGGCTCAGCTGCTGACTCACCCGGCGATGGATGCTTCTTTGAAGGGCTTTAAGGATGGCCTTGCCTCTCAGGGCTTTGAGGAAGGCAAAAACGTTACTTATGATATTCAAAACGCGCAGGGTGAGCAGTCGAACTGCATCACCATCGCGAATACTTTCGCGAATAAAAAGCCCGATCTGATCCTCGCAATCGCGACTCCGGCGGCGCAGGCCGTGGCGAAAGTAATTACAGATACCCCGGTGATGATTACGGCGGTGACAGATCCGGCGGATGCGAAGCTCGTGGCCAGCAATGAAAAGCCCGGCGGAAATGTTTCCGGCACCAGCGACAAAACGCCGGTGAAGGAGCAGATCGAAATGCTCAAGGAAATCGTGCCCGACGTACAGACGGTCGGCATCATGTATACCTCCAGCGAAACGAACAGCCAGCTGCAGGCCAAATGGGCCAAGGCCGCCTGCGAGGAGCTGGGCCTGAAGTATCAGGAGTTCACCATTTCGAACACGAATGAGATTCAGCAGGTCGCGCAGTCGATGGTCGGCAAGGTGCAGGCGGTTTACATCCCCACCGACAACATTCTGGCTTCCGGCATGAAGAACGTGGCGGCGGTCACCAATTCCGCGAAGCTGCCCCTGATCGTTGCTGAGGTTGGCCCGGTACAGAACGGCGGCCTTTGCACCGTGGGCATCAACTATGAGAAGCTCGGCTACCAGACCGGCCTGATGGCCGCAAAGGTGCTCAAAGGCGAGGCGAAGCCCGCCGACATGGCGATCGAATACCAGACCGAATACACCATTTCTTACAACAGCGCGGTTGCAAAGCAGCTGGGAATTACTCTCCCCGAGAGGATCCTCAAGGGCGAAGATGTAGCGGCGGCAAAATAATAAAGAAAAATCCGGTGCTTGTTGCCGGGTCAAGGCAGGCGGAACGCATTCCGCCTGCCTTTTTTTGTCTGTCTCATTGATGAAAAGCAGAGAAAATGCGAGGTTTCGCCTTCTTTGCGGAAGAAAGCGAGAAATCGGTACTTGACATTTTTTTCGGGGCAGAGTAAAATACAGCTATTGATTTGATGCTTTAAAACAATGAACGCTTCACTTAGATAAAGCGTCTTTGAGGAGGACGAATATGAAAATAAAAAACAAAATCGCCGCGACGGCATTGGCTGCGGTGATGGCGATGTCTGTCACAGCCTGCGGGAATGCGGGCAGCGCCTCGTCTGCGGCTGCGGAGAATTCCGCCGCGAGCGGCAAAACGATCACCGTCGGCGTGGCACAGCTGGTGACCCATCCTTCTCTGGATGCTTCGCTGAAAGGCTTTCAGCAGGCATTGACGGATGCGGGCTATGTGGAAGGCCAAAACGTTATTTATGATGTGCAGAACGCGCAGGGCGAACAGGCCAACTGTGTGACAATCGCAAATACTTTGGCGAATAAAAAGCCGGATCTGATTCTGGCGATCGGTACCCCCGCCGCGCAGGCCGTGGCGAAGGTCATCACCGATACCCCGATTCTGATTACCGCCATCACTGATCCTGCGGATGCAAAGCTGGTGGCCAGCAATGAAAAGCCCGGCGGAAATGTTTCCGGCACCAGCGACAAAACGCCGGTGAAGGAACAGCTCGAAATGCTCAAAACGCTCGTCCCCGAGCTGGAGACGGTGGGCTTTTTGTACAGCTCCAGCGAAACGAACAGCAAGCTTCAGATCGAGTGGGCCAAGGCGGCCTGCGATGAGCTGGGCCTGAAGTATAAGGATTTTACCGCTTCGAACTCCAACGAGGTGCAGCAGGTCACGCAGTCCATGGTTGGTAAGGTGCAGGGCGTGTATATTCCCACCGATAACCTGATGGCTTCGAACATGAAAAACGTGACTTCCGTCACCTCTGCAAACAAACTGCCGGTGGTGCCGGGCGCGATCGGCATGGTAACTGACGGCGGAACCTGCACGGTGGGCCTCAATTACGAAAAGCTCGGCTATCAGACCGGCCAAATGGCGATTAAGGTGCTGAAAGGCGAGGCAAAAGTTGGCGATATGCCCATAGAGTACCAGGATCAGCTGGATGTTTACTACAACAGCGAAGCGGCTGCCAAAATGGGCATGGTGCTTCCGGATTCCATCACCAAGAACGGTCAGGACGCCTTGGCTTCCGCCGCTTCTTCCCAGAAATAAAGGGTTGCAATCTCCCTTAAATTCGTTTACAATAATTAATTGAATGTTCCCGTGTTTTGCCTGCGCAAAATGCGGAGTTCAGGCGGTGGGGCGGCTCACCGCCTGAAACTGTTATTAATACACGGAATAGAGGAACGATATGGAGCTAATGAATTTACTGGGGGCCGTTCACGGCGCGGTGGCCCAGGGTGTTTTGTGGGGAATTATGACGCTCGGCGTTTACATTACCTTCCGGATTCTGGACTTTCCGGATCTGACGGTTGACGGTTCGTTCGCTACCGGCGGCGCGATTTCCGCCATTCTGACTGAGAGCGGGATGAACCCTTTTCTTACGTTGATTTTTTCGCTGATGGGCGGTATGCTCTGCGGATTTATTACCGGCTTTTTGAACACGAAAATGAAAATCCCGGGAATCCTCGCGGGAATTTTAACAATGACGGCGCTGTATTCGATCAATCTGCGCGTCATGCACGACAGGGCCAACGTCCCCCTGCTCGGTGTGGATACGGTGGACGTGCAAGTGGGCGGCTGGCTGCCCATGCTCTCCCGCTATAATGCGCAGCTTCTGCTGGGCGGCGTGGTTGCGGTTGCGATGATCTTCCTGCTTTACTGGTTTTTTGGAACCGAGCTGGGCAGTGCCATCCGGGCAACCGGCAACAATCCCCATATGGTGCGTTCTCTCGGTGTGAATACCGATACCATGGTCATTCTGGCTCTGGTGCTGTCAAATGGTCTTGTCGGCCTCTCCGGCGCTTTGGTGGCACAGGTGCAGGGCTTCGGCGATGTGAGCATGGGCATCGGCACCATCGTAATCGGCCTTGCTTCCGTTATCATCGGCGAAGTGCTTCTGGGGCGCATCATGGGCTTCTTGCCGCGCCTGATCGCCATGATCGCTGGCTCGGTGGTTTACCGCATCATCATTGCCGTGGTTCTGTTCTACGGCCTGAAATCGCAGGATATGAAGCTGCTGTCCTCCATCGTGGTGGCGCTGGCACTGTTTACGCCCACCATGAGCAGAATGTTCCAGGATTCTATGGCTCGCCGCGCGGCGAACAGCCCGGGCAGAATGGTGCCCGACAAGGCTTTTGAGGACGCGATCGACGATTCGGACAAGGATCCTGACGAGCCGAACCAACAGGGTTAAGGAGGAATGGCAATGCTGAAACTGACAAATGTATGCCGTACCTTCAATAAGGGCACGGTCAATGAAAAAAGGGCGCTGGTCAATCTGAACCTTCACCTGAAGCCGGGCGATTTCGCCACGATCATTGGCGGAAACGGCGCGGGCAAAAGTACCCTGCTGAACCTGATCGCAGGGGTGTTCCCCTGCGACGGCGGCAAAATTGAGCTGGATGGGCAGGACATCACTTTCCTGCCGGAATTTAAACGCGCAAAGCTGCTGGGCCGTGTGTTTCAGGACCCGATGCGTGGCACGGCGGGCAGCATGTGGATTGAAGAGAACCTTGCGCTGGCCAACCGCCGCGGCCAAAGCCGCACGCTGCGCTGGGGCATTACGAAAGAGGAAAGAGCCGCCTACCGCGAACAGCTGAAGGTGCTGGAGCTTGGCCTGGAGGATCGCCTGAACAGTAAGGTGGGCCTGCTTTCCGGCGGTCAGCGTCAGGCGCTGACGCTTTTGATGGCGACGCTGCAAAAGCCGAAGCTGCTGCTGCTCGACGAGCACACCGCTGCGCTGGACCCCAAAACGGCGGCGACAGTTCTGCGCCTGACCGATGAGTTTATCAAGCGCGACAATTTGACCGCGCTGATGGTCACGCACAATATGAAGGACGCTCTGGCCTACGGCAACCGTATCATCATGATGAACGAGGGCCGTATCCTGTTCGATATTGAGGGCGAGGAAAAGAAAAACTTGACGGTGGAGGAGCTGCTCAAACGGTTCCAGTCCGCGCAGGGTGATGCGCTGGTGAACGACCGGATGCTGCTTTCCTGACCAATCTTTTCGCTTGTTTTTCAAAAAGGCTTGCTTTGCAGGCCTTTTTTTCTGTATGATGGAGAATATGAGGGGAGAGGGAAGCACAATGACAAAACTATTGCTTGGTACTATTTTTCTGCTTCTGGATTACAGCCTTCCGTTTGGGAATGGTGTGCTGGGGCTGCTGCCGGATTTTGTGGGGTACGCGCTGCTCTGGTTCGGTGCCAAAGAGCTGGATTCGTACGGCGACCGATTTGAGGACACCCGCCTGTATTCGCTGATTCTGCTGCCTGTTACCGGAATCATCTATGTGCTGGACGCGCTGGGTGTGACGAATTTGCTGGGGGTGTATGGTCTGCTGGCGCTGCGGGTTCTGATGACCTGCGCCGCACTGCTTGTTTCGTACCGTTTGATTTTTGCGATTAATCAGGTGGAGGTAAAGCTGCGCCGCCCGATGGATACGGTACAGCTGATGGATTCCTGGAGGGTTTCGGCTCTGTTTTTGGCGATGGCCTATGTCATGCTGCTGGTGTCATTCCTGGCCAGATTCAGCTCTATGATGCTGCTAGCGGCAGGACTTTATTATGTTATCTGCTTTGCGCGGTCTTGGCTGAAGTACCTGAAAAAGTAATCGGACAGAAAAAGGCCCGTTCCGGCTGAATGAACTGCGCCAAATTGTGAGGACAGTACAAAAAGGCCCCCGATCGTAGGGTATTCAATTAAGCAACAAACTGGTGTCGCTTTTCGAGCGGTGCCAGTTTTGTCTTTAACTGGATGCGCTGATGGTTGTAAAAACAAATGTATTCATCGATTAATTCTCTGGCTTGTTGAAATGTATGAATCTTCTGCCTGTAGATGCATTCCGTTTTGAGGCAGGAAAAAAAGTTTTCAGCCATTGCATTGTCATAGCAATTTCCGCGTCTTGACATGGATGGAGTAATGCCGTATCTTTGAGTCAGGCAGAAATATGCTTGGGATGTGTATTGAAAGCCTTGGTCACTGTGGAGCTGCAACTCCGCAGTGACATTTTCTTTTCGCTTGGCAAGCCGGATTGTATCCAAAACCAGATTTACCGTCTGCTCTGTACCTGTTTTGTAGGAGACAATGCTGTTGTCATATAGATCCCGGATAATGGACAGGTACAAGACTCCCTGACCTGTATGGATGTAAGAAATATCCGTGACCCACTTTTGGTTTGGCCGCAGGGCAGTGAACTGTCTGTCCAACAAATTGGGGTATTTGTGCAGTTGTTCTCCCATTTTTCGGTATTTCCGGTAACGGCGGATTTCAGCGAGCAGATCATACTTCTGCATAATGCGCAATACCGTTTTGGGATTCCGGTAAATTCCCCTCTTTTGCAACCAGATATGTACTCTGCGGTAGCCATAAGTTCTTCGGCAGGTTTGTTGGCATTCCGCAATCAGTACAGCCAGAGACTGGTCAAACTGTGGCTTGTTTATTCTTTTGACGTACTCATAGTAGCCACTGCGGGATACCCCAATAAATTGACACATAGTAGTGATTGGATATTTTCCTTTGTGATGATATATTGCCAAATATTTTACTTGTGGCCTCACTTCCTTCCAGCGAGATGAAGAAAATCCCGCAATAATTCATTTTCCATCTTGAGACGTTTGTTCTCGTATTTATATTCTTGCAGTGTTACAGCTGGTTTTCGCCCTCGAGACTTTTTCAATGGCTCTGTTGATCTGCTTTTCTTGTTTTCACGCTTAATGATATTCCGAATCGTATAATATGTCTTTCCGTATACTTTCATTAACTCCCGTACTGTTTCTCCTGCTCTATGTCGGGTAATTATCTCATGGACTATTTCTTGTGGTATATTTGGTGTTCCTTTTTGTCTGTGCATAGCGAAGCCCCCAATCGTAGTTATATTATCCTACGATTGGGGGCCTTTTGTCATTGTCCGTTTTTTACGGACTTGTTCAGAAAGCCGGAACGGGCTTTTTGATTGTTCACGGCGAGGCATTGCTCCGCCGCGCTCGGTTTATTGAATCGAGATTTCAGAAGAACTCGGCAGAGCCTTTGCGTTCTTCTTGGGCAAGGAGAGTGTTAAAATACCGTTTTCATATCTTGCGCTGACTTCCTCGGGCCTTACATCGCCGACGTAGAAGCTGCGCGAGCAGGCGCCGCTGTAACGCTCCTGGCGGATATACTGGCCATCCTTATCTTTTTCTTCTTTGCTCATACCCTTTGAAGCGCTGATGGTCAGGTAATGATTGCTGAGATCCACATGGATTTCATCCTTCTGGAAACCGGGCAGGTCTACCGCCAGCTCATACGCCTGAGGCAGTTCCTTCACATCGGTTTTCATCAGATTCTGGCCACGTCTGCCATACAGCGGGTTACGGCCGCCGAAGAGGCTTTTTTCAAACGGGTCTTCAAAAAAGTTATCAAATAGATTTTCACCAAAAAGGCTGGGCAACATAAATCATTCCTCCTATCAAATTCTGATCTTCATGCCCACTTAGAAGCTCCTGATTAGGATCTTCTTTCTTGGTACGTCTATACTATAATACGCAGAATTAGCACTGTCAACACGAGAGTGCTAATTTTAACAGAAAGTTTAATCTTCATGCGAAGAAAAGTCATATTTGGGCAGGCCTGTGCAATCAAAAACTCCACAGTGAAGCTGTGCAGAAAAAATCATCTGTTTTCTCGATTTCACACGTAGCTAGAGATAAAAAGAAGCCGCTCCCACAGGGAGAGCGGCTTTGGAGCAAAATAATTATTTCTTCTGAAGTACCTCTACGATTTCGCCCTGGAAAATGTTATGGTAATCCTTCTCGGGGTACCACTGGCCGTCGAGGGCAGGATCGATAAACCCGGCAGGGTCAAGCTTCTGGCAGTGCAGCTTGCGGCAGATCAGCACCAGCTTTGCTTCTTGAAAATACGGTGCTTTCGCGTCAAAGGCAGGGGTCAGCCCGCTCTCCTTTGCCTTGTCTACATCGCGGCCTGAATGAGCGCCGCAGTAGGCCAGCGCTTTTTTGTAGGAGTCCTCGAAAAAGTTCAGGGCATAATATTCCTGTTCATTCACAAATTCCAGAGTGTACCGCTGCGGGCGAATATAGACACTGGCTACGTTTTTGCCCCAGAATACTCCCAGGGCTCCCCAGCTGGCGGTCATCATGTTATATTTCTGCTCGGTCCCTGCGGAAATCAGCATCCATTCTTTGCCGATCAGGGTGAAGGGGTTGATCGACAGGTCTTCCGGCTTGATTTTCTCCAACATTATCGTAACCTCCATTTTTGATTCGTTTCATTTTTATCATACCCACCATATGGAAAAAATGCAAGCGGATTTTGCGGTGCACGAGCCTGACATGGGAATTATTCATTCTATCCAAACGGGGCAAGCTTTTGAGTCAATCTTTGTCGCGAATGGATAAATTGAATAATTATGCAAATTGGGGTTGATTTTTTGAACTTAAAGCGTATAATTAAACACAAGACTTAGCGTGGAAAAAAGATTGATGAAAAAGGAGTGCTACTTATGGCAAAGCAAATCAAGAAAATTGTGCTGGCGTATTCCGGCGGCTTAGATACATCTGTCATCATCCCCTGGCTGAAGGAAAATTACGAGGACTGCGAGGTCATCGCGGTGGCCGCGGATGTTGGTCAGGGCGACGGCGAGCTGGCCGGTCTGGAAGAAAAGGCGAGAAAAACCGGCGCTTCCAAGCTGTATATTGCAGACCTGAAAAAGACCTTTGTCGAGGATTACATCTGGCCGACCCTGAAGGCGAATGCGGTTTACGAGAGCAAATATCTGCTGGGCACTTCTTTTGCAAGACCCATCATCGCAAAGCGGCTCGTCGAGATCGCCAAGGCTGAGGGCGCGGACGCCATCTGCCACGGCTGCACCGGGAAGGGCAATGATCAGGTTCGGTTTGAGCTGACCATCAAGGCGCTGGCTCCTGAAATGACTGTTATCGCTCCGTGGAGAGTATGGGACATCAAATCCAGAGAAGAAGAGATCGAGTATGCGGAATCCCACAACATTCCGCTGAGCTTTACGAAGGAAACCAGCTATTCCAAGGATAAGAACCTGTGGCATTTGTCGCATGAGGGTCTTGATCTGGAAAACCCAGCGAACGAGCCGCACTATAATAAAGAGGGCTTTTTGGAGCTGGGCGTTTCGCCCGAGCAGGCCCCCGATGAGCCGACCTATATCACCCTTTCGTTTGAAAAGGGTGTGCCCACAAAGCTCAATGGCGAGGCGCTCGACGGCGTTGCGCTGATCGGGAAGCTAAACGAGCTGGGCGGCAAGAACGGCATCGGCATTGTCGATCTGGTGGAAAACCGGCTGGTCGGCATGAAATCCCGCGGTGTGTATGAAACTCCCGGCGGCGCGATCCTGTACCACGCGCACAACAAGCTGGAGGAGATCACGCTCGACAAAGAAACGTATCATTACAAGCAGGGAATCAGCTTGAAGTTTGCTGATATCGTGTACAACGGCCAGTGGTTCACTCCGCTGCGTCAGGCGCTTTCCGCCTTTGTGGACAGCACCCAGCAGTATGTGACCGGCGATGTGAAGCTCAAGCTGTACAAGGGCAACATCATCGATGCCGGCGTAACCTCTCCCTACTCCCTGTATGACGAAGAAGTCGCCACGTTCAGCGAAGATCAGGTTTACAACCAGGCGGATGCCACAGGCTTTATCAACCTGTTCGGTCTGCCGCTGAAGGTGATGGCGCAGAAGAGAAAATCATAATCCTGCCGGCTTCGGCGTGGGATTTGGCGGGAGGCGGACAACATTTTGTTCGCCCCCGTCTGCTTTTCAGAACAAAATGACGGAGGCAATCACATGAAGCTTTGGACAGGACGGTTCCAAAAAGAAGTTGACCCGAAAACAAATGATTTTAACTCTTCCATTTCCTTTGACAGCCGAATGGCGAAAGAAGATATCGAAGGCAGCATCGCCCACGCAACCATGCTGGGTGCGTGTGGCGTGATCGAGCAGCACGAGGCAGATGTTATCTGTGACGGCCTCATGGGCATCTGGCAGGACATTGAGAGCGGCAAGCTTGCGATCGACCCGAACGCGGAGGATATTCACACCTTCGTGGAGGGCGAGCTGACTGCCCGCGTGGGCGACGCGGGCAAGCGCCTGCACACCGCCCGCAGCCGCAACGATCAGGTGGCGCTCGATCTGCGCTGCTACCTGAAAAAGGAATGCGGCGTGCTGCAGGCGCAGCTTCGGCAGTTGATCGAGGTGCTGTGCCGCAAGGCGATTTTGCACAGCGAGGACGTAATGCCCGGTTATACGCACATGCAGCGGGCGCAGCCGATCACCTTTGGGCACCACCTGATGGCCTATGCGGAGATGTTCCTGCGCGACGTAGAGCGCATCGGTGATGCGTACAAACGCATGGATGTGTTGCCGCTCGGCTCCGGCGCTCTGGCGGGGACGACTTACCCCTTAAACCGTGAGCTGACTGCCCGTTTGCTGGGGTTTTCGGGCGTAAGCCAGAACAGTCTGGACGGTGTGGCCGACCGTGATTTCTGTGTAGAGCTGGCCGCGGCCGTGTCGCTCGCGATGGTGCATCTTTCCCGCTTCTCGGAGGAGATCATCCTCTGGTGCTCGTGGGAATTTAAATTCGTGGAATTGGACGACGCATTTTCTACCGGCTCAAGCATCATGCCGCAGAAGAAAAACCCAGATATTGCGGAGCTGGTGCGCGGCAAATCGGGCCGTGTATTCGGCGATTTGATGACGCTGCTGACGATGCTCAAGGGCCTTCCCCTTGCGTACAACAAGGATATGCAGGAGGATAAGGAAGCCATCTTCGACGCCGTGGACACCCTAAAGCTTTGCCTGACGCCGTTCATCCCGATGATTGAAACGATGAAGGTACTGCCGCAGAACATGCGCGCGGCGGCGGCCAGGGGCTTTATCAACGCGACAGACTGCGCGGATTATCTGGTGGGCAAGGGCCTGCCGTTCCGCGATGCCTATAAAATTACAGGCGCTCTGGTGGCCCAGTGCATCGCCGAGGGCGAGACGCTGGAGACCCTGCCCCTTTCGGAATACCAGAAAGCATGCCCCGCGTTTGACGACGGCGTATATCAGGCCATTTCGCTTGAAACTTGTGTGGCAGGGCGAAAAGTTACCGGCGCTCCCGCCCCCGAAAACGTGCGGGCACAGGCGGAGCGGGTACTGAAGCTTTTGGAACAGGCAGGCTGAGCCTGCACGCACGTCGCGGGCGGGTTAAACCCGCCAATACATCGCGGGGAGGCTCGCAAAAAAACAACTTTTCTTCTCGCGGAAATGAATTTGCGAAAAACTGCCGCACGCACCTCTGCACACTGAGGAGAGCGCTCTGAAAAGGGCCGCCGAACGAGAATGGAAAGCTGTTTGTTTATACTTAGCAAGGCGAGTGGGCATTTTCATTGGAGCGTCTTTCCAGTAGCTTTCGGCGTTGCATTCCAGAACTTGCTCCCCAAACGGATTCCAAAGGTGTCCTTTGGCGAGTCTTTGCTACCTTTCGCCTCGTAGCGAAAGGTAGCGCCCGCCCCGGCATGAGGGGCAAACGAACAAAAAATAAATTTTCCCCGCGGCGAAGCCGCACGAAGAAAACCTCTAAATAAACGAACAAAACAGTTTCAGCAAAAAGAGGGAAAACCTGAGTGGGGAACTCTTCGTCAGAGCAACTTCCTTTCAGGCGGCCTCAAAAAATAAAAAATTCAGCCAATAAATTAAAAGAAATACCCATGAGGAGGAATGAAACATGATCAAAGCGGGAGTCATCGGCGCCACAGGTTATGCGGGGGCTGAACTCGTTCGTCTGCTGCTGGCCCACCCACAGGCGGAGCTTGCGGCTATCAGTTCAGTCAGCTTTACCGGGCAGGCACTCAGCGAGGTGTACCCGGCGTACCTTAGCCGATGTGACATGACCTGTACCGATCAGGAAGAGGTCATTGAAAAAAGCGATGTGATTTTCGCCGCGCTCCCTCATGGGCTTTCCCAAGAGCTGGCGCAGCAGTGTCACGATAAGGGCCGTGCGTTTATCGATCTGGGCGCGGATTTCCGTCTGGAGGATGAGGCGGAATACACCGAGTGGTACGGCGGCGGCTTTTTGAGCAAGGAACTGCACAGCGAGGCGGCCTACGGCCTGCCGGAGCTGTTCCGCGAGAACATCAAAGGCAAGCGCCTGATCGCGAACCCCGGCTGCTACACCACGGCGGTGCCGCTAGCGCTGGCCCCGGCGGTGAAAAACGGGCTGGTAGAGCTTTCGGGCATTATCGCGGACTGTAAGTCCGGTGTGACGGGCGCGGGCCGCAAGCCTGCCCAAAACACGCACTATCCCGAGCTCAATGAGGGCTTTTCTGCCTATAAGGTAGCAAATCACCGTCACACTCCCGAAATGGAGCAGACCTTGTCGCACGTGGCGGGAGAAAAAATCCACTTGACCTTTGTGCCGCATCTGCTGCCGATCAACCGCGGCATTCTGGCTACCTGCTATGCTTCCCTCAAACCGGGGGTCACACAGGAGCAGCTCCGCGAGGCGTATGAAGAGGCGTATGCAAACGAACCGTTTCTCCGCCTTTTGCCAAAGGGCATGAGCGCGGATATCAAGAACGTGCGGTACTCGAACTTCTGCGATGTATCGCTGTTTACAGACCCGCGCTGCGGGCAGCTGGTTGCGATTTCGGCCATCGACAATATGGTCAAGGGCGCGGCCGGGCAGGCGGTGCAGAACATGAATCTGATTTTTGGCTTAGAAGAAACCGCCGGGCTCTTGATGATGCCCCCGGCATTTTAACACGGCAGAGCAGGAAAGGGGAAATCCAACATGAGTTTTGAATGGATTGAGGGCGGCGTAACGGCGGCCAAAGGGTTTTTGGCGGGCGGCGTTTACTGCGGCATCCGCAAGAATAAAACCAAAAGTGACCTCGCGATGATTTACAGCGAAACCCCCTGCTCGGCAGCGGGAGCGTACACCCAGAACCTTGTAAAAGGCGCGCCGGTGGTCGTCACAAAGAAAAATCTGGAAAACGGCGTGGCGCAGGCAGTGATCTGCAACAGCGGCAACGCCAACACCTGCAATGCGGACGGCGAAGAAAAAGCGATGCAGATGTGTCAAATTGCCGGCAAAGCGCTCGGCATCCCGGCAGAGAATGTGATCGTCGCCTCCACGGGCGTGATCGGGCAGATTCTGCCGATCGAGCCGATCGCATCCGGCGTGCCGGAGCTGGTCAAAACGCTTTCTCCCACGGGTTCCGACGCGGCGGCGGAAGCGATCATGACGACCGATCTCGCGAAGAAGCAGGTCGCGCTGAAAGTGACGGGCGCGGGAGTAGAGTTTGTGATCGGCGGCATCGCAAAGGGTTCGGGCATGATTCACCCCAACATGGCGACAATGCTCGGCTTTCTGACGACCGACGCACAGATTGCGCCGGAGGTGCTAGCAAAAGCCCTGAGCCTTGCGGTGAACGATACCTTTAACATGGTGAGTGTGGACGGCGATACCTCTACGAACGACATGGTGTCGATTCTGGCCTCCGGAAAAGCGGAAAGCGCGAAGATCGAAGCGGATGGAGAAACCTTTGCGCTGTTTGCGCAGGGCTTGAAAGAAATCTGCACCGCGCTGGCCCGGATGATCGCGAAGGACGGCGAGGGCGCTACAAAGCTTTTGGTCTGCCATGTGGAGGGCGGAAAGGATGAAGCTGCGGCGAAGGCAGCCGCGAAGAGCGTGATCTGCTCCAGCCTCGTTAAAGCCGCTATGTTCGGCGCGGACGCCAACTGGGGGCGCGTGCTGTGCGCGATCGGCTATGCCGGTGTGCCGATAGACATTATGAAGGTAGACCTTGATTTTGAGTCTAAAGCGGGAACCATCGCGGTATGCCGCAACGGCGCGGGTATTGAGTTCGACGAGGATGTGGCGAAGAAGATTCTGGTAGAGGATGAAATCAACATCAATGTGATGCTGCACGACGGCGATGCTGCGGCCACGGCCTACGGCTGCGATTTGACCTATGATTACGTCAAGATCAACGGAGATTACCGCTCCTGACCAAACGGCGGGCGGAATAAGGATGTGAACAGATGAAAATTTCGAACAGTGACAGAGCGCAAGTGCTGGTTCGGGCGCTGCCCTACATTCAAACGCACAAAGGCAAAACCGTGGTGGTCAAATACGGCGGCAACGCCATGGTGAACGAAGACCTAAAAGCGGCCGTGATGAGCGATATCGTGCTGATGCAGCTGGTGGGCATCCATGTGGTGCTGGTGCATGGCGGCGGACCCGAAATCAGCGCGATGCTGAAAAAGATCGGCAAGGAAAGCCGGTTCGTCAACGGAATGCGCTACACCGACGAAGAAACGGTAGATATTGTGCAGATGGTGCTGGCTGGAAAGGTCAATAAGGACCTGGTGCAGCTGCTTGAGCGCAACAACGGCCGCGCGGTGGGCCTGTGCGGGCTCGACGGCGGCATGATCAAGGTGCAGAAGCTGCAGGCCGAAGAAGACCTTGGCTTTGTGGGCGACATCACCCACGTGAACACCTCTGTGATCACCGATGTGACAGAGGCGGGCTATGTTCCGGTCATCGCGACGGTTGGCGCGGATGAAAACGGGACGGCGTATAACATCAACGCGGATGTGGCGGCGTCGCGCATCGCGGCGGCGCTGGGCGCGGAAAAGCTGATCCTGATGACGGACATCCGCGGTCTGCTGCGCGACAAAAACGACGAAGAAACCCTCATCCCTCAGGTGAACGTCAGCGACGTGCCGCGCCTGAAAAAAGAGGGCATCATCAGCGGCGGCATGATCCCGAAGATCGACTGCTGCGTGGAGGCGGTGCGGCGCGGTGTTCCCAGAGCGCATATCATCGACGGGCGCACGCCCCATTCCATATTGATCGAGCTGTTCTCCGATGAGGGGATCGGCACTATGTTTTATTAACGGATAGGAGGGAAATGAAATGCTGTTTCAAGAGGTGCAGAACCAGGAAAAGGAATACCTGATGTCTACCTACAACCGCTTTCCGGTTGCGCTGGCGAGCGGCTCGGGCGCAAAGGCTGTGGATACCGAGGGCAAAGAGTACATCGATTTTGGCAGCGGCATCGGCGTCAATTCGCTCGGCTACTGTGACCCGCAGTGGGTCAAGGCGGTTTCGGAGCAGGCTGCGACGCTGCAGCACATCTCAAACTTATACTACAGCCCTGTCAGCATTCAGCTCGGCGAGAAGCTGTGTGGGGCCAGCGGGTTTTCCAAGGCGTTCTTTGCAAACTCCGGCGCGGAAGCGAACGAGGGCGCGATCAAGCTGGCAAGAAAATACAGCAGCGACAAATACGGCGAGGGACGCGGTACGGTCATCACGCTGATTCAGTCGTTCCACGGCCGCACAATCACTACACTGACTGCGACCGGACAAGAGAAGCACCACCAGTATTTCACTCCCTTTACCCCGGGCTTCGCGTATGCGAAAGCGAATGATCTCGAAAGCGTCAAAGCGCTGGCAGACAAAACCGTGTGTGCCGTGATGCTGGAGATGATTCAGGGTGAGGGCGGCGTGCTGCCGCTCGACAAGGAGTTCGTACAGGGCGTAGCTGCGTTCTGCAAAGAAAACGACATTCTTCTGCTGGTGGACGAGGTACAGACGGGCGTTGCCCGCACCGGCAGCTTCTTCAGTTTTGAGCAGTACGATATTCAGCCCGATGTGGTTTCGTGTGCCAAGGGCCTTGGCGGCGGCCTGCCGATCGGCGCGGTGCTCTGCACCGAGGCGCTGAAGGACGTGCTTGGACCCGGACACCACGGGACGACCTTCGGCGGAAATCCGGTTTGCGCGGCGGGCGGTCTGGCCGTGCTCGAGCGCGTGACCGCTCCCGGCTTCCTGGAGGAGGTTCAGAAAAAGGGCGCCTACCTGCGGGAACGCCTGCTGGCCATGCCCCAGATTGCCGGAGTGCGCGGCATGGGTATGATGCTGGGCGCATCGCTCAAACAGGGTGAGGCAGGCGTCATTGCAAAAGCGTGTGTGAAGAACGGGCTACTGATCCTGACGGCGCACGACGTACTGCGGCTGCTGCCGCCGCTCACGATTTCTTACGAAGAGATCGACAAGGGCATGCAAATCCTGCAAAAGACTCTCGAGGAGGAGCTTTCATGAAACACTTGCTGAAAATGCTTGATCTGTCTGCAGAGGAGATTACAGACATCCTCAACACGGCGGATCAACTGAAATATGAAAAGAAACACAATATTCCGCACCCGCGCCTTGCGGGCAAAACGCTGGGTATGATCTTCCAGAAGGCGTCTACCAGAACGCGCGTGTCGTTTGAAACCGGCATGTACCAGCTGGGCGGATACCCGCTGTTCCTTTCGTCCAGTGATTTGCAGATCGGCCGCGGCGAGCCGGTGCAGGACACCGCCCGCGTGCTGTCGCGGTACCTTGACGGCATCATGATCCGCACCTATGAACAGTCTGAGGTGGAGGCTCTGGCGGAGTACGGCTCGATCCCGGTCATTAACGGCCTGACGGATTTTGCCCACCCCTGCCAGGTGCTGGCAGACCTGATGACGATCCGCGAGGCGCGCGGCCAGCTCGACGGCCTGAAGATGTGCTTTATTGGCGACGGAAACAACATGCTCAATTCGCTGGCGGTCGGCGGCCTCAAGATGGGGATGAAGGTTTCGGCGGCGTGCCCCAAGGGCTACGAGCCGGACGCGCGGGTGCTGGAATTCGCGAAGGGCAACCCGAATTTCTTCCTGACCGATAAGCCCGAAGAGGCGATCGCGGGAGCGGATGTTGTGATTACCGACGTCTGGTCTTCGATGGGTATGGAAGCGGAGAAAGAGAAGCGCCAGCGCGATTTTGCCGGGTACCAGATCAATTCGGAAAACCTGAAGCTGGCCGCGCCGGAGGCAATGGTTCTGCACTGCCTGCCCGCCCACCGCGGCGAAGAGATCACCGAAGAGGTGTTCGAAGCGCACGCAGATGAAATCTTTGAGGAAGCCGAGAACCGTCTGCACGCGCAGAAGGCGGTCTTGGTGAAGCTCTTGGGCTGATTTTGAACTTGCAGTCGCCCTGTGCGTTATGAATCAATCGAAAAAAGCGCCGTTCCTTTTGAGGAACGGCGCTTTTTGCAGGCTGGGTCCACACCATACATTGAGAGGGAGGAAATCGTCAAACAGATTCAGTGGGTCAAAGCTCCTTTTTCATCAAAAGCAAGCGGTATTCAGAATGGCCAACAATAACTGGTTCTTCCGAATACTGTATAAACCCTTTCTTTTTATAAAAGGCAATGGCCGGTAGATTCTTTTCCAGCACGCCCAGGGTTAAGACTTTTTTACCGTGAGACGCAGCAAGCATTTCCGCTTTCTTCATAAATTTTGAACCTGCTCCTCTGTCTTTAAAACCATTCAGAATATATAGCCTGTCGATCTCCAAAGCGTTTTGCTCCAGGATGTATTTCATATAGCCTACGGCTGAGCCGTCTTTCTCCAAAAACAAAAAATGGTTCGCGCCGTCTTCCAGCTCTTTTTTCAGATTTTCGCTGCTGTACTTGCTCATTACATACGCTTCCACGTCGCTGCGATCAAGCAAATGATGAAATGCATCTGAGTATGCAGTCCGGCTTATCGTTTCCAGTTCCGTAAGATCAGAAATGTCACAGCTTCTAAAACACTCCATTTATGATTCCTCCTGGTGAAACAGTATCCTTATATATTTTTAGTGTATAACAAAATATTGGAAAATAATAGAGTTCTTCCTACAGAAAAAGATACAGTTGCTTTCGGCAAATTGCTCCGCGACATGTATGCGGGTTTAACCCGTGTGGTTACGGGATTGTTTCTTTACAGGAAATGGAAGGGACTGCTATAATCTAGACAAAACGGGCGGGTGGAACCCGCGGAAGAATGGAACCCTTTTAGGAACAGAAAGGAGCCGATCCCCGTGAGAACCAGAAGAAACCATCCGGTAGCTGTTTCAGCCGTTATGCTGGCAGCGGCAGCCTCACTGCTGTTTACCGCCTGCTCTGCCGGCAGCGCCAGCCCTAAGACTGCTGCCGCTCAGAACATGGACTCGGTGGCCTCATCGGTCACAACCGCCGCAAAATCACAGGAGAACGCCGGCGTGGAGGGCGGCGGAACCGATCTTGGTGCCGCGCAGAAGGCGCTTTCCGACCAGAAGATCATAGAGCGGCTGAGTTACCGTATCGAAACGCTGGAGTTTGACCAATCGATTCAAACGCTGCAAGCGCTCACGGAGCAGCTTGGCGGTTACATTCAAGAATCCGGTGTGGACGGCGACGGTGCGCTGCAGAAAAATGACAGCCGCACGGCGCATTATGTACTGCGGATTCCACAGGAAAAGCTGAAGGTGTGGAAAGAAAAGTCCGGCACGATCGGTTCGGTGCTGAACGTTTCCAGCAGCAGCGAAAATATTACGGAAAGCTACTACGACACCGAGGCGCATTTGAGCGCTCTGAACACCCAGAGGGACCGCCTTCTGGAGCTGATGAAGAAGGCTGATAAAATGGCCGATATTGTGGAGCTGGAAAAGGCTCTGGCCGATGTGACCTACCAGATCGAACAGCTGACCGGCACCCTGCGCCAGTATGATTCGCTGGTGAATTACAGCACGGTTACGGTCGACCTGTTTGAAGTGAGCAAGGCGACGATTATCGACAAAACGCCCGTAACGCTCGGCGAAAAGATCTCGTACCAGTTCCGGCAGTCTCTGCGCTGGATGGGTGACGCGGGCGAGGGTGCGCTCGTCGTGGTGATCGGCGGTCTGCCGATTCTGCTGCTGCTTGCCGTCGTGGGCGGTATTGTTTGGCTGGTTGTGCGCCGGAAAAAGCGCCGTGCAAAACTTTCCGTTCCGGTGAACGGTGGGGATGACCCCGGCAATCCTCCGCAGCTTCCGCCGCAGGAATAAAACGAAATGATAACGGGGCTTACGGTCTCCATCCGAAACGGATGGGAGCGGCAAGCCCCGTTTTTATTTCTGCAATTCAGCGGCTACTGCGTCAGCACGCCGTTGTCTGAGAAAAGCAGGATCAGGATATCGCGTTCAAATCCCTCGTTGGCGTCGATATAGACCAGCACCTGTTCCTTCTTTTCATCCTTGCTTTCACATAAAAATTCGTAGGTGGTCACTTCGTTGTATCCGGGGGTCGGGATAATGGCTAGCCGGCCCTCTTTTACCGTGAGGTAAGGGCTGACATTTTTCTGCGCCTCGGCCATGGTCAGCGCTACCTTGGGCACCGCGCGATTCGTATGGTTCATCACGTAGCCGGTCGCATCCACCTCAACAATTTCGCCGTTGTCCATCGCGACGGATACCTTGATCAGGTCGGGATAATACACCGTGCCCTGTATGGCGTACGCAAAGTTGATGGTGCATTTACCGTCGTGCATGAAGTAATAGCTTTCTTTCATGCCGGTATAGCCGCGGGAATCCAGAAATTCCTTGGCCTTTTTCAGCGCCGCCTCGTAATTCAGGTTGTCGGTGCCGATGTCACGCGGATTCATCAGCCGCACAGGGATCCCGCCCGCCTTGGTGATGGATACGCGGATATCGCCGTATAAAAAGTTGTACGCGGGCAGACCGCCCTCGTTGTCTGTGGTGTGGGTCAGTTTTGACTGATCTACATTCAGGAATTTGGCCGCCAGTACCTGCGCGTTGCCCTGCGGCACCTCGGCTTTCCCTTCGATCAGTTTTGGCTTCTGCTGGCCGATATGGTCGGAGAACGGGCCATCATAAATCAGCTGGGGGTAATCCTCGAAATCCTTGGCAACAGATTCCAGCTTATCGCTGAACACCGGCTGCGATGCTCTCAGCCCCTTGACAAGAGATTCCGTTTCGCCGATCTTCAGGTCACCGGCAGAAAGCTCATCCTCTACCTGAGAGAGCCCTTGACGCAGCTTGGTTGCATATCCGCCAAGGCTTTGAATCTGTTCGTATTCATCCGTGCTGATTTTTTGCCCGGCGCTGATTTTGGCGGAAAGGGAAGTGGAGAAATCCCCTACCTGCGCCAGAAATTTGCTCATGTTGTCAAATTCGTCGCCCTTTAAAGGCAGGGCCGAAAGAGCGGCCTTCGCGCCGCTGGAATCGCGCATCAAACGCGCGGCCACGCCGTTCTGCTGCGTGGAAGTATTGGCATAAACCGCCTTGGTGAGCGTTGTTTCCAGGCTCGACACATAATCGCCCAAATCGCTGAGCGAACGACGGTAGCTGTATTCCAGGTCCGTGCGGTACCGGTTTGCAGTCCACCAGCCGCCGATGGCGGTGCCGGTCAGCAGCAGTACCAGCGCGGCGGCTACGCTGCCGATTTGTATTTTTCTTCTGCGGGTCATTTTCGTTCCCTCCGTTTCGGTATTTATTTTGAGCGAAGCGGCTCCAAATATGCGGACTTTGTGAAAGGTTTCGATAAGGCTCGCAGATAACAACCGATTTTGACAAATTGTAAACTTTTTTTATAAAAATGAGTTGACATAGAAAGCGCGTTTGCTATACTGAATAGGAATTCATTTCACGGGGGACAAGCCTGTTTTTCGTGTGCCGCAAAATGTGCCGCCGCATGCCGAACTACTTTTCACAGGTATGATTTTATGGTATAATTAAAAACTGAGTACTATCAGGTGATACAACGAAACAGAGCGGAGCGGTGAAATGGTAATCATGGGCATAGACCCGGGGTATGCGATCGTGGGATACGGCGTGGTAAGCGCGCGTTCGGGCAAATACCGCCCGATGGAATACGGCGCAATCACAACGCAGGCGGGCGAGGTGTTTGAAGACCGCCTGGTGTCGATCTACGATTCAATGTGCGCGGTTCTGGCGCACAACCGGCCGGATGCGGTCTCCATAGAAAAGCTGTATTTTACGAACAATAAAACAACCGCGATCGGCGTTGCGGAGGCCCGCGGAGTCATTCTGCTGGCAGTGCGCAAGGCCGGAGTGCCGATATTTGAATATACGCCGCTTCAGGTAAAACAGGCGGTGACAGGTTACGGACAGGCGAAAAAGCCGCAGGTGATGGAAATGACGCGAAAGCTTTTGTGCCTGACGGAACTGCCGAAGCCGGACGACACAGCGGATGCGCTTGCAATGGCGATCTGCCATGGACAGGCGGCAGGCTCGCCTTTGCGCCGCGCCATGCTGTCGGGAGGAATCAGATAAATGTTTTACAGTGTATCGGGCATCTTAATTCATGCAGAACCAAACCTTGCCGTGGTAGAATGCGGCGGCGTGGGCTTTAAGTGTTTTACCTCCATGAACACGCAGCGCTCTTTGCCGCAGATCGGCGAGAAGGTTCGTCTGTTCACGTACCTGAGCGTGCGTGAAGACGCACTCGATTTGTTCGGATTTTACACGATGACGGAGCTCAATTGCTTTAAAATGCTCACATCTGTCAGCGGTGTGGGCGCGAAGGTAGGCGTTTCGATTTTGTCGGAGCTGTCGCCGGAACAGGTTGCGCTTGCGGTGGCCTCGGGCGACAGCAAGGCGCTGTCCCGCGCCAGCGGCGTGGGCCCGAAGCTCGCGCAGCGCATCGCGCTGGAGCTCAAGGATAAAGTGAAAAAGATGGGTGTGGCAACTGTTTCTGCCGGGGACACCGCTGTGAATCCCGCGATCGGCAACGCGGCCGGTGCGGTCAGCGCGCTGGCAGTGCTGGGCTGGTCGCCTACGGAGGCCGCGCAGATCGTCGGCCGGTTCGACAGCAGCCTCCCTGTGGAGGAGCTGATCCGGCTGTCGCTGAAATCGATGGGAGGAGGACGATAAGACATGGAATTTTCCTTTGAAAACGAACTTGATCTGGAAAACCGTGTCGTCGCCCCTGACTATAATCCCGAGGACGCGGAGGTGGAAAATCCCCTGCGCCCGCGCCAGCTTTCGGAATACATCGGCCAGCAGAAGGTCAAGGAAAATCTGGCGGTGTTCATGGAGGCGGCCAAACAGAGAAAAGAAACGCTGGACCATGTTTTGCTGTATGGCCCGCCCGGCCTTGGCAAGACGACGCTCGCGGGAATTATCGCGAACGAGATGGGCGTGGGGGTGCGCATCACCTCTGGCCCGGCGATTGAGAAGCCGGGCGATCTGGCGGCGATTTTGACGAACCTTTCCCCCGGCGACGTGCTGTTTATTGATGAGATTCACCGCCTGTCGCGCAGTGTGGAGGAAATTTTGTATCCCGCGATGGAGGATTTCGCGCTCGATATCATCACCGGCAAGGGGCAGATGGCGGCTTCTTATCACCTGCCGCTGCCGCCGTTTACGCTGGTGGGCGCGACAACACGCGCGGGGCAGCTTTCGGCGCCCCTGCGCGACCGCTTTGGCGTTGTGCTGCGGCTGGAGCTGTATTCGCCGGAGGAGCTTGCGCAGATCGTCACCCGCAGCGCCGGGATTCTCGGCATCCCTATTGAGCCGGAGGGCGCTCTGGAGCTGGCGTCCCGCTCCCGCGGCACGCCGCGTATCGCCAACCGCCTGCTGCGCCGTGTGCGCGATTTTGCGCAGGTGATCAGCGACGGGGTGATTACGGTTCAGGCGGCGCGGCGCGCGCTTGAAAGGCTTGAGGTGGATGAAATCGGCCTTGACGCGAACGACCGCCGCATGCTGCGCACGATGATCGAGTATTACCGGGGCGGCCCGGTGGGACTGGATACGCTTGCCGCCGCTATCGGGGAGGAATCCGTTACGCTCGAGGATGTTTACGAGCCTTATCTCATTCAAATCGGCTTTTTGAGCCGTACGCCGCGCGGGCGCTGTGTGACGCGGTCGGCGTATTTACATTTGGGCCTCACCCCGCCGGAGGATCTGACGGGTGCGCAGCAAAAGCTGTTTTAACGCGGGGCAATGACTAAGATTTGATATGCCTTTTGGAAAGTGGCATTATTATAAAAACGATCGAATGATCGATGGGAGACGCAACATGGGAAGATTGTTTGGAACCGACGGCGCCAGAGGCGTCGCAAACGCAGATTTAACGTGTGAGCTGGCGATGAATATCGGCCGCGCCGCAGCGATGGTATTGGGTAAAGGCGGCAAGCGCCATCCGAAAATCCTGATCGGCAAGGACACGCGCATTTCCTCCGACATGCTTGAAAGCGCGCTGGCCGCGGGCCTTTGCAGCATCGGCGCGAATGTGGTGCATCTGGGCGTAGTGCCTACCCCTACGGTGGCCTACCTGGTGAAGAAGTACGGGGCCGACGCGGGTGTGATGATCTCCGCTTCGCACAACCCCTGCGAATTCAACGGCATCAAGATTTTCAGCAGCACCGGCTATAAGCTGCCCGACGCGCTCGAGGAGCAGATCGAGGCGATCGTGCTCGATCACGAGGAAAAGCCCCAGTTCCCCACCGGCGGCGAGGTCGGCTCTATTTCCGCCGCGCCCCAGGCACTGCGGGATTATATGGATCATGTGAAGAGCACGGTGCCGGAAAACGCGCTCAAAGGCCTGCGCGTTGCGCTGGACTGCGCGAACGGTTCCTCCGCGATGACCGCGCAGACGCTGTTTACCGAGCTGGGCGCGGAGTGCCACATGCTCTCCGACGCGCCGAACGGCGTGAACATCAACGACAACTGCGGCTCTACCCATATGGAGACGCTGATGGAATACGTGAAGGCGAATCATATGGACGCCGGTCTGGCGTTCGACGGCGACGCCGACCGCTGCCTTGCCGTGGATGAGCAGGGCCAGCTGGTGGACGGCGATTTCCTGATGGCAATCTGCGCGCTCGACCTGAAATCGCAGGGCCGTCTGGCGAAAAGCGCCGCGGTCGGCACGATCATGACGAACATGGGCTTTATTCGCTTCTGCGAAGAAAACGGCATCAAGTTTGCGGCCACAAAGGTGGGCGACCGCTATGTGCTGGAAGAGATGCTGCAGGAGGGCTATAATTTCGGCGGCGAGCAGAGCGGGCATATCATTTTCCTCGACCACGCCACCACGGGCGACGGTCAGATGACCGGTGTACAGCTCTTAACGATCCTCAATCGCCGCAGGGCGCATTTGTCGAGCCTGGCGACGCTGATGGCCCGCTACCCGCAGGTGATGGTCAACGTGACTGTCAGCCGCGAGGGCAAGCTGCGCTTTTACACGGATGCCGAGGTCAATGAGGCGATTGAGCGCGCCAAGGCGCGTCTGGGCGCCAAAGGCCGCGTTGTGGTGCGTCCCTCCGGTACAGAGCCGCTGCTGCGCGTGATGATCGAAGGCGAAAATCACGACGAAATCAGTGCGCTGGCGCACGAGGTAGCCGATGTGGTGCGCGAGCGCCTGGCATAACGGAGGATTCATTTGAGAGCTGCAGACTGGAACGATTACGAATTGCTCGATGCTTCCGACGGGGAGCGGCTCGAGCGCTGGGGCGAGGTCATTCTGATCCGCCCCGACCCACAGATTATCTGGAAAACACCGCGCGAGCATCCGATGTGGAAGCGCGCCCACGCGCGCTACCTGCGCTCAAACACGGGCGGCGGGCGCTGGGAGGAATACCGCACGGTGCCGGGCATGTGGAAAATCAAATATCGCGAGCTGACGTTTCAGCTCAAGACCATGGGTTTTAAGCACACCGGCATTTTCCCCGAGCAGGCGGTGAATTGGGATTTTGTCATGAAGAAAATCCGGGATGCCAACCGACCGGTAAAGGTGCTGAACCTGTTCGGCTACACGGGTGCGGCGACGCTGGCGTGCGCATCGGCCGGTGCGGAGGTATGTCACGTGGATGCCTCCAAGGGCATGGTGGCATGGGCCAGGGAAAACGCGGCGGCCTCCGGCCTTTCGGACAAGCCCGTCCGCTGGCTGGTGGATGACTGCGTCAAGTTCGTGCAGCGCGAGCAGCGACGGGGCAATACCTACGACGGCATCATCATGGACCCGCCCTCCTATGGGCGCGGACCGGGCGGCGAGGTGTGGAAGCTCGAGGAGCAGCTGTACCCGCTGGTGCAGCTTTGCGTGCCGCTGCTTTCGAAAGATGCCCTGTTTTTTGTGTTGAATTCTTACACCACTGGGCTGTCCCCTTCAGTGATGGCATATTTGTTGGGAACCCTATTACAAACGCAGTTCGGCGGCTCCGTTTCGGCGGATGAAATCGGGCTCCCAGTTACACAGAGCGGTCTGGTGCTGCCCTGCGGCAATACGGCCATTTGGGCAGGTTAAACCTGCACATGC
>NZ_CBYL010000021.1 GCF_000577335.1 Faecalispora jeddahensis | reverse complement strand
AGTATGCCTGCGGAGTACCGGGAATACATCGGGGATATGCGCCAGAGCTTCACCCTCATAGACAATGCCATCGATAACGTGAACGCAGAGATGGAGGACGGCGACAGCCTTGACAATTACCGGGTCAAGGCAATTTTTTATTCTCTGTTCTTCGGCGCAGCGTCCCCCTCCCGACTGGAACACCGGCGCTATGTGGACTGCTTTGTGACGTATGAGGAACGCACCCGCACCGTGGAGAACGGCGACGGCACCACCTCGGAAGAAACCTATACCGTAGCCGTACCCATCACCTCTCTGCCCGCTGTCTACAACAACATCCGCGCGCTGTTCGGCAGAGCCGTCACTTATGAGGATCAGGCCAACGCCAATGAAATCTATTACCGCGCCCGATATGGCACCGGCGCGCCCATGGAAGATGACAATTCCGGGCTGTGGGAGGACTGGACGCCGGATCAGATGGACGGTTTTTATTCCGATTTGCCTGTCGGAGAAGCGGGTGCACAGGCTGTCCGGCTGGGGCTTTCCCGCCTTGGAGACCCGTATTCGCAGAAGCTTCGAGGACAGGGCAGCTACACCGACTGCAGCTATCTTGTACAGTGGGTGTACAAAAAGCTGGGGGTAAATCCGCCTGGCACGGCTGCGGCGCAGGGCAAATACTGCGTGGACAACGGGCTGACGATTCCAAAATCCAGCCTTGCTCCCGGAGATTTGGTGTTCTGGAGCCACAAGCCCAACGACCGCTTCATGAACATTAGCCACGTTGGCATCTACGCCGGGGACGGCAAGGTGGTGGACGCATCCTCCTCGAAAGGACAGGTCGTCTACCGGGATTTGTTCGATTCCGGCAAGCAGGTGCTGTACGCAAGACCCTACGCGGAAGCGCCGGAAGCCTCCGCCTCCGGCTTGATTTCTCCGCTGGGTAAGAACTGGCGCTCCATGGTGACCTCTGAATTCGGCGGCAGGACGGACCCGCTCACCGGCGAGTGGGCGGGGCATTCCGGTATTGATCTCGGCGCATCGAAAGGCACCTCCATCCGTGCGGCACAGGCGGGAACAGTGAAAACCGTAGTCTATGGCAGCACCGGCTACGGCTATTATCTCACCATTGACCACGGCGGCGGGCTGGTCACCTTATACGGTCACTGCTCTGAGATTCTCGTCCGTGAGGGGCAAACCGTGAAAGCCGGGGAAACCGTTGCCAAGGTGGGTTCCACCGGGCGCAGCACCGGAAACCATCTGCACTTTGAGGTGCGGGTGAACGGTGTGAAGCAAAATCCGAGAAATTATCTACCATAAATTTAAGAAGGAAGGGCTGATTTTATGCGTGAGAACAAGATTAAGGTACTCAAAATTGAGCCGGGGCAGGCGCCCCATGTCAAGGAAATTCAAAATGACCTTGCCAGCCTGCAGGCGGAGGTGGGCGGCCTGATTGAATGCATCAGCTTTCCCAACGGCTGCGTTGCCGTCTGCAATGAGGAAGGCAAAATAAACGGAATGCCGCCCAACAGGCGGCTGGGCGCGGACATTATCTGCGGTCCGTTTTTTGTCTGCGACACCACCTATGACGGCAACTTTACCTCGCTCGGCAAGAGTAAGGTCGCGGAATACAGCCAGCTTTTTGCTGACATTCCCGAATTCACCGGGCAGGAACCGGAGCTGGAACCCGGCTTCACCTTTATGGGATTTCGATTTTAAGGAGGACACTCAGCATGAAAAAAGAAAGCATTACCGTGCAAATGGACGGCGAAAAGCTCCGTGCGGTGAAACGCTACATGGAGAAAAAGGATGCGGATCTCACACAGGAGCTCTGCGATTCCTTGCAGAAGCTCTATGAAAAATACGTTCCGTCTTCCGTCCGGGAATATATTGACGAGGGCTGCGAGGATGCTCCCGCCACCGCTTCGCCCAAAAAGCAAAAAGAAAAAGAGAAATCTGCTCCTGCCGCTGATGGCACACAGGACAGGGCGGCACATTAAGGCGCATGCCCGTCCCCCAGCGTTGCCCCCTGTTCGCCCCTGTGTGCCGCTTTGACAGGCGGTGTGGCATCCATGCACCCATCCCACTCTAAACGGCAACGTGAGGGCTTTGTGCGAGCGTTGGGAAAAGGCTCTCTGCACCCCAAATCCAGCAGTCTCCACGGTCGAAAAAAGAGCAGGAGAAAGGCAGGTGGTCGCAAGCGACCGCCCGCCGCCCACTTCGCCCAGCAGTGCTGGGCGTTTTTCGCACTTCCCCATGAGGTGGTCGGATTGCGGGTTTGTCACAGCCGGGGTGGTCGAAATCAGAGAAACCGCAGGAAAACAAAGGCTTTCTGACCGTCACCTTCGGGGTAGACGGCAGGCAATAGGAGGATTTGCCGATGAAAAACAACAAGGAAAGAACCGCCGTCTGGATGTACCCCGAAACGATGGATCGGATGGACGGCTGGCTGGAAAAGGACAACTGCAAAAGCCGCAGTGAGTTTATTGAGAAAGCCCTCGGCTTTTACATGGGCTACCTTGGGTCGGAGGACATCACCTCCTACCTCTCCAAAGCCCTGCTCTCGTCCGTTGAGGGAACCTTGCAGAAAACCGAAAACCGGGTGGCGGCCAACCTCTTCCGTCTGTCGGTGGAGATCAGCATGATGATGCATCTGCTGGCAACCACGCTCAATATCACAGATGATGAACTGCGCCGGCTCCGCGGCCGCTGCGTTTCCGAGGTGAAAAAGACCAGGGGCAAGATCCGTCTGGATGATGCGGTGGACTTCCAGAGCAGCCAGAATGACGAAGAATAATGGCACGCATAGTTATAAAAAACGGTTACCTCAAAGGCGGAAGCGAAAAAACAGCCGCCCATCTGAATAACCTGGTCAAGTATATTGCTACCCGTGACGGTGTGGATAAAATAAAGAACGGCCGTGAGCTTTGGCATGCCACGAAAAAACAGCAGGCTCTCGTCACGGAAATCCTCCGGGAGTTTCCCGACACCAGGGAGCTGTTCGAGTACGAGGACTATCTGGCATATCCGAACCGGGAAAACGCCTCGGAATTTATCACCATAGCGTTGGAGCAGCATCTGGATAAAATCGGTGATCGGGAAAAATATCTGGACTACATTGCCAACCGCCCCCGCGTCGAAAAGTTTGACAGCCACGGTTTGTTTACGGGCGGCGATGAGCCGCTGGCCTTAAATCAGGTTGCGGATGAGCTGTCCGCATATACCGGAAATGTGTGGATGCCGATTATTTCTCTCCGCCGTGAGGATGCCTCCCGTCTGGGGTATGACAATGCGCTTGCATGGAAGGCTCTGCTTTCCTCCAAGGCTTTGGAGATTGCGGAGAATCTGAAAATCCATCCGGACCATCTGAAATGGTACGCCAGTTTCCACAACGAGTCCCACCATCCCCATGTGCATATGCTCTGCTACAGCACCGACCCCAAAGAGGGATACCTCACCAGGCAGGGCATTAAAAAAATGAAGTCCTCGCTGGCAAATGAGATTTTCCGTCAGGAGCTCATTCCGCTCTACGGTGAAAAGAGCCAGCGGCGGGATGACCTGAAAGAACAGGCGGCCGAGTCCCTGCGGGAGCTAATCCGTCAGATGAAAGGGGGTGTTTTGCAGAGCGACCGCATGGAGCAGCTCATCACACACCTTGCCGAGCGTCTGCAAACGGTGGGCGGCAAAAAACAGTATGGATACCTCAAGGCAGAGCTGAAAAATATTGTGGACGAAATCGTGGATGAGCTGGCGCAGGACAGCCGTGTCACGGAAGCCTACCGGCTGTGGTGGGAAACCAGGGGCAGGATCGAATCCATCTATACCGAAACCCCATCCGAGCCGCCGCCTCTTTCCCGCTGTGAGGATTTCAAGCCCATCCGCAACATGGTCATTCAGGAAACCCTGCTCCTTGGGACCATGACCTTCGAGGAACCGTCATCGGCAGAACCGGCACTGCCGGAGCCGGCGAATGATCTGGAGATACCCCTCTCTGACATGACGGACAAAGAAGAACAGGAACCGATAGATGATTCCGGAGGGCAGCCCTCCAGCGATGAAACCTCTGACGGTAAGGAATCCTCTGACTCCTGGTGGACGGAGGACTACAAACTGGCAAAGAAATATTTGCATGGCGATGAGGATGCCGAAATCCCGCAAGATTTTGAGAAAGCCCGTGAAATTTTCCTCGCGGAAGCAGATGCGGATAACCCTCTTGCGCTGTATGACCTTGGCCGAATGGCCGCCGATGGTCTTGGCTGCGAAGCAGATGCCGGAGAAGCGTACCAATGGTATGAAAAAGCCCTTGCCGTTTTCCATGCCGCCGAGGAAGAAAAGCCGTGGAAGTACACCGAATATCGAATCGGCAAAATGGTTGCCGCAGGGCTTGGCACCGAGCAGGACTATCTGCAGGCGGCAGATTGGCTCACCCTCTCCGCGGAGGAGAACTACAAATACGCGCAGTATTCCCTTGGCGGTTTGTATTACCACGGCAAGGGTGTGGAGCAGGATCATGAAACCGCCTTTGCCCTCTATACCCGCTCGGCGGATCAGAGCTTTCCCTATGCCAGCTTTGAGTTGGGTAAAATGCTGTGGGATGGAATAGGCTGTAAAAAAAATCAGCAGGACGCTGACCGCCGCTTTCAAGAAGCCTTTCTCGGCTTTGTTTCTCTGGAGGAAAAGGGCCATGATGATAAGCTCCAATACCGTCTTGGCTGGATGCTTCTGAATGGTGTTGGTACTGACAAGAATGAAGCCAGGGCAAAAGAATACTTTGAAAAGGCGGCATCCGTGGGAAACACATTTGCCTGCTACCAGCTTGCCAAGCTCATCCTCTCGGATGAAAAAGCATCGCCGCAGGATGTTGAGAAAGCCCTTGGCTATCTCAGCAAAGCGGTGGAGGCTGAGAATCCCTATGCTGCATATTTTCTCGGCAAGCTCTATGAAAAGGGACAGCATGTTCCGCAGAATATTTCCGAGGCGGTACGGCTTTATACCCTGTCGGCAGAACAGGACAATGACTTTGCCGCATACCGGCTCGGCAAGCTCTACCTTGGTGGCGAGGGTATCCTCAAAGATGTGGAGTCCGCCGTCCGCTGGCTGATCTTTGCCGCGGACCGGAAGAACCAATTTGCGGAATACGCCCTCGGTATCCTCTACTTCAAAGGAGAAGATGTTCCGAAGGATATCCCCAAAGCTCTGGAATACCTGAAACGGTCTGCCGGTCAGGGAAATCAGTTTGCACAATACCGGCTCGGCAAGATTTACCTCATGGGCGAGGATGTGCCAAAGGATGTACAGGCAGCCCTTGGGTTTCTGACTGCCGCCGCTGAACAAGGCAATCAATATGCGCAGTATACCCTCGGCAAGCTGTACCTTATGGGAAAGGATGTCCCGAAAGACAAAGAAGCTGCTGTCCGCTGGTTTACCCTTTCTGCCGCCCAGGGCAATATTTACGCTCAGTTTTTCCTCGACCATATGGATAGCTTTAAAGACCCCTCCGTCCTGCTGGCGGGGACACGGCTCCTGAATCACATGAGCCGTATTTTTTCTGACAACACACCGCCCTTAAAGCCGCCCGGCCCTCGCATTGACCGAAAACGGCGCCTCAAGCTGAATGAGAAAAAGCGTGCGGCCGGTCATGCCCAGGGGGACCACGAACAGACCATGTCGCTATAACGATTGGAGGATCACCGTGAAGAAACAGAAAAAGAAAATCAAGCAACCCATCAGGTGGAAATTGCTCCGGAACCATTGCCGTCCTGTAAAAAGGGCGGCTTTTTTTCATAGAATCGGCAATCACCACAGGTAGGAGGTGCATCTATGGGTGTCTATGTATATTTTACAGATGAGCAGAAGTACCGTGCCAACAATGTGGATCTTGTGGATTTCCTCCAGCGTCGCGGTGAGAAGCTGATCCCCAGCGGCCGGGATAAACGGCTGGCGTCCGACCGCAGCATCACCGTCCGGGGAAACGAGTGGTACGATCATTCCGCGGAGAGCGGCGGGTATGCCATTGACTTTGTGCGAAACTTTTACGGTCTCACTTTTCCCGAAGCCGTGACCATGCTGCTGGGTGGTGAGCAGGGGGAGGTCTATCGGCCCGCCTCACAAAAGAAGCAGGAGCCGAAAAAGCCCTTCGCTCTTCCGGCTCCCCACAGCGATATGCGCCGTGTCTATGCCTACCTTACAAAAACCCGGCTTATCGACCGTGAGGTGGTCAGCTACTTTGCCAGGGCAAAGCTCCTGTACGAAAGCTGTGAAAAGTCCAAGGACGGCGCGAAGGAATACCATAACGCCGTATTTGTAGGATTCGATGAAAACGGTGTTCCCCGCCATGCCCACAAGCGGGGACTCTATACCGATGGACCCGGCTTCAAAGGCAATGTGGATAACTGCGATCCAAGCTACAGCTTCCACCACATCGGCACAAGTGGGCGCCTCTATGCATTCGAGGCGCCCACCGACCTGCTGTCTTACATCACCCTGCATCCCCAGGAATGGCAGCGCCACAGCTATGTGGCGCTCTGCGGTGTTTCCGAATACGCCATGCTGAAGATGCTGGAGATATATCAAAACCTAAACCATGTGATTCTGTGCCTGGACCATGATGAGGCAGGAATCGAAGCGTCTGAGAAATACCAAGACCTGCTGTATACAAAAGGGATTCCATGTGAGATAGAGTTGTCCATACACAAGGACTGGAACGAGGATATCAAGGCCAAGCACGGATTGCCGGCCATCCCCGCCGAGGAACATCCCCAGCATATGCTTCGGGATGAACTCTGCCGGCAGCTTATGGAATCGGGATTGCCTGCGAAATCCGGCTGCTCCGCGGATACCCTGTCCGCCCTGCTCATAAAAGTCCGTTCCCATCTGCATTGGGGGCAGTTTTCCGAGGCGGATGATTGTCTGCGGGAGATGTGCCGCCACGCTATAGTCGGCGCCGTGAGGGAGTACCGGCAGATGGATCACAGCCGGGATCTTTCCGTTGTGCAGGCAAGGCTCCGCAATGGGTTCAGAGCCTATGAAAACCGCGGGCATCTGAAAACCCGGTTGGATTTACTGGAGTCCGATATCATGTCCCTGCGGGGCTATGAGCGTGTGGTGTCCGCCGCCGAAAAGGAAAAGCTGGCGGAGTGCTACGAACACATTGCCGCCCACGGTCTCAAGGGCGCCATCCTGCTGGAGAAACACCGGCAAAAGATGGAGCAGAATCAGGAAATGAAACTGTCCATGTAAAGCCCGGCAATAGCACTGCCTCCGCTTCTGACATTTCAAGTCGTCAGAAGAATAAGGAGGATCTCTATGCAATCTCAGGTTTACATCTTGATTGGCGCCGCAGCCATTATGTTCGCCGTCATCGGCGGCTTGTCTCTGCTGGCGCATTATTATACTTTAAACGGCATCAAATCCCGCACGGTGGGTGACGGTCAGCATGGTACGGCACGGTTCGCATCAAAACAGGAGATCAAAAACACCTATAAGCACGTTCCGTTTCAGCCGGAGCTGTGGAGGCGGGGCGAAAGCCTCCCTACCGAGCAGGGAGTCATACTCGGAAGCAAGGGCGAGAAAAATGCGGTCACCGCATTGGTGGATACGGACGATGTTCACATTTTGATGATCGGCGCATCCGGCGTGGGAAAAACAGCGTTCTTCCTTTACCCAAACATGGAGTATGCCTGTGCCAGCGGGATGAGTTTCCTGGCGCTGGATACCAAAGGGGATCTTGCACGCAACTATGGAAGCATTGCTCAAAATTACTATGGTTACAATGTGTCAGTCATAGACCTGCGGAACCCCAGCCGCTCAGATGGTAACAATCTGCTCACCCTTATCAACCGCTACATGGATATCTGCCGCAAGGAGCCAAATAATCTGGCCGCCAGAGCCAAGGCGGAAAAGTATGCTAAGATTTTGGCTAAGACCATTGTCAATCCGGAGGGGGACGCTTCCACCTATGGTCAGAATGCTTTCTTTTACGATGCTGCCGAGGGGCTGTTGACAGCGGTCATTCTTCTGTTGGCCGAGTATCTGCCGCCCACCGAGGAAAACCCGCAGGAGCAGCGGCACATCATTTCCGTATTCAAGCTGGTGCAGGATTTGCTGGAGCCATCTAAGGTGAAGGGCAAGAGCCAGTTTCAGCTTTTGATGAATAAACTGCCCGGAGATCACAAAGCCCGCTGGTTTGCCGGTGCCGCCTTGAACAGTGCGGAGCAGGCGATGGCGTCGGTTATGTCTACGGTGCTGTCGCGTCTGAACGCTTTTTTAGATTCCGAGCTGGAGCAGGTGCTGTGCTTTGACAGCGCCATTGATGCCGAAACCTTTGCAAACGAGAAATCAGCCATCTTCTTAATTCTTCCGGAGGAAGATCAGACAAAAAACTTCATGGCCGGACTTATGATCCAGAACTTGTCCCGTGAGCTATTTTCTGTAGCGGACGAGAACGGCGGCAAGCTGAAAAACCGAGTGGTTCTTTTCTGCGACGAGTTGGGCACCATGCCCCCGTTTGACATCCTGCCCCTGTTTTCGGCAGGGCGCTCTCGCCGCCTGACTCTGGTACCAATCATCCAGAGCCTTGCACAGCTCGAAAAGAACTACGGCAAAGAGGGCAGTGAAATCGTGCAGGACAACTGCCAGGACACCATCTTCGGCGGTTTCGCTCCCAACAGCCAGACTGCCGAGGTACTCTCCAAAGCAATGGGCAGCCGCACTGTCATGAGCGGCAGCGTGAGCCGCGGGAAGAATGACCCCAGCCAGTCCTTGCAGATGATGGAGCGCCCGCTCATGACGCCCGATGAACTCAAATCCATTCCAAAGGGCAGCTTTGTCGTAATGAAAACCGGTACCCATCCCATGCGGACAAAGCTGCGGTTGTTCCTTGATTGGGGTATTCGTTTCGGGGAGTCTTATACCGTGGAGGAGAAGGCAAACCGGAAAGTGGCCTATGCCGATAAGCAGGCGCTGGAGGAAAATATCGTCCGCAAGCACACGGCCTGCATGCTGGTGGATGAAGAAACCGGGGAAATACTGGAGCCGCCGGCGGGAACAGGAACCCTTCATACCCCGGCAGTGGAACCATCTGAAAACACCATGCGCCGCCGATCCATACTCAAAACGTAAAGGAGGGTCCCATGAGCTACTTCGACCACATTTACACCGCCTCGCCCGATGAGCTGCCCCATCGGGCGAGAGCTGTTTATATATACCTTCGTGACCGCACAGGCCAGGGGCAGGACTGCTGGCCTGCTGTAAAAACCATTGCTTCCGACTTGCAGCTTTCCCGCAGCACCGTCAAGCGTGCCCTGCATGATCTGGTCAAAGCGGGGCTCATTGAAAAGGAACCACGCTATCGGGAGAACGGGAGCAACACCTCCAACCGATTGATTCTAAAAAAATAGCCAGACTGCAAAAAAGCGAAAAGACGAATTTCCCGCCAAGGGGGTCTTCCGCCTTTTCGCTGAACCCTGGAGCGGTTCACTGTGAACCCACCAGAACCTCTCACTCTAAGAATTTTTATTACAGAAAAAGAACAATCTATCAGGGTTCGGGTTCTATGAAAAGAAAATGAAACACACCATAGCAAGAGTCCTGAATGTTTTTTATCGGGATACAAGAAATCTATCTTGGCAAACAAAAATCAAAGAAAAGGAACGGTCCGTCTTTTGTCTAATAAACGACATCTATATACTGCCAAAGTTACATCAAGTGCAGTTAACGTTGATTTTTCTGTTTTGCTGCATTATAATAATGACAGATAGTACAGATAGTAAGGAGGGATTTCATGACGGACGATATTCTGAATCTCGAACAGGCGGTGGAATTTTTAGGCGTGAGCGAAAAGACCCTAATCAAGCTACTCAGGGAAGAACATATTCCTGCCCGCAAGATTGGCCGGGAGTGGCGGTTTAGCCGGGAGGCTTTGATGCGCTGGCTGGCTGATGGGGATTCCATGTCCTACATCAATCCCAACGATCGGTATATGGTCTCCGAAGATATCCCCGGAGAGTCTGCCGCTTTGTTTATGAAGGTGAGAGAGGCGCTGGCGTCCATAAGCCACGGCGACAATAGCATCAAAACTCTGCTGCCAGAGCTGGATCGAGATGTTACCATCCCTGCGGATGCCACGCTTCGTATCAGCTATAAGCAGCAGCGGGATGTAGAAAAACTGGAGTTTAAGATTTTTTGGGAGCTGCGGGAAGACTTCAAGCTGGAGGCCAATCAGAAAGCGAAATCTTCTTAAACGCAGCATGAAAGGAAAATAAGGGAGGGATTTCTATGTGGGTTGCCTATGCCTTTGGCTCGGCCTTATTTGCGGGCATGACCTCCGTTCTGGCAAAGGTCGGGATTAAGAATACAGACTCCAACTTGGCAACCGCCCTGCGCACTGTGATTGTGCTTCTGTTTTCATGGGTGATGGTTTTTATCGTGGGGTCTCAACATGCGATTGCCGCAATCTCACCGCATAGTCTTTTATTTCTTGTCCTTTCCGGCGGAGCCACCGGCGCCTCTTGGCTGTGCTATTTCAAGGCGCTGCAGCTTGGCGATGTCAATAAGGTAACCCCCATCGACAAAAGCAGCACGATTCTGACGATCCTGCTTGCCTTTGTCATTTTGGGAGAAACGCCAACCCTATGGGCACTATGCGGCGTCGCTTTACTTACCGTTGGAACCTGGTTCATGATACAGCGGCAAAAATCGGACGCAGCCGACAATGAGAGCAGAGCATGGCTTTTTTATGCCGTGTTGTCCGCCGTTTTCGCCGCACTGACCTCTATTCTCGGCAAAATCGGTATACAGGGCATTGAATCAAACCTGGGCACGGCAATCCGCACGATTGTCGTGCTGGCGATGGCCTGGGGCATTGTATTCCTGCAAAAAAAGCAATATCTCATCAAGAACATAGACCGGAAAGGCTGGGTGTTTATTGCACTTTCCGGTCTTGCTACCGGCCTTAGCTGGCTGTGCTATTACCGCGCGCTGCAGGAGGGAAAGGCCAGCGTGGTGGTCCCCATTGACAAACTCAGCATTGTGGTGACGGTGGTCTTCTCCTACATTTTCTTAAAAGAGAAGCTCACGAAAAAAGCCCTTGCCGGCTTATTGCTGGTCATATGCGGAACCATGCTGTTGTTATTTTAATTGGGCCGTTGCTCAGTTACCTCAATAGAAAAGCAATATCTCATGGTCTAAAGAGTTAAACGGCGGTTCATTTCTGAACCGCCGTTTTCTATACCACAATGAATGCTTGAAAAGATATCTCAATCTAATATCCTCACGGTTTATCTTGCTTTTTTTGCGGCTGATTGGGAAGTGAAATCCGAAACATTGTGCCTTCTCCCTCTTCGCTGGAGGCGGTAATGTCGCCGCCATGAATCTCTACAATCCATTTGACAATCGACAACCCCAACCCAGTGCCAGTGCGATTGCGCGCTTTGTCGGCACGGTAAAAGCGTTCAAAAATGTGGGGGATATCCTCCGCACTCATTCCGATGCCATCGTCAGAAACAAGGATCTCCGTCCTTTCTTTGCAGCCTTCTGCCGATACAATTACCATGCCGCCAGCCTTGCCATACTTGATACCGTTCCCAATGATATTCACAAAGAGCTGTGTTATGAGGCTCTGATCGGCGTAAATCCGCGTGTCCCCGGCAACATCATTTTCCAGCCTTATGTTTGCCTCCGTCGCCATGTCAGACAGCTCATCTATGATGGAATCGAGCATATCCCGGAGTGTGATCCACTCCTTTTCGACATAGTAACGGCCCTCATATCCGCGGGTGAGCATTAATAACTGAGAGATGATGTGGTTCATGCGGGTGCCCTCCCGCTGGATGGTCATTAGATTTTCAGTTGTTTCAGGGCTTTGATCCCCATTCAATGCGTCTTCCGTGCATGCGGAGATGATGGCGACCGGCATACGCAGCTCGTGGGAGGCGTCGGAAGAAAACTGCCGTTCCCGGCAAAAAGAGGCCTCCACCTTATCAAGCATGGCATTGAAGGCCGCAGCCAGCTCACCCACTTCATCCTCTGATACAATGCCCTCAATTCTGTGGGACAGGTCCCCTTCTCCAATGGAGCGGGCCGTTTCGGTAATCTCCGCAATGGGACTCAGTGTGCGGCGGGCAATAAAATACGCTCCAAGGGCAGAAAGGCCAAGATAGAGGGGGACGAGTGCAAGCAGCAGAATTCGGAGATTTCCCAGGGAGTGCGCCACCGAAGCAGTGGAACTGCCTACAAACAGCTTCAGGTCCAGCCCATCCGCGTGATACTCCTGCCCTATGACCATCCACTCCGCCCCGTTGTGTGTGACCATCGCATTGTCCCCATCGGTATCCGGAACATTGGACAGCCATTTGCCGTTTCGGGAGGCGAACACGATATTTTTATTCTCATCGGTCATACAGACTAAAATACCGTTTTCTATATCCAGGTCAAAGTCCACGGCCAGTTCGTTGTCGTCCACCTCCAGGGATGAAACCATTCGGGAAATGGCGACATGGAGCTCTGAGCGCAGACTTTGATAAAGGGAATTCGATATCGTGCCATATACCACCGGCAGCAGAACGCCCAGGAGTACGATAGAAAATGCGGAATACCAAAGGATGATTTTGGTGCGGATTTTAAGTTTACTCATTTTCTTCCCTCATAACATATCCGAACCCTCGAATCGTGTGAATCAGCTTGGGGGAAAAGCCTTTATCGACCTTGTTGCGCAGATAACGGATATAGACGTCCACGACATTGGAGTCATAATCAAAATCATAGTTCCATACATGGTCTGCGATTTGTGAACGGGTCTGGATGTGCCCCTGATTGCGCAGCAGATACTCCAGAAGCGCATATTCCTTTGACGTGAGCTGAATGGGTTGGTCGGCTCTATGAACCGCATGGGTGGCGGTGTTCATCGTTAGATCCGATAGTCTCAATACTGTTTCTTTCGTGTCGCTGCCACGCCGGAGCAGGGCTCGAATGCGCGCCGACAGCTCTTCAAAGGAAAAGGGCTTGATTAAATAATCGTCCGCGCCGGCATCCAACCCGGTCACCCGATCAGTGATGGAGTCCTTGGCGGTCAGAATCAGCACCGGTGAAGCGTTGCCCTTGCCCCGCAGTTCCCGCAATACTGAAATCCCATCCTTTTTGGGCAGCATCAGATCGAGGATGACGCAATCATATTGCATGGACTCTGCATAGGCCAGCCCATCCTCACCATCAAAGCAGCCGTCCACCGAATGTCCGGCTTCTTTTAACCGTTTAGAAATAATTCGATGCAGCGCGGCATCGTCTTCAATAATTAATATCCTCATGATAGTTCTCCTTTTCTTTTATACTATTCCATCAACATGAAAATCAAATGAGAAAGTACGGGCTTAAATGTAGCTACCTTTTATGAGAAAACCCTCATTTTCTTTTCACCGCTGTCTCATTTGCGGGTGCGATACTGCACACATAGATGAATACCGTAGTGTGTCATCTAAATCAAAATCGGAGGTAAAAATCTATGAAAACATCGAAACGGAGTGGGTTACTCTTTGGAGCCTTGGCGCTCGTGCTTACGGCAACCACAGCGCTTGGTACCACGGCTTTTGCCGCAAGTACAACCAGCAAGAGCAGCAATCCGCAGCAGCAGGCGAACCCGGTGGCGGTAATGGCCCAACCCACCTCTGCATCAGCAACGACCGACAACCCGACGAAAGACACCATCGCCACGGCCACCGGTGACACAGGCCAAGTGAATGGCACCAAGCTGGACAAAGATGTGGAGCAGCCGGAGGGCGCCGAGTCCCAAAACGAGGTGCAAGACCAAGGGAAGGAGGCCGCCGAAAACGCCGCTCTCGCCGCAAAAGCGACTGTGACCGAACAGGAAGCCATCCAAATCGCTCAAAACGCAAATCCGGGCTATACCTTTGTTGTGGACGAGCTGGGCGATGAAAACGGCGTAATTGTTTATGAGCTGAAGGGCAAGGATGCGTCCGGCAAAGTGCTGGAAGTCCATGTGGACGCCGGCAGCGGCGCGCTTATTCAGGAATCGGATTCCGAGCACGACGATTAAGCCAGCGGATATTGCCTCGCTCGTATAACACATCATTCTTGGACTGGCAGGAGGGTCTTTCTAAAAGGCCCTCCTGCTTTTTGAGCCAACATGAGAAAATCTAATATTCCCTTCATGGCCGTCTCATTTTGCACGTTCATACTGAAGAAAACAGTGCAAAAGGAGGCCATTGCAATGAAAGAAGATTACTCAAAATATCTGCTGGAACAGAGCCGCTATGTAGTGATTCCAGTTTACCAACCGACTGATCAACTAAAACAGCTTGTATATGATGTCACCGCCGTCGGCTACGAGGTGCTGATTGTGGACGACGGAAGCGACCCGAAATATGATGAGATGTGGGAAGTCCTGAACAAAAAAGCAACCATCATGCATCACGGCGTCAATCGCGGCAAGGGTGCGGCGCTCAAAACCGCGTTTCAATATCTGCGGGATTGTGTACCTGATGCAGGACTCGTTGTTACGATGGATGCGGATGGGCAGCACTTGCCGAAGGATATGGAGCGTGTCGTGGAAACGGCGGCTGCTCATCCCAACGCTCTGGTCTTGGGCGTCCGGCAGTTCGATGAAAGCGTCCCCGCACGATCAAGGTACGGAAATCGGATCACCCGCGCAGTTTTCTCGGCGGTCAGCAAAACAAAGGTCACAGATACACAAACCGGGCTGCGAGCTTTTGGCTGTGGTCTTTTTGATTTTATGCTTGATATCCCGGGTGAGCGTTATGAATATGAAATGAACATGCTGTTGTATTGCGGTAAGCAAGGAGTCCCCCTTCTGGAGGTGCCGATTAAAACCGTCTACCTGGACCAGAAGAACACATCTTCACATTTTAATGCGGTCAAGGACTCTTTGCGTATTTATAGGGAGATCATAAAGTTTGCCTCCTCCTCACTGATTGGTTTTGCGGTCGATTATGCTTCGTTTTTGCTGCTGGTTCCTCTCACTGCGGCGCTTCCGTACCATCTGATTTTCAGCAACATCACCGCACGCATCGTCAGCGGATCGGTCAACTATACAATCAATAAACATATGGTATTTTCCAAAAGGAAAAGCGCGTCCCATACATTCTCCCATTATGTGTTGCTTGCTATCGGAATCCTTTTCGCAAACAGTGTGGTGCTTTCTCTCTTAGACGGGATATTGGGATTGCCTCCGCATGTTGCAAAGCTCTTGACGGAGCTCATTTTGTTTATCCTCAGTTTCACCGTGCAATCTCTGGTTATTTTCAAACCGGAAGGTTCCCATTACGATCAAAAAGAGGTGGTCAAACATGCCTGATATCGCAAAGGAACGTCGTCGGCTCCCCGTGGTTTTGTCGCTGTTTTTGGATATCCTGGCCACGGCTCTTCTGGTTTTCCTCGTTTACTATACGGTATATGAGCTCCCCGCGGCTTACCCGGACAGTCCCGTTATGGCGTCGGTAAATCCGAATAGCCAGAAACTGCACCTGTCCATATCCTCGACAGAAAAAGGGGCGACTTCCAAAGTGCCAAATCATCCGGATACAAGCGCTCCGGCGGCAGACTCCCCTTCCGACGCGGCGGATTGGAAAACAAAATTTGCTGATCATTTTACATCGGAGGTTGTGTCGACCGCCACCACCTATTCAAGTCCCAATTTGTCCGTGGATATCACACAGCATACGATGGGCAGCGGAGATAACACCGTAACCTATTACATTGCCGATGTGTATATGGCGGATATCAGCAGCTTTCAAACGCACTTTGCGTATGATACTTATGGGAAATACAAGCAATCCCTGTCAGATATGAGTGCGGAGGTTGGAGCTGTGCTTGCGATAAACGGCGATTCCTACCGCTTTAACCTGAAGCACCTCAATGGCCTCTTGGTCCGCAACGGCACCGTTTATCGCTCAAACCCCACCACCGCAGATATCTGTGTACTCTACAATGACGGAAGAATGGTTACCAGCAGCCCTGAGAAATTTAATGCGCAGCATGCCCTTGACGATGGTGCCATTCAAACATGGGTATTTGGACCCAAGCTGCTGGATGACAACGGAAAGGCGCAGACAGAGTTCAATACTTGGGACTATATTCGCAAAAGTCACCCGCGCAGCGCCATCGGTTATTATGAGCCGGGACATTATTGTTTCGTAGCTGTGGATGGCAGGCAGGCCGGATATTCCAGAGGAATGAAGCTGCCGGAGCTTGCGGCTATATTTGAAGGCCTCGGTTGCACGGCGGCCTACAATTTGGACGGCGGCCACACCACCTTTATGACATTGGATAACGCTGTAGTAAATCGGCCCTATAAGCCCGAAAAAATCATTTCGGATTGCATTTGTATTTGTGAACCGAGCGCTTGACAGAAAGGATGACTGACCATGAAGTTTTTTAAGCTCTTATCGCATTTGTGTATTGTAATGTCCCTTGCGTTTCTGACCTTTTCAGTCCTTGATTGGTACAATCCCATGATGGACTTCACTACGAATTTCGTATCCTCCAAAATCCTCATTTTCTTCTGTATCAGCTCCCTGATCCTGTCAGTCCGGCAGGTGTGCATGCCTCGGATGAAGCAGAAAAAGCAGTGAAAAAAGCACTTGATGTCCGCGGAACAAACCGCGCCCATCAAGTGCTTTTTTGCGTTATGGGGCGCACTGGAGAACGGAACGGCTCGTCATGAACGGCGCCGCTGCCATATGCCCTCGATCATATCCGCCAGCTTGTATCCGATAAATCCGAACACGCAGCCAAGCAGGACACCGGCCACCACATCGGAGGGGAAATGCACATAGAGATAGAGCCGGGAGAAAGCGATCAGTACCGCGAGAATCAATGCGGGTATCCAAAGCTTTATCTTTTGGCGGCTGAACCAGAGTGCGGATGCCGCAGCGAAGGATGCCGCTGTATGCCCGGATGGGAAGGAAAAATCATCGGGGCGCGGGATGAGCAATTCCACTGCTGTGTTGATGTCGCAGGGACGAATCCGGGCGACAAAGGGCTTCAAAATACCGTTACAGATGACGACGTCAAGAGCCAGCGCGCAGCACAGGGCAATTCCGACCTTTCTGTACTTTTTGGTGATGAGCAGACCGATTGCCAGGACAATCCAGATGGCGCCCGAATTACCCAGCGCTGTGACAAAGGGCATCAACACATCCAGCCATGCTGTCCGAAAATGGTCATATATAAAGTTGAGAATAGAAAAATCAATGGCTTGCATCCGGGGTCACATCCTTTATTTTTGCTTTCCGAGTTGTTTTCGGCGGTTCATGAGAAGAAAGACACCCACAATGATAACGAGCGAGACAGTGATGGACACTGCCAATACCAAGGTGTTGTTCAGGTGAGAGGTGGCAATCATATGGACCGAAAGGGCATTTGAGGTGGGGGTGGCTCCCGTGTCCGGGTTGACGACAGAAATTAGAAACTTGAACTGCCCGACATAGGTCACCTTTACCGGAATTACAACCGATGCGGATTCGCCGGCCGCCAGAGAAGTAATGGAGTGAGTCTGGTATGCGTTGGGACCGAACTCGTCTACATTGTAACTGAACCCCCTGTCCACATCCACAATGGAAAGGTAGCAAACAAGGTTGTTCAAGGTATGGTCTGTCGTGTTGGTCACGGTGATATCGAGATTATTCTCATAAACAGGTTTATCCTCCACGGCGGTGGGTGAGTTGATCACAACGCTGACCTCCCCCGGAGCCTGCGCTGCAAAAGCGGGCACCGCGGAGCAGACAAAGAGCAATACCGCCGCAAACATAGAAATGATTTTCTTCATCTTATTTCTCTCCTTTCAGGGAAACTTTACCGCTGCCCCAAACCAAAAGTGCAATGCCAATGGCGGCAAACACAAGAAGCGGCAACACATACTGCATCAGAGAGAAAACAGAAACCTGATCCACAAGCATCTTCTCCATCAGATTAAAGCAGCAGGCGATGGGGTCAATGCTCAGGAAGAACCTGCCAACGGCCGAAAGCTTCAAAGTCCCTTTCAAAAATGCGGGAAAGGTTAAAACGAGCAGGATCAGGACAGAGGTCAAAATAGACGCCTTGGTGCTTTCCAAAAGGACGGAGAGCATGACGGCAATGCCCGTAAAGGCCAGCAGAGTGAGAAGCCCGCAGAAAAAGGTGATAAACAGGGCGCTGGCCGTCAGACCGGAGCCGGCGCTGATGGCGAGGATATAGGGTACGGACACCAGCAGCAGCACAAAGCCTATGAGCAGTGAGCCCACATATTTTGACAGGGTGAGTTGCAGCTTTGAAATTGGTGTAAGCAAAAGACTCTCTAAGGTGTTTTCCTCCCGCTCGGCTACGAAGGAAGAGGCGCCAAGCACCATGCAGACCATCAGTGTCAGAAATAAAACAGCCTTGATAGCGTATTGAAGAACGTCGGTCTGTGAGAAAGCGGAAGCCTCACGGATCGTAGTGGCGAGGACGCAAAGCGCCGTGAGAATCACGGAAACCGCTGCAATCATCCAAAGTCCTTTGCTTTCGTAAAGGCTTTCCCGCAGCTCCTTTTTTACCATGGACTGATTCATGCGATACCCTCCTTTTCGGCGTCGGTGACTTTGAAGAAAATGTCTTCCATGCTGAGTGTTTTATGGGTCATTTCACGGATATCCAGACCGTTGGAAAGGATCGCCGTCACCAGCTCGTGCTTGACTGACAGTACCTCATCATCGGAAAGGCCGGACTCGCACTCAATGAGAAGCTGCCCATCCTCTCCGGCAACCCGCGCGACCTTTTTGAGCTTGCGGATCAGACCTTCTGCGGCTTCGTTGTCGCTGGTCTGCAAGAGCATGGAGTAGCCATCCCGGTACTTTTCCTGCAGCTCGCGGATGCTGCCCTGTTCCACCAGAGAGCCGTCCTTGATAATGCAAACCTTGTTGCAAAGCACCTCAATGTCTTTGAGCATATGAGAGGTGATAAAGATGGTGATACCGTCACTCTTGTTGATATCGAACAGGAGCTGCTGGATTTCCCGCTGGCCCCGCGGATCAAGGCCCAATGTCGGCTCATCGAGGAAAATGATTTGCGGGCGGTTCACCAGAGCCTTGGCAATCCCCAGCCGCTGCTTCATCCCGCGGGAAAACTGCCCGACAGGGACATCCGCTTTGTCGGCAAGGCCGACCTTGGCCAAAAGTGCTCTCAAATACTTCTCGTCAGAGCCGCCGTGATTGAACAGCGCGTAAAAGTATTGCAGGTATTCCTTGGCCGTCATCCAGTAGTAATAGCCGTGAGATTCCGGCACAACGCCGATCATCCTTCGGATTTCAGAGGCGTGGCCGTCCACCTCCATGCCGCCGATTAAAACTTTTCCCCGTGTGGGAGTCAGCAGTCCGTCCAGCATACGGATGGTGGTGGTTTTTCCGGCGCCGTTGGGACCGAGAAAGCCGAAAATATCGCCTTTTTCCACATGCAGACTCAAATCCTTTACCGCCCGGAAGCCGTTTCGGTAGGTTTTTTCAAGATGTTTAGTTTGTATCATAGGGTTTCCCTCCTTCATAATATGGGGGCTGCATGGCCCCAAGGGTTTGGCCGATGCAGCCCCGCTTTTGGTCAAACGATGCGCTTTTATTTGGTTTTGTCTTTCAGCGGCTTTCCACAGTGAGGACAGTAGGCAGCTTTTCCATCCACCACCGTGCCGCACTCTCCACACTTCATTTGCAGAGATGCTCCGCAGACGCGGCAGAAGGCGCCGGATTTCTGGTAGACCCCACAGCTTGGGCAGACCGTTTGCTGGCTGCGCGCAATCAGGAACCCAATGACCGCCGCAAGGTTAAAGAACAGACCCAGAATCGTCCAAAGCGTCCGATTCATGTCCGCCTTCGACGCCGCCTGATAGAGCCAAGCCATAATCAGCAGCCAGTAGGCAAGCGCCAGCAATCCGCAGAGGCTCACGTAGGTAATGAAGGTCGCGACGGCGACCACTGTGGGCTGTGTAAATTGTCCGGACTCGAAGAAATCGGGTCCTTCATATTCGCGTTCGTGCTCCCGTTCACGATCTCCGTAATCATGCTCTCCATCATAACGGACGTCTTCGCTGCCCCGGTTACTTTCATAGGTTTGATGCCAGGTGACGGCCTCACTGATTTGTGTGCGGAATAGGAATCCGGTCAGAATACCGCCCAAAAGGACGATGACAAGCGACAGCAGGATGAAGTGTTTTGCGGTCTTTTTGAAATCCATGCTCATAATTTTCGTTTGCAATTTAGTCATGTTGACCCCTCCTTACAGGTTGATGTGTTCATTGTATCAGCGGCTGCTAAACTGCTGTTTTCCTGAAGATAAACTGCGGATAAAATGTTTTCTTTTTGATAGATTCGGGCAAGCTTTTCGCCAACGGCGTCCAAACTGCGCTCCCTTGCAACCCGCAGGCCCGAAGCGGTGAGGTCAGGTAAGGCGCCTGTCAGGATGGCGGCTGTTTTTTCCGCAAACCCGGCGAGAGAGCTTGCCTTGTGGACGCTCTGCCCATCGGCCAGCCAGCCGTTATAGACCGGAATATCCCGTACCAAGGCGGGGATGCCGCAGGCGAGCGCTTCGAGCACCACGATTCCCTCCGTTTCCTCGTTGGAGAGGAAGGCAAACAGATCGCAGCCGCAATAGGCGTCCCGCAGCTCCTCCCGTTCCACATAGCCGGGAAAGCTGAGATTTTTCGGAGCGTTTTGGATGGCGGTGCGGATGCGCTTTGGTACAAGATTCAGATTGGTATACCCAAACCAGAAAAAGCGCACCTGCGGCAGAGCGCGGGCCAGCTCCACAAAATCCAACAGACCCTTGCGCTCGATATAATGTCCCACGGAAATGACCGCTTTTTCTGCTGGGCTGAGTCCGTATTTGTTTCGGAAGGCGGTACGGCGCTCCAGGCTGGGGGCAAAAAAGTCGGTATCTACACCGTTGGAAAGGGCATAGATTGGCCTTTTGACTCCATAGCTCTCCAGCACCCGCTTGGAATAAGGGGTGGGCGTAATCACGAGGTCGCCCAGCTCGTAGCAGTGGATAATCCAGCGCTTAAACAGCGGGGCAAACAGATTGGAACCCTTGAAGGAATTGCGGAAATCCTCCATCGTGGAATGGCCGTAATAGACGACCTTCCTGTGCCGCAGCCTCGCAAACCATGCCGCCACCGGGGAGTCAGGAAACACCGTGTTGATATGTACGGCAGACGAGGTCTCCGTCCATTTGTTCGTGGCCTCAATGCCGATGCGCTCCAGCATATCCCTCTGGTGCAGGATGGCTTGTCCAACGCCGCTTTTGCGTACCAGTGACAGACAGCCGGAGTATAGGGTAATGCTCATAGATTCTCCTCCTTTCAATGCACCAACGCTGCAATCTGTTTAAAAACTACATTCAGCCCCAAGCTATACAGAGCGATGGAGGCGGGCTTTCCCATCAGAATGATAGCGGTAAATTTCCGCCAACTGATCCCCGTGGTGCCCGCCAGATAGCATAGGAAATCATCCGGCGCCACAGGGAAAAAGATGGCGATGGCAAACCACCGGGCAAATTTGCTCTCGCTTCCCGTCCAGGCTTCATACTTTGCGATCATCTTGTCGCTGAACATGGCATACAGTACGGACTTGCCAAAGTTTCTGGAAATGATGAAAGCCAGGATGGAGCCGATGCAGATTCCAATGTAATTGTAAAGAAAGCCTGCCCATGGCCCAAACAGCAGCACCCCTGCCAAACAGCCGAGTCCGCCCGGCAGGAGAGGAATCACCACCTGGACCACTTGAAACACGATGAAAACCAGCGCACCCATCCGCCCAAAGCCTGAGATATACGTCTGCAAAGCCTCCTGAGAAGTAAATAGGTGCTGATGAAAGGCATAAACGGCAAATATCATACAGCCGACTAAACTGAGGATAGAACAAATCTGGATGGTTCTTTTCGCAATGTTTATCGACATGGGATCACCTCTGAACAGACCGCTCTCTCTTCAATGTTCGCTTCTCCAAGGGTTTCAAAGTAGACTTTCTCCGCTCTTTCCGCGAATGCGGCGGCGGAAAAGGCTTGCTGTGCGAATTTGGCCGCATTCTTGCGCATGATTTTTTGTATGACTGCATCGCTAAGCAGGAGTCTCATATCCGCCAGGTATTCCCGTTCCGTTTCATATTGCCAACCGTTGTAGCCATCCAGAATGACTCCGTCCAGACAGGCATCCCTGCGGCAGAGTGCCGGCAGCCCCGATGCGAGGGCTTCAATGTAGGTGAGTCCTTGGGTCTCGCTGACGGAGGCACTGACAAACAGGTCTCCCATGTGGTAGAAGTCGCCAATTTGCTCCGGAGGAATCATACCGGCAAAGCGTACCGAATCCCCGATGCCGAGATCCAACGCCATTTTCTCCAGTGTATCGCGGTAAGGCCCATCCCCGACAATCAGGAAGGTAAGCGTCCGTGTGTCCTGCTTTGCGTAGTACCCCAGCAGCTCCTCCAGATTCTTCTCCTTAGCAAGACGGCCGATATAGAGCAGAATGCGGTTTTCATCCGGAATGTCAAGCCGCTTCCTGATGTCAAACTTCTTTTCTTCCGAGGTTTCTGCTGTGAACCGATCAAGGTCGATGCCGGTGGGTACCACATGAATGGGCCTGTCAATTCCATAACCGCTTAAAACAGCTCGCACCTTTTCCGTGGGAGCGATGACGGAGGCGCACTGCTCAATCACCCAGCGTGATAGTGTAGAGGTCATTTGCCGCCCCCATTTTTTGTTGGACATGAAATAGTGGGTGTAGTCCTCGTAGACCGTGTGATAGGTGTGGACAATGGGGATGGACAATCTCTTGGCGATCCGACGGGCCATCAGGAAGGTGGAAAACTCACACTGAGAGTGGATGATGTCCGGCTTCCAATCCAAAATCCGCTGCACAAAACCACTGGAGAGGGCCGCCTTAATTCTGGCGCCGGGATAGATTTTCCCCGCGCCCACCGAACCGATATAGGTTACCCCATCCGATTCATAGGAGTGGAGGGTCTGCGACAGGGTCAGGACACGAACCTCATGTCTGCGCCGGATAAGCTCTCTCCGCAGATTCAATACCGAGGTCACAACCCCATTCACGGTCGGGGCATACCAATCTGTTGTAATCAGGATTTTCATAAAGCGCAACTCCTTCCTTATAGACAATTGCCGGCGCCGGTGCCAAAGCCCTCATAACACGGCTTGTCGCCTGAATGATGAACATAGCGTCATTGTGATAGTTTCCAGGCAGCCCGGTGTATTCTTCGTGAAGTCCGGCAATAAAGGTGCCGGCATCTTTGGGTTTTTCTCCCACACTTACTTGCGCCCACCGGCGCAGTTCGGCAACAAGGTGCGGGTGCAGATGTGACTCGTAGACACGGTGTTCCCACAGCGTGCCTGGATAGCTTTCGTTGTGGGGATAGGTGAAAGCGTCTGCGAGATAGTGCATCAGCTTCCCCAGCCGATAGTAATCCCGCATAGTCCAGCTCGTTCTGCCTTGCAGATGTTCAATCACACGCAGGGTATATCTCCTTGAACTGTTGTAATTATGTCCTCTGAGTTTTTGGCACTTGATAGAGCCCTTCATGTAAGAGAACATATTGAAATCCGGCTCAATGCAGCCTAAAATAAATGCTTTTTGATTTATCACCGAATGGCAGGCCGGAATATCGTTCAATAAATAACCGGCCAATAATACATGACTTCTCATTTCCATATACAATCAACCTCGCCATAAAAAAATCCACTTGCTTTCTGGTATGAAACCAGTATAAGCAAGTGGGTTAAACTGCATTTATCATTCAGTTAAACTATAGATAAAATATGGAAGGTTTGAACATGATATCTGTCCTCATCCTTTGAGTCGATACCCCGCGCCCCGCACCGTCTGGATATACCGGGGATTGCCTGGGTCTTTCTCTATTTTGTCCCGCAGTCGGTTAATGTGGACGGCGACGGTGGCGCTGTCTCCCAGGGCGTCCATGCCCCAAATGCGTTCGTAAAGGGTTTCCCTGTTAAACACGATGTCGGCATTTTGCGCCAGAAACAAGAGCAGTTCGTATTCCTTGTTTTTCAGCTCAATCTCCCTATCGTCCACATAGACCCTATGGGTATCGGTATTGATTATAATACCACCGATTGTAATCTGCACCGACACCACCTGATCTGTTTTTTTCAACCTGGCATACTGTGCCAGATGCGCCTTTACCCGCGCCACCAATACGCTTGGAGAAAAGGGCTTTTCGATGTAATCGTCTGCACCAAGCCCCAACCCGCGTATTTTATCAATGTCCTCTCGCCGGGCGGTAACCATCAGAATAGGGATGTCCAGCTCCTCCCGCAGCTTGCGGCAGACGGCAAAGCCGTCGATACCGGGCAGCATCAAATCCAGCAGGATCAGATCAAAGCCGCCTCGCAAGGCTTTCTCAATACCCATCACCCCATCTGGGGCAATTTCAACTTCAAAATGTTCAATAGCAAGGTAATCACGTTCAATAGCAGCGATTGCTGCGTCGTCTTCTATAATCAGTATTTTCTCCATGTCATTCCTCCACTTTCGGCAGGCAGATCGTAATGTCGAGCCCGCCTTGTCCCCCGGCTGTTGCCTCTATGGTTCCATTCATGCGCCGCACCGCATTGGCAGAGATGGCAAGACCAAGTCCGCTGCCGCGGTGAGGATTCTGCCGGGACGGGTCGCTGCGGTAGAATACCTCGAACAGGTGAGGTAGCGCCTCCTCTGGCACACCCGGACCGTCGTCGCAGAGGGACAGGCAGTATCCATTTTCCTCACGCAGGGAGATGGTCATAGTCCCCATATCTTTCGATTTATATTTCGCGCTGTTCTCCATGATGTTGGTGAGCACCCGGCGAAGCTGGTCTGGGTCGGCATACACTGTGGCCGGAGCCAGAGAACCGATGGTGAGGGTCAAGCCCTTTTCTTCATACTCTGTCTCCAACGCCCGCACAAGCTGCCGCACTTCATCATCCAGCTGCAGCAGCTCCGGACTCACCGGGTATTCGCCAAGCTCCATTTTGGAGAACAGGAAGATCTTAGAGAGCATGCGGTCGATGTCCTCGGCTTTGCTCTTGATGATCGCCAAATACCCTCTTTGTGCTTCGGGCGTTTGGGCAACGCCGTCCAAAAGCCCCTCCACATAGGCCTGGATGGAGGTCAGGGGGCTGCGCAGGTCATGAGATATCCCAACCAGCAATTCCTTACGGCTCTGCTCATGCTGCGCCGTCCGTTCCTCCGAGGCTTTGAGGCGGGCGGCCATTTCGTTAAAGTCGGCGCAGACGGGTGCAAACTCGTCCTGCTCGCTGTAGTCGATGCGGTGCTCCAGATTCCCGTCACTGATCTGGCGCACACCGTCCGCCAAAATGTCCAGTGGTCGCTCAATCTTCCGAAATACAAACCGGATGAGAAAACGGTTTGTGAGCAGGATAGAAAAGAGAACGGCAAAAATCAGCACAATGGCGGAGAGCACAACGGCGACCTTCAGTGTCTCGTAGGACAGCTCGGAAGGACTGTTAAAGATGGAGATGCGATAGAAAGTTCCGTCAATTTCAGCCGAATGGACATACAACTCCCGGCTGCCGCTCGAAACAAATCCTTTGCCACCCAAAGCGTCTACCGCATTTAATAGGGTAGTGTCGGAATCGGTTGTGTGCCCGTATTGATAAATATTCTTGTTGGCAGAATCCACAGACAAGGCCATAGCATTTTTGTCCAGCAGGCCGCTGATGCCCGCCAAATCCTCCGCCTGGTTTTTATGGGTTCCCTCCCTCAGAGATTGCTCGACAAGCATAGAAACGCTGCGGCTGGCCCGATAGAAGTCCTCGCTGTCCTCAAAGCCCAGCCCCGCGCCGTATTGAATCGAAAGCCAGATGACGCCCACGCATAGAGCGCCAATGAGAGCGGTAATCGCCACCGGGACAGTAATCATCAGGATGTTGGAAATCACCAATCGTTTCTTTATATTTATATTTTTTGTAAAGCGTTCTTTTATCTTCATTTTAAGGTGCCTCCTCGCTCAGGGATATTTAAAGTATAGCATATATTTCCCGATTGGTCTTAAACAGGAGATAAACAATACGGTAAAGTGCGTTTTCCTTTCTATATTGCATAAAAAAACGGTTTTGTCAAATAGGCAAAGCCGTTTTTTGAGTAGTTTATCCAGAGTTTAACTTTAATTTGACTGCAGTTTATTTTGAACTGTTAAAATGACCGCAAATGATGAAATCTGCGAAGGCACACATATTGATCGTGCGGTTGCAGCCTTATTGGAGGAATATTTATGGAACAAATGATGATTGACATCATAAACGGCTTTGGCTACATCGGAATCGCATTTTTAATTGCGGTTGAAAATATATTCCCGCCCATTCCTTCCGAGGTAATCCTGACCTTTGGCGGTTTTCTGACGACGGTCAGCAATATGAATGTGTGGGGGGTGATCCTTTCCGCCACCATTGGAGCGGTGGCCGGGGCCTTGGTTTTGTATTACCTTGGCAGACTGTTGAATGCGGAAAGGCTGGAGCGGCTCTTTGAAAGCAAGCTCGGCCGCAGGCTGCATTTGAAAAAGGAAGATGTACGCAGAGCGGAGGGGTGGTTCTTCAAACATGGGAACAAGACGGTTTTCTTCTGCCGGTTTATCCCCCTCGTGCGGAGCCTGATTTCCATACCGGCCGGTGCCGCTAAAATGCAGATGGGCTCGTTCCTGCTTTTAACTGCGGCTGGCACAGCCATCTGGAATACCGTGCTGGTATTCCTCGGAAAGTTTGCCGGGGATGCCTGGGGAAACATTGCGAACTATGTCAATGTGTATTCGATTATCGCTGTTGGAGTTTTGGCGGTCATCGCCATCGTGGTGGGGGTAATCTTCATTAAAAAGAGGTTTCTAAGCCCACGCGGAACCGCCGGGAAAGACGAGGTAAAATGAATCGGTACCAAAAACTGGCGTCCAATACTGTTACCTTTGCGATTGGGACCTTCAGCTCAAAATTCCTGGTCTTTCTGATGCTGCCTCTCTATACCCGCACCTTATCCAGCGCGGAGTACGGAGAGGTTGATCTGGTTGTTCAGGCATGTAACCTGATGTTACCGATTGCGACGGCCGGCATCATGAATGCAGTGATACGTTTTGGGCTTGACAAGAGCGTAAACAAAAAAGGTGTTTTCTCCTTTGGGCTCTTGACCTGTTTGGCTGGTTTTTCCCTTTTGTGGCTTGCCAAACCGCTGCTTATGAACATAGGCTTTCTCGCTGCCAACATTCGGTATGCCTACCTTTTCGTATTTGTGGCTGCGCTTCACTCCTTGTGCTCCAACTTTATTCGGTCACAGGAATATGTGAAGCTCTATGCTTTTGACGGGCTTTTGCGGACAGCACTCACCGTTGTCCTGAATATCATCTTTTTGGTGGTGTTACGCATGGGTGTGTCGGGATACCTGCTGGCGACGGTTTTGTCAGACACCATATCTATGGTCGTTCTGTTCTTTGCGGCGCGGCTCTACCGCTTTTTCAGCCTGAAAAGCATAGACAGGGATGCCTCTGTCAGCATGTTGAAATATGCCCTGCCGCTGATCCCCACCACCGTTTCCATCTGGATCATCAACCTCTCGGATCGGTATATCCTGTCGTACCTGATCGGAAACGAGGCAACCGGACTGTATGCGATTGCCTATAAAATACCAACCATTATTACCATCATGGCGGTAATCTTTATGGACGCTTGGCAGATTTCATCCGTCAAGGAATACCGGCAAGAGGATGGCGCTTACTTTTTCTCCAAGGTTTTCAGCGTTTACAGCGCCCTTGTATTCACGGTGACCTCGGCGCTGATTACTCTTGCACAGCCCATCACCAGAGTGCTTGTCTCCGACAGCTTTTACAGCGCATGGCAATATATGCCTATCCTGTTGCTGGCAACGGTGTTCTCCTGTTTTGCCACCTTTTTAAGCAGCATCTACATGAATGAGAAGAAAAGCGGACACGTCCTGATGACGACGCTCGTCAGCGCCGGCATCAACATTGTTCTCAACTTTGCACTGATTCCTATATTCGGCATCCAGGGCGCAGGGTTATCCACGCTACTCAGCTACCTCGCCATGTTTTTGATTCGGGCAATTCATAGCCGATCCTTCATCAAAATGACCTTGGGCGTTCCGTGGCTCATTGGCAACACGGTCATCCTACTTGCACAGGTTGCTATTCTTTTTATAGGAAGCCAACATTGGCTATTCTATGAGCTGGCGCTGACTGTGTTCATTTTGGGCCTTCATATAAAGACCCTATTGGCTGGAGTAAGAAAGGTGGTGAAACCATAATGAATATTTTTAACACACATCGAAAAAACAAAAAAAGGAGTTTTTCCCACGAAGGGAAAGGGCTCGCATTGATCGTCGCCATTGCACTGGTCCTGACAACCGTAACCGCTTGTGGCAATGCCGGACAAGCCGCTGGCATAGCAGATTCCGTATCCCTTTCCACGGAATCTGCGGTGTCTGCCGAGGAAACGTATTCCGCTCAACTGGTTTCCTCAGTGATCCCGGAACCAGTGAAAAGCGCGCCCACTCCAAAAGTGGTACAACCGATAGTTGCTTCTCCACGTATCAGTAAAATTACAGTCACCTTTTACGGAGAAGCGACTACCTCCAAGGGCTTCACCTGGTACACGGACAGCGGTTCCCAAACCAGCGATGTCCAAGTGGTTGAACGAAAAGAAGATCTGTTGTCGGATTTTAGCCAGGCAATCATTTTTCAAGGTACTGTCGGAAAATCGAATAATTCACCCAAGGAGGTCGTCCACAAAGCCGTCGCCACCGGCCTGAAAAGCGATACGGCCTATGACTATCGTGTTGGAGACGCTAAATTAAACATCTGGAGTGAGCCGGCTGTTTTTACCACGGCGCCCGAAAAAGGTTCTTTCACCTTTATTGACTTATCCGATACGCAGTTTGCCGACCAAGCGGGAGCGAATGTAACTGCGGACACGATTAAAAAAGCGTTGTCCCAGGCGGGAAATGCCGGGTTTATCGTTCACAACGGCGATGTGGTGGATAACAAATCGGAGAAATTATGGAATTTGCTGCTGCAAACCTCAAAGTCCAGCCTAATAAATACGACTATCATGCCTGCTGTGGGCAACCATGATGTCGGGAACAGCACCTTTATTGACCATTTCAACCTTGACACACCTGCGGCGGCGACGAAGACAGGAGCGTATTATTCGGTGGACTACAGCAACGCGCATTTTGTCGTGCTGAACACAAACGAATCGTCAGGTAGTTATAAAAGTTTCACGGATGCACAGGTGGATTGGCTGAAATCCGATATTAAAGCCGCAAAAAAAGCAGGGTCGCAGTGGATTATTGTTGTTATACATATAGGTCCGTATACGGTTGCGGAGCATTCCTCTGACTCCAATGTGAAAGATACGCGCACAAAAATTGCCCCGCTCTTCAATGAGCTTGGCGTTGATCTTGTGCTGCAGGGACATGACCATGTATATGAGCGAAGCAAGCCCATTGTGAATGGAGCTGCCACTAAGAAAACCACGGTGACGGAACGCCTGGGGGACCGCACAATCGAATGCATGATTGACCCCAAGGGGCCTCTTTATCTGACGCCCGGTACTGCCGGAACAAAGCATTATTATCAGAATCCCAAACTGAGTCAGAGTTATCTGAGTTTATTTGATGTTGCAAAGGGTCCGTACAAGGGTGATCCAGACATGAAAAACCAGGAAACCTTTATGAGCATAACCATTGACGGAAATGTTCTCACGGCAACTGCATACCAAATATCAAAAACCAAAAACGATGGCCAGCCCTATATGATCGATCAATTCAAGATAAAGAAGGTGTAGCACAGTCGATGGAACATACAGAAAAATCGTAATGTAGGCTTGGAAAAAATAAATAAAAACAAGGGCAAACCTGCTAAAAGGCAGGGACGCAAAGCCGAGGGTCTAAGGTATTTTAAGATACTATGATAGTCTGGCTGCTAAAACTGTGCGAAGCCTGCCCTCATGTTGAGGACAGGCTTTTACGCTTTTTATCGAGCATTTCAGGCATCAGGATATCGGCTTTCGTTATACATCATGGCGAAAGGGGTAGTTTGTATGACTCAACCTTTTTATCTTTCTACGAGGTGTAAATAGAGACAGAGCAACTTGTACATACCCTCCTTTACCTCTACAATTTAATTATGCAAGGTTAAAAAAGTCAGCATTTTGCCGTGGGCATCGTGCTGACTTTTTTCTTTCGACAAGAAAATCTATACAGCGACTAAATATTCCAAATAATGGGGTGTTTTTCGCTGTTTTTTATATAGGCGAAGTTATTCCGCGCTGCCGCGCTCCTCCGCTTCTGACATTTTGATTCACCATCAAAATTTCAGAAAACGGAGGACAAGCCATATGGCAGAGAAAAAAGAATATCGAATTAAGGTGCAGGGGCAGCTCGTCCCTGTCAGCGAAGAAGTCTATTTGACCTATCACCGCATGAAGCGCCGCGAAACTTATCTGGAGGAAAGGGATACGACAAACGGCGTGTTTTATTACAGCGCCCTGGATACGGAGGGAACCAATGGTGAGGATGTAATTCCCGACCTTGTTTCTCCCCGTGTGGAGGATGCCGCAGTGGACAAGCTGTTGGCAGAAAAGCTCCACCAGTGCCTCTCACAGCTCACCAGAGACGAACAGGAGCTAATTTTTACTCTGTTTTTTCAGAATAAAAGTGAGCGTCAACTCGCTGCGGAAACCGGCATTCCACAGAAAACCATCAATGACCGGAGACACAGAATTCTGGTCAAACTAAAAAAACTTATGAAAATTTAAAAATAATTCCGCTCAACCCCCTCACGAAATCGGCTTAGTAGTGAGGGGGTTTTTCTATTCTCCCTCACAGCTCTTTGAAAATTTCATATCCGACGACCTGAATACGTTAGCTGACGGACCCCAAAAGGGAAAGCGACTCCGGAGGATGCGCCAAGACCACCTGTAGGCAGGCAGCAAGAAAAGCGAAATCACTCCCTTTTCTGTTCGCTCGTTTCTTTCTGCTCCTATCAAAGACGGCCAAATAAGGTGCAAAGCGGTACCCATCCGACCGGAAAACAGGCTGTGGCAGCCTGTCTCGCAATAATCCCGCCAGCCTATATTGATACTTCTGTCCAGTCACAGCCCCCCCTGACCGGGGGATCACGCAATGAGGGCAGCCGGCAGAGATCCTGGCGGGGGTGGAATTCCCATGATGCGGTGAAGCCAGCCGCAGTTCAGGCCGTCGCCTTTGTTGTGCAAGGCATTGCTTTGCACAGTGCGCTTGGGGAGTAGTGTCGAATTAAGCGCCTTGATTACAGTAAAATGACTTAATGTCAGAAGCGATGGGGATCGCTCTGCCTTCACAGCGGAGCGGTCCCTATATTTGTGTCATTAAGAAAAAAGAGGATTTCACATCAAGGAGGTGCAAAGTTTTGGACACAATAAAGCAAGAGATCAGCCGCGGCGATATTTACTACGCCGATTTAAACCCCGTTGTGGGCTGTGAGCAAGGAGGCATCCGCCCCGTACTTGTCCTGCAAAACAATATCGGAAACCGCCACAGCCCCACCACCATCGTCTGTGCCATCACCGGCAGGCCGAAAAAGCCCTTGCCAACTCATACAGCTATTACCGGTGTGGGCAAATTGTCCAGGGAGTCCTTTGCACTTCTGGAGCAGATACGCACCATTGACCGGATCCGGCTTCGGGGCTTTATCGGCAGGCTGGACGAGCAGGAGATGGAAGAAATCAACCAGGCACTTTCTATCAGCGTCGGACTGAGTCCGGCGATTTTTTTATTTGGGAGGGAAACGCCATGACAAACACCCAGGTAACCGATAACCTCATGTTCGTTGCCGCCCTGCAGCAGCTCGTGCAGCTTGCGGCCGCCAAGGGCATGACGGAGTCGGAAATCGAAAAGGTCAAAAAGGACTTGGAACGCAGGCTGCGGCCCACCATTATCGCCCCTTGCTGACCCCCTGTCTTGTTTTCTGTTTGTTTTCAATGATTCAGTAGCTATGTGCAGGGAGGTGTGGTAGTGTATGTCGTTGAAAGGAGGGGAAAAAGATGTATAACCCCAATTTAGCATCGGCGGAACCGCCGAAAATCACTGTCATATCAGCAAAATCGCAAGAGATGGCAAAGCTCCGTGTGGCGGCATACGCCCGTGTGAGCAGCGACTCGGAAGACCAGCAGAACTCCTATATCGCACAGGTGGATTACTACACCAAAAACATTGCCACTCATGAGGGCTGGGAGCTGGCGGACATCTACGCTGACGAAGGAATCACCGGCCTTGTGGCAAGCAAACGGGACGATTTCAACCGCATGATACAGGACTGTCGGGACGGAAAAATCGACCGCGTCCTCGTTAAATCCATATCCCGCTTTGCGAGGAACACCAAGGAGTATATCCAGTATGTGAGGGAGCTCCTCCGGCTGGGCGTCTCCATCCACTTTGAAAAGGAAAACATTGATACCGGCAAGATGACCTCGGAGCAGATCGCCACCATCTACGGCGCCTTCTCGCAGATGGAATCCCAAAACCACTCGAACAATATGCGGATCAGCGTCCGCATCCGAATGGAAAAGGGCGATTACGTTTCACCGACAACCCCCTACGGCTATAAGCTGGAGGAACGCACCCTGGTAATCATCCCTGAGCAGGCCGAGGTGGTGCGCCGCATTTTCACCGCCTATCTGAGCGGTCAGGGCAAGGAAGATATCGCAAACGAGCTGAACCGGCTGGGCATCCCACGCACAAAAGACCGAAAGATGTGGTATTCAACCACGATAGGGTATATCCTGACCAACATCTCTTACACCGGGGATATGGTCTGGCAAAAGAGCTTCGCTACCAACGACATCCCCTTCCGGCAGGTGCGGAATAAAGGAGAGAGGCCCAAATACTTCGTGGAGAACTGCCATGAGCCGATTGTCTCCAAGGATGAATTCCAGCGGGTGCAGGCACTTCTGGAAACCCGTAGGTTGCAGATAGCGGGCACGGTTTCCTCCGCACTGCTGAAAAAGAAACTCCACTGCGGAAACTGCGGTACCCTGTTCCGAAGAAAAATCGTCAATGAAAAGGTCTACTGGGCTTGCCGGAGACATGACAGCCATAAAGACCTTTGCCCGATTTCTCAGGTACCGGAGGAACAGATTATCACGGCAATCCTCCGAATGTACCACAAGCTGAAACGGCACCGTGAGCAAATCCTGTCACCGCTCCTAAGACAGCTCACCGAGCTGAGAGAAAAGGAACTCCGTTCCAATCGAAAGATTAACGACATAGATAAGGAAATAGCACAGTTAACCGAGCAGAATCTCGTTCTTGTTCGACTCAAGTCGAAGGGATACGTAGATTCTGCTCTTTATTTATCCCAAACCGGCGATATTGACTTCAAGCTGCGGGAACTGCGCCGCCTGCGCCGCCGCATCATGGAAACCACCGGCGAGGATGGGCAGATCAAGGCCACGGAAACAATGCTGGATTATCTGGAGTCCAGCCCTGAGCACTTAGGGGAGCTCACTGAGGAATTGTTTGAAACGCTGGTGGAGAACATCACCATCTCCTCGGAAACCGAGATGAACCTCACCCTATACAACGGGCTCACCCTGAAGGAAACCATAGAAAGGACGGTGCGGTAGCATGACATGGCAGAGAAAAATCCCCTTCGGCTATATGATGAGAAACGGTGAAATCCTGTGCTGCCCCACGGAGTCGGCAGCCGTCAAAGAGATTTTCAGGCTTTACTCCGAGGGGATGGCCTACAGCAAGATTGCCGATGAGATGATGCTCCGGGGCATCGCCTATCACAAGCACACCGACCAGTGGAATAAGCACATGGTCAAGCGCATCCTCGAAAATGAACGCTACCTCGGAGAAAAAGAATACCCGCCGATCATCGAATCGGAAACCTTTATGCGTGTCCAGCTTATCAGGGGAGATAAAAATACCTACACCCCATGCCCGGAGTACATCAAGCCTATCCGTGAAAAGGCGGTCTGCGGTGTGTGCGGCGGGAAGATGGCCAGGGACACAAGAGCATCCAACAAGGTTCGCTGGTACTGCCAGACGGAAGGATGTGCCAACCGCCGCTACATAGAAGACGAGGACACCCACACCGCCCTGACAGGACGGCTGAACGCACTGGCTCAGAAACCCGACCTCTTTGTCTGGCCCCTCCCACAGCAGGCTGGAGAGATGACGCTGGAGGCAGCCCGTATCCAGAATGAGGTGATCCGAGAGCTGAACAAAGCGGAGCCGGGTGTAGAATACACCAAAATGCTGATACTGGCCTGCGCCGCCGAAAAATACAGCGGACTGCCCGATTATACTCCTTATCACCAAATGCAGATACTGCGGGAGAGAATCACAGAGCGCCCGATGGACGATGAGCTCCGCAATGAAATCCTCCAAACCGCCGTACAGGAAATCCAGTTTACAGGCGGCGGCTTGGAGCTGCGGCTCATCAACGGAGAAACCCTTGAAGCGAATGGAAAGGAGATTGGACGATGCCTGCGACAGCAACAAGGAAAGTAACGCTTATCCCTGCCGATCCGATATACGCCCAAAAGGATATCCGCAAAAAAGCCCTGCGTGTGGCGCCTTACTGCCGGGTTTCCACCAACTCCGAGGAACAGCTCGACAGCTATCAGGCGCAGATTGAATACTACACGGAAAGAATCGCCGCCCAGCCCGAATGGACCATGGTGGATATGTTCGCGGACGAGGGCAAAACCGCCACCTCCACCAAAAAGCGCAAGGATTTCCTGCGGATGATCAAAGCCTGTGAAAAAGGCAAGGTGGATCTGGTCATCACCAAATCGGTATCCCGGTTCTGCCGGAATACGCTGGACGGCCTCGACTATGTCCGCAAGCTCAAGCGAATGGGCGTTGGGGTTTTCTTTGAAAAGGAGAATGTCAACACCCTCTACATGGACAATGAGATGATCCTCACTTTCATGATGAGCCAGGCTCAAGCCGAGAGCGAATCCATGAGCGGCAATATCCGCTGGGGTCACCGCAAGAACTTCAAGGACGGCAAGGTCTACTACCACTATGCGGGATTCCTCGGCTACCGCAAGGGCGAGGACGATCTGCCGGAAATTGACCCGGAGGAAGCGGAAATCGTCCGCAGGGTTTTCTCCCGATATCTGGTCGGGCACAGCGTCGCTAAAATCATCGCTGACCTTGAGGCGGACGGCATCAAAACGGTGCGGGGCAAGGAGAAATGGAATGACGGCGTCATCCGCGGCATGCTTAAAAACGAAAAATACATCGGGGACGCCCTGCTACAAAAAACCTTCATCGCTGACCTCTTCACCCGCCAGTCAAAGAAGAACAACGGAGAGCTTCCCCAATATTATGTCGAGAACTGCCATCCCGCCATCATCGACAAGCTGACCTTCCAGCGGGTGCAGGAGGAAATGGCCCGCCGTTCCAGCCTGAGAAAGGTCAGCGCAAACGCTAAAACCGAGCTTGCCAAGTACAGCGGCAAGTATGTGCTGACCGAACTTTTATCCTGCGGGAACTGCGGAAGCCCCTACCGCCGTGTCACATGGACGAGGCCGGAGGGCAAGAAAATCGTCTGGCGGTGCATCAACCGGCTGGAGAACGGCAAAAAGTTCTGCAAGGATTCCCCTACGCTGGAAGAAGGGCGAATCCACACCGCCGTGGTCTCTGCCATGAACGAAATGTTCAGCCTGAAAACCATGAAATCTCTGCTGCAGGACAGCATCCTGTCCGCCCTTTCAGGGAACAGCGGAGAAACAAGCATCGCAGCCATCGACAGCAGACTGTCGGAGCTGCGGGCACGGCAATATGAGCTCCTCCAATTCGCAGCGTCTGTGGGCGCAAACTCCACCCAATACGATGAGGACTTGAATGAAGTCAGCATGGAGTTTTCCGCACTGGTATCAAAACGCAACGAGCTGGAAAAAAACCAGCAGGGCATCGCACAGGCAGATAAACGAGCCGAGCAGATCGCCGCTGAGCTGGACAAAGTGGACACTGGAATCACCTGCTTTGACGAGCTGACGGTGTGGCAGCTCATCGGCGCCATCAAAGTGCTGGGTGAAGATAAACTGCTTATCCGTTTCAAGGATGGAACGGAAATCGAGCAGATCATGTAACGGAGGAACCGACCATGATTTATATTACAGGAGACACCCACGGTAATTTCCGCAGATTTGAAAAGGAATACTTTCCCGCAGGGTAGAGCCTGTGCCGGGATGACTATATTATTGTCTGCGGCGATTTTGGGATATGGGATGAAACACCCCAATCGAACCGGGATCTGGACTGGCTGAACAATCAGCCGTTCACCACGCTGTTTATAGACGGCAACCACGAAAACTTTGACCTGCTGAACCGTTTTCCGACCATGAAATGGAAGGGCGGCGCTGTCTCCCACGATATCAGCGCAGGCATACTAAAGACGGACGATCCCGACTTCCTGTATCGCAAGCAGGTACTGGACAGACACAAAGCGCTGTACCGTATCAACCATATTTCATGGTGGAAAGAGGAACTGCCCTGCGATGAGGAATACGAAACGGCCCTGAAGAATCTGGAGAACGCCGGCTGGCATGTGGACTGCATCCTGACCCACTGCGGTCCCGACAGCATTGCGGCACAGGTATGCCATCCCTACAAGCCGGACCGTCTGACCGGCTTCTTGGAAACGGTCAAACGCCGGTGCAGCTTCGACTATTGGTTTTTCGGGCACCACCATGACAACCGCACTATTGAGGGACGATTCATTCTGCAATGGGAGCAGATGGTGGAAATACAATGAGGAAACATATGGAGGAAAAGAGTATGACGCCGAGAGAAGCGATTGCCAAGACTGAAAGCCTCTGGTACGAGGGGAAATCCCCACAGGAAATTGTGGAGTTTCAATTATATGAAGATCGGCTTTGCATGCCTCTGGAGCTTTATCAGGAAGCGGTGGAGAAAGTGCTGGGCCGACCCGTGTTCACCCATGAATACAAAGAGCCTGAAAAGCTGATAGCCGAATATGAGGCTATCAAGGCTGCGGACGGCAGCCAATCAAAACAGGGCCATGAGATGGCCTGATAGGAGGAATCGTGATGTTTATGGACCACAAGCAGGTACAACGTATCAAGGAGCAATACCCGCAGGGAACCCGCATCCGTTTGATTGGAATGGATGACCCCTATGCCCCCATTCTGCCCGGTACGGAGGGAACGGTGAATGTTGTGGATGACATTGGAACGCTTCACTGTACATTTGACAATGGGCGCACTCTCGGCGTCATTCCAGGCGAGGACAGCTTTTCCGTGATCTCGCGCCCGGAACAAACCGAACTGCAGGAAAGTGAATCCGAGCAGTTCGGCATGAAAATGGAATGAGGGTGAAATAGAATGGAAGAAAAAGATTTGCGGGCGGTCTATATAGACCGCCTGAACGCTATGCTTCCGACAGTGGAGTTCGCAAAGCTGGACCACTCCTGCAATTCGGATGATTTCAGCTATGCCAAAGAGATACTGAAACGGATGCATGACCTTTGCATTGACGTATACGGCACGGAATATTTCGACGACTACACCTATGAAATCGTTGATCTTCCCGCTGTCATTCGAGGCCGCAGCACCGGCCATATCGGGTTGGGCATCGTAACCCTTGATCTGGAGTCCTCCGGCGAGCATTGGGGAACCTTCTTTTTGACGCCCAAGGGCGTCATTGAACAAGGAGGCGAACATATCTCGGCCGCAGAGTCCAAGTACCTGTCAACCGTATATATTCCTTACGAATACTGGTACACCGTCCCTGTCGAGGGGGATATTCATGTGGATTTCGACAATGTCCCGTGGAGGGTGCAGGATCTTCTGAACCATTGCTCTCCGGAACAGCCGGAAATGGAAAAGGACGGCCAGCAGGCGGATGATCCCAATTCAAATCAGCAAAACGGTCCGGCTATGAATTAGTCCCGCATTACTCCCACTTATAACTTTTCAAACTACAGGAAACGAATGGAGGAACGATATGAAGCATATTACAACAGACGAACTCCGTACCATGACAGACCGTGAGGGGCTTGTTATCCAGGGCTGTGGCGGTGACCTCTCGGAATGGGTAAAGGGCATCAATGAACTGCTGACTCAGGAGGGCATCCTGCAAAACGGCGATACGTTCAAAGATGTTTCCGTCTTTGAGCATAACGGCTGTACCAATCTGCTGTTGTCAATGGAAAATATGGATCTGGACATAGGAAAGCTCGCCATGTGGCGGCTGCAGAGCCATGCAACCTTTGGCGGCACCTGGCTGAGTGATTATCTCCCCAACCGGCTGGGTGTCGATATGAACGGGCCGCCTGTTCAAAAGGAAAAACCCGATTGCGCCCTCATCGGGCAGGACGGCAATATTTTCAATCTGATGGGCATCGCCACCCGAACATTGAAGGAAAACGGACTTGGGGATCAGGCAAAAGAAATGCGGGAGCGGATCACCGCCAGCGGCAGCTATGACAACGCGCTTTGCATCATCGGAGAATATGTCAACATCACCTTTGTCGAAGATGCCCAGGAGCAGGACTGCGGCTTTGAAATGGAGCAAAGCTACTGATACCCTCTTAAAATATCACCGGCAGAGCTGATTCTGCCGGGTACATAAAAACAGGCTTACAACGAGCCGGAAAGGAGAAGCCCATGAAATCACTGAAAAATGATAGTCCCCTCTATATGGAACAGATCGCATCTGCCATAATCGCTTGCTACGAAAGCTATGACAAGCCATCCAACCAATCTCTGATGGAGCTTTATACCCTGATCGGCCGATGCATCTGCCGCCAGGGGGAAAAAGCCTTTGTCGCTCACTTGGCCGAAACCCTCGCCATCCGGTTCCCATTGCTGAAAGGCTTCTCCCTTCGCAATCTCCGCAGGATGCGTGACTTTTACCGCACCTACGCAAACGAACCGGCTCTCATGGAAAAAGCGCAGTCTCTGAGCTGGACGCAAAACGCCGTTATACTGGAGTGCTGCGAAAGCGATGAGCAGCGCTCTTTTTATATTGACCTTGCGGCAGCACAGAATCTTTCCAAGCTGGCCCTCATGAAAGCCATTCAGGAAAATGCCTTTGATATTTTATATAATGAAGAAAGTCCTGCTGAAAACACTGAACCCGATATTACCCCTGTAAGCGATATATCGTCCAATACGGGCGTAGACACTACAGCAACCGTTGAAACGGCGTGTGCGCCGTTTGTGCCAGCGTGTGAACCGCTCCGCCAAGGAGTTGATATGCCCAGCAGAACGGGCAGCTTATCTACCGCGGTCTCCCCATGGAGAGGGTGCAACCGGCAGGCTAAACGCAAAGCAGATGACGATCCGCCTCCGCTCAGTTTCATCAATCACCATTCACCTGATCCTTCACCTCGTGTATTGTGGTTTGAGAAGCTGAAACCACCGCAAAACTTTCCGCCCGGTATGCGACCTCGAATGGAAAATCTCTGGGAGCTTTTTATAAGCGCAATAAAACAAAACACCCCCGCCGAATTGACGAGGGCAGTTTTGCGCCGGAACAACTTGTGTCTTTGCACATTATTATAATCCGCAGAGCCAGGATCGAGGCTCACCGAATACAAAGCGCCTCTCTGCATTCGACACCACAAGCATATATAGTTTGCAAAAAAATGTCAACAGGTTCTCCTTCGGCATAACTGCTGAACAACTACCAATAATTTTGGATAAGGCCGTGAGTTGCTTATATTAGATTTTCCTGATATAATATTAAAAGTCTTTATTAGGGTCTACAGTTTTATCCTCAGAGGTAAAACTGCTGCTTGATTTTTTAACGGATCGCCATTTTTTACGGGGGGTTCGAGAAATTTTTTTTCCACGGTTTTCACAAACGAAAAACCGCATGGTTACTGGAAAATCCAGTATTCATGCGGTTTTTTCATGTCTATAAAGTCTTTTTTATCGGACTTTAGAATTACTTAAAATACAAATATCCATTACAAAATGCAACACATGCAACACGAAATACAACATGAAAAACGCCCTCATTCCTGGCCGGGAGATGAGGGCGCTACTTTTTATGCTCTGCTCCAAACAATCATCCAGGCCTTTATGTTTCTTTGGACGAAATCAATTTTAATGCAAGCTCTTTGATTTTTTCTTCTATTGCTCCAATGGTGCTAACAAACTCCTCATCACTTTTTCCCGTCGGGTCATCCAACCCCCAATCCATCCTGTGCTTACAGGGGAGATAGGGACAATCGACATTACAACCCATTGTAACAACCATATCAATCGGTGGAAGTTCTGAAAGCAGCTTTGAACGCTGTGTCTTTTCCATGTCAATCCCGTAAAGCTGTTTCATCAGGCGAACTGCATCCTGATTGATTTGCGGCTTTGTTTCTGTTCCTGCCGAATAGCTTTCAAATACATCGCCGGCAAGATGTTTGCCCAATGCCTCTGCAATTTGGCTGCGGCAAGAATTGTGGATACAGATAAATGCGACTTTAACCATATTTATCCCCTTAAAGAGTTAACAGGCGATCGCCTTTGATCTCATCGGCACTCCACGCGATCATTGCAAATTGACCATGTGCATGTGCATCAATACGGTTGAGCCATTCTACTTCGTTTGATGCTTTTGCCGCCAGCATGGGGTTGGTGGTGTTCGTACCATAAAGGGATTGATTGATTACCCACCATCTTGCAGCAATCCCCGCCCGCTTCAAATCGTCTTCCAAACGTAACGCCTCATAGAAGGGGGTTGCTTCGGGCAAAGTCACAATGACAACCTCGGTCTCATTGGATTTCAACCGGGGCAACAACCGCTTTACCGATTCAGAGATTTCACCCTTGGTACGCTCGATTTCGTGGTTGTAGCTCTGCGTAGATTCCAGTAAAAGAAGGGTGTGACCTGTGGGCGCTGTGTCGATTACTACCACTTGATCGTTGGCCTTTTCCACCACCTCCGCAAAGGCACGGAATACGGCGATTTCCTGTGTGCAGGGAGAACGCAGATCCTCCTCCACATAGGAAATATCTTCATCGCTCATGCCCGAAGCGCGCGCCTTAAAAAGTACCTCAGATTGATACTTTTTCAGTTCCTCGGCCTCGTCAATATGACTCATGGAAACGCCGCTCGTTTCATCCAGCACAAATTTAAGATGTGCGGCGGGATCAGTGGTGGTGAGGTGGACTCTCTTTCCGCGCTTTGCAAGTCCCAGCGCAACAGCAGCGGCAACAGTAGTTTTACCTACACCGCCCTTACCCATTGTGAAAATAACACGCTTCCCGTCTGCCGCCAGTTCATCTATCACGTCGTTCAACGAAGGGATACCGGCAGCGTTCAACGTTTCCGTGTGCGCGGTAACATGGTCGGTATTCAGCAGGGCGCGCACATTAGAAAGTCCCGTGACATTATATGCCCGCAACGGCACAATATAGAGCGAAAGCGCTTGTAGGCTTTCAGGCATCGCAGTGAGAGCAGTCTGCTGCTTTTCATATAAGCTGGAAGATAAGGCATCACTGTGCTCCGTCAGTACGCCGTTGACAACCAATATTTGATTGTGAACGCCCAACGCAGAAAGCTCACCGGAAGCCCGTTCTGCCTCCTTGAACGGTGCAGTTTCGGGGCGGGTGACGAGAATCAGCGTGGTCAGGTTTCTGTTTGCCAGTGTTTCCACAGCCTGTTTGTAAATTGCTTTCTTGCTTTCTAAGCCGGAAAGCTGGCCCAAGCAGGACGCGCCATGTGTGCTTTCGCTGATGAAATTACTCCACGCAGATGGAAGCTGGAGCATCCGCAGCGTGTGGCCCGTAGGGGCCGTGTCGAAAATAATATAGTCGTATTCCTGTTGTGCTTTACCGTCTGTAATAAAGCTGGAAAACTCGTTAAAAGCTGCTATTTCCACAGTACAGGAGCCGGAAAGCTGCTCTTCCATATTGACGATGACCGACTCGGGCAGTTTGCCGCGATAGGGTGCTATCACACTTTCCCGGTACTCGGCCGCAGCCTGTATGGGATCAAGGTTCGCCACGACCAGATTCGGTATGTCGGGGATGGGCGTTCCCTTGTTCGTCAGTTTCATCGAAAATACATCCTGTAAGTTGGAGGCAGGGTCGGTACTAATCAGCAATACCCGTTTTCCGCTGTCTGCAAGAGATACGGCAGTAGCACAGGCGATGCTGGTTTTACCAACACCGCCTTTTCCGGTAAAAAAGAGGTATTTAGTCAAGGGGACCGTCAAGGGATGAAAAAGCTCCATCAGCAGCAACCTCCCTTACAATCGCAGCCGCCAGACTTCTTCCTGGTGATTTTTACTTTTGCAGCCTCGCTCTGTTTTGTCAGCATACCTTCAGGAAGATCGAGCAGCTTCGTAAATTCTTCATTGGTGGGGTATCGGCCTGTAATCACAATTTTGCTATCTACCACAACGGCGGGCAAGCCTTCCGGCCCTTTGGTATTGATATAAGCGTTAATCGTTTGATCGGTGATAAACTCCCTCGGTGCACTACTAAGATTGAAGCGTTCTACTTTTACCCCGCGTTTTTTCAGTGTGTCCAGCACAGTGGAAATACGCAGCAGTTCAGGATCGACGCCCACTCCGCAAAGTCCAGTAGGGCAACACATGGCCGGTTCAAATATTTTCATTTTCTTCATAACAGCAACTCCATTCTAGATTCAGTTTTCAGGCTTTGCAGTAGAAATTAAGAGGTTTTTTGCTCGTTTTCATCACAGCCTTTGCAGCAATCGATGTTTTCTTTGCAAATGCAATTTTCCTTATCAGATGTGATATGACAGAAAAATTGCTTTGTTTTACTGATGGTATCCGCATTCAGCGAATAGTACGTCCATTTGCCTTCCTCTCTGCTTTTGACAAGTCCACACTCGCACAGAAGTTTCATGTGATGAGACAGTGTGGATTGGGACATCTCAAACTTCTCTAAAATCATGCAAGCACAAAGCTCCCCGCAGGAGAGCATATCTATAATCATTGCTCTTTTGGTTTCTCCCAGCGCTTTAAACACCTTTGTATAATCCGAATAGTTTTCCATATCGGTTCCTCACATTCATAAACTTCGATATGAATATTATATGTATCAAATCGATAAACGTCAATATAAATTGAAATTAAAATAAAAAAGTCCCCCGTAGCCGGAGTAAATCCGGTTACGGGGGATCGTTTCTTTTTAATTAAAGTAGGTAGTCTGACGGCAGGCTACGCCATGCTGCTTAACGCCCTTTGCTACTTCCAACTTAATGGAGGCGTGGGTGATTTCCGTTTTTCCGTCTTTGGGATTGTAAATCGTGAAAGTAATATAGGTCGTTCCCGGCCGCAAAGCGGTAACACGGTAATTCCCGTTCGGAAGCTGCCGCACTGACGCGATACCGTCGCGGGAAGAGGTCATCCGGCGTGTTTTGGAGGCCGCGTTCCCCAGCAATGTTACGCCTATGTCGTAAATATTTCCGGGAGCCATCGTATAGGTTTTGGTATCCATCATAACCGCCGAACTGTAAATATGTCCGTTATAATCGGGATTAAAAACCGGAGGCGCTTCGGTTCCCGCCAAGCAAAACCGGTATTGGCCCGGATATTTTTCTAAATATTTCTCTGCCGCGGTGCCTTTGTAACCCCAGATGATAAAACGATTGTCGGGGTTATAAGGATCTAAAGCCCAGACATCGGTTAAATGAAAACCGATTGTTTTCACGCTTGCGGGAATTAAAATGCTTTTGATCGAATTACATCCGGTCAGCAGATCGTTTCCAATACTTACTACCGTATTGGGAATGTTTACCTCCTGCAATCGGATACAATATGAAAGTACAGAGTTACCTATACTTGTAACACCGGCAGGGATCGAAACTTTTGTTAAGCTTTCGCAGAAATAGAAAAGCTGATCTTCTATTTTTCTTAGATTTTTAGATAGAGTGATACTCTTTAAATTCGAACAGTCCGAGAAAGCTTGCCTTTCAATGACAGTTACGCTGTCGGGAATTGTGACACTTAGCAAACCGGTAAACCGAAAAGCTTCTTCTTTTATGGTTGTGACTGTGTTGGGAATTTCTATTCTGCTTACAGCTCTCAGTCCAGAGAAAGCCCCATCGTTAATGACCCTTACCCCTTTGGGAATTTCGATGTAACCAACATCCTCGTCCGTATAACGGTACAAAATATCCCCGGCCATAATAAAGGGGTTGGGATTACTCACATACCAAAGAGTTTCATTCAAAGCCCCCGCTCCAACAGATTGCAGTGATTTGGGGAACTTTATATCCGCCAAATCACTGCAATAGGCAAAGGCGCCTACACCGATACTTGTAACGCCCTCAGGAATGTCTACACTCGTCAATTTCGAGCGTGAAAAAGCCGATGCACCAATACTTTTTAGCCCCTTGGGCAAAATAACCTGCTTAATCGACGTCTGGTAAAACACGTTGTCTCCAATTGCGGTTACGCCTTGCGGGATCGTCACGATCTCATCTGTTCCGTTATATTTTGTGAGCACGCCCTTTGCAATGACAAAATCACTGGCTGAAGCAGCGTTTACTAGTACCGGAAAAGAAAATGCCACAGTACCGAACAAAAGAAGCAGCGCCAGAAAAAACGAACCGGCTTTTTGAACTGTTTTCATAATACCCATCCTCTGATATGTAATATTCCTTTAAAACCATACCTGAAAATCCCGGTAATTACAATGAATAAAATTTACCAACAGTTGAGGATTGGGTTATAAAAAATAAGTCCCCGCCAATTGTGCAGGCAGGGATTCCAGTTAATTATTTTATTTAATAGCTAACATATCACTCAATTTTGTTATCTGTGAGGAATCCGATAGAGTATAAACCTTCCAGCCGTTTTCTATCCGACCTCCTTTGATATCTCCGGAAATCCTTGCTTGATTGTTCTCAACATATATTTGGAGATGAGTTAATTTATCGTCTGAATAGCGGATTAGAAAATATGCACCTCCGCCTCCACTGGAATCTTTTTGTTCTTCTTCCTTTTGGTAATCACTTTTCAAATCAATTTGAGATAAGAAATTACAAATTGATTTAATTTGCGTAGAGTCTTGAATTGTTGTTTGAAGTCCGCCGCCTTCACTCGTTCCTATACTGGAAATATCAGATTCAGATAGATTGATAATTTCCTTTAATGGAACCGTAGAAGTCTTTTGGGCACCACATCCTGCTGAAAAAAGAACGGTGCTAATACATATAAGCACCAGCAAAAATCTTGTCTTTCGCATCATAAAGTTACCACCTGTAATACCAAATATTTTTAATACTGCTAGAATATGCTGTTACATTATAAAAATGGGAATAGTCTGTTGTCCATTGATCCCCGACTCGCATATAGTTTCCATCCGATGTTTCTTGATATCCTACTCCTGAAAAACTATGGTGGCCGTCTCTACCATCATTTTGATAATGCCTTAATTCCGCATTTACACATGTGAAGTTCCCATTATCAATTTGAGTTTTATACCAATTCCAATCTAAACCATTTTTATAATCCGAGCCTTTAGGTGCAGTACATGCATACGTAGAACAATAAGAAGAAATTCCATTGTATCCATCATACCAGTCTGTTTCGCCATTGGCATTTGTATTCATAGTAACTTTTAATCTTCCAAACGTTTGCGTTAAAGCAGGAACATCATAAGAATTATACAAACTAGGAATTCCCCTGCACTCAGTCCAATACTTTAAAAGATTTAAACCAAAAACTACAGTACAAGCTGTATTTCCATACATCTGCATTGTTACAGGCTGATACCCCGACTTCCATAGATTGGGAACGGATACCGATGTATAAATAATTTGTTTAGTTGAAATCTCTGATTTCTGTTTTTGAACACTGGCAGCTATGCTTTCTTCTTTTTCTTTTACTGCTTGTTGGAACTTAGATTTTTGATCAGTTACATTAGTTCTATTTTTAACTGTATAAAGTTCGGTGCCACTTTGCAGCAAATACTCATCCATGCCTACGGGGATAAGCTTTGAACGCCCTAAATCAGTCTCTTTTGTCACCTTTTCCCCTTGAATAGTATAAACATTATTATAACCAAATTCAACTATTACCGGCTCATTTGCTGACGTGTCATACACTATGTAACCAGTTGATTTACCATTGGTTGAGAGGTTCAAAATGTACCCGTTTATATTGTTGTCCAAATCATAAGTAGGTATAGATTCATCTACTACAGTATCTTTATTCCAGGAGCAAGTTGAATCATTCGCATAACTAGATTGAATAAATCTGGAAATTTTAGTAATTGGTAGTGAACCTTGAGCTTTGTCTTCAAGTATCCCTTTTGCCGCAGATGCAGAAATAGTATTACTAGAAACAATCAACAAAACAGCCATGATACTGGCTAAAAGCTTATTTCTTCTTTTCATATTTACCCCTATTTTTCATTTTTAAAAATCATATCATAAAAATAAAAACGGCGCACTGGAATGATTTTTCGGTGCACCGCCTCATCATTTTTATTCGTTGTTTTCAGCTTTACTCTTAATCACCGCAAAAGCATTTTTGACCGCATCCGGCATTGGGACCCCCATGATGCCGAGATTCTCAATCACCGAAAAGCCTTCATTGGCGATGAAGAATAGAATCACTGCCGTGCGCAGATACCCGCCGGTATTTGCAACGACGTCAAGCTGCACCGCAACGTAAACCACCAGCAGCACACTCATTTTTCGGAGCAGGCCCTTGAGGCTGGCATTGCTCTCGAAAGTACCGTCTGCGGTCTTTTGGAATTTGTGCCAGATCAAGGCAATCAGGATGCCCAGCAGATAATCCACAGCCATGATGCCGATCAAAAACTGTAAGCTGGTATCCCAGCCGCCCAAGGCAGAAAGAATAGCGGCGCCGGCCGCGGAAAATACGGTCAGTACCGAAATATGCATCGATTTTGCAGATAAAGCCCAATCTTTGCATTGCACTCTGCCCACCTCCAAACAAAAAGGACGGCCCGGAACGGGTCTCTAATCCTTTTTATGACATTCTTCAGCAGCATTCTAACACCGAACATTGACAAGCATTATCCTGCAATCATAGTATGCATCATACTCTGATACTCGAAAGGGGGAACAAACATGTGCTGGTTGATCCCGGTTATAGCTCTTGCAGGATGCGGCTCCCGGCGCGGCTGTGGCCGTTGCTGTGGCTGCTGTCGTAGATGTTGGTGATAGGTTGTGGCGTCCGTTATGGACGCCACATTACATAAAAGGACGCCCGCTTACACCACGACGACCTTTTTTGTTTGCCGGTCTTTTCCGGTTATCAGCGTTTATTCTATACCTAGGCGGCTCATTTTACTTTTCAAAAACTCTACAACAGCCGCACGTTTAAAAACAATGAATTTATAATTTTCACCCTGACGTGTTAATATACAAAAACAAGAAATAATACCAAGCAGTGCTCTTTTTCTAAGAACTTCGCTCATATCGCAATAATCTATTTTTATTGTTGGATCACCCAAAGTAGTTGTAAAAACAATACCTTTTTCATCAAAATACAAAAAACCCGAATCAGGATTAATTATCAGCGGGATATGAGTTGCAGCAATTTTTTTGTCAGTATAATTTTCCATACCTATAATTTTAGACCCCCACTCAATATTAATACTGTTCATAGCCTGATTATAACAAAAAACCTGCCGCCATAGCAATTTCAGTTTTTACCACCTATTTCTTTATAGCGCATATCTGCCCCACAGTGCATTACCACGGGGCAATCTCAGAAAGGAGTCCCGGCGATACCGGAGAATGATGCTCGGCTTTCTTTATTAAGATACTCTTCACAGAACCACTTCTGCTTGTTGGTCATGGCGCTCACCTCTTAAAAATGGGTATGAAAAAGACGACCCATGGGTCGTCTTTTGGAAACTTTCAAAAGGTTTCTATTATACTAGCGCAATCCTGATTTCTAAATCCATATTGGAAAATCGTTTGTGAATCGTTAATTCACTTTCTTCGGTTATGTCATTAAAATTAAGCTTTTCAATATCACTATCATCGAATGCGATAATAAAGCGGTCTTTACCTTTGCCATAAAAATATAGAAAATCAGGGCCATACTGAACGTCAGTCACATCCATTTGGCAGTAAATCGTGGACTCTTCATCAAGGCCAGAACCAGTTTCGTTAATGGAAAAAAGAAGGCTTTTAATTGAGATTTTTTTATAATTGTAAATAGACTGCAATTTTTTAGTTATTTGAACATTTCTTTCAATATTACTCATCACGCAAACATCCCCTTTATTTTGGTAATATTCCATAATATTACAGAAGTCAAGGAGATGGTCTCATGTTTTTGACTCTTTTCGCTGCAGTCTGATAATGCTTCTTATCCCACTCAAATCCGGTATAATTACGGCCAGAATTGATGCAACCGACTGCTGTAGTTTCGCTGCCCATGCAGTTATCGAGCACGATCTCGCCCCGATTTGTATAAGTCTGGATGATGTACTCAAATAGTGCGACGGGCTTTTGCGTTGGGTGCAGACCACGTTCGAACTTGATTCCCAGCAGCTGCCGGGGATAATGCACAACGTAGGTCTCTGTGTCATGGGCCAGGCTGCCATCTATCCGATAAACCGGATCCCCATGCGCAGGCACTGACTTCCTGCGCCGTTTCACCGGCTGGTTCAGGATGATAAGCCCCTGCGGATTGTATGTCGGCCGGTGTTTATAAAACACACAGACTTCTTCCACGCAGCGCAGCGGCTGCTTTTTCGCATTTGCAAACCCGGTCGCCATGTTTTTGTACCAGTACCAGCAATACCGGAACAGCTTTGGCTGACTGCTGATCAGTTGTGTCGTGAACGGCTGGCAAGCCGTCAGGACGATCGCTCCGTTGTCTTTGATGATGCGGGTATATTGCTTCCACAACTGGTCAAAAGGAAGTAAACTGTCCTATCTGCAACCCTGTGATACCATACGGCAAATCACACAGAATCAAATCTATGCTTTTATCTGGGGACATTCCCATCCCGGACACGCAGTCCATATTGAATATTTTATTGGTGTAATCTATGCGGCTCCTTTCTGTCAGACCCGCACGCTCCAAGGCATGAAAAAGTGCCCAGCCATCGGCTGAACGCTTTCCTAAAATTCCGTAATTATATAATACCACACTTTGGCCTGCCGGAACACGCCGATTTCCGCCGGAAGTCGCTGGAAAACGCCGGTATTATAGGGCCATTCATACAAAAGTGCCATAAAATTCCTCTTTCGGACCGAGCTACAATTATGCTATCATTTACCTGAGGTGAGAGTATGGAACTGCAATCTGTTTCAAAAATTGACAAAGATGTTTATCGTAAGTTTTATCGATTTGACGCCTTTAAGAAAACCAGATGGAGAAAAATTCTAATTCCTACAGGTATTGTAGTGACCATTATTGCGTCAATTGAGCTATTTGTAATTATCAATTATACATACGACTTGGATCAGCCGGTAATTCCCTTATTAGCCCTTATGATATTTCTTATGCTTTTTATGGTGGTTTACATGTGGTTCGTAATGCCTTTGATAGGTTACAAACTGTCGGCTAAACTCTATTCTATCGATAATTACTTTACGTGGTATGGGGACCATTTCACGGTAAAAGTAGATTCTGAAGAGCTATCTTCTGTATCTAATTACACGTATGAAGGTTTGCTAAAAGTTTGGGAGTACAACGATTTTCTTTATCTTTACATCACAAATAATCAAGCTCATCTCGTCCCAAAGGATTCCTTTACAAAAGGTACTTGGAACGAATTGAAAGCGGTTTTGATAGATCAGTTAGGAAACCGGTACGAGATTTGTCGTTAAGTGAATCAGCGTATCATTCCCAGAAATGTAGTCTGATCCGCCAGCATCATCAGCTGAAGCAAAGCAACGCGCATACGCTCTCTGGTCTGACTCTCCGAATAATCCACCTTATCCGCAATCTCTTTCCACGATGGCCATCGGAAAGTGCGGCCCCGCCGTTTCGAATCAGGGCTACCCATGTAGGCCAGTTCCAGTATGTACCGGTCGGTTTGATCCAGGCGCCCGAGTGCAAGGCCGAGCCAGTTTCGTTTTTCTTGCAACTCCGCAATCCGGCGGTAGCAATTTATAATTTCATCATCATAATACTTTGCCTGATCCGTCAGCGCCATTATTGGCCGTGCGGCAAATTTATTGTGTTTTTCATCTCTTCGCAGTGACGGATGGTGGCGAACTCCTCATCAATCATTTGTGGGATATCGTAGTAAATTTTAAGCAGCTCTTTCACTTCGTTGACCGTCAAGTGCCATCATCCTTTCGTATTTGTTTGTGATTTGATCATAATGGGGTATTTTGTTGAAACCACTTCTTTTCAAACGGGAAATAATGGAATATAATATAAATAATTAATTATTGAAAGGGTGATTCAATATGAGTGAAAAAACAATCGGTGTATTCGTAGGAAGTACCAGAAAAGATTCTTTTAGCAAGAAAATTGCTCAAAATGTTATCGATCTTTTCCCAGAAGGATTCAATGCGCAAATTATCGATATTGGAAATCTTGAACTATATAATCAAGACTATGACGACATGCCGCCGACCTCTTGGGTGAAGTTCAGAGAGGCGGTGGGGAAACTCGACGCTTTCTTATTTGTTACGCCGGAACATAATCGTTCTGTGCCTGCGGCGTTGAAAAACGCGATTGATATTGGTTCTCGCCCTTACGGGAAAAGCGTATGGAATGCAAAGCCCGGTGCGGTGATTAGCGTATCTCCGGGCAATTTAAGTGCTTTTGGAGCAAATCACCATTTACGTCAATCTTTGATGTTTTTAAATATCTACACCATGCAGCAGCCCGAAGCGTATATCGGAAATGTAACGGATATTTTAGGGCCCAATGGTGAAATCACTTCCGAAAATACTAAATCGTTTCTAAAAAGCTACGTTGATTCTTTTGTAACTTGGATAAACCACTTCTAAATTCAACTAATGCGGCTCCTGCTTTATGGCAGGGGCTGTTTTCCTTTCACCTCCTGTGCCTGCTGGATGTAATATTTCATAAGTCTCTCAACTTGGCGCTGGTCGACGCTGTGGGTTTCGATCGATAACTTTAGTGCTTTTCGCATCTGCTCCAGCGTCAGCGGATTGTTTTCGACGTGGTGATCTTTATACTCATACAAAGCAGTAAGTATCAGTTGTGCGTAAGTGTCGCAGGGGCATTCTGCTATATTTTCGTACAGCCGAATCACACGGTCGATCTCAGACAAATAAGGCTTGTTTTCCGGGACGGGGCGGCGGTTCAACTTTTCTTCCAACGCTTCTATGGCTTCATCCACATCTGACGGCCAAAGTGTTTTATAAGGCATTCCGCGCCGCACCGCGCGCAACCGGTCTAAAGCATCTGCTGTTTCAAAACCGTTTGGTTTTAATTCATTCATCTTATTCTCCTTTCCGCTTCGCATACTTTTGAGTTAAAAAGTTACACTAAAACCAAAGCGAGGTAATAAGACATGATGCATGATATCGAATTGCTACAATATGTGTATAAAACTACAGATATGGGTTGCAAAGGCATTGAATCCGTGGAAAACTACATTCAAAGCACGGCACTAAAAGATAAGCTCAAAAATCAAAAAGTTGAATATCAAAAGCTTCGTGATCAGGCTAAAGACTTGCTTGCAGCAAGGAACGAACAGCCTAAGGGTGTGAGTCCAATTGCGGAAGCTTCCGCTGACGTCATGGCTGCTGGCAAGATGATTACTAACCACACAGACTCAAAGATTGCAGAAATGACTATTCAAGGGAACCAAATGGGCGTTAATAAGACAATAAAGCATCTGCATGATTACAGTGGAACCAATGATACTGTCCGCACTTTAACCCAAAAACTATTAGCCACAGAAGAAGCAAACGTTGAACAATTGAAAAGTTTTTTATAACTTTGGCCGCCTTTTATTAGGCGGCATTTTTATCGTACCTCCATTATCTTCACAAACGTCCGTGGCGCCTCCGCGTAATACTTCGCAATCTGCGAATCATCCTTGTAAGCCAGATCGTTCAGGGCATCGCAGATGATTTTCACGATGTTGTCACAGTCCGGCTTTTTCGTAGGGCGGATCGTGCCAGCAATCATCTCAGCTTGAGCACGTTTGCTTTTGCTCTTGGGTACCGGATAGCACGCCGTGATCTGGATGGCAAGCTGGGCGCCGTCCGCAAAGCAAAAACTCTGCGCGACCGCTTTAAAGCGGAGCCGTACCAGTTCTTCATAGGCCACAGTCTTATCCGGCGTGTAGGTCAGGCTCGCGCCGTTCTTGGCACGCACCACGCGGGGCCGGGCCTTTCCCTGCGGTGGGCCGGGAATCTCAAAGCTAACTGACTTCATGTTCGAGTGCCTCCTCCAGATACTCCATCGCCTCGTTATAAGCGGCCATCAGTGTCTGAAACTGATCCTTACTGCCGCCGGCGTCCGGATGTGCAGATTTGGCCAGACGCCTGTACCGGCGGGTCACTTCGTCGCGGCCGCCGGGGATCCGCTCATATCCGAGGACTCGGAAACAATCCGGAATTTCTGCGGCTGGTGGCAGGTATTTCATACCGGCCACCCAGGTGCCAAGGTCATAAATTCCACGCTCCACCATGCGTGACAAGTCCTCGAGAGAAAGCACAACCTGTGCAAAAACGTCGTTGCCGTAGCGAACCGACTGACCGTGATTCTTCGCATTCTCGATGCTGTGGGAGAAACGGTACAGCTGGCCCTTGTAGCTGAATTCCACGCAGCAGCTGAACCGATCCCAGTTATAATTATATTTTTCGATCCCCAGCCGGCTCATGACCTTTTCGAGCTTTGACTTGTAATTCTCGGCCGGGGCATATTGCTTGCCTTTCAAGGCGTATCCCTCATTTCTCCGGACATTTTTTCATATTCCTCCAGGTCATAGGTAGGGACTCTTGCGTTTTTCTGCTCAGAGGCTGGCTTTACGCCGTCACGCTTCCACCCCTCCAGGATGGTCTTGATGTAATTCGCACTACGGCCCTTTCCCTTGGCCTCCGCGATAGCCGCCAGAACGGCCGGTTCCGGATATGTTTCGCACAGTTCCCGCAAGATTTCGGTTTCTGCTGCTTTCGGAGGATGGATATTACTTTCAAAACTCACTAAAACGCCACGCAACGCATCCGACGGTTCCGGCGACTCTTCCGCGGCAGGAAAAGGGGTAGGGGGATTAGGATGGTTTGGTTCGGTTAGGTTGGGTTGGGTTATACCCGCGCGCGGGTTAACGGCGTTTTGGAGTGGACTGTCCGCGGGCTGTCCAGGGACATTTTGCGGAAAAGGCAGGGACGCGTCCGGATGATTTGCCGCTCTTCTTGCTCGCCGTTTCCGTTCAGCGTCCTTACGTTTTTCGGTCAGCTTACTGGTATAATCGGACCAATCATGCAACCTGTATTTTCCGCCTCCCAGATCATCCAGCCAACCACATTGCACAAAGGCATTTACAAGGGTGCCGGACTTCTTGATCGGCCAGTCCAAAGCGAGGGCAATACCGGCGTCGTCTATTGTTTTCAGCCCACCATCCTCTTCAGCGCAGCTGAGCCCCCAGGTCCACAAATCAACAAGAATCCCGACTGCTTCCCGACGGCTGATTTTGAGCGCCTGTGCCAAAGCCAAAGTTTTTGGATGCCGCGGCATTTCCTGATGTAATTCAATCCATATACTGTTCAGCACTAATGCGCACCGCCTTCTAATAATACTGTCACCGTCTTGTTAGATCAGAAAATATGCGTTTGAAAACTCCTCTTTTGTCTTCACGACTGTACCTCTCCGGTTTCCGGATTGACCTCCTGCGCTTCCGCCTGAAGCGGTACAGCGTCGGGAAGAGGATCCTCGTCATCGAACTGCCCATGGGCGAGAGCATCTGCAGCGGCTAACGTGCCAGGGTTCGCCCTCTGGTAATCGATAGACATAAGGCACCACTTACCAATCAGGCGACGAAACACGGTTTCCATAGCCATACTGTCGAAATCCTCACGCCAGCCTTTCCCCATATACTGGCCTTTGTGGTTCTTTTTCTCGTGGGTTTCGATCTGCTTTCTGGTCATGTAGATGGTCTTTTCCGTACCGTTGATTAGTCGGTAATAGCCCACCCAGCCGATGATCGGGAGCTTTTCACGTTCCTCATCGTCCTCCACGAAATCCAGCTCGATATCTTCTGTCAGGCGGTTGTAACTCTTCAACTCGCCCTCACGGACATCCACTACATTGATGGTTTTGTACACGCCGGTACGCAGCGCCAGCTGATTCATGCCCTTATAGCCCATAATGAACGATGCTTCTATGCGCTTTCGGATGCTGCCATCCGGATTTTTGACTGTGTTGTTGAACGGGACTATGTAGGCATAGCCGAGGTTCGGATCAATGGGGAGATTGAACGTTGCAACTTTCAGCGCAGACTGTATCACAGTCACCGGCGCATCATAGAAGGCCCGCTGCAAATTGGCGTCTGCGTTTACCAGGGAAACGATGCTGGAAATAAACTGAGGTGTGCGCTCGCCGAGCAGCTCGTTGAATCTTTTTCGTACCCCTCGCTGTCGAGATGCTGCTGATCAAAGTGCTGACGCTCTTTTTTGCAGCATCATTCTGCAGAGAAGATGCTTGCGCCTGTGTTGCTTTCTGAATCGATCCTGTCATTTCTTTTCGCTCCTTATAGAAAATCTCCGAAATGTGGATTCTTTCAAATATAGTCTGAAATCCATTTCGGGATGGTCATTATTGAATTTCTGAAAATTAAATGTTTGTCGGCTCTGTGGTTTCCACTCGATACGGTACCCGCCGCACTCGCCAGTAACATCGTCACCCAGATCTTGCTTTAAAATCTGCTCACAGTGCTCTTTCTCTTTTTGCAGCGCTGCAATCTGATCCTTCAGGTTGAGATAGCTTTGGAGAAGTTCTGACCGATAAAGAGGTTTGACCTCATCATCGCCAGAGCCCGGAAACACAATTCCCAGCGCCTCGCTGGTTGGCGGGAGCCCGTCCACGGGTGGGGGAATATCCGGTATCACATAGATGCTCCAGAAGTCACGCTCCGCCTGCATCAGCGCGTCGATCGCTGCCTGATCCCGTTTAATCGAATGCCCTGGTTCAGAATCAGCACGGCCAGATACAACCGATCCCAGCTGGTAACAGCCAGATAGTGGACGCACCGCACATAGTAATTCTCCGGATACTCGCCGCTCCTGAATTTCTTCAGGTTCATGACGCTGGTGGTTTTGTACTCAAGACCGGCACGTTCGCCGATGACCGCCCGATCGATGTTGGCATGAGCGAAGGGATAATCAGGATTGTGAAACATGGCAGTATGCTGGCGTACACGATTCCCGATAACCTCCGTGAATCGATCGGCAACATACTGTTCGAGGTCCCGGCCTTGCCTCATGGCTTCATTGTCTGCCTGATCCGGAAGGCGACCGATCTTATCCGCCCAGAGCGCATATGGTGTAACATAATGGTTCATTCCAACGATGGCGGCGGCATCACTGCCGCCGATGCTTTTCCGACGTTCGGCAAGCCACTCTTCGTGTGTCAGCTGACCTATGACGACGCCTCCTTATCCTGCTTGACCGGTACCTAGTCGCCGGAGAAAAACCATTCTTCTAGCATAAGAAAAATTTCCTCCCGGGTATCCCCAGGTAGCCCGGAAAGTCGGATACCGCAGCGCTCCGTGGCGTAAGCAGGAGCGTCCTCGGCGGATACATAGCGGCCGTTCTTCGGACCGCTGCCTTTGTATCCTGTGATCATGCCAGGCCCTCCATCCTCAGCTGCTCCACCAGCGCGGCGATGAACTCGGCGTTCGCGGACCGCTTTGCTCGGGCTCCTACAACCGGCCCGAACACACTTGCCAACGTGCTTATATCGCAGCGGTCCCAGCAAATCTCAATCGCATGCCGGATTCCCCGTTCCACTTTTGATGCGGTTGTGCCGTGTGTTTTGGCGATGGACGGGTACAGCCCGGTAGTCATGCTGTAAATCGCTTTGGGATTATGCATGCAGATAGACAGCGCCGACTTTAAGTACTCGTAGCCCACCACATGAGCAGGTACGCCAATCCCCTGCAGGGCAAGAGTAATGTTGTTGATTGACATTGACATTTCACTCCAATCTGCTATAATGCAGTTAAGATGTTTACTTATGCGCCGCATTTGGAATTGCCGTTCCGATGCGGTTTTTTCTTTCTCTTCGAGTTCATCTTGATTCCTCCTATGATATGGGAATTATTTTAATGGAACTTCAGGTTTTTGTGTGCGCAGATGTCACGAACTGGCCTTTTTATGTCATGAATCGATGTTTTTGCCTGTGCATTGCCACTTGACAACATTCATAAATGCTTTCTGTTTAGAGCATTCTGCGTCGCCTCGTCGCCTCGAACGAGTCGTTTGTTCGGCTGCGCAGGTCATTGTACTTGCGTTCCAGCCGGTACACCTCGCCGGCCAGCCGCGCATAAGAGGCCGACAGCAGCGAACAGAAGGTGAACAGTGCGAAAATCAAGGCGTCGTGTATGGCTTAGTGCTCCTTTCTTTGAATTCTCAGATAATCTAGAGGGTCCTTCTCGGAATCCCTAGCCGCTGCTATCAGTGCCTCTTTTAGTTCGCCCGCCGACCATGTGTCTGGCTGGTATTTTTGCAGGATGATTTTGCTACCACCCACAAAAGATTCCAGTGAAGTATCGTCTTCTATGTTCAGGTTCTTTCGAATCTCTTTTGGGATAAAAAAGTGACCCAGCTGATCGATCCTGCGCACAACACCTGTTGCTTTCATGAGCTGACTCCTTTCATTCCGCATTTGGCAAATAATTGCCTAAGGTAATTGACTGTTAAATTAAAAAAAAGAATATTTTTTAGATCGTTTCCAAATTAAAGATGAAAAGTGGTGATAACTATTGAGAACTTAATTAGTTGGCTAAATTCTCCTACTGTCGTCGCCGCAAACACTTTATTTGGAATAATAGGTTTTGCTCTTACCATTTTTGTGGCCTTTAAAACTCGTAGTATTAGCAAAGAACTTGAGCGTATAAAGACTGCGAGAAAATATAATCGTAGCCGATTGTTGTACAGAGAGACCTTTAAAGGCCACCTAGAAACCATTACAAAAGATGAAATATGTGATAGACAATTAGTAAACTTACTAGGAGATTTAGAAGGGTATAAGCATTCTTTTCACTCAATATTTATCCTAGAAGATCGAATAACAATTTTTCGTTTAGAGCGCCATTTGAAAAGGATATATCCTTTGACGATTTTACCTACGTTCTTCACGCCGAAACTCAGGAACTAACTGAAGAAAACAAACAGAAGTTATTAGAAATGGCTAGACTGTTTAAGCTCAGTCAAAAGCAAGACGACAACAAAAAGAAATAAATCGAGGAAAAAGCATGGTCGATCTATCAACAATATATAGCGATTTGAAAGAAAGACAATAAGGCTGTTTATGCAGGATATTGGTTTTGCTGATGCTGCGACGATTGAAGCAGATGGGAAATATGGTATATTTTTAGATTTGTCCTGCTTTGAAAGTATACCTAAGTATAAGGCGATGCTCATCCATGAGCTGGGCCATTGTGCTACCGGCTGCACTCATAAAGTGAGCAGTCCGCTTGATTTGATTGAGAAGCATGAGTACAAGGCTAATAAGTGGGCTATTGAGCGGTACATAACATTTGAAGATCTGCAAATCGCAGTAAAGTACGGGTATACCGAGCGCTGGCAATTGGCCGAGTATTTTGACATGCCGGAGCCGTTTATTCAAAAAGTGCTGGACCTTTATTTTTCTGCACAACAGAGAAAAATGGCATAAGAAGAAATCATACAATTAATTATAGGTGGGTTAAGTATGAATCATGTGCAATTAATGAACATGCCACATTTATCTTGCCGCGGAGAGGCGCAGCGGCAAACAATTATCGAAAATTATGATCTGCTGCAAATTGCATTCAACAAACTTATTAATGGAGATTCCTTTTCCAGTGACGAGGGAGGAAAAGACATTTTTGACCGATATTATATGTTTGAAGCAAAAAGCTAATCTAACCCTGATGACGTTTATGCGATTGTATGTGGCTCTCCTACGGGTCAAGATTTCTTACGTCTTTTAAATATTGATAGTATGCCGCTTTTTAATCCTTTAGTAAGTCACTCTGAAACTCTTCCAACTGATGGTAATAAAAAGTCCGAAGATAAGCAATATATTAAAAAATGGAATCCAGCAATGTATCAGCTTTATAATGCTGATTGCCTTATTCCAATCTGTTGGAAACAAATAATCCGTGGTGGACGCCTCTCTACAAAAGTCAACTGTTTAAAATATTATTATTCTGAGCCCTATTGGTTTAGAGTAAAAACAGTAAATAACGTTATTCAACAAGACTTTAAAAATCGTACTTTAACAGAGATGATCAACGAAGAATTACGTACAACAAATAACATAAGAGAATTTAAATTTGATCTGCTTACACAGATTCTTCAGAAAGAAGGCATTAAATCATTTTTTTAATAAAAAAACCGCCCGCCCCATTGCAGTGGGAACGAGCGGCAGACCAGCCGAAGCCGATACGTATAACGCAAATATATTGTATCAACCCCCGGCCAAAAATCAATAGGCCGGGCATTTTATGTCCGGTTTTAAGAGGATGTTACATGGCAAAAGCAAAAAAATTGCCCAGTGGCAGTTGGCGCGTCCTTGCATATGTCGGCAAAGGAGAGGATGGAAAGCGCCCATACAAGTCTTCTGTTGCTGATAGCAGGAAGGAAGCAGAGTATCTGGCATCAGAGTATGTCCATAAGCGGAAGAAAGAAAACAAAGACGAAAACCTCACTTTTCGACAAGCGTCCGATCAATACATTGAAAGTAAGTCCAATATACTTCCCCCGTCTACGATATGGGGCTAAAGGGATTCAAGATCGCGAAACTCCGAATATTTAAACTGAATGTTTTTTCCATTATCAAAGAAAAACGTGTATGAGAATGTATAACACCCACTGGAGCGGTATTGATTATGATGGTAAGCATCTATTTCGATTCGAGTGACCATATCAAGTGGATATTGGATTGGATACATGATTTAAGCAATTGTATTTCACAATTGAAGTTTTGGTGAGTTCGTAGCGTGAATATATGCCAAAGGCACCAATTACAAAAGATAATACGATAAAGAAGCAGAAATAAACCTCTTATACAATTTTGCTTTCTCACTTAAGTTATTTGCACTTTTCGGTTTATGCTGTTGACCAAATAAAGGACAGATATTACGAGTTTGTTCTCCATAAATAATTCTTTTTTTTCGAAGATTGGTTTCTTTTCTCCGTATTTTACAATCCAAAAACAGAAACTGATGCTGGAAACAACGAGCGTTGGCATCACTAACAAAAGGGAAGAGGTTCCTGCTGTTACAGCAAAAACATGATTGTTTGTAAATGAAGTAAAATAATGTAACAGTTCAGGAATATAAGAAAAACTAAATGATATCGCAATAATAATTAGAAAAAGAAAACAATAAATCAATTTATCCACAACGGATAATGGCGGCATTTTTGGTTTCTTTCGTTTAGGCATATGAATCATCCTAAGTATCATTAAGAAATGGGAATCAATTGTTTCATTATATCATACGGCTCCCATGACCACAATATTGACTGGTCAGACGGTTTCCCGAATCCTGGAACTCAATTAATTATCCGAAAGGTGTCCTAGAATTTAAATGTTTTTAAAACGCATAAAGTATAGATACAGTTGCAAAAGTAAATCGTTCTGAAGATGATCGCTTTCAATCAATCAGTGATTTTAATTGGTGTGCAAAGTGTTGGGAAGAATGGTGTTCATTTGGAACGGAAAAACCTGTGCGGTTTCTATTAAAAATAAAAAGCTTCGATGTGCAGCACTCTTTTATTCTTGTAAATGAGATAAAATAGCGTCCTTTGCGTTGAAATAATAAGAATCAGAGCCCACCACATCTGTAATTCCGGCACGGTCCAGCATATCTTTTACTGTTGGCTGAATACTGGAAAACAAGATGGTAACTCCCTTGTTCTGCTGTTCCCGGCAATAATCCAGCAAAAACGCAACGGCAGAGGTGTCAATAAAAGGTACGCCGCGCATAGACAGAATCAATACATCTGCATCTGCCTGAGTCAGCCCGGTTTCAAGTTGCTCCAGTGAGCCGAAAAAGACGGCGCCGGTAATATAAACTACCTGAATATGACGGCTGGCCTCTATGGGCAACTCTAACCGTTTTGAATCCAGCTCGCTGACAGAAATTTGCAAATTGGAAATATGGATCACAAAGATTGCAATAGAGAATAGCACTCCCACGGCAATGGCAATAGTCAGGTCGAACAGCACAGTGGTCAGCATGGTAATCACAAATTTTGAGATGCCGCCTTTAAATTTATGAATGCATAAATACCGTATGCTTTCCCACTCGTTCATACGCCATGCAGTGACCATTAACACACCCGCAAGAGCCGCCATAGGGATTTGGGACATAAAGGGACTCAGTAAAAACATAGACAACAACAGAACCACGCCTTGTATGATGCCGGTTAATCTACTTTGACAGCCCGATTTAATGGCTACACTGGTTCGGGCAATTGCTGCTGTGGCGGGTACACCTCCAAAAAAGGGAAGTAACAGATTACCCACACCTTGTGCCACCAGTTCCCGGTCGGCATTCATTCGTTCTCCCTTCATACGCCCTGCTGCTGCGCCGCATAACAGGCTTTCAATCATACAAAGTACCGCAATGCTGACTGCAGGCAGTAAAATAACCTCGGGTTCCATCTGCAACAAAGAGGTAAGGGTCAGGCGATTGGTATGTATCAGTGTCTGAGGAATCGCGCCTACGGTCTGCACAGGTAGCTCAAATACCGCAGAAAGCACTGTGGCAGTAATCACCGCAGCCAAAGAGCCTGGCACTCTGGCACCCAATTTTACAGGCCAAAGCATCATCAGTACAATTACAAACAAGCCAATTGCCAGTGAGTACCAATTGGGGGTTACTCCCCTTTGCACCATAGATGCCACACGCTCCAACGCGTTGTTCCCTGTCAGGGTTACCCCAAATAAATTGCCTATCTGTCCCAGTGCAATGATGATGGCAATGCCGGAGGTAAAACCCGAAATAACAGGGGAGGGCAAAAAATACACCAAGTT
>NZ_CBYL010000020.1 GCF_000577335.1 Faecalispora jeddahensis | reverse complement strand
CCGCGCACCTCGCCTGGCAGGCGGTGAAACCGCCGTAAAATGTCTTTGGGCGCGCCAGAAAGGCCCTCTCTTTCCGATAAGGGCAAGCTGTGTCTTTCTTAGTTATTAAGCAACGTGATAACCTAGGTGTAGGTTCAGGGAAACAGCTGAGTGCTTTTCCTTATAGGGTAAATGCAGGGACTCGCAGAATACGGGTACAGTCGCCGTAAAAGCCCCTTAGACGCGCCAAAAAGGCGGCATCCTTCCGACTAGATGCGGTATACTTTTTATTTTGGAAAGCGCAGTATAGCGGTATAATAGATTTGGTTTATTACACCACACAGATAAACAGGAATTGGGCAATGGAGACAACGTATATGGAAAACACACTGGTTGCTTATTATTCGCTTTTCCACAATACAAAACATGTAGCGCTGGAAATAGCAAAACAGACGGGCGCAGCCCTCAGAGAAATCATTCCCGATAAGAATTACTCTTTTGATTATAATACAGCTGCTAAAGAAGTAAGGAATCAGATTGCCCGCGGATTTTGCCCTAAGCTAATATCTGGCAATGAGTCAATCGACAATTATCAAATCATATTTATAGGTACTCCCAACTGGTTTAAAACGATGGCCCCGCCAGTTATAAGCTTTCTTCAACAGCATGATTTTACGGGGAAAATCGTAATTCCTTTTTGTACGCATGGCGGCGGTGGATTCGGCCAAATTGAAAATGATATCGCTAAAGCATGTCCAAATTCCAAAATTCTGCCTGGTATTGCCGTAAACGGCATGATCGCTCCGGAAGAGATCACCGGCTGGCTTGAGGTAATTGGGCATGACCTTTAAACAGCTTCCCATTAGCTGCTTTATCGGTAATTGTGCCTCTAAAAAATCTTTTTTCAGCATTAATACAAACCATAGGACAGGGCGGCCGCCCTGTCCTGCTTTTTTTGGCCTGCCGCAAGAGGAATATATCCCCGGTACAGATTGGAACAAACAGCCGCAATTTGCTACAGGCTACACGCAGGGGCTCGCAAAACGCGGATACCGCGTGTCAGCACCCGGATTCCTTTGGAAGCGCCAAAACGGAGCAAACTTAATGTTTGCTCCGTTTTGTATTTCTGCATATAAGCTTAGCGGCATCACCGTTGGGAAGAGCCCTCATAAAACCGCATGGAGCACTAGTATGAACATGAGCGGGCCTGCACGAGCGCTCGGCCTTGTGTGCCGGATGATCTGATACTATAAAAAAACTTGAAACTGGGTGTTTCAATATGGTCAATCCGGGGGTATACTGGTAACTATTCTAGGAGGGATCCCCAATGAAAAACACAAAAAGCCTCGTCATCGCATCTCTGTTTGCCGCTTTGACCTGCGTTACGACCATGGCGATCAAAATCCCGACCCCGACAAACGGGTACATCCATCCCGGTGACGGCATGGTGCTGCTGTGCGGCATATTGCTCGGCCCCCAAATCGGCGGACTGGCCGCTGGGATCGGCTCGATGCTTGCGGATGTTTTTTCCGGCTACGCGTCCTATGCAGTGGGTACGCTGATCATTAAAGCCGCGTCGGCAGTGGCGGCGGGTATCTTATACCGCGTGCTGCCCGGAAAAAGCCGCGCGCGCATTGCGGTCTGCGGTTTCGTGGGGGAAGCAATCATGGTCGGCGGATATTATTTGTATGAAATCGGCCTGGGAATGGCTTCCGGCAGCAATTTGGCAGCATCGGCAATCGCGGCGACGGCCGGTGTACCGTTTAATGTGGTGCAGGGCGCATCCGGCATCCTGATCGCGTTGGTGCTGTTCCCGGTGCTGCAAAAGATTCCTTCCTTCCGTGCATGGATGGGGAAAAATGCTTGATGTGAATCCCGCCTGTCAGTTGCCGATCCTCTGGGTATCCCTGCATTTCTTCAGACCGTGCGCCCCTGCCGCGGGCTTGCCGCCGCAGGCGTAAAACGGTATGAACACCCGCATCCTTTCAGGTACACCAAACCGGAGCAAACATAAAGTTTGCTCCGGTTTTTAATTTCTACATATCACTGCGCTGCCGGTTGAGATAAAATCCCCGGGCGCAGGTTGAAGGAAATTCCCCTTTAACGTGGGGTGACTCTCGCTGAGCAATGTCTTTTTCTATGACAAAAGCACACAAAAAAACGCACTCCGCCGGCCAAAAGCTCTATTTGACTTCAATGAATCCGTATGATACCATAAAATAAATTGAATATAGTTACCGAAACAAGAGAAGTTCGTAGGAAAACGGCTGCGGCCTACCGAAGGAGTAACACTCTCAGGTGCCTGAATGTTCAGGTGAGGACTATGAATGGATGTAACTCTGGAGAATCCCTTTTTGGGTGCCGAAGGTGTAAGGCTCGACTCGCTCGTGCTAATCTCTCAGGCAAAAGGACAGAGCTCTGTGCCCATGATGATTGGGCCTTTTTGTGCTGCATATCCAGAGTCAAACCATTGCTGTATGGTTTGGCTTTTTTGTTTATCCGCAAAATACCCCGCGGCAGGCATCGCTTTTCTTCCGGCTGCTTTTGTTTCAACTTATGGAGGAGTGTTTATTGTGGAATGGTTTTCTCATCTAGTCAACAGTATTAATGGGGTATTATGGAATGTTTTTTTAATTATTCTGCTCTGCGGCGTCGGCATTTATTTTACGATTCTGACCAAAGGCATACAATTCCGAAAATTCAAGCAGAGCTTTCGCTCTACCTTTGGCTCGATCACTTTCAGCGGAAAGAAAGCGAGTGAAAAGGAGGGCATGACCTCTTTTCAGTCTCTGATTACCTCGATATCGGCTCAAATCGGAACGGGAAATCTGGCGGGTGTGGCTACCGCCATGGTCTCCGGCGGCCCCGGCGCCGTCTTCTGGATGTGGGTCAGCGCCATTTTGGGCATGGCTACCATTTATGCGGAGGCCACCCTTGCCCAGCGTTATAAAACCACCGTAAACGGCACGCTGGTCGGCGGGCCAGCCTACTATATCCGTGCGGCCATCAAGGGGCCGGCGGGCAGAGTGGTTGCCGCCATATTTGCTGTTTTGATCATCTTCGCGCTCGGCTTCATGGGCAATATGGTGCAGGCTAACTCCGTCGGCGGAGCCATGGAGGCGGCTTTCGGAATCCCCTCCGAATTTGTCGGCGGCGGACTCGCGCTGATCTCTCTGCTGGTTTTCCTGGGCGGCGTTAAGCGCATTGTCGCCGTTGCGGAAAAGGTGGTTCCTTTTATGGCGATTTTCTTCACCCTGGCCTCTCTGGTTGTGATCTTTATCAACTTCCGCAACATCATCCCTGCATTTTACGATATTTTCGTCGGCGCGTTTTATCCTCAGGCGGTTTTGGGCGGTATTTTGGGTGTAAGCGTGCAGCAGGCCATCCGGTTCGGCATCGCGCGCGGACTGTTCACGCATGAGGCCGGTATGGGCTCCACCCCTCACGCGCACGCTCTGGCCCGGGTCAAAAATCCCTGCGAGCAGGGTCTTGTTGCCATGATGGGCGTATTTATCGACACGATCGTTCTGCTCCCTCTGACCGTTCTGGCCATTTTAACCTCGGGGGTATTGGGTTCCACCGATACAAAGGGGGAATTCGTTACCGGCATTGAACTGACACAGGCCGCTTTTTCCCAGGTGTTCGGTCATTTCGGGTATGTGATTATTGCGATCTGCGTCTTTTTCTTCGCTTTCGCAACCATTATGGGATGGTACTTTTTCGGCCTTGCCAACGTGAAATATCTTTTCGGAAAAAAAGCGGTTTCCTTATACGCCGTTCTGGTTTCCGCTTTTGTCGGCATCGGCTGTGCGCTGAAGGTTGACCTGGTATGGAGCCTCGCGGACCTGTTTAACGGACTGATGGTGATTCCCAATATTCTGGCTCTGATCCTTCTTGGAGGGGTCGTCGCCAAGCTGACAAAAAGCTGGGAGAGCGGCGAGGTATATTCCCCGGATTCGGACCAGGATTAAGGCTCTGAATTTCTGCGGAAGAAGCTCCGCGAACTGCTATAAAGCCCTTTCGGGGAATCCAAAAAAGAGCCGGTTCTTTTGAACCGACTCTTTTTATTTGTAATGGGAGGAGAATCCGAATACAAGCTGAGGGGAAACAAAGACGAAACAAAAACACCGTTGGATCGACAAGCCGCCACGAAATGCCGAAACAATCAAACGGCGCAGAATCCGATCTATAAGAATTTATCGATACGATCATTGACTTCCACTTTCGAAAAAACAATGGATGTATTGGTTTGAGCATATGAGGATACGGCATTGATGAACTGTTCAATATCCTCTAAAGAAGGAACTGACAATTTGACGATAAAGCATGCGGCGCCCGCAATCCGGTAACACCATTCACTGTGTTTATCATCCTGAATAAAACTTTTAAATTTCTCGTATTGCCCATCCTTCATGGTAACTTGAACGATACAATCGATTCCAAAGCCAAGTTCCTTTTTGTTCAAACGAATCGTATACCCCTCAATAATATTATGATCCTCAAGCCTTCTCACCCTCTCGGTGACAGAAGGCGGTGAAAGATTGACCCGCTTCGATAACTCTCTTATAGAAATCCGGCTGTCGGCTTGCAGCTCCTGCAAAATCCGCACATCTATTTCATCTATTTTCATTTGGAATATCCTTTCAAAATATAAGTATCAACAGCAATATAAACACAACAATATGATATCATACGAAATACTATTTTAAATATACTCCTGCTATAATGGATTTGTCAACGGAACACATCATGTAAGGAGGAAGAATTATGGCAGGCATTTCTTTTTCGCAGAATGGACTTACCCCGTTTCAACAGCTATTGGGACATAACAAAGACATTTTGGAGAAATGGGTCTCACTGGAAAACTGTATTTATTCCAGCGATACATTTTCCGCAGAGCTGAAAGAGCAGGTTCGGCGCACTCTGGCTTTTCATAACGGCTGTGAATACTGTATGGCTAAGGGAGCTCCTTCCAAAAACAGAACCGATTCAAGGGTACAATTGGCTGTCCATGCCGCAGATCTGTCCAGTAGCAAAACACATATCAGCGACGACGAAATCAACGCACTGAAAGAAGTATTCACAGACAGCGAGATCGCAGAGCTTTTGGCGCTGATTTGTTTTATCACGGCTTGTCAAAGATTTGGCGCCCTGCTGGGCTTAGAGGCAAGCTGCCAAATTTGAGTGATTGACGCACTGTCCGCCGGGAACCCCGACACGCAGTTCGTGGATGAAGGCCCTATTTTACTATAAATACTCCCGCTTTCATCCTGCGTCAACGTCGAGCAAAACATACAGAAACTGCAGTCAACCTTTATTGGTTGGCTGCAGTTTCTGTGTGTCTTTCTCCCAAGAGACCCGCCGCTGCGGCACCTTTTTGGCGGGCGGCGCAGCGGCCTTTCCTCTTTTTCAGGCGGGTCGGAAAAAAACCGGTATGTACCGAAGCTTTTTCATTCTGTTCCTTTTTGCTGTTTTGCAAGACGATGCAGAATATCCCACGCCAGCAGCAGATCCTGATCTGACAATTTCCCCAGCATCTCTTCTGTTTCCCTCAGAACCGGATTTTCCCGTGCCGGAGCTGGTTTTGCGTCGCTTTCTCCCTGTGTATACAGAAGAATATAGCGTCCCAATTGGCCGATTTCAATGGGAGTATGCGCTGTCCAGCCCAATAACTGCCTTGTTTCAATCGGTATTACAATCCGACCGTGCTTATCCAGTTTTCTTGCGATTCCTTTTTGCTCCATTTTAATCCTCCTATATTACGTTACTATTTATATAGTAACTATCAATATGCGAATCGTCAACAAGTAACTTTAAATGTAGTATCTATTTGAGGTGATATTAAAATGAGCAAAACAAATTCTGTATTACAGCGAAAGAAATATGGACAAATAAACTTCAAGTTAAAGGAGTTGCTAGACTCTCGGGGGATGACCAGAAATTATCTTGCCCGTAAAATCGATTCCCGATTTGAAGTGGTGGATAAGTGGTACAAGAATCGGGTAGAAAAAATTGATATTGATATCCTGGCCAGGATTTGTTTTGTACTTGAATGCGAAGTGGAAGATATTATAGAATACACAAAGTAAGATAGCATAAAATCAGGCTTGACCGCCTGCTATCAAATCCGAACCGTTTGAGCATGTCTAAGCCGCTTACGAAACGGCCAAACTGATACTTAGATAAAGGAAACAACCATGATGAAAACACAAAAGCTTCTCATAGACCAAATTCCTGCCGTTGTTTGGGGCGAACCCTCCGACCGGGTTTTTCTTGCCGTGCACGGCAATCTCTCAAACAAGGAAGACACCGTCATCCGGCTGCTGGCCGAGGAGGCCGCGCTCCGCGGCATTCAGGTGATCAGCTTCGACCTGCCGGAGCACGGGGAACGCGTCGGCACACAGCCGCCCTGCAAGGTGCAGTTTTGCGTGCGCGATCTGCGGAAGGTAATGGACTACGCGAAAAGCCGCTGGCAGCAGATCAGCCTGTTCGCCTGCAGTATGGGAGCCTATTTCAGCCTGCTCGAATATCATGCGGAACCGCTCCATCAGGCGCTGTTCCTTTCCCCCGTAGTGGATATGCGCCGCATCATTGAGAATATGATGACCTGGTTTGAGGTCACCGAAGAGCGGCTGCAGAAGCTCGGCGAAATTCAAACGCCCATCGGCCAGACTTTGTACTGGGATTACTACAGTTATGTCAGGGAACATCCCATCGAGCACTGGGACAGCGAAACCGCAGTTCTGTACGGCGAAAACGACACCCTGTGCGAGCGGGACACCATCGATGCCTTCACCCGGCGCTTTCCCTGCAAGCTGGAGGTTGTAAACGGAGGAGAGCACTTTTTTCACACGCCGGAGCATCTCGCCGCCTTTTCCGCATGGCTCAGGCAGAGCCTGCACTGACCGGCGTTTTACGGCAGGCAATTGCGGCAATCCACATTTCGGCAAAGACCTGAATGGAGGAATTCCCATGAATCATCCATGCCCCTGCTGCGGCTGCCTGACTTTCCCCGTTGCGCAGGAAGAGGCCATCGCCTATATTTGTCCCGTCTGCTATTGGGAAAACGACGTGTTTCTTGGCGGCCCGGACGAGGCGAGCGACGAAAACCACGGGATCACCCTGAACAAAGCGCGCGCCAATTTTCAAAAATTCGGAGCGTGCTGCATAGAAATGCTGCCCTACGTGCGCCCGCCAAAACAGGAAGAGAAAAATCTATGATCTTTCTTGCAAATGATTTCTTTCAAAAAAATGAATTTTTTGTGATTATTTCGGATTCCTGTTGAGAAATGACGGTTCAGCGGTTATAATAGGGATATTCGGACTAATTGGGTTTTTGCGCCTTTTTTCAGGAATTGACAGGAAAACTCTATCAATGATTTTTGATTCACATAAAACGGGCGGGAATGAAAGGGGAACATCCATGTTTGCAAAGGATATTGGAATCGATTTAGGGACAGCCAATACTTTGGTGTTCATGAAAGGAAAAGGAATCGTGATGCGCGAGCCGTCGGTTGTGGCGGTGGACATCCGCTCCGACACGGTTTTGGCTGTCGGTACGCAGGCCAAGGAAATGATCGGCCGCACCCCGGGTTCCATTGTGGCGGTTCGTCCGCTGAAAGACGGTGTGATTGCCGACTTCGACATCACCGCGACAATGCTTAAGCATTTCATCAAGAAAGCAACCAAATCAAATATGTTCAGCAAACCCCACATCGTGGTGTGCATCCCCTCCGGTGTTACCGAGGTGGAGCGCCGCGCCGTGGAGGATGCCGCGCGTCAGGCCGGCGCGAGCCAGGTGGATCTGATTGAAGAGCCCATGGCCGCAGCGATCGGCGCGGGCCTGCCCGTAGCGGAACCCACCGGCAGCATGGTGGTCGATCTGGGCGGCGGCACCACTGAGGTGGCCGTGATTTCGCTCGGCGACATCGTCACCTCCTGTTCCGTGCGCGTGGCGGGCGACAAATTCGACGAGGCGATCATCTCCTACGTCAAGAAAAAGTACAATCTTCTCATCGGTGAGCGCACCGCTGAGGAAATCAAGATTTCCATCGGCTCGGCGTTCCCCACCGAAGAAACCAAGGATGCTTCCGTTGTCATCAAGGGCCGCAACCTGCTCGACGGCCTGCCGAAGAACGTGACGATCCATGCCGACGAGGTGCGCGAGGCCCTGAGCGATCCGCTTGCACTGATCGTGGATGCGGTAAAGAGCACGCTGGAAAAAACCCCGCCTGAGCTTTCTGCGGATATCATTGACCACGGCATCATGCTCACCGGCGGCGGCGCTTTGCTGCGCGGCCTGGACATGCTGATCTCTCAGGAGACGAACATGCCGGTACATGTGGCGGACAGTCCGCTTGACTGCGTGGTGGACGGAACCGGAAAGCGGCTGGAGGTAACTATGCCGTCGGAATACTACAAGGCGCGGAAGAGATAAGCCTTGCCTGCAATATAACTTTCGCGGAGGGTTCTTTGGTGGCTCTCCGCTTTTTTCCGCTGAAAACGGGGGATTGGTCCATGCGGCATCCCCGCCGTCTATGCCGATGGAGGTGACGTTTTGAGAGATGTCTTTCACAGCCGGGGCTTTAAGGCTCTGCTGGGCATTGTATTTGTTGTTCTGGGCATTATGATCTATTCCGCTGGGGCCGAGGGCGGTTCTGTGTTTTCTTCTCTTCTGGGGCACGTATTCACCCCCATGCAGAAGGTTTCGACTGTCATTTCCAACAATGCGGCGGTCAGCGTGGGCCGCTCCGCCGGTGATCTGGAGAGCGAGAACCAGGAGCTAAAAAAAGAAGTGGACGCCCTGCGCGCCAAGCTGATCGACTACTATCAGGTCAAGCAGGAAAACGACCAATACCGTACCTTCCTGGAGCTGAAAAACGAGAACAAGGATTTCACGTTTGTTTCCGGCTCTGTGGTGGGGCGTGACCCGAACGACGTGTTCGGCAGCTTTACCGTGGATAAAGGCTCTTTGGCAGGCGTGACCGCGGGCAGCCCCGTGATTACCGAAAGCGGCGTGGTGGGCTGGGTATCGAGCGTCAGCTCAACGTTCTGCCAGGTAACCACTCTTTTCTCTCCCGATACGAACATGGCTGCGCTCGACCGCGTGAACCGCGAAAGCGGTGTGGTCAGCAGCAATATCAAGCTGTACGAGCAGGGCTACGCGAAGCTCGGCTACCTTTCCTCCGAAACCAAGGTGCAGAAGGACGACATCATCGTCACCAGCGGCCTTGGCGGCATCTACCCGAAAAACCTGCCGGTGGGCAAGGTGGTTTCTGTCGGGCCGGAGGAGTACAGCGTTTCTTACATGGCGGTCATCAAACCGTTTGTTGACCCGAAAACCGTGCGCGACGTATTCATCATCACTAGCTTCCTCGGTAAGGGAGAAGCGCTCAGCTCGCTGCCCGAGCCCTCCGGCACCCCCTCCGGCGGCAATACGTCTTCGAGCAGCGGAACCACCTCCAGCGGCACGGCTTCCGGTTCGGGGGCTGCCAAATGACGGACAAGAAAAAGCTGCTGCGCTACTTTGCCTATACTATAGAAATCATTGTGATCTACCTGCTGAATGAAACGCCGGGGCTGATCCCGCCGGTTTTTGGCGCGCGCCCCGTTCTGCTGCTGCCCGTGGCCGTTTCCATCGCTGTGTTCGAGAGCGAAACCGCGGCCATGGGTTTTGGCCTTTTCTGCGGCGTTCTGCTCGATTTCGGCATGAGCGGCGGTGCGGCGCTGGGATTCCACACGCTGCTGCTCTCCGTTCTGTGCTTTTGCGCCGGACTAATGGCCGTACATCTGCTGCGGGCCAACCTGCTGACGGACCTGCTGCTCTCCACCGCGGTCGTCGGCCTGATTCTGCTGTTACAGTGGCTGTTCTATTATGTGTTTTCGGGGTACGAGTACCCCGGCTTTGCGCTGGTCAGCCATTTTCTTCCCCGCTTTGTTTACACGCTGCTTCCGGTGCCTTTGATTTATGCCTTTAACCGGGCCTTCGCACTGAATATCCGGGAAAGCGCCGGCTGACAGGAGGTTTTCCATGAATCGCTTCAAGGGCTTGTCCCGTTATATTTTCTGTATCGTGGTCATCATGGCGGCGTTCGCCGTGTACGGCCTTCGCCTGATCGACTGGCAGATCATCAACGGCGCTTACTGGCTGAATGTTTCCACCCGCACCAACACCTCGTCGGTGAAAATGACGGCCGCCCGCGGCGAAATTCTGGACCGCAACGGCAACGCGCTGGCGGTAAACAAAACCGTATACGCCATTGTGTTCGATAAGTCCGCCATGACAAAGGACACGCAGAACAAAACGATTCTTCAGCTTGTTTCGCTGCTCCAGAAGCGCGGCGAAACGTGGGTGGACGAGCTGCCGATTCAGGTGACTGCCACCGGGGCGTACGAGTTTATTCCCGGCCGCGATTCTGACGTGGCAGCGCTGATCAAGCATCTGCGCCTGAATACCTACGCCACCGCCGAGCAATGCGTGCTCCAGATGAAAAAGAACTACGAATGCGATGGCTACTCCCCGAATCAGACGCGCGCGATTCTCTCTGTGCGCTACAATATGGATATTTCGGGATTTTCCGTTTCCACTCCGTACACCTTTGCAACAGGCGTGTCCTCCGACACCGTCGGAATCATCAGCGAAAACGCGCAGAATCTTCCCGGCGCCACCGTTGAGGTGACCACCGTGCGCGATTACCCCGACGGCACCGTCGCACCGCACGTGCTGGGAACGCTGGGCGCGATCTCGCAGGAGGAATATGCCGAAGAAAAAAAGCAGGGAAATACCTACAGCCTGGATAATCTGGGCGGCTATGCCTATAATGATTCTATCGGCAAAAGCGGCGTGGAATCCTATTTTGAAAAATACCTGCGCGGCACGAACGGCCTGAAGGTGATCGAAACCACGCGCACCGGGGCCGTTGCCTCCAGCACGGTAACGCAGGCGCCCGTGGCGGGCGATTCGATTTATCTCACCATCGACAAGAACCTTCAGAGGGTGGCGCAGGTTTCTCTTGCAAACAACGTAAAAGGCGCCCAGAACGAGGGAAAAAGCGGCGGCAGCAAGGGCGGGGCGGACTGCGTCGCGGGCGGCGCTGTAGTACTGAATGTCAAGGATTTTTCCGTGCTGGCGGCGGCAACGTTCCCCAGCTATGATTTAAACCAGTACAACAGCAATCCTTCCTATGTATCGGGTCTGTTCCAGGATAAAACAAAGCCGATGTATGACCGCGCGCTGGTCGGCTCCTTCATGCCCGGCTCGTCGTTTAAGCCGGTAGTCGCCTCGGCGGCTTTACAGGAGGGGGTCATCAATTCTTCCTCCACCGTCACCTGTCACCGCGTGTATACCTTCTGGAATGACTATCAGCCCACCTGCATGGGCTATCACGGAACAATTAATGTCGTCACCGCGCTGCAGAAATCCTGCAATATCTTCTTTTACGACACCGGCCGCCGCCTCGGCATCGACACGCTTGACCTGTATGCCAAGCGCTTTGGCCTCGGGCAGAAAACCGGCATCGAGATCAACGAGGGCGCGGGCGTTCTCTCCAGCCCGCAGGTGCGCGTTGCGGCCGGCGGCGTGTGGAACGGCGGCGACGTGGTACAGGCCGCGATCGGCCAGGCCGACAACTCCTTTACGCCATTGCAGCTGGCCACCTATGTCTCGACGCTCGTCAACGACGGCACCCGGCTGAAAACGCATCTCATCGGCAAAATTACCGATTACAACCGCGACAAGGTTATTATGCAGAACGACCCGAATTCCCCCACGGTCGTCGATCACGTGGGCGTTTCCAAGGAAAATCTTGAAACGGTGAAAAAGGGCATGCGCGCTGTCACCAGCGTTGGGGGCACCGCTTCTTCGTTCGCGAACTACGGCATTGCCGTGGCCGGTAAAACCGGTACCGCACAGGTGCCGCCGCATTCCGACAACGTGGTGTTCGTGGGCTTTGCCCCGTACGACAAGCCCGAAATCGCCGTGGCGGTCGTACTGGAATACGGCGCTTACAGCAAATACTCCACCGTGGTCGCACGCGATCTGTTCGACGCGTATTTCTTCGGCAAAACCGTGGACGCTTCCGGCAATCTGGTATTCCCCGCCAAAGAGGAGTCCACTTCCTCTGGAACCTCATCCGGAACCGCCTCCGGCACGACGACGTCTTCCGGCACTTCTTCGGGAGTCTCTTCCACCGCGGGCTGAGCGGTTTGCTCTGACTTTGACACTGTGTTCTATTTTTTCGGTCAATTTATGGATTGTGACTATCGTCGTTCAAATTTCGAAAAAAATCTTTGACGGAGATTCACAATTGTGTTAGTATGATAACGAGAATGAGAACAAATCAAGAACTTCATTCCAAGTGGGAAGAATATCTCGCTGCGAGTTTCAAGGCTCTCTCAGCCGCCGGCAGCTTGCTGCCGCTTACGGCGTGAGGTTCTGATAAGCGAGGAAGTGACTTATGGGAGCGGTAACAGTCATTACATCCGGCAAGGGAGGCGTGGGAAAGTCCACCGTCTGCGCCGGATTGGGACGAGCCCTGGCCGAACGCCGGCGCAGGGTTCTGCTGATCGACGGCGACGCCGGGCTGCGCAGCCTGGACCGCATGCTCGCTCTGGATGACCAGGTGATGTTCGATATTTCCGACGTGGTCTCCGGCTCCTGCGAGCCGATCCGCGCCATCTATGAATGCGGTGTGCCCGGGCTGTACCTGATGCCCGCGCCGTACCGTGAGGAAAAAGTCGTTTCGCCCCATTTGATGCGGCAGCTGGTACCGATTCTTTCGCGCTACTACGACCATGTTCTGATCGATTGCCCCGCCGGGCTTGGCGCGGGCTTTGAGTCAGCCGCGGCCGCGGCGCAAAGAGCCCTTATCGTGGCAACACCCGACCCGCTCTGCCTGCGCGGCAGCGACAAGGTGCGGCTGCTGCTCACACAGGCCGGCATTTCGTCGCAGAGGCTGGTCGTGAATCGGTTTCATTACAAAAATTTTGTCAAATCCGGCTTGTTCCACGATCTGGACAATGTGATCGACGCCGCGGGAATCCGGCTGATCGGGATTGTCCCAGAGGATCCGGAAACCGCCGCCGCGTTTACCGGCGGCAAGCCAGTTTCACCATACTTTTCAGCGATGCAGGCGTTTCACCGTCTGGCCGCCCGGCTGGAGGGAGAATCAGTTCCCCTTGCAAGGCTGGAAAAGCTGTAAATTCATCGCAGCAATTACTTTAACTCAATTTCAGATGAAGGAGGATTAAGCATTGAATATTGCATTGATTGCCCACGACGCCAAAAAGGAACTGATGGTTCAGTTCTGCATCGCATACTGCGGGGTGCTGAGCCGACACAGCTTGTGCGCGACAGGTACCACCGGCAAGCTGGTATCGGAGGCCACGGGGCTGAGTATTCAGCGCTTTTTAAGCGGAGCGCAGGGCGGCGACCAGCAGATCGCGGCGCGGATTTCGTATAATGAAGTTGATCTTCTTCTGTTTTTCCGTGATCCCCTGAATCCGAAGCCGCACGAGCCCAACGATATGAATCTGCTGAGCCTGTGCGATATGCACAATATTCCTGTGGCTACCAACATCGCCACCGCGGAGGTTCTCATCCACGGTCTGGAGCGCGGTGACCTGGACTGGCGCAACATCTTAAATCCGAAGTACTGATCTTGGGATTTATCTCTATTCAGGTAGGATCCCTCGCTCTCAGCGGAGCGGGGGGTTTTGTTTTAACTCGCCCGCCGCAAGGCGGGAACAGAAAATAAGGAGTGTTTTTTATGGCATTATTGGTTCAGGGCCCCAAGGGTACACAGGATCTTCTGCCCGAACAGACCGCGCGCTGGCAGGTGGTAGAGCAGGTGATGCGTGAAGAGGCGTCACTGTATGGCTATGGCGAAATCCGCACCCCTGTTTTTGAGCATACGGAGCTGTTTCAGCGTTCGGTAGGCGAAACCACCGACGTGGTTCAAAAAGAGATGTATACGTTTAACGATAAAGGCGGGCGCTCCATTACCCTGCGCCCCGAAGGTACCGCGGGCGCGGTCCGCGCCCTGCTGGAGCACGCCCTTTACAACGAAGGCCTGCCGGTAAAGCTGTATTATTTCACCTCCTGTTATCGGTATGAGAAGCCGCAGGCCGGCCGCCTGCGCGAGTTTCACCAGTTCGGCGTGGAGGCTTTCGGCTCTGCCGACCCGATCGCCGACGCGGAGACCATCATGCTGGGCAAGTCGATCTTTGACCGCCTCGGTATGCGCGGCTACTCCATCGAGATCAACTCCATCGGCTGCCCTGAATGCCGCGCCAAATACCACCAGGCACTGAAGGAATATTTCGCGGCGTCCATCGACCAGCTGTGCGATACCTGCAAGGACCGTCTTGACCGCAACCCCATGCGCATTCTGGACTGCAAAAATCCGCCCTGTGCAGAGGTGGCAAAGGACGCGCCCATCATGCTCGACTACCTGTGCGACGACTGCCGCGAGCACTTTGACGGCGTGAAGAGCTATCTGGACGACGCCGGAGTGAAATATGAGGTAAACCCCACCATCGTGCGCGGGCTGGATTACTACACCCGCACGGTGTTTGAATTCGTGTCGAACGACCTAGGCTCGCAGAGTACCTTCTGCGGCGGCGGACGCTACGACGGTCTGGTGGCCGAAATGGGCGGCAAGCCCCTGCCCGCGCTGGGCTACGCGATCGGTCTTGAGCGCGTGCTGATGATTCTGCAGGCGCAGGGAATAGAGCTGCCGGTGCAGTCTCAGTGCGAACTGTTCGTTGCAGCCATTGGTGAGGCCGCGCAGAAGCGCGCGTTTGCTCTGGTTCGCCGCATGCGGGAATGCTCTGTGTTCGCGCAGTTCGATTCCTGCGGGCGCAGCCTGAAGGCCCAGATGAAGTACGCCGACAAGATCGGCGCAGATTACACGCTGGTGCTGGGCGACGACGAGCTGCAGAGCGGACGCGGCAAGCTGAAAAACATGAAAACGGGCGAGCTGACAGAAATTGCTCTGGACGAGGAGACCTTTGCGTCACAGTTTCTGGCGGCCACAGTGACGGCAGGCCCGGCCGGTGCAGACTCTTCCATTTGACGGAGCCGCGCTTTTTTACTATAATAAATACAGTTGCAGACAAAGCACGGAAAACGATCCTTTCTTCCCCGCCAAAGGCGGGGAAGAAAGGAAACACTTGCTGTTTCTGCGGCAATTTCAGGAAAAGAAACTGGCAGGCTCAGCCTGAGGATAGAGGAACGATACAATGGCAGAATTTATGAGCGGACTAAAAAGAACCCATTACTGCGGCACCCTGCGGCAGGAACACGTTGGAACAGAAGTGGTCGTATGCGGCTGGGTACAGCGTCAGCGCGATTTAGGACAGCTGATCTTTGTTGACCTGCGCGACCGCACCGGCCTTTTGCAGCTGGCCTTCGGCGATACGACCGACCGGCAGATTTTTGAAAAAGCTGCCGGCGTTCGCGCGGAATATGTCCTCGCGGTGCGCGGCGTAGTGCGCGAGCGCTCCGCCAAAAACCCCGAACTGCCCACCGGCGACGTGGAAATTGAGGTTCAGGAGCTGAGGGTTCTCGCAAAGGCCGAAACCCCGCCCTTTGAAATTGTGGAGCATTCCAATGTAAAGGAAGAACTGCGGCTGAAATACCGCTACCTGGATCTTCGCCGCCCTGACATGCAGGACAAGATCATCCAGCGCCACAAGATCGTAAAAATTGCCCGCGATTACTTTGACGATAACGGTTTTCTGGAGATCGAGACCCCGATCCTCATCAAATCCACGCCCGAAGGCGCGCGCGATTATCTTGTGCCGTCGCGCGTGTTTCCGGGAAATTTCTTCGCGCTGCCGCAGTCGCCCCAGCAGTACAAGCAGCTGTTGATGCTCTCGGGCTTCGACCGCTACATGCAGGTAGCCCGCTGCTTCCGCGACGAGGACCTGCGCGCGGACCGTCAGCCGGAATTCACCCAGATCGATCTTGAAATGTCCTTTATTGAGCCGGAAGACGTCATGGCGATCGGCGAAGGTTTTATCCGTGACGTATACAAGCGTTTGCAGAATATCGATATTCCCACGCCGTTCCGCCGCATCACGTGGCATGAGGCGATGGAGCGCTTTGGCTCTGACAAGCCCGACCTGCGCTTTGGCCTGGAGCTTGTCAACCTGAGCGATGTACTGAAGGATACCGAGTTCCGTGTGTTCGCCGGCGCCTTGTCGGCGGGCGGATCGGTGCGCGGCATTAACCTGAAGGGCAAGGCGGACGAGCTCAGCCGCAAGGAAATCGACAAGCTGACTGAAACCCTGAAGGCTTACGGCGCGCAGGGTCTGGCGTGGACACGCCTGACCTCGAACGGCGAAAGCTCCAGCTATGAAAAATTCCTGTCGGAGCAGGAGGCCGCGGCGGTGAGAACCGCGCTCGGCGCCGAAACCGGCGACGTTCTGCTGCTGGTGGCCAGCCCCAAAAACAGCGTGGTATTCGCCTCTCTGGGCGCGCTGCGCTGCGAGCTGGCAAAGCGCTTTGGCCTCATCGATGATTCCAAGCCGTGCCTGCTGTGGGTTACCGACTTCCCGCTGTTTGAGTACGACGAGGAGGAAAACCGCTATGTGGCGATGCACCACCCCTTCACCGCACCGCGTGAGGAAGACCTTGACAAGCTGACCTCTGACCCCGGCAGCGTATGCGCCAAAGCATACGACATGGTGCTCAACGGAAATGAAATCGGCGGCGGTTCCATCCGCATCAACACCCCCGAGGTACAGCGCCAGATGTTCCAGGCCTTGGGCTTTACGCCCGAGCAGGCCCAGCAGCGCTTTGGCTTTTTGATCGACGCGTTCCGCTACGGCGCCCCGCCCCACGGCGGCATGGCGTTCGGGCTCGACCGTCTGGTGATGCTGATGCTTGGCTGCGACAGCATCCGCGACGTGATCGCGTTCCCGAAGGTTGCCAACTCCAGCGAGCTGATGAGCAGCGCGCCGGACGTGGTAGACCCCAAACAACTGGCGGAGCTTGGCCTTTCAATCGTTCCGCAGGCGGAGTAAAACAACTGATTTCTGCGCCCGGTGCAGGCCCGGGCTCCAGCAGCTTCGGGCCATCCGTATGGCGGGCCGCTCTGTGTGTACAAACCGGTACAGCAGAGCCGGAATCCCACATTTTCACCAGCCGGCAAAGAAACCTTTTCAACGCCGTTCTGTGTCAGAGCGGCGTTTTTTTACGGGATTTAAAATTTTTTCCTAATTTTTCTTGAACTGTGCAATAAAACGGCACGGAATTTCATTATTCTAACAGAGGGAGTTTCTATATGGTGACTGGAAACGGAAACGGGAACCATCAATCATATCAAGCCCCCACAGACCAACTCATGCGGCAGGTGGCCGCGGGAGAGGACTGGGCCTTCGCTCAGCTCTACCTGAGTACACAGCATGCGGTTTACGCGTTGCTGCTCTCTCTGGTCAAAAATCCCGCAACCGCAGAGGACCTGATGCAGGATACGTATCTGAGCATCCGACAGTCTGTGGGAACTTACATCCCTCAGGGCAAGCCGATGGCGTGGATCTTTACGATCGCCAAAAACCTTGCCTACCAGGAGCTGCGCCGCGCCAATAAGCAGGGGACTGAAAATTTCGATGATCATGAGGATGCCTCCGGCGAAGATAATATTTCGCAGGCTATTGATAACATCGTTTTAAGAAGCGCCCTGACGATTTTGGAGGAGCGGGAACGCAAAATTGTGCTGCTGCACGTAGCCGCCGGGATGAAGTTCGTTGAGATCGCATCCCTGACGGAGACGCCGCTGGGTACGGTATTATCCTCTTATCACCGTGCGATGCGCAAGCTCCAGAAATCCGTCCGAGAGGGGGCAGTTCAATGAAACGGTCTGAGCTGAAACAATCGCTCAAATTCGCTGTTCTGCAATCCACACCGGACTTATTGCCCACCCTTCTGCCGGGCTATTCGGCAGAAGAAATCCCTTTGCCGTGTCCTACGGCGGAGGAAGCCCTTTGCGGAATCAACCAAGTGGTTGTGCCAAGAAAAAGGCCCCGATTTCAGATTGCATGCGTCATGGCAGCCGTTTGCATTGTGTTTTTGAGCGTCTTTTACCTGGCACAGCCGAAGGTAGATTCCATCGTCAGTATTGACGTGAACCCCAGTATAGAGCTAACTATTGATCAGAATGACCGAGTCATCAAGTCAAAGGCATCCAACGATGACGCGGCCGCAATTTTGAAGAATATGAATCTGCGGGATAAGGATATCAGCGAAGCCACCGGCACGATTGTCAATCGTCTGCTGGAGCATGGCTACCTGGCTAAAAACAGCACAGACAACGCGATCCTGATCTCCGTAGCCAGCCGGAATGGGCAAAACCCAACACAGCTGCAGGAAAAAATGGCGGACGGTATTGAAAACGTCCTGAAAGAGAATAATGCCAGCGCTACGGTGCTGCGCCAGACGGATACTTTGTCGGACGATCTTCAGAAATTCGCCAGCGAAAACAAGGTTTCCCTTGGCAAGGCGGATCTGGTCCGCAAGCTGACGGAACAGGATTCTTCTCTTGACGCGTCGGCGCTTTGTAAAATGTCGCTGAAGGATCTGAACAAACTGATGGAAAGCAAAAAACTTGAAGTCAGCGGCCTGGTGATCGGCGAGGAGGGCGACCCTTCTGTTTCCTCCGGCCAGCCTGGCAACGATCCTGTTTCCTCTTCCTCCGGCAAGGAAAGCTCCGCACCGGAAGGCAGCGCGGGCGGTTCGCAGACAGAAGATCCCTTCGGGTCGGGAACGACCTCCAGAAATCCTTCGTCTTCGAGGCCACACTCGCACACTTCTTCCGAGAACGGTGCAACCTCTGGCGGACAGGATGGAAGCTCGGTATCCAGCGACGATCCGATTTACACCCCGCCGGATATTGACGACGATATGGAAGATCCCGACGGTGTGCCGTCTTACCCGTTCGACGATGTTTCTTCTGCCGTAGAAAGCAGCAGCCAGAGTTCTTCCAGTAAGAACCCCGGCGGTGAGAGTTCACAGGCCGCTTCTTCGGGCAGCAGTTCCTCTTCGTCCACAGTGGAAAGCAGCGCCCCGAGTTCTTCTGAAAAGCCGTCTTCCAGCCATTCTTCTTCTTCCGCGTCCGGTAATTCCTCTCAGAAAACCGGTTCCTCTGATAAATCGGGAGCCTCTTCGCAAATAGCTTCTTCCCGGGATAAAAAGGCTTAAGATTCCGGTACAGCGAAAAGCAGCCCCGCCCTTTTGAAAAGGGCGGGGCTTTCTTTTACTCAATTTTACCATGCTGCTTCTCATATTGCTCTACACAGTGCCGGATTAAAATCAATATCTGATGATTTAAGGAACGTCCTTCATAATCTGTCACAAAATGCAGCTTGTTCAGCAATTCTTCCTCTATCCGGATCGAATATCTTTTCACCGCCATACATAACACCTCTTTCAGTTATAGATGATATCATCTATTTTAAGGCTTCCTTATGGCACAATGTGAAAAACGGATATAGAATATATTCAATATAAATTCATTCTAATGCCCGATTATTTAAAGCTCAATTTCTCCGTGCGTCTGTTCAAATTTTTCAACATGCTTTTTGATCAGCATCTCCACCTCACGATTGGCTGAACGTGCATGATATTCTGCTACATAACGCAATTTTGCCAATAAACTCGGATCGATCCGAATTGTAAACTGCGGTAAATCTGACGGCATCATTTTGACCCCCTTTTGATGTCACTTTTATTAAAGTAACACACAAAAACCGCCTGCGGCGATGTTGACAACAAAGTGACAACACCTTATAATTAATAATAGTAATTCGTTATTGGGGGAATTGGGATGCCGGACTATAAAGAGCTGTATTTGAAAATGGCGCGCGCCTCGGAACAGGCTATAGGCATACTGATCAAGGCACAGTTGGAGTGTGAAGAAAGTTATCTCTCTTCTTGTGAACCAAAGCTTATCATCGTTCCCTTTACTGCGCAAAAGGGGCAGGGGGACAAGCTGGAAAAATAAACGGTCTCGTTCGTTTATTTAAAGCCTTTCTTCGTGCGGCTTCGCCGCATGTTTTTACTTGCGCAGCTTGCCTGCGGATGCTTTTTTGTAAGTTTCTGCTGGCGCAGGGCCTGCCCCTTGTGCCGGGGCGGGCACTTACTTTCGCTACGAGGCGAAAGTAAGCAAAGGCTCGCCAAAGGACACCTTTGGAATCCGTTTGGGGAACGACGCCTGTAAGTGCAAACGATAACTACTGAAAAGGCGCTCCAATGAAAATGCCCACTCTCCAAGTTTCATCTAAAAGCAAGCTTAGCAATCCCGTCTGTCGGCGGGCATTTTCAGAGCGCTCTCGTTGGCTCGCAGAGGGGGGCGCTTCCCAGCGCGGTACTTCATTGGTATCCTTTATGAGCAAAGAAAGCCCTTCTGTAGAAGAAGCTTCACGCGCAGGCTGTACCTGTGCGTGGAACAGAACCAGAGCGGGAGCTTCTCACTGTTTCCAAAGGCAGCGCCTTTGGTCGTTGAGAGGGAGTTCGAAAAGAAAGGAAGGGCCTGCCCCGGCCTGAGGGGCAAGCCCGCGCCAGCAGAAATGAAATGCGGGAGCACCCGCTGAAAATCACGCTTCCCTATCAAGGTAACAAAGAAAAATTTCATTATGGCATAAGGTCCAAGCCCTGTGCCAGCAGAAACTTCCTATGAGGCAACTCACAGAAAAAACTGCTCTTTCATAACTAAGACAAAAAAGAAAAAGCCTCCGGTACAAGAAACCAGCCTGTGCCAGCAGGCAAAGCGTACCTGCACGCACATCGCGAAAAGGCCAGCAGAATCCCTGTGGAAAAACCACCTTACAACTTATCGTTGAATCAATTAAGTTTTCAACTATGAGTTAACAGTCTGTTGAAAATCTTCTTTCCTTTGAATTTGACGATATGCCCAAACAATATTCCATGCATCATAATAAAAAGGCCGGCCGCTATCCCGCCCACGCTCTAAATCGGCTGAAATTAGTTGGATGAGATACCACAATCTTGGCCGATACAACGAAAAAGTGTGTCTTGAAACCGGTGCTTTTCCATGCTATACTGAACTGCATAGGGGGTGTTGAGGTGCTAGACAAAGACGATCTGCAAGCCATCGCGGGATTGATAACGGAATCGTTAAAGCCCATACATAACAGACTGGATTCAATGGATAGCCGGCTGGATTCCGTAGACGGCAGACTGGATTCAATGGACGGCAGGCTCGACTCTATGGATAGAAGACTGGATTCTATGGAGAGCAGACTGAATCAGCTGCAGGAAGACGTTGAAATTCTGAAAGAGGATACGAAAGTCACTCGCGGCGCCGTCAATCAGCTTCTCGATTGGGCCGATGATGCAAGCATTCAGGTGGTTCCCCTTTTTAACAAGAAAGTAAAATAACATTGTTAGTGAGGCTGCTGTAAAATCAATTTGCGGCCACGCATCGCATAGAAATCCCCCATAGACAGAAAAAAGCGTCCCGAAACGGCTTTGAAAGCCCGATCAGGACGCTTTTTATATCCATTATTGGAGCAGAGCGGTTGATCATAGCCGCTTTGCTTTATTCTACGATCTTGGGCTCCGGCCCGCGCAGATCGATAATCCGCTGGTTGCGGCTGCCGCGAAAACGCAAGGTCAAATCGCGCTGCTCGAGCAGAAACTTTCCATCGATCAGCCAGTCGGCCTCTTTCAGCAGCTCCTGCACACCGGGGGCCTGCATCTGCTGCAATTGCTCCAGAGTGTAGCCGCTGTATACGGTTATATCCAGCCGGGGCAATTCTCTGTGAATCTGCTTTGCCAGCTCCGCCAACTCGACAGCCTGACAGAACGGTTCGCCCCCGCTGAATGTGACGCCCTTGAGCAGCGGGTCTTCCTTCAACTCCGCCAGAATCGCCGGAATGTCTGCCGGCGCGCCGCCCGAAAACGGGTGAGTCTGCGGATTGTGGCAGCCGGGGCAGTTGTGAGGGCAACCCTGCGTGAAAATCACGTAGCGAATACCCGCTCCATCCACAATCGACTCCGGTTCAATGCCGGACAGCATCAGCATATTCTGTCGCTCCCTTTTGTTCAGTGTCCCTCAGTACAGCCGCAGCTGTGCTTTACGCGGTCGTGCTCTTCAGCACGCTTGGCGTTGTTCCAGCGGTCTGTGGTGCCTACCAGGTACCCGGTAATGCGGCGGATGCGCTCAAACTGTACGCCTTCCTCCTCATGCCGATGGCACTTGGGGCACTCGTTGTCGATAATGCCGTTGAAGCCGCACACAGGGTCGCGGTCTACCGGGTGATTGATCGAGCCGTAGCCGATGCCCGCTTCTTTCATGCAGCGAATGACGGACTCGAAGGCTTCCAGATTCTTGCAGGTATCTCCGTCCATCTCTACATAGCTGATATGTCCCGCATTCGTCAGCGCGTGATAAGGGGCCTCCAGCTGAATCTTCTTGTAGGCCGAGATGGGGTAGTACACCGGTACGTGGAAGCTGTTGGTATAATAAGCGCGGTCGGTGATGCCGGGCAGCTTGCCGAAGCGCTTCTGGTCGATCTTGACAAAGCGGCCGGAAAGCCCCTCCGCAGGAGTAGCCAGCAGGCTCCAGTTCAGGCCGGTGCGGGCAGATTCATCCTCCATGCGCTTGCGCATATAGCCGATGATCTCAAGACCCAGCTTCTGAGCCTCTTCACTTTCACCGTGATGCTTGCCGATCAGCGCGACAAGCGTTTCGGCAAGACCGATGAAGCCGATGGAAAGGGTACCATGCTTGAGCACCTCTGCAATGCTGTCGGTTATGTCGAGCTTATCGGAATCGATCCAGACGCCCTGACCCATCAGGAAGGGGTAGTTATACACCTTTTTGCCGCACTGAATCTTAAAGCGGTGCAGCAGCTGGCGCATGACCAGATCGATGCGGTCGTCGAGCAGTTCATAGAATTTATCGAGATTGCCTTCCGCCAGAATTCCAAGGCGGGGCAGGTTGATCGAAGTAAAGCTGAGGTTTCCGCGCCCGTTTACCACCTGGCGCTCCTCGTCATGCACGTTGCCGATCACGCGGGTACGGCAGCCCATATAGGCGATCTCCGTTTCGGGATGGCCGGGCTTATAGTACTGCAGATTGTACGGCGCATCGATAAAGCTGAAGTTCGGGAACAGCCGCTTGGCCGAAACACGGCAGGCCAGCTGGAACAGATCGTAGTTGGGGTCGCCCTCGTTGTAGTTGACGCCCTCCTTGACCTTGAAAATCTGAATGGGGAAGATGGCGGTTTCGCCCTCGCCAAGACCGCAGTCGGTGGCCAGCAGCATATTGCGCATCGCCATGCGGCCCTCGGGGGAGGTATCGGTTCCGTAGTTGATGGAGGAGAACGGTACCTGCGCGCCCGCGCGGGAATTCATGGTGTTGAGGTTGTGGATCAGCGCCTCCATGGCCTGGTAGGTGGCGTCGTTTGTCTCGCGGGTCGCTACCTCGCGGGCATAATCATGCGCTGCCGCGGCAGCCACCCAGCTGATCTCCTGGTACCCATGGATCCTCTGATGCTCCGGCAGCCAGCTGCTGAAAACCTCACGATAATTGTCCATGTTGCCAAGCGTGACCGGCTCTGTGAGCGAATGCTTGATTTCATCCACCAGCAGGGCGGCGTCCTCCAGAGAAAGTTCCATTTTGATGTGCAGGTACTGGATCATCGCGCGAAAATACGCCTTGCGGAATGTTTTCGCTACGCCCATGGCCATTGCGTAATCGAAGTTCGGCACACTCTGGCCGCCGTGCATTTCGTTCTGGTTGGCCTGAATCGCGATACAGGCCAGCGCCGCGTAGCTGCGGATATCGTTGGGCTCACGCAAAAAACCGTGGCCGGTGGAAAAACCGCCGTGGAACAGCTTGATCAAATCAATCTGGCAGCAGGTTTCCGTCAGCGCGTAGAAGTCCATGTCGTGGATGTGGATGTCGCCGCTGCGGTGCGCCTGCGCAATGTCAGGGGGCAGTACATATGTATTGTAGAAGCACTTCGCACCCTCAGAGCCGTATTTCAGCATCGTGCCCATCGCGGTATCGGCGTCAATATTTGCGTTCTCACGCTTTAAATCCGCTTCCGCGGACGGTTTAAAGGTCAGATCCTCATAAATCTTCATCAGGTTCTGATCCATCTCGCGGATTTTGGTGTGCTCCGCGCGGTAGATGATATAAGCCTTCGCCGTTTTGGCATAGCCCGCGGCAATCAGCTTTTCCTCCACCTTATCCTGAATCTGCTCCACCGTGGGGATTTCTCCGGCAGGCATGGAAGCAATCACGGAGTTTGTCAGTTTGTTCAGCGCATCGTCGCTGATTCGTTCATCTGCAATCTGAATATTTGCCTTAAAGATCGCATTGCGGATTTTTTCCGCGTCAAACGGCGCAGTGACTCCGTTGCGTTTGATAATGGAAGAAAAAGTTCCGGGATCAATCACCTTTTTCGATTTTTTCGACACAGCCATTTTTCGTTCCCTCTCATCTTTCGGTTTTTCGAAAATCACTATATATAGAATTACGAATTCAATTCTACACCGTATGCTGTGTGTTGTCAAGGGAATCTGTCCCGGATTCTGTGGAAAGCCAAGACTTTTTCATCCAGATATGGGGGCAGTGCTCCTCCAGAAAAACCTCGCCGTCAGTCTGATAGCCCAGCGATTCATAGAATCCGCGGGCCTGCGTCTGCGCCGCAAGGATGACCGCCTGCGCACCGAGCGCACGGGCCTGATTCTCCAGATTTTCCATCACAATGCGGCCGAAGCCTTCGCCGCGGTAGGGGCGGATGACCGCAATGCGGCCAATGATATATTCCCCTCCTGTGCCGGGAAATACACGTCCTGTCGCAACCGGAGTGTTTTCGACATACACCACCAGATGGTGCGCGATGGGGTCGATTTCATCAAATTCGTCGCGGAAGCCCTGCTCCTCCACGAAAACGGTCTGGCGAACCGCTCTGGCGTCCTCCAGCTTGTCCAGACCCTGCTCCATCAGAAACCAATAGCTGTGCATTGTGTTTTCCCTCACTCAAAATTATTTTTGATCCATTTGGCCAAAAGCTCCAGCCCCGGCAGCGCGCCCGCGCCGACCGGAGTGATCTGATATTCCACCCGCGGCGGAATCTCTTGAAACTGGCGGCGTTCCACCATGCCTTCTTCACTGAGCTCGCGCAGACTCTGGCTGAGCATCATGTCCGTAATCCCGGCGACCCCGGCCTTGATCTCGCGGTAGCGCAAGCTCTCGCCGCCCCGCAGTACCCACAGGATGCGGGGTTTCCATTTTCCGCCCAGCTTCCGGTGAAGCAGCTCAAGGGAATCCTTTGTGCCGTCACGCTCCGGAGCCTGCGGCAGACCGGCCAGCTCCGCGCGTTCCGGCTCCTCCGCCGTACGCGTGCGTTTCTTCTTTTTTTCTTTTTCCTTCTTCACGGGGATCCCTTCCTTTGCGGCTCTCATCACTACCGAGTGTAGCACAGATGACAGGCGAGTTCAAGAAAAATCGGCGCTGTCTTCCTGTCTGCAGGCGCAAAACAAGAGCCGCGAAAACGAACTCGCGGCTCTTAAAAAACGCGCGGACCGCTGAAAACAGATCCGCGGCTCTCTCCCTCGGCGCTTTAAAAATCAGTCTTCGAGCTGGTTCATCACCAGACCGGTGATCAGCTTGGGATAAAAATACGTGGATTTCTGCGGCATTTTCTCACCGGCGGCGGCAACATCGCGGATTTCCTCCACGCGGGTGGGGTTCAGCAGAAAAGCGCACTGGGACTCCCCCGACTGCACCGAGGCCAGAGCCTCCGGCAGGGAGCGGGTATACGTCAGATTGATCTGCTGCGCCATATTCTCTTTATCGATGCCGAGCATCCTCTCCAGAATCAGGCTGTGCAGCACGGTGACGTCCAGCCCCTGGGAAGCGGCGCTCTTATCGGGCAGCAGCTGCGCCATGACGGAAAGTTCGCGCAGCACCAGAAGGTGCCAGCCCTCACCGCCGTCGTAAAAGGCGAACGCCTTTTTGCCTTGGGCATACTGCTCCGAAAGGACGGCCTCGATATCTTCCTTGCGCTCCATGGCCTGTACATCGAACTGCTCGCGGCAGCGCTCCAGCAGCGCGGCGGAATCAAAATCCGCAAGGCCGCGAATCAGCCGGTGCGTCGGGAATACCACCAGCCCCGGATGCTGCATATCGACCAGCATCATCATCACATAATCCTGCGCGGGGTTCGCCGTGCCGTTTTCGCGGCAGGCGTTGCGGTAATTGAGCGCCGTTTCGTAGCGGTGGTGACCGTCGGCAATATACAGCTTGCGGTCCGCAAAATCCTCGCAGATGGCGCGGATCGCCACGGGATCATTCACAAGCCACAGGCGGTGCGTAACGGCGCCGTCGCTGAATTCATAGCGGGGCGTGTCTTTCGACAGAGCGTCGATACGCGCAAGCGTCTGGTGCTCCTCATCCATGTACAGGCAGTAGATCTGGCTGAAATTGCAGTTGGTCGCCTTCATCAGCTCAAAGCGGTCGGCCTTGGCCTTGCTGAGGGTTTCCTCATGCGGCAGAACCACACCGGCGGAAAATTCCACGAGGCGTACCAGCGAGATAAAGCCTTTCAGGCGGTGCGTTTCGCCGTAGGCCTCAAACTCCTCCTCATACAGATAAAGGCCAGGGTCGGTATCGCGGCGCAGAATGCTTTCCGAAAGCCACTGAGAAAGCGTTTCGCCCGCTTTGGCATAGGGCTCCTCACCGCGGGGCAGCTCTAAGCGGATGATGTTGTGCGGATTTTTCTCGAGAAAAGCGAGCCGCTCCTCCTCGCTGATGATGTCGTAGGGCGGGCAAGTAAGCTCAGAGATATTGCCGGCCTGTTCGGTACAAAAGCGCAGCGCGCGGAATGCTTTGATTTCTGCCACAAATACCACTCCTGTTTTCAATTTACTGTTAGATGAAAATCTGCCTTGAAATGATCTTTTAAATCGCCCTTGTTCCGCTCCACCATTGGAGGGGCAGAGCATCCTCCTGGGAATTGTTTTTATTGTAGGGCTTTTGCACAGCTTCGTCAAGCAAATCAAAGCAACTGCCGAATTGTGACGAATTTTGATTTTCATGGGAAACCGGAAAAATCTTAAAACTTTGTTTACATTTTAGGGGTGCCGCATTGATATGATAGGTTTAATGACTTCTGAAAAAACAAGGCGGCCGGGTGCTGCTTTTGTTTTTCATTACGGTCTGAAGGAGGGACGTTTGTTATGATAGAGGTAAAAGACCTCACAAAACGGTATGGTTCCAAAACGGTGCTCAGCCACGTCAGCTTTACCGTGGAGGAAGGCACGATTCTGGGCTTTCTGGGGCCGAACGGCGCCGGAAAATCTACCACCATGAATATTATTACCGGCTATCTTTCCGCCAGCGGCGGCGAGGTGACCGTAGACGGGCAGAATATTCTCGATTACCCCAATGAGGTAAAGAAAAAAATCGGGTACCTGCCGGAGCTGCCCCCGCTGTATCTGGATATGACCGTCAAAGAATACCTGAATTTTATGTATGAGCTGAAAAAAGTTTCGCTGCCGCGCGAAAAACACATCAAAGAAATCTGTGCGCTCGTGAAGATTGAGGATGTGTATTCCCGGCTGATCGGCAACCTTTCTAAAGGTTACCGTCAAAGAGTCGGCATTGCGCAGGCACTTCTGGGGAACCCGCCCGTACTGATTCTGGACGAACCCACCGTCGGGCTTGACCCCAAGCAGATCATCGAGATTCGCAATCTGATCAAGAAGCTGGGGGACAATCACACCGTCATTTTAAGCTCGCATATTCTTTCTGAGGTGCAGGCAGTGTGCGAACGCATTCTGGTCATTAACCAGGGCCGCATTGTGGCAGACGGCTCACCCGACACGCTTTCGCACCAGATGACCGGCAACCATAAGCTGCTGGTTCGCCTGGAGGGCCGCGAAACCGAGCTGAAACAAGGGCTGAAAACGCTGCACAAGGTCAAAGAGGTTCAGCCGCTGGGCGAAAAAGAACCCGGTGTGTTTGAATTTACCGTAGAGGGCGAGCCCGGGGCCGACCTGCGCCGTGACCTGTTCGCGCTGGCTTCTCGCAAAGGCTGGCCGATCCTTTCGCTGCGCACGAACGACCTGACCCTTGAGGAGGTCTTCCTGCGCCTGACCGACGGACAGGCCGCGGCCGCACAGAAGGAGGGAGAAAGCGCATGAGAGCAATTTTCAAGCGGGAGCTGAGATCGTACTTTTCTTCTCCCATCGGCTATGTGTGTGTGGCGGTGCTTCTCGCGTTGTTCGGATTTTATTACGCGATGGTGATGAATTCCCGTTCCAGCTCTTATATTACCAGCGTTTACGGCACCATGTTCATCTGGTGCATGATGATCGTCCCGATTCTGACGATGCGCTCCATGAGTGAGGACCGCCGCAACAAAACCGACCAGGCATTGCTGACCGCCCCCGTGGGCGTGACAGGCATCGTGATGGGCAAATTCCTGGCCTGCGTGAGCGTGTTCGGCATTGCGCTGCTCGGCAGCCTGCTGCCCGCTCTCGTCATTTCGTTTGTGTCGTCGCTCAACTGGGTCACGGTGCTCGGCACGGTATTCGGTGCGCTGCTGTACGGCGGCGCCATGATTTCGATCGGCGTGTTCATCTCGAGTTTGACCCAAAGCCAGATCATCTCCGCAATCGGCACGTTTGCCGCTTCGATGTTCCTGCTGATCGTCGACCAGCTTTCCGGTTCCGTTTCGAATGCGGTCATCGCCAAACTGATTGGCTGGATTTCGTTTAACAGCAGATACACCCCCTTCACCACAGGGGTATTCAATGTATCCAGCATTGTGTTTTTCCTGAGCGTTGCAGCGGTATTTTTGTTCTTTACCGCACGGCGCCTCGAAAGCCGCCGCTGGAACTGAAGGGAGGCCGATCGGAATGAGTGAAGAAAAAAAGACTCCGCAGGACGCGGAGGAAACCATAGAGCAGGGCACCCCGGCAGAGGAGACACAGATTCCTGCACAGGAGGCCGAATCCGCTCCAGAAGCGGAGCAGCAGCCGGAAGAGCAAACCGCAGAAGAGGCCGTGATGACAGAGGATGCGGCCGAAGACGAAGCAGAACCGGAAGAAGATGCCCTTTCCACAGAAGAGGAGCAGAACGAACCCCCGCGGCATACCTTCGGCAACGTGCTTTCGTCGCAGAAAATACGCCGCCGCGGTATTTCCACCGTGTTTACCGCTGTGTTCCTTGCGGTGATCATCCTGCTCAACGTGATCGTATCCATGCTGAGCACGCGGTTCCCCTCCATCAACCTCGATCTCTCCGCACAGAAAACCAACTCTTTGACGGAAGACGCGCTGAAAGTGGTCGACGCGGTCAAACTGCCTACCACCATCACAATTCTGGGGCCGGAGGCCGATGTGCGCGACAACGTGCTGTATTCCGGCTACGGCTTCAATTACAGCCAGGTCGCCGTGCTGTCCGATAAGATCAAGGAGCGCAACTCCAATATTACAGTCAAATACATTGACCTCGACAAGAACCCGACCTACGCTTCGGAGCTTGGCGAAACGAACCTGACAGCTGGCTGTGTTGTCGTCAGCACCGAAAAACGCCACCGCGTGCTGCAGATCACCGATCTGTTCAGCCAGCAGACCGATTACACCACCGGGGCTGCCAGCACCTATTCCATGGTGGGCACCGCGCTCGCCTCGGCAATCAGCCAGGTGAACAGCGAGAAGCTTCCGGTCATCGCCTTTGCGACGGGCCACGATGAAATTTACGACACCACGGCTCTGCAGAGCGTGCTGAAAAACGCCAGCTTTGAAACCGTGAGCTTCAATATGCTGACAGACGAGATCCCCGCGAATGCCCAGATGGTGATGCTGGCGTCACCCGCGACCGACTACACGCCGCAGGAGCTGAAAAAGTTGGATACGTTCCTTGAGAACAACAAGCTGGCCGCCGACCGCTCCCTGCTGATCACCTTCTACCCCAGCCAGGAGGCCCTGCCGAATCTTTCCTCCTTCTTAAAGGAATGGGGGATTGAGGTTCCCCGCGCAATGGTCGTCGAACGCGACCAGAGCCACGTTGCGCAGTCCGATGTTTCCTTCATCCTGACACAGACCAATGTGGATTCTACCATCACCCTGAATTCCCAGTCTACGCAATACGACAACGTCGTGATGCCGCAATCCAGCCCGATCAATCTGCTGTTCACCTCGCGCGACGGCGTTACCACCCATACGCTGGCACAGTCGTATGACACCTCGTATCTGGTGGATTCCAGTTCGACCGAGGAAACCGTGAAAAACGCAAAGCAGCAGGCTTATACCACGGTGGCGCTGGCACAGAAGAATTTGTCGCTGGACGGAACGATCTATAAGCAGAACGTGATCGTTGCGGGCAGCTCGCCTATGTTTGCCGAGGGAGTCATCAACGCTTCGGCCTACGGCAACGGCAAATATGTCACCGATCTGGCTCGCTACGCCACGGGAGAAACCGATTCCAACACCGGGATTCTCGTCACGCCGGTGCAGACGAATCAGGTGGATATCAACCTTTCACAGGCCGCAAGCGTGATTCTCGGCTTCGGCGTGTTTACCATTCTGATCCCCCTCTGCGTTCTGGCGGCGGGCTTCGTCGTTTTCCTGAAGAGGAGGCACCTGTAAATATGAAACACACTACTAGAAATCTACTGGTGACGGCGGCGGTGCTCGTCGTGCTGGGCGGCGCCTTCGCCGCTTTGAAGCTGACCGAGAAGGAGCCGGAAACGGCTTCTTCCGCAGCCGACGATACCGCGATCAGCCTGCTCTCCAAACAAATTGAGGACGTGCAGTCGATGCAGGTCAAAAATAAAAACGGCGGCTTTGTGATCGTACCCAAAACGACGACCGAAAGCGCCGCCTCCGGCACCTCCTCCACCCACACCACCTATACGGTGCAGGGGCTGGAGGGCCTTCCCCTGTATGAAACCGCGGCAGAAAACGTGGTAAAGGACGGTTTCAGCCTGGTCGCGTCCAAAAACGTGGGTTCTGTAAGCAGCCTTAAGGACTATGGCCTGGATAACCCCACCGCTGAGGTACAGGTAAATTTTAAGGACGGCACGAGCTTCGATTATCTGCTGGGCAATGAAGCAGCCGGTTCCGATGGCTACTACATGGCCGGGAAAGACTCCGACAACGTCTATGTCGTATCCGTTGACGGCGGCATGTTCAACGGCGTCAAGGATTTTGTGCAGAAAGAGCTGTACTCCCTCACGGACGCCAGCAGCGGGCAGGAAACCCCCGCCATTGACTTTATTTCACTCAACAGTACCCATCTGGGCGAACAGCTGAACATTACCAGCAAAAACAGCTCGGTCACCGTTTCGGACGGGAAACAGAGCGTATCGGTGGACGATACCCAGTATTCTACCCTGGCCACTGCCATCTCGACCGTAACGGCGGATGAGGTAACGGCAATTCACCCCACAGCAGAGCAGATCAAGCAGTACGGATTGGATACGCCCTCCATGACGCTGTCGTTTACAGCCGACAAACACTCGCATACGCTGAAGGCCGGCAACACGGAAAACGGGATGCGGTATATCATGGCCGACAACATCGACGCCATCTTCGGCATCAAGGAGGAGACCGCTTCCATCTGGGCTACGGCGACGCTATTCAGTCTGCGCAGTAAATTTGTTCAGATCCCCAACATTATCGATGTCAGCGGACTGGACGTAACAGCGGACAGCAAGACGTATACGTTTGAAAAGGCCCGTACGAAAAATACCTCAAAATCCACCGAAGACAGCGAGGTCTACGATTATACCGTCACCTGCAACGGCAAGGCGGTCACGTATGAGCCGAACTTCCAGAAGTATTACCAGAACGTTGTGGCGGTGCAGCTTCTGGAGGAGGCAAATGCGGATTCCGACGGCGTGGCAAACGCCATGAACGGCCAGCCGGCCTACACGGTGCGCTTCCGCTTTTACGATGCTGCCAAAAAGCCGGTCACGGTACAGTATTATATCGTCGGCGACCGGCGTTACCTGGCGGTTGTAGATAACGTTCCCCTGGGGCTTGTAACCGAGACAAACGTCACCGGCCTGATCGCAGACACCGCCACCGTTGCCGAAAACGGCGTGGTGCAGGCAGGGCTGTAAGCGCAGAAAACGGATCGTTCCTTCACTTGGAAAGCAATTTGATGCTGAAATGTTTGTTTGGTGCCCATTTTTAAAAAGGAATCAGACAAATTGCCTTCTTTCCGCAACATTCCTAATAAGGAAGGGAGCTGCCGCTATGGAGTTTAGAAAAGCGCGGGCAGGGGATTTTCCCAGCGTAAAAAATCTGTACACAGAGGTTATCAATGAGCTTGACAGAACCATCAATTACCCAAAGTGGGTAAACGGGCTGTATCCCTCCGAACCCCTTTTCATTGGGGCAATCGAAAAAGGTTGGCTGTTTTTACTGACCGACAGGGAAGACGTGATCGGCTCCGTCATTTTAAATTGTTTCCCTACCGGCGAATACCCTACCATCACATGGCAGCGGGAGCTTGCGCCGGAACAGGTTCTGAATATTCACACGTTTGCTATCCATCCCCATTTTTCCGGCAAAGGCGTGGGCAGCAAAATGATCGGGGCGATCAAGGAATACGCGAAGCAGGACGGGTATCAATCCATTCGGCTGGAGGTATTTCGGGGCAATGATCCGGCAAGGCGCCTGTATGAAAAAAATGATTTTGCTTTTGTTGATACGGTAGATATCGGAGACAGCATTTATCGGCAGCTCGGAATCAAAGACGTCAATATCTTCGACCTTTACGAGTTCGTTTTATAATACAAAAATTATTTTTCTGCTGCTCGTAAAAACATTCTGCTGATGCAGATTGGCTGAGACCCACAAAAAAACCAGCCTGCGGTTTGTTCTCTTCACCGCAGGCTGGTTTTTTATATAAGGAAAGAAATTACTTTTTCGCGGAATAGGCATAAGTGAATTTTGCGTCATGTGTATACAGGTTCTTGTAGATCGCGGCGGCGCGTTCCCTGTAGAATTCCATGGTCTCGCCGGAAGCCTCCAGTTGTGCCATCGCTCCCGCGCTCTGTGCCTTTTCAGTGATTTTTTTCAAATCATCAGGCGTGCCCTTTACCCATTTTTCCTGGCGGTTCTGGTAGCTCTTCTTTTTACTATCGGGAGCCTTTGCCAGCAGCTTCTTGTAGCCGGAATCGATTTCCGTCTGCCAGAGCTTTGTGTACTTTTCATTGACCTTGATCATGTCGGCGGTAGAGGTAGCCTTTTCCATCTCGGCCAGATACGCCTTGTCGATCGGGTTGTTTACGAACAGCTTGTTGAACTCTTTGTTGCTCGTAACGATATTCTTCAAAGAGGTCGCCTTATCATCCGGGCCGGACGACGCCGCAGACGATGTGCCGGACGACGACGATGCTGCCGAAGACGGGGAACTGGACGACGCTTTTGACGGCGCCTGAGATTCCGGCGCAGACAGCGTCGGTTCCGACGCGAGGGACGATGTGTCCTCCGGAGTCTTATTACACCCAAAAAATACCGAAAAAACCATTATCGAAGCGATCAGCAATGATGCTGTTTTCATTTTCTTCATCACCATGACATCCTTTCCAAAGTAAATTTCCAAACGCTTCTCGTTTTGGTGGCAAATTTACTTTACCATAACATCCTCTATCTTGCAATCACACAAACCTGAAAAAAATCTTACTAGAATCTTAAGCTACAAATGGAGCGCCAAAACCAGCATTGGTTCCAGCTGTTGATAGATCGGCTCAAATTGTTCAATCGGCAGCGGATTTTCGCCCATGCCAACCTCCACCGTGAACGCGGGGCGCCGCAGGCAGTCGATAAACCAGTCCTTAAAGCCGCCGCCCACTGCCAGACCCTCCGGCTGTTCCACCTGGTATCCCGCCGCGTCGGCCATCCTTTGCGCCATCTCCAGCGAGCAGGGTGGGGTATGTTCTCCAAAATCATAATAAATCACTTCGCCCTGGCTGTGAAACGCCAGCGCCTGGCAAAAGCAATGCCGTCGGCACAGATGGGTCATCGCGGCGGTTTCCGGTTCGCTTTCCGGGCAGGGTCCGCCATAGCGCGTAGGACCGGGCCCAGTGATGCCGGATTCAATCTCCAGCTCGCGCAGTTCACACCATCCGGCATCAAAATTGTGGTTGATGTCTACGCCGCGGGCGTTGGCCTGCCACCGCTTTTCCGGATTGCACAGCTGAATCGTCACTCCGTCGGGATTCACGCAGGGAATGATGCAAAGCCCTCGTTTCTGCAGCAGTGCCGTCACATCTTCGCCGGCCAGCGGTGCGTGGTCACGCAGCGCCTCACATAATCTGCGGGCAAACCGCAGCAAGATCATCGTGGTGATCCATTCCATTCCGTGAAACGCGCCCGCAAACAGTACCCTTTCCGCAGAGGTGCCGACCGAAAACGAAAAAATCTGCCGGCTGCACACGCTGCATCCAATTGAGCCGACCCTCGCAAACGGAAATCTTCCCAGCTCCTGCATTTGCTGCTTTAAAATACAATAATCCGGCGGCATGAGCTGCTGCTCCATCGTATGACCCCCTTTTTTCTGGTAATTCCAGTATAAGCGACGCTCCGCCAAAAACTTTGTCGCAGGCAGGCCGATCGGATTTGATTCTATGGAAAAGATCCGCTATAATAAAAAGAAAGTTTTTCGCGGCTGAGAGAGCATGATAAGCACATGTATCAAGTGTTTTTTAAAAAGGATCTTCGCAGCCATTATCATGCTATCATCAATAAAAAGTACAGGCGCCAAACAGGCTATGGAGGGATTCATCAATGAAGCTTTCAGAAAAGACCTTACAGCAGGAATATCGCTACCGGGGGAAAATCGTCAATCTGCGGGTTGACCAGGCTCTGCTCGAAAATGGCGCCACCGCGCTGCGCGAGGTAGTGGAGCATCCGGGCGGCGTATGCGTCGGCGCGTTGACGGAGAAAAACGAGCTGCTGTTTGTACGGCAGTTCCGCTATCCTTACGGAGAGGTGGTAACGGAGCTCCCCGCCGGGAAGCTGGAACGCGGAGAAGACCCTTTAGAAGCCGGGAAACGGGAGCTTCTGGAGGAAACGGGAGTCATTGGAAAGGATTACCAGTTTCTGGGTGATTTATACCCGTCGCCGGGCTACTGCGATGAAATTATCCGGCTTTATTTCTGCCGTGTGGATACCATCGGGCAGAGCCGTCCGGATGAGGGTGAATTTCTGGAGGCGGAGCGCATTCCGCTGGAGCAGGCCGTGCAAATGGTGCTGGAAAATAAGCTGCCCGACGCGAAAACCCAGACCATTATTTTAAAGATCGATGCGCTGCTGCGCGCTGGAAAACTATCATACCAATCTAAATTCGAAAGCTGAAATGACAGGCTTGTTTTTCCCTCCTTCGGCGGGGGAACAAGCGATTCACGATTTCATGCTTTGATCTAGAGATCTTTATCAAACAAAAAAGTTTCCCACGAAACCCGGGTAATTCGTGGAAAACTTTTTCTTTTCTTTATTCTGTTTCGCTTCTGTCGCAGAAAAAACTGCAAGGAATTGCTGCGTCTGCGTTTCGCTTGCCGTATTTAAGCAGATTGTGTCTCAAACACATTTGCTACCTTCCGCAGCCATTTTGTGATCTCGATATGCTGGGGACAGCTCTGCTCACACTTCTTGCACCCGATGCAATCCGAGGCTTTGCCGAAGGTTTTGATCATGTTGGTATAGTACAGCTCGTTGATCGTCCACCGGTTGGGATCACCGGTACGGAGTTTCTCACGGTTATCCATATTATACATGGAAAAGTATTTGGGAATCGCAATGTTCTTGGGACACCCTTTGACACAGTATTCGCAGGCCGTACAGGGGATCGCGATCGTTTCCTGAATGGATTTGACCACCTGTCGCAAAAGCGCCTGCTCGTCCTCGCTCAGCGGCTCGAAATTCTGCATATAGCCCGTGTTGTCGAGCAGCTGCTCCATGTTGGACATTCCGCTCAGCACCATCATTACACTCTCCAGGCCGGCGGCAAAACGAATGGCCCACGACGGCAGCGACTGCTCCGGTTGATGCTCCTTTAAAAGCTGCTCCGCCTTTTCCGGCAGCGCGGCAAGCATTCCACCCTTCACAGGCTCCATGACGATGACCGGCTTGCCGTGCTTTCGCGCTACCTCCCAGCACCGGCGTGACTGGACGCTCTGGCTTTCCCAGTCCATATAGTTGATCTGCAGCTGAACAAACTCAGTCTCTGGGTGCGCGGTCAAAATTTCATCCAGCAGCTCCGGCGTATCGTGGAAGGAAAATCCCATATGACGGATTTTCCCTTCTTCCTTTTTCTTTTGGACAAACGCAAAGCTGTCGAATCGTTTGACCGCCTCATAATAGGATACGTTCAAATTGTGCAGCAGATAATAATCAAAATACTCCACGCCGCAGTTTTCCAGCTGTTCCTCAAAAATCCGCTCCTGATCGCCCTCGTTTTTCAGGAACATGGACGGCAGCTTTGTCGCAAGAGTAAATTTGCTTCTGTCGTGCCGTTTCACCAGCGCTTCGCGGATCGCCTTTTCACTTTGCCCGCCGTGATACATATAAGCTGTATCGAAATAAGTAAAGCCTCTCTCCAGAAAAGCGTCCACCATCTGATTCACAGCGTCCAGGTCGATGCTGGCCGGATCGTTTTGATCCTTCAGAGGTAAGCGCATTAATCCAAAGCCCAGTTTTTTTGTAGCCATACGAACAACCCCCTGTTGATTTTCTGATTCCAAGGCCGAAGGCGCACCGGAACACCGTGCCTATCTTCCGCCTATTTTTGTGATTGTAACCTCAGTATACTATATAGAGTGTACTCTAAGTCAAGTATTGTGAAAAAGGAATTTTGCGATGGGCTGAGCCTATACGCCCATCGCGCAGCGGCAGACGAAAGAGCCGCGGGAATGATCCCGCGGCTCTTCCTGTAGGAGAAATTTTTAGAATGGCTGTTTTGAGCCAGAAAAGGAATCGGCTTATGTTAGAATCATCGGCCCGATAAACGCCCAGATCAGGATGAACACCACAACGGTCCCCGAAGCGATCCACGAAGCCTGGAGCATCTCTTTGGTGTTGTTGGAGTGCGCGATGCCAAGCTGGCCGATCATATTGGTGGTGGGGTACACGGAGCCGGTCAGGCGGGTTGCCGCCAGAATCGAGATTGCGAACATGCTCATCGGCAGGCCCGCAGAGATTGCCGCCGCGCCGAACATCTCGGCGATGATCTTGATTTCCGCCACGGCTGCCGCTTCAATCCCGAAGCCGCCGACAACGGACGCGATCAGCATGACCGCAGTAGGGCTGTCGCCCGCGACGTTGCCCAGCAGATTCGAAAGCGCGTCAAAGCCGCCGCCAAGGGTTACCAGGTTCAGTAAAACATCGATGGTGACGAACACAACAAACATATGCGCCTGGCTCGCGATGCCCTTACACAATGAGCCAACGGCATGGTCGATGTCGATGCGCGCGAACAAGCTGATGACAACCGCCAGCAGGATCATCACGATCAGAGCGTAGTTGGTGCCCTGCTTGGTCATGATTCCGTACGCGACCAGCAGCACAAAGGAAGCCAAAAACGCGATGGTGGTCAGGCGCTCTTTGGGGGTGATCACGATATCGTCCAGATTCGTGATGCCGTCGCCAAGCTCATATTTCTCTTTGCCCTCGGTGCGCTTCTGGGTACGCTTTACCGCAAACCACATGCCGCCCAGCCAGAAAAGGGAGAATGGAATCGCCGCGCCGATCATCAGCTGGCCGTAAGAAAGGTTTGTTACTTCCATCGTGATGAGGGTCACGCCGGTCAGCGGCCCTAACATCAGGCCGATTTCACCGGATACCTTAAACAGAGCTGCCACCACGGTAGGGGTGATGCCGAGCGACGCCATAACCGGGATCATGATGGGGGCGATGACCGCATTACCGCCGCCGAGTGTTCCCAGCAGGCCGCAGATGAGAATGGAACAGATGATCAGTGCGATTTTTGCCTTCGTCTGCGTGTTCACGCCGATGCCCTTGACGATCCAGTACACCAGCGTGTGGGTGACTCTGGTTTCCGTCATCAGCACACCAAGTCCGGCGCCGGTCATGATGATGACACCGATCAGCGCCGTGGTCGAGCCAAGGCTTTGCGCAAAGGCTGCGGCCAGCATTTTCAGGTCCTGGCCCATCATGATTGCCGCGATGGCAATACCCACGATGATACCAGAGGTGTTGTCTTTCCCCATGAACACCATTACGATGTAAATGACCAGGGGAATCAGTGCCAGCAGGGATGGGGCGGAAAACAGTGCCCAGCTACCCATTTCCATAAAATATACCTCCTTCTATTCTGATGCCATATCGGCAATGGATGGAATGAGAAAAAGCAGGATGGTCGCTTTCAAACCATGTTAACAATGGATAGGGTTCTGAAACGAACAGAGCGCTTCTTTACCGCAATACCATATTTATGTTGTGTGCAGAAGAATTTTTCCGGATTTGGAAGCGGTGCGTTCACCATTTTTCAGGGCCGGAACGCCGCCGACAATCACATGGGTAATCCCTGCCGGCTTTTGAATGGAATCGAGATAGGTACAGCGATCCTCTACGGCGTTTTCGTCAAAAACGGTAATATCCGCCGCCTTGCCCGGCGCGATCACGCCGCGGTCGGTCAGGCCGAGGATTTCTGCAGACAGTCCGGTCATCTTGTATACCGCGTCCTCCAGCGGCATCAGCCGATGCTCTCGCACCGTCTGGAGGAACCGGGGGAAGGTGCCGTAGCTGCGTGGGTGTACCTTCACATCCATTACAGAGCTGTCGAACGGATAGTTGACGCCGTCGCTGCCCACCGCGATGCGCATATCCTTCATAATACGGAGCATATCCTCCTGGTTCAGACAGAAATAGTTGCAGGCCACGGTGCCCTGGCTCTTTACCAGGCAGCGGGCCGCTGCTTCCTCTGGCGGGCAACCCAGAAGCTTTGAAAGCTCTGCCAGATTTCTGCCGTTGGCTTCGGGCATACGGTCCATGGTAGAAACGATCATCACCGCCTCGGCTCCACCGCGATTCTCCATTTCGGCGCGGATTTCGGAAAGAAGCTGGGGAGTCGGCTCCACAAGTCGCTCCACCAGCCTTTGCACGCCGCCGTCGAACGCCCACTTGGGGCAAAGCGCCGTTAAACTGGTGGATGTGGCGGTGTACGGGTACTGGTCGCAGGTGATGGTAAGGCCCTCTGCGCGGGCATCCTCGAGTTTTTGGAGCAGCTCTTCCGCGCGCCCCCACTGCGGTTTTCCCATTAGCTTCAAATGTGAAATCTGCAGGTGTACGCCGGAGCGGCGGGTCATCTCGAGCATTTCGTCCACGGCCTCAAAGATCCGCGGGCCCTCACTGCGCATATGTACCGAAACAATACCGTTGTGACGTTTTACAACCTTGGCCAGGGCCGCTATTTCATCTAGCTTGCCGAAGCTGCTCGGCGGGTAAATCAGCCCCAGCGACATACCGAATGCACCTCGCTCCATCTCGCGGTCGAGCACCTGCTCCATCTGTTCCAGCTCCGCCGGTTCGGGATCACGCAGTCCAAAGCCCATTACGCTGCCGCGCAGCGTACCGTGGCCAATGAGCATGCCGTAGTTGATCGACGGCGGCGCCTGTTCGGCCCGTTTGGCCACATCCGAAACAGAATCCTCGCGCAGCTCAAGGGCTCCCATCGGGACTGCCAGAGCCCCCTGATAATAGCGATTGATTTCTTCGCGGTACCGGTCGTTGCTCGGGATGGTGGAAATCCCGCAGTTGCCGGTAATTTCGAGCGTCACCCCCTGAAACAGCTTTGCCTGCGGCTCAAAATCCTGAATCAGCGGGCTTGCGTCGGAGTGCGTGTGAATATCGATAAACCCGGGCGCGACAATTTGACCCTGCACATCCAGCACTTGCTTCGCTTCGCCCTCGAATCGCTCGCAGACAGCTACGATCATCCCGTCCTCCATGCAGATATCCGCCCGCTTCGGTTTGGCACGCGTACCGTCTGCCAGTATCCCGTTCTTGATCACCAGATCATACAAAACCAAAACACCTCCTGTCAATTGTTTGGCGCCGGGCTTTCGCACCGCACGCCTGATCCCGCACAAGCAAGCTTATTAAAAAAGGCTAAGCTCTATTCCTTGCCGGGTTGGATGGTCCAATGTTCCCTCAGGCATCGAAAATTTTGTCTTGCTTTCTGCCGTGGGGTTATTATCATGGCAGCATGCCAGGATATTCCAAATAAGAACGCAAAAGGACCCTAACAGTTACAAAATAAATTGCAACGCATTAGGATCCTTTTTACTTTGAAACCGGGGGAAACCCGGTCTCTGTAAATCAAATCATTTGCCTTTTTCAGTCATGATTTAGTTGTGTGTGGTTTGCCGTCCATCCGAAAAAACTCAAACCGAAAAGGTTGTTTCGGACTCCTCATTCCGAATGGGCGGCAGGAGCGTGGAAAAAATTTTTCAATAGAAGTCTTGCATATATTAATACCACAGTTGAATCACGCCGTCAATACTTAATCAATCATTTCGTATGAAGTATCAATAAATTATTGTTAAGCTTCAAAATATAACGCATTTTATCTAAAAAAATCAATATTATTAATCACAACTAACTTTATGACTAATCTATGAATGAATTTTACATTTCTGTAACTTTCATTTCGCGTGCTGACAGCGCTGTTCAGAATGCCCTGTGCGGCGATTGACTTTGCCCCTTTCATATGCTACCCTAAAAGCAGTTTAGGCCCGTAAAGCGTTCACAGGCGGCCATTTGAAAGGCAGGGAACAGGATGAAAAAAACCAACGGCCTGGTATACGTAACCGGGGTGGCAAGACCTACGCCGGAAAATCCGATTGCCGTTAATTACGACCGGCTTCTGGTGATTTTGATCTTTGAACCGGAAACCGGCGAGATCGTAGACGCAGAGGTAAACATGATCTGCAGTACCACCCGCAATTTTATAAAAAGCCTGCTCGTCGGCTACTGTTTGTATTCAGACATTCCGCAGATCATGGAAAATATTCAAAGCCGGTACTGGGGCCTTTCCCGCCGCGCGCTGATCGTATGCATGAAGGACGCGCTGGCAAAAGTGACCGACCGGCTGCGGCAGATGGGCCGTGAGGATCTTTTAAAAGGGAACGAAGGAAAGAAGGGAATCGTTGTGCAGCACAGAGAAGACACGATCTGCGTGGTGGGTTTTTCCAAAGCAGTCAATAAGAACCCCATTGTCATCGGCAACCAGCTTCTGATCGGCTCATTCCTGATCAAAACGACAACCGGTGAGATTCTGGATGTGCAGTTCAACACCATCTGTCCCAAAACCTCTGAATTTTTATCGCACCTGATTCTGGGCCTGAGCTTTTACACAGAGCTGGAGGAGATGATTCGGCGGATTCAGGACCAGTACTGGGAGGATTCCAACCGCGCGGTGATTACGATTCTGCGGGACGCGAACAATAAAGTGCTCAACTGGAAGCTGGAAAACGAAAAGAAGCGAGCAGGGCTCTCTGTGGATTCAGCCCGCTGAAAGAGATTTGCATGCAGACAGAAATACATCCGGATGTTCATAGTGAATATCGTGCCCGGACTTTCTATTGATTCTCTTGCAATTTGCTAGCATGCTCTGGATCTGGTTGGCATCCTCATCGGTGTTGGCCGCATATAAGACGCCATCCTTTCCGTACTGTGTATTCGCCTTGAGATAGATCACAGGGCACTTGATGCTCCTGAGAATGCTTTCCTGATCGATTCCCTCCAACCATGAGCCATTATAAAACGTATCGCCAAATTTCGGATCATAGTTGTCCATATACAGCAGCATACGCAGCCATGTGTGCGGAACCCAGGAAATTTTAATCGGCTGGTCGGGATTCTGCTGCCTGTATTTTACTGCAGATCGAACGATTTTCCCCTGCAGACCCCCAAACAGGGAAAGAAGATAGCTGTTTTTCAGATAATAGAGGGGATAATCCGTGATGTCATCCTGACGTAAAAAGCTGTGCGTGATAACATATCCGTCATGCCAGGCAAATGCGCCCTTTCCCTCCTGTATCTCCTCCGGCGTAACATGGAAAAACGGAGGATCTTCCAGTATAAGCCCTTTGACCCATTCAGGCGCGTTTGCCGCAATCCAGGCCGCAAGAATCCCGCCGGAAGAGTGGCCGGAAAGATAACAGCTCTCTTTCACGACATTCTCTATAAACCAAAGGAGCGCTTCTGCGTTTACCCGGCAGGAATACAAATTCGCGTTGTGGCTCGACTGCCCATGGCCGTAACAATCCGCTGCAAAAACATGAAACGATTTTGAAAGCTCCGGCAGTACGGTATCATAATTTTCCCACGCAACCGATTGCCCGTGAATCAAAAGCAGTGCCGGGCCGTTTTTAGGGCCTTCGCCGTAATTGATTGCAGAGCCATCCGGGAGCGTAACCTGCTTTTCTTCAAAGCCCGCTTGCCATACTTTTTTCATAAGCCCTTCATCATAATGAAGATTATTGTGAAAATATCTGCTCACACCTAGGCCAGCCGCAGCAATCGTGAAAAATCCCCCTACGACAGGTATTTTTTTGCCTCTCTTTATTTTCCCAATCATTTTTCTTTCCTTCCTCAATGTTTGCCGGGCCTTGCAGCCATAAGCAAACATTTTGATCATATTATAAAAAATTTTGCTCTTACAATTTCAGATTTCCTTTGCACAGCTCCTATTTTATCCAATTTCAAGTGCTTTATCTATCGCTGGTATTTCATGATCGTTTTTGTTAGCTTCCATCACAGTACAGCTTTTTCTCTCTTCTTCGGGAGGGAAAAGCATAAAGCGCCTGTTCCAGCAGAAAAGTTGGAACAGGCGCTTCTTTTTGTGCGCCCCGGTTTTTATTTGGGGGCGCTTTTTACTTTTTCTTCCTCAGGAGCATCCTCGTCCTCGGGAGCCGCCTCGTCGAGAACCTCTTCTTCCACCAGGTCTTCAGCGCTTTCGGCGGAACCGTCGTCCTCAATCAGGGAATCGTCGGTTTCTTCCTCATCGTCGTGGGGTGCTCTGGCCAGAGTGACCACACGGTTCTCCACGCCGTTCACACGCATGACACGCACACCCTTGCTCGGGCGGGCACAGACGCGGATCGACGCCGCATGGATGCGGATGATGACGCCGTCGGAAGAAATGATGATCACATCATCGTCGGGGTCAACTACCTTGATGGAAGCCACGTCGCCGTATTTCTCCACGTGATAGTTCAGCAGACCTTTACCGCCTCGGGACTGCGTGCGGTAATCGGTGATGGGGGAAAGACGCCCATAGCCGGTTTCGGAAACAGTGAGCACCAATCCACCCTCGCGGATGGTGGAAAGCCCGGTAACGCAGTCGCCTTCCTTCAGCGTAATGGCCTTCACGCCGCGGGCTGTACGGCCCATAGCGCGGACATCCGTTTCGCGGAAGCGGATGGACATGCCCTTTTTCGTTGCAACAAGCATTTCGCGGTTGCCGTCGGTACGGCGAACCCAGCTCAGCGAATCGCCCTCGTCGAGATCGATGGCGATCACGCCGCCCTTGCGGGCTGTATTGTAAGCACTGAGCACAGTGCGCTTGATGATGCCGTTTTTCGTGACCATGACAAGGTAGCTTTCCTCGTCAAACTCCGGCACACGAACCATCGAGGTGACGCTTTCACCGGAGGAAAGCGGCAGCAGGTTCGCAATATTGATTCCCTTGCTGGTGCGGGAACCCTCCGGAACCTCGTAGCACTTCAGGCGGTACACACGGCCCAGATTCGAGAAGAACAGCACGTAGTCGTGGCTGTTGATGATGAACATTTCGGTCGCCACATCCTCCTCGCGGCGGGTCATGCCCGAAACACCGCGGCCGCCGCGGCGCTGAATGTGATACGTATCCACCTTCTGGCGCTTGACGTAGCCGAAGTTGGTCATAGTCAGAACGCACTCTTCCTGCGGAATCAGGTCTTCAATATCGACCTCGCCGCTGATCGTCGCAATTTCGGTGCGGCGTTCGTCGCCGAATTCGGCTTTGACTGCCAAAGCCTCTTCCTTGATGATGGCGAGCTGACGCGGTACATTTGCCAGAATATCCTCCAGATCGGCAATCTTGACCATCAGCGCGGCAAGCTCGTCCTCCAGCTTCTGGCGCTCGAGGCCGGTCAGGCGGCCCAGCGGCATCTGTACGATGGCCTGGGTCTGGATGTCGTCCAGCTCAAAGCGTTCCGTCAGGCGCTCTTTCGCCATCGGGATGGACTTGGAGCTGCGGATGATGGAAATGACCTCATCAATATTATCGATGGCAATCTGCAGACCGCGCAGAATATGGGCCCGCTCCTGCGCCTTGCGCAGCTCGAACTGCGTGCGGCGGACGATGACGCTCTCCTGAAAACGGACATATTCCTGCAGGATTTCCTTGAGCGTCAGGGTTTTGGGCTCGCCGTCCACGATCGCGAGCATGATGACGCCGAAGGTAGTCTGCATCTGGGTGTAGGTATACAGGTGGTTCAGCACGATCTGCGGCGACGCGTCGCGCTTAACGTCGATCACGACGTGCATGCCGTTGCGGTCGGAGTGGTCTTCAATATTTGAGATGCCCTCGATCCGCTTGTCCTTCACCAGATCGGCGATGGTTTCAATCAGCCGGGCCTTATTGACCTGATACGGCAGCTCGGAAATAACGATCTTGAAGCGGCCGTTCTTTTCCTCTTCGATCTCGGCGCGGGCGCGCACGATGATGCGGCCGCGGCCGGTACCATATGCCGCGCGGATTCCGCTGCGGCCCATGATGATGCCGCCGGTGGGGAAGTCCGGCCCCTTGATGTGCTCCATGAGCTCTTCCATCGTCGCGTTGGGATTATCGATCAGCGCACACAGGCCGTCGATCACCTCGCACATGTTATGGGGTGGAATGTTCGTCGCCATGCCGACGGCGATACCGGTAGAGCCGTTGATCAGAATATTCGGGAACCGAACCGGCAAAACGACAGGCTCTTTCAAACGGTCGTCGTAGTTCGGACGGAAATCGACCGTGTCTTTTTCAATATCGGTGAGCATACGCACGGCGGGTTTGCCGAGACGCGCCTCGGTATAACGGTAGGCAGCAGGCGGGTCACCGTCCACAGAACCGAAGTTTCCGTGACCGTCTACCAGCATGTAGCGCATCGAGAAATCCTGTGCCAGACGCACCAGAGCGTCGTAAACCGACGCATCACCGTGCGGATGATACCTAGCCAGCACGGCGCCGACCGTATCCGCGCATTTGCGGTAGCCCTTTTCCGGCATCAGGCCGTTTTCAAACATGGTGTACAGAATTCTTCTGTGCACCGGCTTGAGGCCGTCGCGCACATCGGGCAGCGCACGCGATATAATTACCGACATGGAATAATCCAGAAAGGATTGTTTCATCTCTTTTTCCAGGTCAACGTTAATCACCCGGTTTGTTTGCATTTCCTCCATTTATCGGACACCTTCCCGCTTGTAATTTTCGTTCCGTTTCAAAAGCTCCCGAACCTTCACCAGATCCCAGGGGGGCAGCGCCCGCTTGGGCAGAACCCAAAGCTCGTTTTGTCCTGTATATAGTAAAAACATCTTTCCATCCTCATACACCTGGTACAGGTACGAATAGGGCAGCTGAACCCGGTACCGGTCTGTCTGGATGGACATGGTTTCTTCGTCAAATATCATTGTCTGGGCCAGCATGCGCTCCCCGTGCGTATCGTAGTACCGCTGCGCCTGATGCCGAATCAGCGCGGGCTGCCAGCTGTCGATGGCAAAGCCGATCGCCGTGCCCAGCAGCACCATCAGGGTGGAAAGGATCCGGCTGTACCCGTTCACCGCGAAAAAGACACGCAGGACAATGCCGGTAACCACCAACAGAAATCCGGCCCAGCGAAGAAAATGAATTTCTGCCGAACGGCAGGCCGCACGCGCCGCAGCCTGCTTGCTGTTTACATAATCCTCCCGGGTCATCAGAAAGCTGACCACCACCTGGTGGCCGCCCTGCTCCCGCCGGGTCATCGGAATCTCCCGCCGTTTTCCAGGCGGCAGCGCCCGGCAAACGTACTCCTCAGGTGTGCGCTCAAGCGCTCAGCCTGCTCGGGGGAAAGCACACTTTTTTTCAGAATCAGCAGCGGACGGGAGATGCCGCCCCAAAGCACATAATACGCGTGTCCTTCCACACAGCCGGAAAAATCGGTCCAGAATTCACTCAGCGTTTCCGCATCGTTTTCCAGCACAATTCCGTTCTGATAAACCGAAATCTTGCCGGGAAGGCGCAGCAGCCTGCTGCTGCAAAACTGCAGCACCGAACCGTGAAGGCGTCGGCGTGGCTGCTCCCGCCAGAAATACAGTGCGAGCGCTAAAAAGAAAACAATCGCACAAATCGGAACAACCGCCGTGGCGAACTGTGACAAATACCACGGGATCGCCGACGCTACCAGCACGGCGACGCAAATACAGATGCCCGCCCGCACCCAGTAGCGGCGAAAAGGGAACAGAGTATTTTCATACAGCAAAGCCGCCTGCGCGTAATCTTCCGCACTGAGCTGCTGCTCCAGAACCAAAACCGGGACCTCGCGTGAAAGCTCCGCCATTTTCGCCGCCTCCTTTTCCAAAAATCAAATCTTTAACCAGATGATTTTGTTCATTCATATTTCTGCGTGCCGGCTGTGAGGATCGCAAGCACATCCGCACGGATCGCCGGGTCAATGCTGCGCTGGGGAATTACCAGACTGCGCCCTTCACTGTGCAGCAGGATCAGCTGCGGAGTCAAATCCATCTTTGCCGTATCGTCCAGCGGTATGTTCCAGTGGTTGGTTCCAACCGCAATCGCAACCTCATCCGGATAAACAGCCACATTGACCTCTTCTCCCGTTGTCAGCTGTTTTGCCATCCCGTTCATGCGCAAACGCGGCGAAATCCAGACGAAAAAACCTGCCAGTGCGCCCAGAAGCGCAACCCGGAGCAGCCGTCCGCCTTCCTCCGGCATAGCGATTCCCAGAATCAGGCAAATCACAACCACAGCGCCGACCAGCATCAGCCAGCGGATCTTCTTTTTGTAAGCAGGGCTATGACTCTCCTGTCGTCTGAGCGCCTCGTAAAATTCCTCGCGCCGAAGAACAAATGAAAAGCGTACACCTGTCTGCTGCTCCTCATACTCAGCGGCATCTTCATCCGCCACCAGATTCAGCGTTTGAGAATTGCCCGGCTGCGAAGACTCCGGAGCTTCTTCCTGTTCCGCCTGATCGATCTCATTTGGCTGTGTTCGATGATTGTCGTCCATCTCTGATTTTCCTCCCGATTTTTGTTTGGCCGGTACCCAAGCCGGGCGCCAGCAGGTTAAATATCCAGATTCGAAACAAATCTGGCGTTCTGCTCAATAAACAGTCTGCGGGGCTCCACCTTGTCGCCCATCAGAATGGTGAAGGTTTCGTCCGCTGCCGCGGCATCCTCCATCTCTACCTTGAGCATGGTACGGGTTTCCGGGTCCATGGTGGTCTCCCACAGCTGCTGGGCGTCCATTTCACCAAGACCTTTATAGCGCTGAATATCGTAGTTGGTGCCGCCAAGCTCTGCCATAATGGCGTCGCGCTGCTTATCGGAGTACGCATACCGGTGGTTTTTTCCCCGGGTAATACGGTACAACGGCGGCTGTGCCAGATAGATGTGGCCCTGCTCTACCAGCGGCCGCATAAAGCGGAAGAAAAAGGTGAGCAGCAGCGTACGGATATGCGAGCCGTCGACATCGGCATCGGCCATGACGATGATCTTGCCGTACCGAAGCTTGCTCAGATCAAATTCCTCGCCGAGGCCGCAGCCGAGCGCGGTGACAACGGGCATCAGCTTTTCGTTGCCGTACACCTTGTCAAGGCGGGCCTTCTCTACGTTGAGCATCTTGCCCCAAAGGGGAAGAATCGCCTGGAATTTGCGGTCGCGTCCGCCCTTGGCGGAGCCGCCCGCGGAGTCTCCCTCAACGATGTAGATTTCGGTTTCTTCCGGGTTGCGGGATTGACAGTCCGCAAGCTTACCGGGGAGTGCGGCGGATTCGAGCGCCGATTTGCGGCGAACCAGCTCCCTTGCCTTTTTGGCAGCCTCACGCGCTCTGGCGGCGGATAACGCCTTCTCAAAAATCGCGCGCGCAACGGAGGGGTTCTCCTCAAGATAGGTCGTCAGCTTATCGCTCATCATCTGCGAAACAAGACCGGCAATTTCCGTATTGCCAAGACGCGCCTTCGTCTGGCCTTCGAACTGCGCTTCTTTCAGCTTGACGCTGATGATGACCGTCAGGCCCTCGCGCACATCCTCGCCGGAAAGGTTTTTATCGTTTTCCTTTAGGATATTATATTTGCGGGCGTAGTCGTTCATGATTCTGGTTAAAGCACGCTTAAATCCGTCCTCATGCGTACCGCCGTCTGTGGTGTGAATATTGTTCGCGAACGACAGCATCAGCTCATTGTAGCTGTTGTTGTACTGCATCGCCACTTCGGCAGTGGCATTGTCGTCGGCCGCGACGGCGTCAAAGTAGATCACGTCCTCGTGAATGACCTCAAGAGAACGCTTTTTATTCAGGTACTCGACAAAGCTGCGGATACCGCCTTCGTACTGGTACACATTGTGAACCAGGTGCTCCGGGTTACGGTCGTCGTCCAGCTCAATGTGAATGCCGGCATTCAAAAAGGCCTGTTCACGCAGACGATTCTGCAGAATATCGTATTCGAATTCGATACTTTCCTGAAAAATTTCCGGATCCGGCTGAAAACGCACCACCGTGCCGGTGTGATCGCTGTCGCCCGTTCGCACTAGCTCTGTTACGGCCACGCCGCGCTCAAAACGCTGGCTGTAAACGCCATCTTCAGTGAAGACTTCAACCTCCAGCCATTGGGAAAGCGCATTGACTACCGACGCGCCGACGCCATGCAGACCGCCGGATACCTTGTATCCGCCGCCGCCGAATTTGCCGCCGGCATGCAGGATGGTAAATACGACCGTAACCGCAGAGATACCCGTTTTATGCTCGATTCCCACAGGAATACCGCGGCCGTTGTCCTCTACGCTGATGATGTTGCCCGGCAGAATCTTGACGATGATGCGATCGCAGAAACCGGCCAGCGCCTCATCGATGGCGTTGTCCACAATTTCGTACACCAAATGGTGCAGACCGCGCGGCCCGGTGGAACCAATGTACATACCGGGGCGTTTCCGGACTGCTTCGAGGCCTTCGAGAACCTGTATTTGATTTTCGTCGTAATTTTGGTCAGTTTGAGTGATTTCGCTAAACTCCAAGTAGAACCCTCCTATATATCAACAGATTGTAATCAATTAAAAGCGTCTGAAAGAATGATTTTCATCGGGACCCTGACCGGGACGATTGCCCGGAGGATACGACGGCGGTGTACCGGGCCGCGGCGGAGCCGGGGGCCGCTTGCGCATTCCCGGCTTTCTCAGCCGGACAAGGAACGGGGCGGCGAGAAAGAACAGAGCATAGGGGAGCGCCATGAGCAGCACCCCGTAAAACGGCAGACCGCCGGTGACCAGGCGGAGCACCAGAAATACCACAACCGAGATGACCACTGCGATAGAGCCGAACATCGGCGCCGCGGTACTCAAAAACACACCGGAAAATCCGCCGCAGTTCGGGCAGCGGTATTCTCCCTCCTGCTTTAAAAACCAAGCTCTGACATAACCGACCTTCTGCCCGCAGTGGGGGCAAACCGGCAATTGCAGCTTCATAGGCCTTCGCCATTCCTTTCCTGTTTTCTTCCGCCCTCCGGCATTTTGCTACACATTCGAAAGGTTTTCCATAAACCTGCTTCGCTTGAGCAGCGTGGTGGAAGAAATCTGCGAAATATAGACCGTTATTTGTTCCGCTCTGTCACAGCAAAGCACAAAGGATTTCGGCATTTCCATACTGACGTTGACCACTTTGCCTTCCTTTTCCGCCTTTGCGAGGTACTCGCGGGTATATTTTGAAATCGTGGAATTTTCAAGATCGAAAATCCCGATGATGTCTTTCGTTTGAATGACGGTGTCCTGCCCCAGGTGGAGATACATAAAACACATCCTTACTGCCGGACGGTCAGCCGTCCCTGCTCCATCTCAAATCTTCCGCCGCCGGAATAGCGGGCTGCCGTTTCGGGGTCGCAGCACGTTAAAAACACCTGCTTTTCCCCAAGCTGATGCAAAAGAAAATCCTGCCGGCCGGAATCAAGCTCGCTCATCACATCGTCAAGCAGGATCACCGGCGCTTCCCCGGAAAGAGTCTGCAGAAGCTCCGCCTCCGCCAGCTTTAACGCCAGCACACAAGAGCGCTGCTGGCCCTGCGAGCCGAAACTTCTTGCCTGCCGTTCATCCACCCGGATCTCCAGGTCGTCCCGGTGCGGGCCAACCGTCGTAAAGCCCGCGGAAAGATCTTCCCTGCGGGAGCGACCAAGCAGGTCGAACAAATACTGACGCCACTGCTCCTCTGTCTGCGGCTCTTCGCCGGAAACCGTGCGGTAACAGATGGAAAATTGCTCTCGCGCGCCCGAAATCCCTTCATAAACCCGCCGGGCCGGTTCGGAAAGCAGGCAGACATATTTGCTTCGCTCCATAATCAGCCGCGCGCCGCGCTGGGCAAGCTTTTCATCCCAGATTTCAAGCGTATCGAGCAGCTCGGCGTGGCGGGGAATATCTTTCAGCAGCGCGTTTCTCTGTTGAAGCACCCGGTTATACTGGAACAAAAGCTTTGCATACACCGGGCGAAGCTGGCACAGCGCGCCGTCCAGAAAAGAGCGGCGCAAAGCGGGGCCGTCTTTTACCAGCGAAAGATGCTCCGGCGAAAAAATCACTGCCCGAAATTTTCCCACCAGCTCCATGACACCGCCATATTGTACACCGTTGATGGCGGCGGAGCGTTTTTTGTTCTGAATCGTCAGAACCGCGCTCTGGTCGCGCTCTTCACTAAAAAAATCGATCTGCAGACGCGCGGCGTCCTGCCCAAAGGCAATCAGCTCGCTGTCGCGCGAGCCGCGGAACGACCGGCCGCCCGTAAACAGCCACAGCGCTTCGAGCAAATTGGTTTTTCCCTGTGCGTTTTGCCCAAAAATCACATTCATGCGCGGGTCAGGGAGAAACTCCCCCTCACGCAGATTGCGGTAGTGTAAAAACGAAAGCCGGCTGACGATCACAGGGTCTTCACCTCGTAGATATTTCCCTGATATTCCGCCCGGTCGCCCCCGCGCATTTTTTTACCGCGCATGGTGCAAACCTCGCCATTGACCAGAACCTCTCCGTTCTGAACAGCCAGCTTGGCATGGCCGCCGGTTTCCACCGCGCCCGCCAGCTTTAACAGCGCATCCAGACGGATAAACTCCGTATCAATTGAAATAATTTCCATAATTCCTCCTAAGCACTCAAACGCCGCTCTTCAATCGAACCGGCAAAACCAGGAACAAAAAGCTGTTGCCGTCCTTCGGGACGACCTTCATGGGGCTGAGCGCTCCGCTGAGCTGAATTTTCACCTCGTCGCATTCGGTATTGCGCAGCGCATCCAGAAGATACCGGTTGTTAAAGCCCATTTCGAGTGTTCCGCCGGTGCTCTGCGCTTCCAGTTCATCACTGGCGCGGCCGATCGCCGTAGAGCAGGAGAGCTGGATCCGGCTTTCGTCGAACACGCAGCGCAGCGGGCTTTTCAGGCGGTCTGTAATCAGGAGCGAGACGCGCTCTACGCTGTCGATAAAGGTTCTGGTTTTCACCAGGATCTCTGTTGTGTGGGAAGCCGGGATCGCCGCCCGATAATCGAGGAATTCACCCTCGAGCAGGCGGGAAATCAGCGTATAGCTGCCAATCTGAAACAGGATATGCCTGCGGCCGATCGACAACGCCAGATTTTCCTCATTTTCAGGAAGAAGCTTTAATACCTCGGAAAGAGTTTTTCCCGGAACAACGAAGCTGGTGTCCTGATCGCACGCAATCGGCTCCTCGCGAACCGCAAGACGGTAGCCGTCTACAGAAATCAGGCGGATTTGATTTTCACTCAACTCGAACAGGGTTCCGGTATGTACCGGCTTCATATCGCTTTCAGAAACAGCGAACAAAGTCTGGCGGATCATGCTTTTCAGAATTCCATTCGGCACCTCGATCGAGGTTTCACTCGAAACAGAGGGCAGCTCAGGGTATTCTTCCGCCGGAATGCCCGCAATGGAGAATTCGCTGGCTCCGCTGATAATGGAGGCGACGTTCTTTTCATCGACTGAAAGCGAAACATCGTCGCCCGGTAAGCGACGCACAATGTCGCCGAACAGACGGGCGGAAAGCACTACGCTGCCTGCCTGCTCAATCTGAGCCGGCAGGGTTGTCGTCATGCCCAGCTCTAAATCATAACCGCACAGAAATAAATCGGACCCTTTTGTCTGCAAAAGGATTCCTTCCAGAGCTGGAATGGAGGATTTAGAGGAAACAGCCCGCTGAATATTCAACACTGCTTCCACCAATTCCTTGCGGTCGCATATTATCTTCATCGTTCTTACCACCTTACGTTATTTAGAGTAGAAATGATAGATATGATTTAGCGGTAGTAGTAGGGGATTCTGAAAAGTGGAAAAGCTGTGAGAAGTCAGAAGTACCAAGGAGTAAAGACCATTTTGTTTTCCAGAATCCATTGTGGAGTATTTGTTGAGAGTATTGAGAGAATTTTTGAGTTTTAACAGGCTGTTGAAAACTCTGTGGGGAATGTTGAAAAGAAGTTTAAAAGATTTCACAGAGAAAAATCGAGTTTTCCCCTGATTTGTGGAAAAGTGGAGGTGTTCTCCACTTTTTAGATTATACTATTTGTAATAATACAGTGAGTAATCACACTGTTATCGGTCGCGGATGTTTTTGATGATGTCCTGAACGGTGTCACGCGTTTTCGGATCGCGGCCGATATTCTTTTCGACCTGCTGAATCGCGTAGACCACAGTGGAGTGATCGCGGCCGCCGAACGCCTCGCCGATAGAGGTCATGGGCAGCTGGGTGATCTCGCGCACCACATACATGGCAATCTGCCGCGCGGAGGAGATGTTGGCCGAACGCTTCGGTGAACGAATGTCCTCGGGGGAGGTGCCGAACGTGCGGGCCACCTCTTCGATGATTTTTTCGATCGTCATCGGCGCGGGCTGGTGATTGTTGATGATATCGCTGATTGCCGCCTGCGCGGTGGAGATGCTCAGCGCTTCGCCGGCCAGCAGATAGTACGCCTTCATCTTCTTGACGGCGCCCTCAAGCTGACGAATGTTGTTTTTCAGGCGGTTCGCAATATACTCGGCCACGTTGTCGGGCAAATCAATTTCGAGCAGCTCTGCTTTTCTTTTAATGATCGCGATACGCGTTTCAAAATCCGGCGGCTGCACATCGGCGGTTAGGCCCCACTCAAAACGGGTCAGCAGCCGTTCCTCCAGCGTTGCGATATCCTTCGGCGGCCGGTCGGACGTCAGCACGATCTGTTTTTTCGCTTCATACAGCGTATTAAAGGTATGGAAAAATTCCTCCTGCGTTGAATCCTTGCCCGCGATGAACTGAATATCATCCACGAGGAGGATGTCCGCTTTGCGGTAGCGTTGGTGGAACTCGACGGTGGTACCGCGGCGGATCGCTTCGATCAGCTCGTTGGTAAATTCGTCCCCTTTAATATAGATAATGTTCATCTGGGGGTAATTCTTCGAAATTTCGTTGCAGATGGCGTACAGAAGGTGCGTTTTGCCAAGGCCCGAGTTTCCGTAAATGAACAGGGGGTTGTACAACACCGCAGGCTTCGTCGCCACCGCCATCGAGGCCGCGTGCGCGAATTTGTTGGACGGCCCTACGATAAAGGTATCGAAGGTGTATTCATAGTCGTCTTTCGAGAGCGGTACGGCGTCCGGCTTTTTGTTCTGCACCAGCTGTTCGGGGGTGCAGAGCTGGATCTGAATGCCTTCGCCGAAGATTTCGTTGAATGCTTCCTGAAGAAGAGAAGTGTAGCACCGGGTCAGAGTTTGAAGGTGAAATTCGTTCGGAACCTCCAGCACGGCAATTCCCTTGTTAAAATCCAGGCTGACAGGGCGGATCCGGTGGATCCAGGTGGTGTAGGCCACCTCTGTGATGCGGGCTTTGCAGAAATCGCAGACAAGGCCCCAGGCTTCGGTAAAGGATTCCATAAAAACAATCATACCTTTCGGTGAGATAAAAAAATAAAGAAAAACCGAGCTGCCGCCTGAACAGATCAGACAAACACAACGTGCGAAATGCAAACTCGGTTATACACGGATAATTAACATAATAATAGCATAAAGATCAAAAATTTTCAAATCATTTTAAACACCTTATCAACAGGATTGTGAAAAACTTTGCGAAAATATTGGCGCTGACTCTGACTTTTCACAACATGTTGGGGTACTGTGGATATTTTTGTTTTTTAAAACCATAGTAAATTTCATCCAGAATGGATAAGATAAGATTTCTATCAAGGGGAAAGCCGCTAAATGAAATATGTTCTTTCTTTTTTTCTACTATTTTCTTGTATTGATCTTTAGATCTGCCTGATTAACTGATCCCAATACTGCTACGAGGATGACCTATAATTTTGTTGATGCTTTGATGGCAGCAGCCATAATAGATGAAGTGGATTGGTTAGAAAAAAAATACCATTAAAATTTATAGCAAAATCGCTTTCTTTTTGGGCTGTTGTATGGTATGATGATGCAAAAGCGGAATCGGGCGGATTTGTATTTTTTTATTGACAGTTTGCCTGTGATTAGGCTATAATGCTAAATTGCAAGGTTTGTACCCGAAAGGAGGGTTTTTCATGCTGAGAACTTATCAGCCTAAGAAGCTCCACAGAAAAAAAGAGCATGGGTTCAGAAAGAGAATGTCCGATAGAAACGGCCGCAAAGTTTTGGCGCGCCGCAGGGCCAAGGGAAGAGCGCGTTTGTCTTACTGAAGCTTTGAAAGGGCCACCGCAGTGTGGCCTTTCTTTGTTTTATTTTTCAGAAAGGCCGGATATGGGGAGGTTGAGGTTTCACAATGAGCGAAATAGTCCCGATTTGTGAAAACAGCAGCTTTCGCCGCGCTTACGCGAAGGGCAAGTCTTTTGTGTCGCCGATTCTGGTCACTTATGTTCTGAAAAATCGCGCGCACTGTATTCGGGTGGGCATTACCACCAGCAAAAAAACGGGAAACGCGGTCAAACGCAACCGTTCCCGCCGCATCATCCGCGAAGCAGCCCGGCAGCTGATGCCGGAGCTTTCGGGTGGGTATGATCTGATTTTTGTGGCGCGGGCGAAAACACCGTTTGTCAAAAGTACGGACATCCTCTGTGATATGCGAAAGCATTTGTCTCAGTCCGGTGTTTTAAAATGAAGCGCATTTTTATTGCAATGATACGGGGGTACCAGAAATGGATTTCCCCAATGAAAAGGCAGCCAAGCTGTCGCTTTGTTCCCACCTGCAGCGCCTACGCGATTCAGGCGATTGAACGGTTTGGTGCGATTCGGGGAACTCTGCTGGCCATTTGGCGTATTCTTCGCTGTAATCCGTTTCACCCCGGGGGATACGATCCCGTTCCGGAGCGGGGAGAAAGTCTGCTCGGCAGACTTTTCAGCAAAAGAAAATAACGGCGTACTGCAATAGTGCTTCGTGCGATTTTGCTGTTTGCCTTTCGTATAGCTCCATCACGTGGCGCTCCCGCACGGGGAGTGCAGATTGAAATTTGATACAGAGAGGTTTTTATATGGTTGGGATAGGCAATTTTTTCGGCAGCTTTCTGGGGTATCTGCTGTGGATTTTTTATCAGCTTTTTAAGAATTATGGCGTAGCGATCATCTTATTTACCATTGTTCTTAAAATCGTGATGTTCCCGTTCTCCATCAATCAGCAAAAATCGATGGCGGCCAACTCGAAGCTTTCTGCAAAGCAAAAAGAGCTGCAGAAAAAATACGGCAACGACCGTGTAAAGATGAACGACGAAATGCAGAAGCTGTATGAAAAAGAGGGGTACAACCCCGCCAGCGGCTGCCTGCCCATGCTGATCCCTTTCCCGATCATGATCGGTTTGTACTACACCGTGATCAATCCTCTTTCGAATGCATTGCACCTTGGGAAAGAGGCCGTAACCCAGGCAGTTTCGATTTTGCAGACTGTTCCCGGCATCAGCGGCTCGTTTACTTACCAGAACGGTTTTTACAATGAAATGGAAATTGTTCGTCATTTCTCTGTACTTCGTCCTTATTTGACGATGTTCACAGATGACGAGCTTTCGAAAATACAGTCGCTCAGCTCCGGCTTTAACTTCTTGGGGCTGAACCTCTTGGGTACCCCCACGGACACCTCGGTTACCAGCTTTTTTGGAAAGCTCGTATCCATGTTCCAGACGAATCTGTGGCTGATTCCCGTTTTGTGCCTTGTTTCTTCTATCATTACTCAGATAATTACGACTCGTCTGCAGCCTGCAATGCAGCAGCAGCAGCAGGGCTGCATGAAGTGGATGCTGTATGGCCTGCCGGCGATTTCTGCCGTATTTGCCATGTCCGTTCCCGCGGCGGTAGGTTTTTACTGGATTATTTCTACCCTCACCAGCCTGATTCAGGTGCTTTTGGTTCATGCGTTTTTCAGCCCGGCGTCCCTGACTGCAAAGGCGGAGGCACAGCGTGTTGCGCTGCTGGAGCTGGAAGAAGCGGCACTGGAGCCGCTGCCATCGCATCTTCGCCAGTATCCCGCGGAAAAATTCGTTCCTCAGGAGAATCAGAAGGACGAGCAGTCTGCGGTGAAAAAAGAATCCGGCCAGAAAAAGAAGAGCGGAAAATCCACAGGTGGCCAAGACAGCTACCTTGGGAAGAAAAAATAGCGGTTTTCTGATTCAATATTTGGAGGTGCGAAGGTGGTTAAAGAAGCGATTGCAACGGGAGATTCCGTAGAGCAGGCGTTTGAAGAGGCCTGCAAGCTGCTCGGAGTAGAATCACATGAAGCGGAATTTGAAATTTTGGAGCTCCCTGAGAAAAAGAAATTCGGCCTTTTTGGCGGCGCACCCGCGAAAGTACGCGCATTCATCAAATCCGGTCCCGCAGAGGCGGCCGCAGATTACCTCAAACAGGTTCTGGGGCAGATGGGCATTCCCTCGGTAGAGATTACGATCGCCGAGCAGGAGAATGGTGCCCTTTTGACCCTCACCGGCGACGACATCGGCTTTATCATCGGCCACAGAGGAGAAACGCTCGATTCTCTTCAGTATCTTTCTGGCCTGGTGGCAAATCATGTGGAGGATTCTTATTACAGAATCACGCTCGACATTGGAAATTACCGCGAGAAGCGGAAAGAAACGCTCGAAGCGCTCGGCAAGAAGATGGCTGCAAAAGCACTCAAAACTCAGCGCAACTGCTCCCTTGAGCCCATGAACCCTTACGAGCGCCGCATCATTCACACGGCGGTGCAGGAGGTTGAGGGTGTCAAATCCTGGAGTGAGGGAGAGGACCTGGCGCGCCATGTGGTAATTGGCCCCGAAGGCGGCGAGCGCCCCGCATTCCGCCGGCCGAATGATCGTTCTTCACGCAGCGGCAGGGACTTCCATAAAGACCGCGGCGGACGGCCGCAGGGCGGCAATAAGAACTTTGGCGGACGTTCTCCTTCGCGCGATTCCAGAGACAGACGGCCTGCGCAGCATGATCAAAGAGACTCTTATTCGCAGTCTGCAGACAGCCGTCCGGTGAAAAAGGGCAATAGCCCTCTGTACAGCAAGATTGAAACGAAAAAGGAAAATTGACTTTTTCGCAAGGATAAGAACGAAAGAAAAGCGGTTCGTAAAACGAGCCGCTTTTTGTGGTACAAAAGGAGAGAATCATGGAACAGAAAGCTTCCGCCATTGCGGCGATTTCGACTGCGCAGGCTCCCGGCGGAATTGGTGTTATCCGGATTTCCGGCCCCGGTGCGCGGCAGATCGCGGGCCGCGTGTTTGTTTCGGCCAGGGGACAGAAAATAGAAGAAATACCCGGCTATACCGCTTTATATGGATGGGTTTGCCGCTTTGGCAGCCAGTCGAAAGAGCGGATCGATGAAGCGGTGGCCACCGTGTTTGTTGCGCCCCACAGCTACACCGGTGAAGACGTCGTGGAGCTTTCGTGTCACGGCGGGCTGTACCTTTTGCGCCGTGTGCTCGATTCCGTTCTGGCTGCGGGCGCTTCCCCGGCCGGGCCGGGTGAATTTACCCGCCGCGCGTTTCTGAACGGAAAAATGGATCTGACCCAGGCTGAATCGGTGATGCAGCTGATCGGCGCACAGGGCAGCCAGGCGCTTCGCACCGCGCGTGCGGGCCGGGAGGGCGCTCTTTATCGCCGGATTCAGGGAAGCCGGGAACAGCTGCTCACCGTCGCAGCCCATCTTTCCGCGTGGGCGGATTACCCGGAGGAGGATATTCCCCAATTGGATGAGTCCTCTCTCAAGGCTACCCTGCAGAGCGTACAGGATGACCTGACCCGGCTGCTTGACCAGTTCGATGCCGGGAGAGTGCTGCGGGAGGGGGTCGATACGGTGATCGTCGGCCGGCCCAACGTCGGCAAATCGACTCTGATGAATCTGCTGGCGGGGTGTGAGCGTTCCATCGTGACGGAGTATGCCGGCACCACACGCGATATTGTGGAGGAAACAGTGCTGCTTGGCGGCGTTCCTCTGCGTCTGGCCGATACGGCGGGCCTGCGTGAAACAGATGACCCGGTGGAGAGCATTGGGGTTGACCGCGCCAAAGATCGCCTAAGTACTGCGCAGCTGGTGCTGGCGGTGTTTGACTCCTCTTCACCGCTGACGGAGGAGGATCAGGAGCTGATCTCTCGTTTATCTGGAACGCCGGCGGTTGCGGTGATCAATAAAAGTGATTTGGAACAAAAAATTGACATTGAGTATATTCAAAATAAATTTCAACAATACGTATATATTTCTGCAAGAAGCGGCGACGGTCTTGCTGAGCTGCAGCGGGCGGTGGAACAGCTTCTCCATACGGCGGATTTGAATCCCTCCGAGGGGATCCTGTTCACCGAACGCCAGCGTGATACTGCCCGCCGCGCCAAGGAACGCCTGGAAGAAGCGATGGATGCTTTAATCGGGGGCATGACGCTGGATGCGGTGACTGTTTCTGTAGAGAGCGCTGTTTCTGCTCTGCTGGAGCTGACAGGGGAGCGCGCGACCAATGAGATTGTTGACACGGTGTTTGCACATTTCTGTGTCGGTAAATAAAGATGTTATGATAATGAACCTGCCATGAGCAGAACAGGCTCGTAAAAACGATGTGGAAATTTTCAGGAAACCGCCTGTGGGGCGGAAAGGAATCAGGTGCGAAATAACGATGTATCAGGCAGATCAATATGATGTAATTGTGATCGGCGCGGGCCACGCCGGAATTGAAGCGGCCTTGGCCTCTGCGCGGCTGGGCTGCCGTACGGTGGTCTTTACCATCAATCTCGACGCGGTAGGCAACTGTCCTTGCAATCCTTCCATTGGGGGAACGGCAAAGGGCCATCTTGTGCGTGAGATCGACGCGCTTGGCGGTGAAATGGGCAGGACGGCGGACGCCTGCACAATCCAAAGCCGAATGCTGAATCTGGGCAAGGGTCCGGCGGTGCATTCCCTGCGTGCGCAGATCGACCGGCGCGAATATTCGAAGATCATGAAACACAAGCTTGAGCTGCAGCCGAACCTGCAGCTTAAGCAGGGTGAGATTGTGGACTTGTTCCTCAATGAAGACGGTTCCTGGCAGGCAGTGACGCGCATGGGTGCGGGCTATACCGCAAAATGCGTTGTGCTTGCCACGGGAACCTATCTCAGCGGTAAAATCTACGTGGGCGATGTTGCCTATGAGAGCGGGCCGGACGGCCTGTTCCCGGCATCGTTTTTATCGGAGCCGCTGCGAAAGCTGGGGGTGAGCCTGCGCCGCTTTAAAACGGGAACCCCCGCACGCGTGCTGCGCTCGAGTATCGATCTTTCCGGCCTGGAGGTGCAGGAGGGGGACGAACCGGTTGTGCCGTTCTCTTACGATACCGCCGAACTCCCAAAGAATCGGGCGGTGTGTCATATTGCCTGGACAAACGACGCCACCAAAGAAATTATTCTGAAGAATATTCACCGCTCGCCGCTGTATGCGGGGAAGATCGAGGGCGTGGGACCGCGCTACTGCCCCAGTTTTGAAGATAAAATCATGCGTTTTACCGATAAGAAGCGTCACCAGCTGTTCATTGAGCCCTGCGGCATGGATACCGAAGAGCTGTATTTGCAGGGGATGTCATCCTCTTTGCCGGAGGAAGTGCAGCTTGCTTTTTACCGCACGATTGCGGGCCTAGAGCACGTGGAAATCATGCGCTGCGCCTATGCCATTGAGTATGATTGCGTCGACCCTTTGCAGCTTGATCCCACACTCGAATTTCAGGATTTACCCGGCCTGTATGGCGCAGGCCAGTTCAACGGCAGCTCCGGCTATGAAGAGGCTGCCGCACAGGGGCTTTTGGCGGGAATCAACGCCGCGCGGCGTGCACAGGAAAAAGAACAGATCATTCTCGACCGTGCGGGCTCGTATATCGGCACGTTGGTAGATGACCTTGTCACCAAGGGCGTCAGCGACCCTTACCGTATGATGACCTCGCGTTCGGAATATCGCCTGGTACTGCGGCAGGACAACGCGGACGAGCGTATGACTCCGCTGGGACATGAACTCGGTTTGATCAGCGATGAGCGCTTTGCGCGCTTTCAGGAAAAGCAGACACTAAAGGAGCAGGAGCGGAAACGCGCCGAACAGACGGTGCTTTCTCCCACAGAGGAGCTGAATCAGATTCTTGTTTCACGTGGAACATCACCGGTTTCTACCGGCGTACACCTGATCGACCTGCTGCGCCGCCCGGAACTGAATTATGAGGTACTGGCCCCGGTAGATTCTGGACGACCCCAGCTTCCGGCTGCCGTGCTGGAAAATGTAGAAATCGAAATCATGTATGAAGGATATATTCGCCGCCAAAAAGCGGATATTGCAGAGATGCGCCGCCTGGAGCAGCGCCTGCTCCCGAAGGGCCTTGACTATACCGGGATCACTGGCCTTCGGCTCGAAGCACAGGAAAAACTGCAGAAGATTCGCCCGGCGAGTATCGGGCAGGCTTCCCGTATTTCTGGGGTGAGTCCGGCAGATATTTCGGTGCTTCTGATTTGGCTGGCCCGGCAGGAAGGGAAGGAGGAAGCTGCTCTGTGATGAATATGGAACAGCAGCTGATCGAGCTTTCTGCACGGTATGGCCTTTCTATTAGCGCACAGCAGGCGGCGGCCTTTCAAACCTATATGGAACTGCTGCTGGAATGGAATGAAAAAATGAATCTGACTGCCATCACGGAACCGCAGCAGGTAGTGGAAAAACATTTTCTAGACAGCCTGCTGCTCCTAAAGGCCGTTGAGATTCCTGAGAATGCAAAAGTGATCGACGTTGGAACCGGCGCCGGTTTTCCGGGAATCCCTTTATTATTGTACCGGACGGATATCCGTCTGACCCTGCTCGACAGCCTGCAGAAGCGACTGAATTTCTTACAGGCTGTGTGTGATGCACTGGGGCTTTCCGCTGAGCTGATCCATGCGAGAGCAGAAGAGGGTGGCCGTCAGCCGAAGCTGCGCGAACAGTTTGATTTAGCGTGTGCGCGCGCCGTTGCGCCGCTGCCGATTCTGTGTGAATACTGTCTGCCGTTTGTGCGCCGCGGCGGTGCCTTTGCGGCAATGAAGGGTCCGGGTGCGGCAGAAGAGTCGGTTGCTGCAAAGAAAGCGATTTCAATTTTGGGTGCGCGCACAGAAAGCACGCAGTCCTTTACTCTACCGGACGGCAGCGAACGGAATGTGATCATCTGTCGCAAAACAGCGGCCATGTCCGACAAATATCCGCGCCACGGCTCAAAAATTGCGAAATCTCCCCTTTAACAGCCATAAATCTAAGCAAAAAATTATTTGTACAAGTCATAATTCAACAGAACATTCGCCGTCTCCTGTGCTATTCTGAAAAAAACAGACAAGCAGGGGGGCGGCGCTTTGTTATTCTTTCAGGAAAAGAAGCGGGTGAATGATATCCCGCTCAATCAAATCCGGCCCAATCCGTCACAGCCGCGCCGCATCTTCGCGCCGCGAGAGCTGCAGGAGCTTTCCGACAGCATCCGGGCCAACGGTCTGCTGCAGCCGCTGACGGTACGCAGGGTAGCGGGCGGGTATGAGCTGATTGCCGGGGAACGCCGGCTGCGCGCCTGTTTTATGGCCGGGATGAAAACCGCGCCGTGCATTCTGGTAGACTGTGATGAACAGCAGTCTGCGATTTACGCAATCCTAGAGAATCTTCAACGGCAGGATCTGCAAATCTTTGAAGAGGCCGAAGGAATCCGCCGGTTGATCGAAGAGTGGGGCGTCACGCAGGAGGAAGCAGCTTCCCGGCTGGGGAAGAGCCAATCCGCAATTGCGAACAAGCTTCGGCTGCTCCGTCTTTCAGAAACTGAGCGCACCATGATCTCTCACGCGGGTTTGACCGAGCGCCACGCGCGTGCGCTGCTGAGAATCGAAAGCGAAGAAGTTCGCACTCGGCTATTAAACAAAATAATCAATGAGAATCTGAATGTTCGTCAGACAGAGGAACTCGTGAATGAAGAAATAGAACGGGCCACGCAGCCACAGGTCGTAAAAAATAAACGCACGTTTGTGATTAAGGATGTACGGCTGTTCCTCAATACGATCCGGCACGCGGTAGACACCATGCGTCAATCTGGGATCGACGCGGTAGAACAGAACCGCGAAACAGAAGAATTTATTGAGTATGTGGTGCGCATCCCAAAGGAACAGGCAGTCGCGAATAAGCGCAGGCCAGCCTAAATCAATTCAGCTTACAAGGAATTTCCCCATTCCCTTATTTATTTTCCACAGTAAAAGGACGGAGCATTTGCTCCGTCCTTTTACTGTGTTTGCGAAAGATTTTGGGTGCTTTCATTTTATAATCGTCTTTCTGTGGTTTCACCATAGAGGGAATTTCAACTGGGGGAGTATCTTGTTTTCCAGGTTGGGGCAGACTGAGTTTGAGGGTACATCGCGGAACAGCGGGGAGAAAGGTTTTCGCTTCGTACTCGATTCGTCTCGCATGTGCAAGGCTCTGCCCTCGAAAGCTGTTTGCCTAACGTCGCTCTTTTACGAAAGCAAGTGCCCGCCCCGACACGAGGAGCACGGTCTGCATCGGCGGGCAAGCTGCG
>NZ_CBYL010000019.1 GCF_000577335.1 Faecalispora jeddahensis | reverse complement strand
AAATCAACAGCTTTTTACAGTGGCATTATGGCAGAAGAAAGGCCCGCCGATGGAAACAAAAACAGGGGGAAAGAATCATGCAAAAAGGAAATTTACTGTACGAGGGAAAAGCAAAGAAAGTTTACGCTACCGAGGATCCTGCTTGCTACATTGTAGATTATAAGGACGACGCCACCGCATTCAATGGCCTGAAAAAGGGAACCATTGTGGGCAAGGGCGTTGTCAATAACCGTATGTCCAATTTCATGTTCCAAATGCTGGAGAAAGACGGCATCCCCACTCACTTTGTCAAAGAGCTGAGCGACCGCGAAACACTGGTCAAAAAGGTAGAGATTGTTCCGCTTGAGGTGATTGTCCGCAATAAGGCGGCCGGCAGTCTGGCGAAGCGCCTTGGCCTGGAGGAAGGCACCCCCATGCGCACTCCGGTGTTGGAATTCTGTTATAAGAACGACGAGCTCGGCGACCCGATGGTGAACGAATACCACATTCTTGCCGCTGATTTCGCAACGAAGGAAGAGATCGATGTCATCAGCAAGATGGCGTTGCGCATCAATGAGCTGATGTGCGAATTCTTCCGTTCGGTGAATATTGAGCTGATCGATTTCAAGCTTGAGTTCGGCCGCTGCGACGGCAAGATCATTCTGGCCGACGAGATTTCCCCCGATACCTGCCGCTTCTGGGATATCCACACCCATGAAAAGCTCGACAAAGACCGTTTCCGCCGCGACCTTGGCGGTGTGGAAGAGGCTTATGCCGAAGTGATGAAGCGCATTGGCCTGTAATGGCTTTCAATACTTGTGTCAAGACGATGAGGAGTTGAATTCGTTGACGGATTTTGAAGAGTCCTCCTGGAAGCCTCGCGAGGAATGCGGGGTATTCGGGATTTACAGCAAAGAGGGAAAAGAAATTCCGCCGGCTTACGCGTGCTATAACGGCCTTCTGGCGCTGCAGCACCGGGGGCAGGAGAGCTGCGGCATCGCGGTGAACGACCGCGGGGTGATTTCTTATTCCAAAGACATGGGCTTGGTGTCCGAAGTGTTCAGCGACTCGATTCTGAATCGTCTGAACGGGCAAATTGCCCTTTCTCACGTGCGGTACTCCACCTCGGGCGACAGTGTGCGTGAAAACGCCCAGCCGCTCGTTATGCGCTATATCAAGGGCACGCTGGCGATTGCCCACAACGGCAACCTGACCAACGCCCACGAGCTGCGCCGTGAACTTGAGCGAAACGGCTGTATTTTTCAAACCACGATCGATTCCGAGGTAATCGCCTATATGATTGCCCGGGAGCGGATCGGCGCGGCCTCCATTGAGGAGGCCGTGTTCCGCGCCATGCAGAAGATCGAGGGTTCGTTCTCTCTTCTGGTCATGAGCCCCCAGAAGCTGATCGCGGTGCGCGACCCCAACGGGTTCCGTCCGCTCTGCATGGGCAAGATCGGTGAGGATATCGTCTTTGCGTCCGAAAGCTGCGCTCTCGATGCGGCGGGCGCGCAATTTGTGCGCGACGTGGAGCCGGGCGAGCTGATCGCCGCGGGCCCCAGCGGGCTGAAATACCTGTACAATAAGGTTCCGGCCCAGCGCTCGCTGTGCGTGTTCGAGTATATTTACTTTGCCCGTACAGACAGCAAAATCGACGGGCTCGGCGTGTACGAGTCCCGCAAAGAGGCGGGCCGCCTGCTGGCGCGCCAAAGCCCCGTGGAGGCCGACGTGGTCATCGGCGTGCCGGAATCCGGCATTGACGCCGCCATCGGGTACAGCGAGGAATCCGGCATCCCGTACCAGAAGGGAATTGTCAAGAACTCCTACATCGGCCGCACCTTCATCAAGCCCACGCAGTCTGAGCGCGAGCGCAGCGTGCGCATCAAGCTCAACGCGCTGGAGAGCGAGGTGCGTGGCAAGCGTGTTGTTCTGCTTGATGATTCCATTGTGCGCGGCACGACCAGCGGACGCATTGTGTCGATGCTGAAAGATGCCGGCGCGAAAGAGGTTCATCTGCGCATCAGCTCGCCGCCGTTTCTGTGGCCCTGCTACTACGGAACAGACATTCCCACCAAGGATGAGCTGATTGCCGTTCAGCACACCGTGGAAGAGATCGCCGAGATGAATTTTGCGGATTCTCTGGCGTTCTTATCATTGGACAGCCTGCCCGGTATGCTGAAGGGCAAGTGTTCCGGCTACTGTGACGCGTGCTTCTCCGGGAATTATCCGACTGAAATCCCGCAGGAAATGATTGAGCACAGGCCGCAAAACTACTGTATGCCGATTCAGCGCCTGTAATATGATCCATTTGCTTTCAAAGTGACTTTACGGGAAGCGGCAATTTCTTCTCCCGCCGCAAGCGGGAAAAACCAATGGCCTTTGAAAGTGAAATGATTTGAAAAGATGCCCCGAAATACGCTTGGAGGTTGCAGCATTGAAAAATACGTACGAATCCCCTCTTTCGGCGCGGTACGCCAGCGCCGAAATGAAGTTTTTATTTTCGCCGGACAAAAAGTTCCGTACCTGGCGCCGCCTTTGGATCGCCCTGGCGGAGTCGGAAATGGAGCTGGGCCTGCCCATTGCGCAGGAGCAGATCGATGAAATGCGCCGTTTTGCCGACGACATCAATTACGATGTCGCCGGGGAGCGCGAGAAGATCGTGCGCCACGACGTGATGGCCCATGTGTATGCCTATGGCGAGCAGTGCCCGAAGGCGCGCCCGATCATCCATCTGGGGGCAACCTCCTGCTATGTAGGGGACAATACCGATATTATCGTCATGACGGAAGCTCTGCGGCTGCTGCGCGACAAGCTTGTCGGCGTCATCCGCATTCTGTCGCATTTCGCGGTGGAGTACAAAGACCTGCCGACTCTGGCGTTTACGCATTATCAGCCCGCGCAACCCACCACTGTCGGCAAGCGCGCCACGCTCTGGATTCAGGATCTTCTGATGGACCTTGAGGACGTTGAATACCAGCTCGGCAAGGCAAAGCTGCTCGGCTCGAAGGGGACGACCGGCACGCAGGCCAGCTTTTTGGAGCTGTTTGACGGCGATTATGAGCGCGTAAAGGCGCTCGACCGCAAGATCGCGGAGAAGATGGGGTATTCCTCCTGCTTTGCCGTTTCCGGCCAGACGTATTCCAGAAAGCTCGACAGCCAGATTCTGTCTATTCTGAGCGGGATCGCGCAGAGCGCGACCAAGTTCTCGAACGACATCCGCCTTCTGCAGCATATGAAGGAGATCGAGGAGCCCTTTGAGAAGGGGCAGATCGGTTCCTCCGCCATGGCGTACAAGCGCAACCCGATGCGCAGCGAGCGCATTGCGTCTCTGGCGCGCTATGTGATCGTCGACAGCCTGAACCCCGCCATCACAACCGCCACCCAGTGGTTCGAGCGTACGCTCGATGATTCCGCGAACAAGCGACTGAGCGTTCCCGAAGCGTTTCTGGCGGTCGATGGCATCCTTGACCTGTACAGCAATGTGGCAGATGGTCTTGTGGTATATCCTAAGGTAATCGAGCAGCACCTGCTGCGCGAGTTGCCCTTTATGGCCACCGAGAACATCATGATGGACGCGGTCAAGCGCGGAGCGGACCGCCAGCAGCTTCACGAGCAAATTCGCGTGCATTCCATGGAAGCGGCCAAGGTCATCAAGGAGCAGGGCGGCGAAAACGACCTGCTGGACCGCATCGCGGCGGACCCGGTGTTCGGCGTCACGCGCGAGGAGCTGTCCGGCCTGGTAGACCCGTCGCAGTATACGGGCTGTGCCGCGGTACAAACCCAGGAATTTGTGAGCGGAGTGGTAAATTCCGTTTTAAAGGAATATGATTCCATAGAAATTAAAAAAGCGGAAATTAATTTGTAAACAAAACGTAAAATCCGCGGGCATTCCAAAGAAAATCGTAGGCTTTTGGGGTGTTTTGTGGTATGATAATCACGAGCGTTTTGATGTGCAATTTTAAAAAATGCCGTAATGGCGCTTTGCGCCTGTGGTATAAGAATACAAATTGATCCGCCGCCAAATGAAAAGCCGCGGGCGGTGGAAAAAATTGGCTGGTGCGGCACCGGCGGAGAGTGAGCAGTACTAATGGTAAAAGCGATAGTAGGCGCCAATTGGGGCGATGAAGGAAAAGGGAAAATTACCGACGTCATGGCGGCGCAGTCCGACATCGTGATCCGGTACCAAGGCGGCAGCAATGCGGGCCATACCATTATCAACGAATATGGCAAGTTCGCGCTGCACCAACTCCCCTCGGGCGTATTTTACGATCACACGACCAACATCATCGGCAATGGTGTTGCGCTGAGTGTGGAAAACCTCATCAAGGAGATGGATTCCCTGCGGCAGCGCGGAGTTCCGGAGCCGAAGCTGATGGTTTCTGACCGTGTGCAGATCGTGATGCCTTACCATGTTGAAATGGATGCGATGGAGGAAGCGCGTTTGTCCTCCAAGTCCTTTGGTTCCACCAAATCCGGCATCGCGCCGTTTTATTCGGATAAATACGCGAAGATCGGCTTTCAGGTCAGCGAGCTGTATGACGACGAGTCTCAGCTCAAAGAGAAGATTCAGCAGGTTCTGGATGTGAAAAACTCGCTGTATCAGCACCTGTACCACAAAGAGCCGCTGACAGTGGACGCCGTTTACGAAAAGCTGATGGAATACCGCCAGATGATCGAGCCCTATGTTGCAGACACCTTCACGTTCCTGCATCAGGCGGTCAAGGAGGGCAAAACCATTTTGCTCGAAGGCCAGCTTGGCGCACTGAAGGACCCGGATTTCGGCATTTACCCCATGGTGACCTCTTCCTCCACACTGGCCGGTTACGGCGCTGTCGGCGCCGGTGTTCCGCCGTATGAGATCAAAGAGATCATCGCCGTGGTAAAGGCGTATTCCAGTGCCGTAGGTGCGGGCGAGTTTGTCAGCGAAATCTTCGGCGAAGAAGCCGATGAGCTGCGCCGCCGCGGCGGCGACGGCGGCGAGTACGGCGCCACAACGGGCCGTCCCCGCAGAATGGGCTGGCTTGATCTCGTGGCCTCCCGTTACGGCTGCGCGGTGCAGGGCGCTACCAGCGTGGCGCTGACCGTGATCGACGTGCTCGGCTATCTCAAAGAGATTCCCGTTTGCGTGGCGTATGAGCTCGACGGCAAGCAGATCGATTATTTCCCGCCGGCCTCTCAGCTGCGCCGGTGCAAGCCGGTGCTGAAGACGATGCCCGGCTGGTGCTGCGATCTGCGCGGCATTACCCGCTACGAAGATCTTCCCGAAAACGCGCGCCGCTACATTGAGTTTGCGGAGGAGCAGATCGGTGTTCCGGTGAAAATCGTGTCGAACGGACCTTCCCGCAGCGATATTATCTATCGGTAATCGACAATCATATTCTGCTAGGGAAATTACGCAAAAAAGCGTCAACTTGAAAAAACGGTTGGCGCTTCTTCCTATTTTTAATTCCTTTATGGCGCATTCATCTAAAAAGTGATTTTGCGTGAAAACGGCAGTTTCTTTCTCCGCCAAAAGCGGGAGAAGAAATCAACAGCCTTTTGAAATTGTATTCATACTATGACAGGGAAAGAAAGGTGGCATTTATCATGTGTGGAATCGTTGGTTACATCGGCGGTGATCAGGCGGCGCCCATTTTGTTAAACGGTTTGGAAAAGCTGGAATACCGCGGGTATGATTCCGCAGGAATGGCAGTATATACAGGGGATGCGCTGCGCGTTGTGAAAAGCAAGGGACGTTTGCAGGTGCTCAGTGATCTGGTGGACGGCGGAAAATCGCTGCAGGGAACGGTTGGCATTGGCCATACCCGCTGGGCGACCCACGGCAAGCCCTCAGATATCAATTCCCATCCGCAGGTGAGCAATTCCGGAAAATTCGCGGTGGTGCATAACGGCATCATCGAAAATTATCAGGAAATCAAAGAGAAGCTCCTCAAAAAGGGCGTCAGCTTCGTATCGGAAACAGATACCGAGGTTGTGGCTCAGCTACTGGAATATTATTACGACGGTGATATTCTCGATGCGTTTATCCGTGTCATTTCGCGCTTGCAGGGCTCTTACGCGCTTGGCATGTTGTGTGTGGATGACCCCGATAAGCTGTATGCGGTTCGCAAAGACAGCCCGCTGGTGGTTGGCCTTGGCGAGCACGAGAATTATGTTGCCTCCGACATTCCTTCCATCCTGAACCGCACCCGCGATTTTTATCGCTTGAAGGACAACGAGATTGTTCAGCTGACCCGCGACAGCGTGCAGATTTGCAATTTGGAAAAAGAACCCATTGAAAAAGAACTGGTTCATATTGACTGGGATCTTTCTGTTGCGGAAAAAGGCGGCTATGAGCATTTTATGTTCAAGGAAATCATGGAGCAGCCGAAAGCGCTGCGCGACACGATTTCTCCCCGCATCAAGGATGGCCGCATCGTGCTCGACAACGTGACTCTCACGGCGGAGCAGCTCCAGAAGTTCAACCGCATCAGCATCGTGGCCTGCGGTTCTGCGTACCATGTGGGTGTGGTCGCGAAATATGTGATCGAAAAGCTGACCCGCATCCCTGTGGAAGTGGATGTTGCCTCCGAATTCCGTTACCGCCACCCGATTCTCGACAACAACTCCCTGGTGATAGTCATCAGCCAGTCCGGCGAAACAGCGGATACGCTGGCGGCTCTCCGCGAAGCCAAGCGCCTTGGCGCACGCGTCATTTCGATCGTGAACGTGGTGGGCAGCTCCATTGCCAACGATTCCGACGATGTTCTGTATACCTGGGCAGGCCCCGAAATCGCGGTAGCGACGACAAAGGCATACAGCACGCAGCTGGCGGTTGTCTATCTGCTGGCGATTTATATGGCGGACCTGCTTGGCCGCCTGACGCCGGAAGAGTACGCAGACTATGTCAAAGAGTTGCAGGAGCTGCCGGATAAGGTGGAGAAAACGTTAGAAAACAAAGAGGATATTCAGTATTTTGCATCGAAGCATTTCAGCGCGAAGGATATTTTCTTCATCGGCCGTAATCTGGATTACGCCATTTCTCTGGAAGGCTCTTTGAAGCTGAAGGAAATTTCTTATATCCATTCCGAAGCTTACGCCGCCGGCGAGCTGAAGCATGGAACGATCTCTCTGATGGAGGAGGGAACGCTGGTTGTTGCGATCGCCACCCATCAGCAGCTGCTCGAGAAAATGATGAGCAACGTGATCGAGGTGAGAAGCCGCGGCGCGCTGGTGCTGGGCCTGACCACCGAAGACAACGCGCAGGAGATCGGCAAGGATATGGATTTCCTGTTCTCGGTGCCGACGGCCTGCGAGATCATGCGGCCGTCTCTCGCGGTGATCCCGCTGCAGCTGTTCGCGTACTATGTGGCGTCCATGAAGGGCTGCGATATTGATAAGCCGCGCAATCTGGCGAAATCCGTGACTGTGGAATAACTGAGGAATAGGGGAGTTTTATGACGATTCATAACGAGGCTGTTTTAATTTTGGATTTCGGCGGACAGTACAGTCAGCTGATCGCGCGCCGTGTGCGCGACCTGAACGTGTACTGCGAAATCAAATCGTACAAAACGCCGATTGAGGAGATTCAGAAGGCGGGCTATAAGGGAATTATTTTTACCGGCGGCCCCAATAGTGCCTATGCTCCCGGAGCACCCGGCTGTGAAAAAGAAATTTTCGAGCTCGGGATTCCGATTTTGGGAATTTGCTACGGCGCACAGCTGATGGCTTATAAGCTGGGCGGCAAGGTAGAGCCTTCTAATGTGAAAGAGTACGGAAAAACACCGGTGGAGTTTGATCTTTCCTCCGAGCTGTTTCACGGTGTGGAGCAAACCAGTGTCTGCTGGATGAGCCATACCGATAAAATCGTTGCACTGCCCGAAGGGTTCACGGCGCGCGCTCACAGCCGCGCCTGCCCTGTGGCGGCAATGGACAACGCGGAGAAGCGTCTGTACGGCGTGCAGTTTCACCCCGAGGTGGAGCATACCGTGCAGGGCAACGAGTACCTGAGAAACTTTTTGTATCGTGTCTGCGGCTGCTCCGGCGACTGGCGGATGGACGCCTTTGCGGCGGAAACGATCCGCCAGATCAAGGAGCGTGTCGGCGATAAGAAGGTGCTTTGCGCTCTCTCCGGCGGCGTGGATTCCTCCGTCGCTGCAGTGCTGGTGCACAAGGCCATCGGCAAGAATCTGACCTGCATCTTTGTCGATCACGGTCTGCTGCGCAAGGACGAGGGCGATCAGGTGGAGCAGGTGTTCCGCGAGCAGTTCGACATGAACCTGATCCGCGTCAATGCACAGGAGCGTTTCCTGTCGCGCTTGGCTGGGGTGTCCGAGCCGGAGGCGAAGCGCAAGATCATCGGCGAAGAGTTCATCCGCGTTTTTGAGGAAGAAGCCAAGAAACTCGGCCATATGGATTATCTGTGCCAGGGTACGATTTACCCGGATGTGGTCGAAAGCGGCGTGGGCGAAGCGGCAGTCATTAAGAGCCACCACAACGTGGGCGGCCTGCCGGAGGACATCGGTTTTACCGGCCTTGTTGAGCCCCTGCGCGACCTGTTTAAGGACGAGGTTCGCCGTGTTGGTCTGGAGCTGGACATCCCCAAGTTCCTTGTATTCCGCCAGCCGTTCCCGGGCCCGGGCCTTGCGATCCGTGTGCTGGGCGACATCACGAAGGACAAGCTTGACCTTCTGCGCGACGCTGACGCGATCTTCCGTGAGGAAATTGCCGCTGCTGGCCTCGACAGGCAGATCAATCAGTACTTTGCAGTGCTCACCGGCATTCAGAGCGTCGGCGTCATGGGCGACGGCCGCACCTACGACTTTACCGTTGCACTGCGCGGTGTGACCACCACCGACTTCATGACGGCAGACTGGGCCAGAATCCCGTACGATGTTCTGGCAAAGGTTTCGAACCGCATCATCAACGAGGTGAGCGGCGTCAACCGCATCGTGTACGATATCACCAGCAAGCCCCCGGCCACAATTGAGTGGGAATAAAATAAACAAAGCCACAAACTCAGCAATCGTGCGGGTTTGTGGCTTTAAATTTAACACAGTGGCTCTAAAATGGTTCTATATTTGTGCTGCAAAAGGGAGACTATCTGAAATGAATAAAATAAATCTTGAAATCAAAAACTTAACTGATTTATTTAATATACAGGATAGATTAAAAATGACCTATCCACAAGCGCCAGTTTCTTCTCCCTATATTTATCGCGGGGTGGGTGACGAACAATACCAACTTATTCCTTCTGTTTTTCGTAAGGTGACGCAAAAGTTTGATGATGACGAATTTATGAATATCTCAAATGACAAGTACTTAGCGTATTCAACAGAAAAGAAAGTATTGCAGGATTTTATTGGGGAAGCGGCCGGGTACATAAAAGATATTCCTTCTAATGATTTTTTGCGGTGGGCAGAGTATGCTCAACATTTCGGCGCTCCTACGCGATTGCTGGATTGGACCTCTAATCCATTGGTTGCTTTGTTTTTTGCCTGTGTTAATGCCGAAGATAGAGACGGCGCTTTATGGATCTTGCACGAGGGTAATTACCGATATTTTAGTTTTATAAATTCAAAAATGAGTGACAAAGATAAGAAGATGATGAATGAGATAAGTTATAGGGAGATGTTTAATTTTCTATTTTGTCAAAACAACCAAATGCCTTTAGAATATCCCGCTGTATACCAGCCGTATTATGTTGATAATAGAATGAGTGCACAGTCAAGTAAATTAATGATCTGGGGCACGAGGCAGGGCGCACTTGAAGAAATGATTCCTAAGGAAAATTATCTGGCAATCCAGAATCCTACTGATGGAATATACTGCAATTACGGTGGCCAAAATCAGGAAGTAATACTAAAGTTGAAAATTTCCCAATATGCGAAGCATAGAATTATTCGGCAACTCGAAGGTGTTGGCATCAATCACAAAACGCTTTTTCCGGGGCTGGATGGGATAGGAAAACATATTGAGTATAAATATAAATTTGATTATAATGAAATTGATTTTTAATTTTTTCTCATGTTGAAAACATTTTAAGAGAAATTAAGGGCTTCACGGATTTACGTCATGAAGCCCTTTTGCTTGTGTAATATTTAGAAAAACTGTCTATTTGAAGATCGTTTCGCTCAAATACAGTACCGGTTATCGCTGGGTGGATTAGGCTTCGTACGGTCAGTTCTGGTAGAGCGCATAGACATAAAAAATAAGACGGTTGCCAACATAACAAGTACGTTGAAAACCGTCTTAGGTGAAACTGGTCGAGGTGATACGCAACATTGTTTCCCTGAAATTTTATTCAGATATTCTAAACTGGATAGATTCTAATTTCTTTTAGGTCTCTAGACAAGGCAATAAAAAGCTGGTGTAGATTCAAACAAAATATAGTTTTATATAATCCATAATGTGCAGCATCGGAATATATTTAATGTTTATGTTTAAGTAAATAGGGTGCAATATCAATTTTCTATTTGACTATCTTCACTTGTTTCCTCCTGTTTTAGCATTTCCACAATATTCAAAGTAGGCAAAATTAGCGGGGGAACATTGGAGTTAGCCGTTATTGTAGTTATTAAGGCCCGCAAGTATGGGAAAAGAATGGCTACTGCATTTTCTTTTATAATTGTATCATCGCCAGAATATGCAAAACGCCCCACAATGCTTAATGTCAAATAAAATGGAAATGATTGATCGTCTGAATTTTCATCCGGTTTAATTTCAAATCCTATCTCTACGAAATAATCATTAGCATCATTTTTTGATATTTCTCTCCAAAAAAATGGTTTTAAGCTCACCTCTTCATTATTTGTTTCAATGAATCTTTCGTTTTTATGAAATATTATCTTATTAACTTCGTATCCATAAAAGTTCAACATACTTTGTACTATTTCCATAAGTGCTACCTCATTCTTTTAAAAAATCAATGTTGTAAAGCATTCGGATGACAGGAATCACCTGGATAACACAGGCTGAAGCTATCGTTTACCAGATTAATTATTGGAGTCCTTTTCTTTGGAATATCAAGATGAATAGAAATCAGACTCTTTTTAATATTAGTTTGTAACAGAGAAGCAACGATTTTTTCCGTTTTATCTATTTCGGGTCGCTGTAATAAATGTTTGTTCTTTTCCCAAAGTACAATAAAATTATCGGCCCTTTCCACCATTAAAATCAAATTATTCTGTCCTTCATCCTGCAAAGATCCGTTTTCATATCTTGTTATAGTCTTCTCTCCAAGGCCAAGAATTTTTGCAAAAGAACTCTGTGTCAAACCATACTTTTGACGTATTGACTTTATCTCATCAGGTAATAAAAGCTTGTTTTTACTTCTATATGAATTGTAAGCTTTTAATAAATTTTCGCTGTCAAGCTTATCATCCCAAAGCTCTTCTCCGCACTCAGGACAAGTTTTCACTCTTGCCATTATAGTGATTTTTTGTCCTTTTACTTCGTACTGCTCTGTCTTATTTTTGATTTTATCACTTGTTACTTCTTTTAGGCAGCATGGGCAAAGCTTGTTCATAAAGGTTCCTCCAAACACTATGTTATATAATACACAATCATTTCATCCCGTCAAAATGAAAACCTAGCACCCTTAATAAATTATTTTCATTTTTGACAATTTTGAATTTTATATACAATTTTTTACCGCTAACAAATTTTTTAAATTCCCAAACAGAATCTGGACATCTTGAATCTCTATCTGGTGTAGGGCCTCTAAACCAATCTCTATCAACTAGATCATTAATTTCTTCATAAATTTCAGAAGGCATCATTCCCAATTTTGACAAAGTCTTCATATTTTTGGGTCTTGGTACAAAATCTGTGTTTCCCTCTGCTATCGCAAAACGCGCTTGTTGCAGTATGCTATTTATTTGAGTACAATCCCGCTGCATTCGTCCACCATCCTCAAGGCCAGTATCAATTGATACCTTTGTGTCTTGAGTATATAACACATAATATAAAAAGTCAATTAGTTTGCTAACAGTGGTACACAAATTTTTAATTCAAATATTTTATTTGATAACATACTGCTTTTATTCTAAAAACTTTCTCTCAAAAGGGAATATAAACAAGAATTCCCCGCAACCGGATTCGTTCCAGTTACGGGGATCGTCATTTCTTCTCAGTCTTATATGCGTATTTTCCGGTACTCAGTCCGTTCAACCAGTCTTTCCTCCACACTACCTTTGTTCTTCCATGAGGTGAATCCGGTTCCCTGGTAGGCTTTTTCATACCCCACGACGAACGGACGGAGCAGCACGGAACATGAAGGCTTACGCAGACCCCGGAGCCCTTTTGCTACCAACTGCCGGACGCATTCGCGAGTAGTTCCGTCCTGCTGGGCGATTGCTTCAAGCGTCATGTCCTGATAATATCGGCTGCGGATGGTTTCTTCCTGCTGTTCGTCCAGCGTACCCAGCGCCTGCTCCATTGCGCCGTGAAGCTGTTGCTGGTATATTTCTTGTTCCACATCTTCAAACGCCTGAGCGGCATTCTCGTCCGGTATGGTGTCCATCACTGTAATATCTTCGCCGCCCGGTATAAGTTCATCCAGACTTTCCGCGCAATTCAGAGGTCGCTTGGCAGTGTTTCCACGAATACCGATTAGAGCATTAAAGCGTTTCTTCGCATGGAAAGAGATAAAGGACGTAAACTTAAAGCCCTTCGTTTCGTCAAAGGCTTGTACAGCATCCAATACAACAAAGAAGGATTCTTGCTGCACATCCTCAAGAGTAATGCCGGAAGCCGCACAGGAGGCCATACTACGGTTGTAGAAGCGGAAAGCAAACTGATAGGCAAGCTTCTTCGTCTGCTCCCACAGAGCCGCCACGGCCTCGGAATCGCCTGTCTTAACACGCAAGGCCAGTTCCTCGTTTGTTTCCATGCAAATTTCCTCCTGAACTTAGAAAAACTTAGAGCCTGTGGGCACGATACGTGCACGTAAAAATGAAACAGTATGGTGAGATTTGTGAGGCCCTAAAAAAGGAATGTATCCCGACATTTCCGACCCCCTAAAAAGAGAGTAAAAACGATTACAAGCGAGGAAGAAGCGAGGGGTTATACTGAATTTATTTATGCGTACACCCCTGCGGCTTGTGTTTGCTGGTTTTGGGAAACTACATCTCCCAAATAATTAGCAACCTCTTCCATATCAGCAATTTTTTCAACTCGTTCAACGTGAACGCTGACTTGCGGTGTTATCTGTTGCAAGTTAAACATTGCCATTGCTTTCTGTGCTGCCAAGTCAAACTGATATCGAAGGGATTCCTTTTCAATTTCGACTTCGCCTTTAACAGGTATTGGCGCTGTATTGGTAATTTCGGCGTTCACGGCTCCCGATCCACCTAATTTCTGCGCTTTAGCGATTGCTTGCTCTGCTGCTTTTTGAGCATCTTCAACTGATTTTGCAGCACCACTTCCCGCACTTCCTGCAATACTATCCATGTTTTTGTATATGCCATATGCAGTAGCGGCGCCGGCAATAGCAGCGGATAGTGCAATCCAATTACCAGTTGTAGAAGCTAGCACAATATGCATAGCTGAGGTGGCGGTAGTAGCAATGACGGTAACTGTTTTATAAGCAAGCAAGGCCATAGACAATCCGCCAACCACTGGTACTATGGTAGATAAATTTTGCGCTAACCAGCTCAAACCGCTTCCAAGAAAATACATTCCATTACCAACGAGATTAAAGAACGGAGCGAATTTTCCTGCGTCCATATCTGCATTAAGCTGCTGAAACATTGTAGAAAGATTTTGTACGATCGGGCTAGATTCATCCCCTAATGCTGATCGAACATTATCTCCAAACTTTGTGGCCTGTGTTTGTAAAGAGGTGAAGTTTTTGTCAACAATTCCCTGAGTTACGCCAAATTTGTTGAAAACGGCATCAAGATAGTTCAAAGTGCCGTTCATGTCTCCGGCGTTGACCAGATCGCGAATCTTCGCCCCGCTGATACCAGAAATATTAAAGCGCTCTCTGGCACTCATAACATCGCCAGAGATCAATTCTTTCATTGCGAAGACTGCGCCCTCACTTCCCTGTGTAGGGTCGCGAGCATAAAGGCGTTCTGTTAATTGGTACAGTTTAGTCATTTGGTTAATGTCTTGGGTAAACGGCAAAAACGATTTAGTGGCATTAGCAATGCCCATAGAGCCCAACACGGATTTTTGCTTACCATACAGGTTTGTGTAGTTGTAAAGGGCTTGGCCTGCCTCGTCGCTATTTAAAAGTGACTGGAATGTATTAAGCTGCACTTGCTTTTCCGCGCCGGTCTTAACGGCCGCGAACATCACATCGAGAGCTTTTTTGCCAAGGTAAGCAGCGGATACAAGCCCGGTAATCCGTCTTGTGATCGAGTTGATACCGTCCGACATAACCCGAGTTCCTGACGCATCACCCATAGTACCGTGCATATTCTTCAAGGCTTTATTGAGTTGCGTTTGCTGCTTTTCGGCTTGCGCAGTAGCTGTGATTATCGATTTCATTGGGCTAGAAAAATTATCATTAAGTCTAAAGATCACCGAGAGTGTGTTCGCCAATTAAATCACCAGCTTTCTATTGGAATGAAATCCAATATATGGTAATATGAGAAAAAGGGGGGATACAATGTATTGCAAAAACTGTGGAGAACGAATTCCTGAAAACAGCAAATTCTGTTTGAACTGTGGTGCTACTATTAATGCCTATGAGCCTAAGCCAATAGTTGAACTAGAAGCAGCGACTGGACAAGTAGCGGAACCGGAAGAGCAAAGAGAAAAGAAAGGTTGCGGTCGAATTCTTGTGCTTTTCGGCGTTTGCATTATACTTTTTGCGATAGTAATTCAGGGCGTAGATGAAAGCAGCGTCGTAAGCAGTGGCGCACCCGCGCTTCCGGCCGTTGCGAGTGCAACAGAAGCCACTCAAGCCGAAACTTCTTTGTCTCCGAGGCAGCAACAAATCCGCGCAGCCTTTGAAGCTGGCGCGCAGTGGGATATAGAGGATACGATTAAAAGACTTTTGAAAAACCCCGACAGTGCAGAATTCACGCACAACAAGGACGGCTGGTCTGCGGATAACGCAATATTGACCGGTGACGGAACAGTCAAGTATACAAATGCCTCTGGAAGTTCTGTTGTAGAAACGTTTACTGTTAGTGTTATAACTACTGACGAGCATTATTTTCCGCTGTTTGTCAAATTGGGAGATAGTGTTTCTGCTGATGATCGTAAAGGCGTGAACAGTTTGGGCTTAACCACTAAAGCCGGAGAATCAATATTTGGGACAGAACAATCGCATTCGATTTTTAAAGATGATGCGGTTAATCTCGTTGTTGTCACCGACGAATTCAGGCAGAACATGACCCTGGCCGAATTTAACCGTATTAAAACCGGGATGCGTTATGAAGAGGTAACCGAAATAATCGGTTCATTTGGAACCGAGCTAGCGCGTTCTGAGGTGGCTGGATATCAATCCGTCATTATAGCTTGGGATGGAAACGGAGATATAGGAGCAAACGCAAACGTCACATTTAGTAATGGCCAAGTAATGGCTAAAGCACAAATGGGCCTACAATAACCCCCAGCGGCAGGTTAATTCCTGCCGCTATTTCTTTTTCATTTCCTCGCTGACGATCGAATCGCTGGCTACAATCAGAGCGCGTTCATGTACAGGCAAAGCCATAAATTCGTGTGGTAATATATTGTGATTTTGCAAGGCGAGGTGCGCCCAAAAGTAAAACCCGTCCCCGCCCTGCCTGATCAGTTTTTTGCTTCTTTTACCTTTGCTTCGAAATTGACTGTAACGTCGGCGTGTTCGTTGTAGATGTTGATGAGCGCGCCGACTTCATCCCCGGTAAAGATCACTTTCAGCGCGTCTGTTGCAGAAAGAATTTTGCACCCCTCTCGTTCTGATAGCGCATTAAGTAGTTCTGCGTTATGCAAATCTGGTTTAACCAAACTAGCGGCGATGGCCGGATACATTGCCCCAAGCCCTTTTAGATTGCTGGTCTGTACTTCTGCGGAAATTTTGGCGATTTCCTCCGCATTTAATGCGCGCATTTCAAACTCTGCATCACCAAAAGAACTTAGTTTAAACTTAGCATTTGGTTTGCGCTCCGGGTGTAAAAACTGCATCAAAGTTTTTTCCATGATAGACTCCTTAAATTAATTTTTTTATGGGGGCTTTAGGTCAAAAACAGCTTTAATGTACGTTAGGTGTGAACTCTTCGAGCTTTCTCTTAACCTAAAGTTTTATCAAAGTCTGCATAGCATCCTTCGTCCCCGGATTCCAGATTGAAATAATGCTCATTACGAGCGGCACCTTCCAAACCAATACCAATATAGTTATTAAAATGGTTGCAGAGGTCTTGTGCTGCCTGAATCTGATCGTCGGGTGATGGAGCAGTGTTTACATGGACTTTGTTTTTTTCTCCATACTCTTTTATGGCCCTTTGCATGATGTAGCTGTCTTTATGCCGATCCGCAAGGGTTTGGAGTTCATCTGCCGTTAATGTGACAGGAGCGGACAGTAATCTAATATCATCAGGCAAATTACCATTGAGCTGGATTTGCTTGACGTTCTGATAAGCCTGTGCAGCACTGTCACGAAGCGAAGCCAACTGCCGCCGGGCCGTTTCACCGGCGGTACTCGCGGAGCTATCAAGCTTTTGCAATTCTGTTTTAAGGCGATCCCCTGCGTATTCTGCTGGCGCTTTGCTTTTTTGGTCGATAAGGGAATGAATCTCTTTGAAATAGTTTTCAGTTACCTTTTTACAATCTTCAACATATTTACAATTAGCCATAATGTGCCTCTTTCAAAATTAATGATTTACATAGCGTTCTGCCGTTTTTGGGCCTGCGCTTCGGTGTTCACGCCGACCATATTAATACCTTTGTTTAATGCCTGAGGGGATAAATAGAAAAAGGCACAGGATACCAGCTGATAAGCTGTTTCCCATGCCTTTGAATGGCTGCCTATTGGCGGTACTCTATGCCTTAATTTATATATTTATTATACCAAAAATGTAGAGAAAAGTCAATCAACTTTCTAGGCTCCATGCGGGTTTACAGAATTTCTAGTGGTCAAATACAGATGAATAAACGGGGGCTTGTTGTCGGCTCTGTGCAGCCTTGCATAAGGCAAAATCTGTCGGGCCGCCTGGATCATGGCTGCAGCTGCTTCTTGCTCCTGGGGCTGGTAGGATATATGAACTTTCATACAATGCCGGCCTCAGTCAGGACTACCTGCCGACCGTCTTTGAATTCTACCGCAACTAAATTTGAGTCACGAAGCAGCACAGAGAGGAAATGCTCGTCTGCATACGTGGCATCTTTCTTTGACAGTAGCCCCAGCTTTGCAGCAGTGAAGAAATTCCCAATACGGGAAGTCGGCTCTTCGTCCCAATTGTATATCCAGGTTCTGAACAGGCCGACTTCATCCGAAATGTTGGTGATCCAGGCGTCGTCCTCCTCGGGATTCGCGGGAAGGTTCAGGATGGCGGTCATAACCTGTTTATCCGAAGCATCACCATAAAGATTCATAATGCCATAGTAATGAACAAATTCTTCCTTGGAAATGCACGTAAGATTATTATTGGAATACTCGACGACGTAGCCGGGTACGGTGTTAAACTCTTTTGTGTTCATTTTGAATGCTCCTTTAAAAATCAATATTTTGCTAACTTAACAAATTGAATTCTGCCAATCGTGCCAAATAGCCTCAACTGATTGACTTTCATTTAGCCTTTTAAGGCAGAAACTGATAAACTCTATACCGTCTAGACTATTTAAGACTGCTTCTACATCTGCTGCTATTACGGGGCCGCTCACGGTGCAATCTCCTCAGGGACTATCTTTTTCCAATATTCTGATGTTTTCATCCATTCATTTCGAAGTTCATCAGGAGACTTGCCACTATCTCTATTATCACGAAGATAATAGAGGAATTTATAAAACTCCTCTTTCCCCTCTTCATCCAAGGAAGAAATTAGCAAATCCAATTCTTCTATGGCTATCATGATAAACCCTCCTCAATGTATCGTCTTTTCTGATAAAATGTCATGCTTCGCCATTCTTCAAGAGCGTTGTCAGCTCGTTCATCTTTGCGCTGCTTTTCAAGCAAAAAGTTTAAAAGTCCAATAATATCCTTTTTATCTTCTTTGCTTAATCTCCGAAATGCTAACAATAGTTTAGCCCCACGATCGTCAAGGGCTTGTGTTTCCTCCGAATTTATGGTATCCTGACTTTGTTGAATGAATTTTGCGCTCTGAACGGTTGCCGCCGTTGGGGCGCTATTTTTTTTGCTTTTGAGCATGGTTTTCCCTCCTTTGTATTAAGCAATATTTTTCATAGCCTGTTTGTTAAGCAGCAGAGCTTTGATATGCTGATAGTCCATGCCCAGGTCAATCAGTGCTGCTACCTGATCCTCCAGTCGGGCGATTGCCTTGATTTCATCGGCGGCCATGTAATCGGAGGCGGCCGCATTCTTTTCCGCCCCGCGCTCTTTGCGGATTTTTGAAGCGGTTTTTCCGAGTATCGTCTTATAAACCAAATCCATATAGAGCTTGTAATCCCATTTACTGTGATTAGGATTGCATTGAATCGCATCTGTAAGGCTTCGGTGAGGCGTTTTGCGATCTGCCTTGGCTATTTGTCGTTCTTGAAGCTGGGTTCGCATCTGGTAGAACTGCCGAACCAATTCGGTTTTGAACCGGATCACCTGCTCGGTGTTCTGCAAAAATGTGATAAGTAGAGTGGCCTGCTGCTCGTTGAGGTGGTAAAGTTTTTCGTACTTTACGCCTCTGCTCTTTTTCACTGCGCGCATTTCAAATGCGACCAGTCCAAAAGATTTCAGGCTTGTTTCGTGTTTTGCAATCATCTGTTGGATGGCATGATGTTTGATGCCTGCATACTCTGCTATCGTTTCGCTGGTAGTGAAGGGCATTTCTTTCATGCTTTGGGATTGAACAAAGACCAATTGATCCATATAACCCTCCTTACATAATCTCGTAGAATCGAAATAGGCGAACGTCCCCGCTGAAAAAGTGGTTGATATTGTAATCACAGCGGTATTGCGTTTGAAAGTGCCGGTCAATCATGGGGAAATAGTCCTCCGGTTCAAGGTCTATGGGGTTTCCGTATTCGCCGGCAACAAAAGGCATATCCTCAATCATTCGTTGAATCTGCTCTTGCCGGATATACGGATGGGCTTTCCCGAAGGTTTCTTCGTATTTGTTGAAATAGTATTCAAATATGGAAATAACCTCTCCCAGCGAATAGGAAGGGCTGTCTGCTGCCTGGTAGGCCTTGGCTGCAATGGCTCCAAATACATCAGGGTTCATATGTATCACCTCCTTTCAAGAGGTCTTATTCTTTTAAAAGGCGCGAGCGGGGGCGCTGAAAGCGCACTCCCTTCTTACCTTTTAAAAAACAGTTACATTGTCACTAACACTGACATTAACACTTACACTTACAGCCATTTTTGCTATGCTTGCCATAGGAAAAATAGCATTGCCATATAATGTATAGCAGAACATGGCAATGCTATTTACGCATCATTGCCCCATCGGACTTCCGCACCTTTTTTTCCGGCCTCTGATCTTGCTCTTTTGGAAGCCTCCCACTTTGTGGTATCTCGATTGAGCTGGGCTTTCAAACCTTCGAACATTATATCTTCCATAGGGAAGTTACTGAAATCAGGCACTTCACCGGTGTCGGTATAGGCAATAACTGATTTTATCAGCCGCCCGGCCTGTTCGTCAGTCAGCTTTTCCCATTGTGGTCGGCTGTCTGTATAAAGAACAAAACTCTTTTTCTCTGCCATGGCATCACCCTGCCACTTCTTCCAAGCCACCAAAAAATTTCTTGTTGAAATACGCCCGGGGAACACGGCCAGATACGGTTATGTAGCCTTGTGCTTTCAACTCTTGATTCAGTTCCCGAAAAATTTCGTATGTCTTGCCCTCAGACAATTCAAGGATACGCGCGGCCTCTGGAGCACCAATATAATACTGTTTCATATTCACACCTCATCAACTATCTGCGCTACGCTCACGCCTAAGCCCTTAGCCAGTTTTGCGGCTGTAATCGGGTTACACGTTCCGCGCCGCTTCACGGTAGAAATGTTTTGTCGAGAAATGCCCGAGCGATCCGCAAGCGCGGTAACTGTAATACTATTTTCGGCCTGCAACAATTCAATTTTTTGTCTACTGATATTCACCTTTATCACCTCTTCTCAAAATGTTCCTTATGAGAACACTATAAACCGTAATTCTGTTCCTGTCAAGAACATTACTTAATTATCTTGAAATTTTGTTCCTGTTAGGATACAATGTTTGTAAAAGGAGGGGGTAACTTTGTCTGTTGGTGAGCGGATCAGAGATATACGGAAAACAATAAAAATGACGCAAGAAGAACTTGCGTTAAAGCTGGGTGTAAAGCGATCGGTTATCTCAAAATATGAAACTGGTTTAATTACTCCAAGCTTAGATATGCTTGAACAAATAGCATCTGCACTAAAAGTGGGTGTAAACTACTTGTTTACAGGAGATCAAGGTGACGCTGGGGCAGTTATCCCAAATGAAGATTTTAGTGATGATGAGCTTAAAGTGAGATTGATTGCGCACTATGATAAAAAATTAGCTGATAGAAATCTTTCAATTGATGAATGGGGGCCAGATGGAATCGTCAGAATTGCTTTCGAGGATTTATTAAGTGAGTTTAAAGAGGGTAAAGTTTCGTTAGATACCTTTTTAACGATAATTACATTTATGGATGAAGATTTCAGAAAACTCTTATCGAAAGAAGAAAGAGATGAACAAGAAAAACGCTTTAACGATTTAGAGAAACAGCAACTTGAGGACTTAGCCAAGATACCAGACCACCAAAAGGACAAAACCCCGTCGGAGGGAGAATAAGGGGGGGCTTTTCATGCCTAAGCTTCGTACACCTTCGAGCATTAAGTCAGATAGAGAAATTATTGCTCGAATTAAGTATGGAATGGAAAAACAAGCAATATCAGTCGATTCCTTGGCACTCGCCATGAGAACCAGCACCAAAACGGTATACGAAAGATTTAAAAACCCCGGAACATTTAGGCTAGAAGAGTTGCGGCAAGTTAGCAGGAAGTTAAATATGCCTCTTTTGGTATTGTTGGGCGAAGATGGTTTACTAACGAGTTGAAAAACTGTATCCACAAGTGTCGAAAAGTTTACCCGCTCAAATTTGAGCAAGTTAAGTCACTCTAAAATTTGTGTGAGGCGAGATAAATGCCAAGAGAAAAAGAGCTGTACCGGGATACGTTGGAGAGGATTCGAAATAGGGCCGATGAGCTTTATCCTGACAAACTGGTTTACACCCAAAAAGAAGCTGCTGAAATAATCGGAGTGTCGGCAATGACTATTTCCCGCAGGGGATTGAAAAACATGATAACCGCCGAGCAACTCGCGAGGGCGTTTGCATAGTGTGGGATGGGTTTTCCCCGACCGGCGGGGAATAGAACCTTTTTCCACTTATGGCAAAACGCTTAACGTTGCAACTCCCCGCAACAATCTTCCCCCATTTGTGGGGACGATAGGGAAAATGCAGGTTGGTCTGAGAACAAATTTTAACGCAGAGGGAGGGCGTTTAAATGACTCTTTTAGAGATTGAAAATCTGCCGAAAGAAGTCTTATCACCAGCAGAAGTCGCGGCATGCATTGGGGTTGACCCACAACAGTTTAGGATGCAAGTTTGGGAAGATCAAAAGAAGCGCCGGAACTCGTACGACTTTCCTATCATTGTTTTGAGGAGAAGGATAAAAATCCCCAAGGCAGCATTTTTGAAATATATGCGGGGAGAAAAATGACTTCACAACCTGAACCACATCGACGAGGGCGAGCAGCTACTTAGGAAAAAAGAGATTTATGAGATGCTTTATCCGGAAACCAAGGCGGGGGTTGCAGGTGGGAAAGCAAGCGGTACTGCGAGACGAACAAGCGACACCGTGTCGCTTGTTCAAACAAAATCCTTTGTAGATGACACCGCCGAAAAGATGCAGGTTGTACCCCGTACGGTGGAGAGGAAAATCCAAGTTGCTAAAAGCCTTATTCCAGAAGTGAAAACCATCGTCAAAGATCATGGTATCAGCGAGAAAAACTCTCTTAAGCTTGCTCGCATCAAAGAACCAGAAAAGCAAAAGGAAGCGGCTGAAAAGCTGCCACAAAGACACCACAAAGCTACCACAACAAAGGAAGAACAAAGGAAGAATAACGGGACGTCAAAAGTACAGCAAAGTTACAGCAAAAAACGTTACATACACGTTACAAACACGTTACAAAAACAGCACAAAGTTAGCACAAAAGTGGCACAAAATAATATGACAATAGTAAGACAAAATCACGACAAAAACACTACAAAAAAGCGCTGGAAAAGTAGTAAATAAAGGAGTTGATATTGAAAATGCGGATGACTTTAGAAGAACTTGAGGCTTTCCCGGAAAACATGCTAGTACCTACTGATGTGGCGAAATTTATCGGGAGTGATCCTCACACCATTAGATTACAAGCGCAAAGAGATAAAAGTAAACTTGGGTTTCCGGTGATTGTAACAGGCTCCCGCGTTAAAATTCCTAAAGAGGCTTTTATTCGGTTTATAAAAGGTGAGGATATCGAAGAGCGTTAAGTTTTGCTTACTGGCTTTTCACTTAAATGCATGAAAAATACATACGCAGGCGAAAGGACGGTGCAGCCATGCCAGCAAATAAAGACCCGGACACGCCCGGCAAGTGGCTGTGTCAGTTCTATTTCACAGATTGGACAGGGGCCAGGAAGAAAAAGAAGAAGCGGGGCTTTGATACCAAACGTGAAGCCTTGGAATGGGAGCGCGAATTTCTTAAACACCAGCGGGCCGACATGAGCATGAAGCTTTCGGCTTTTGTGGATTTGTACCTTGAGGACATGGGCCACCGGCTCCGGGCATCCACGCTGGAGAACAAGCGGTTTATTTACAATCTGAAAATAAAGCCGTACCTGGGCGAAAAGCCTATGAATTTGGTCACATCGCCGGACGTGCGCAAATGGCAGAATGAGCTGATGGCAGCGGAGCACCAGGAGGGGAAGAAGTATTCTCCAACCTATCTCAAGACGGTCAACAATCAGCTGACGGCCCTTTTTAACTATGCGGTGAAATACTATGGCCTGCGGGAAAACCCTTGTCATAAGGCCGGCAGCATGGGGAAGAAGAACGCCGAGGAAATGCAGTTCTGGACGACCGAGGAATACAAGAAGTTCCGCGAAGCCGTTAAGGACAAGCCGCGCTCTTATATGGCATTCCAACTGCTCTATTATACCGGTATGAGAATAGGGGAGCTGATGGCACTGACAAAGGCTGACGTTGATCTTGACGCTGGAACTGTGACGGTCAGCAAGTCCTATAACCGCCTGAACGGTGCGGACGTTATATCGCCACCTAAGACGCCGAAAAGCAATCGGGTCATTGCTTTACCGGACTTCCTTTGCGACGAGTTGCGGGCCTATCTGGCGCAGCTGTATGATCTGCAGAAGAGCGACCGTATCTTTCCTTTCACCAAGTATTTCTTAGAGCATGAAATGAAGCGCGGCTGCAAGGTGTCCGGAGTGAAGAAGATCCGGCTGCATGATCTTCGACATTCTCATGCTTCGCTGCTGATCGAGCTAGGGTTCTCGCCCTTGCTGATCGCGGAGCGGCTCGGTCATGAGAAGGTGGAAACTACCCTGAACACCTATTCTCATCTGTGGCCGCACAAGCAGGATGAAGTTGTTGCCAAGCTGCAGGGAATAGAGTTGCTCGGTGGTTCTACAATGGTTCTAAAAAATCCGGTAAAACAAAATTGACCGCTCACACAGGGCAGGAAGCCCTATGAAAACGGCCAAAAACAGGAGAAAAACAGAGAATAAACGCCCACGGGGTTGAGTGGGAATAAAATAAACAAAGCCACAAATCCAGCGCAGATGCGGGTTTATGGCTTTCCTTTCTTGTACAATAAAAGCTGCACCACAACTGTTGTGGTGCAGCTTTTTTATTTATGCAGCGAGCAGGCGGAAAACCGCTTCGTAGATTTTACGCGCAATATACGGATTGTTCATGGTGTACAGGTGAATGCCGTCCACGCCTTGTGCGAGCAAATCCACAATCTGGTTGATCGCGTAGGCGATCCCGGCGTCCCGCATGGCGATTGGGTCATGCTCATAGCGTTCCATCATCTTTACGAATTTTTTCGGCAGTTGAACGCCGCACAAGGACACCATCCGCTCAATCTGCTTTTTGTTCACAACGGGCATGATCCCGGCTTCGATCGGAACATTGATTCCCGCAAGCGCGGTGCGTTCACGGAATGCATAGAAATAATCGTTGTCCAGAAAAAGCTGCGTGATCAAATGATCGGTGCCCGCGTCGACCTTGCGCTTCAAATAATGGATATCCTCCAGCGTGCTTTTGCTCTCTACATGCCCTTCGGGGTAGCAGGCGCCGATAATATTAAAATCCGCGTGTTCCTTGATAAAGGCGATCAGATCGTCCGCGTGGGAAAAATCCGTGCAGGGCGGATGCTCCGGGCTGATGTCGCCCCGGAGGGCCAGAATATTCTCGATTCCCTGTTCTTTCAGGCGATCCAGCAGAAGCAAGAGCTCTTCTTTTGAAAAATTGATGCACGGCAGGTGGGCGACGCTTTCGACAGCATAATTCGTCTTGATGAAAGAAGCGATTTCAAGTGTTTTGCTGTTGTTTGCGCTTCCGCCCGCGCCATAGGTGACGCTGATAAAGTCCGGGTGCAGCCATTTCAGCTCTTCCAGCGTATTGAATATCGTATCTTCTGAAGAGGTGCGCTTTGGAGGGAACACCTCCAAAGACAGCACCTGCTTCTTTTTAAATAAATCAGCTGTTCTCATCTCGTACTTCCTTTGCTGCCTGAACCAGATGCTCCAGACTCGGTATGGTTTCGGTATTGCTTCTTGTTTTCAGCCCGCAGTCGGGGTTCACCCACAGCTTCTCTTTGGGGATGCTGCCAAGCATTTTATAGAGTGCGGCCTTGATTTCTTCCACAGACGGAACTCTCGGCGAATGGATGTCATATACGCCGGGGCCAACCTCCGTGCGAAAGCCGTTTTCTTTGAGGACGTTCAGAATGGTCAGATCAGAACGCGAGGCCTCAAAGGTGATCGCGTCGGCGTCCATGGCATCAATGTCCCGAATGATGTCGGCAAATTCGCTGTAGCACATATGCGTGTGGATTTGAGTTTCCGGCTTTACGCCGCTGTGAACAAGGCGAAATGCGGGGATCGCCCAGTCGAGATAATCCGCCCGCCAGTCGGATTTCCGCAAGGGCAGTTTCTCGCGCAGCGCCGCTTCGTCTACCTGAATCACACGGATGTGGTTCGCTTCCAGATCGAGTACCTCTTCGCGGATCGCGAAGCCGATCTGATAGGCGCATTCCTTGAGTGAGATATCCTCGCGCGGGAACGACCAGTTCAAAATGGTTACGGGGCCTGTCAGCATGCCCTTCATCGGCTTTGCGGTCAGTGACTGAGCGTAGACCGACCATTCTACTGTAATCGGCTTTCCGCGGGAAACATCCCCCCAGATGATCGGCGGCTTGACGCACCGTGTGCCGTAAGATTGTACCCAGGCCTTTTCTGTGAAGAGAAAGCCGTCCAGGCATTCGCCGAAATACTCAACCATATCGTTGCGCTCAAATTCGCCGTGAACGAGAACATCCAGCCCAATTTTCTCCTGCAGGACGACGCATTCGGCGATTTTCTCCCGGTTGAAGGCCCGGTACTGCTCCAGCGAAATTTTACCACTTTTCAGGTTGGTTCGGTTGGCCTTTACTTCCGCCGTCTGCGGAAAAGAGCCAATAGTGGTCGTCGGGAGCAGCGGGAGTCCGAATTCTTTCTTTTGGATTTTTTCACGCTCGTAAAAGGAGGGCTCTCTGATAAAATCCTGTTCGGACAGTGCGTGAACTTTATTCTGAACGGTCGGGTTAGCGGCCGCCCTGTCCCCAGCAAACAGGCTTTTGTTTTCCAGGTATTCGGCGTGAGTTTCGGGAGCCTTATCGGAAAGGATCGCTTTCAGCCCGCGCAGTTCGGCCAGCTTTTCTTCCGCAAATGCAAAGTAATTTCGATGCTCTTCCGACAGCTTCGTTTCGTTGCGCAGCGTATAGGGAACGTGCAGCAGAGAGCAGGAGGTGATAGCACGATTTCCCCGCAGTGTTTTTGCAGTTTGCCGATGATCTCGTACGTTTGCGCATAGTTGTTTTTCCAGATGTTCTTGCCGTTGACAATGCCGGCAAAGAGGATTTTGTCTTTTGGGAAGCCGTTTGTCTCCACCAGCTCCAAAGACTTTTTTCCTTCGATCAAATCCAGACCGATCCCGTCAAATGCAAGAGAGACAACGTCACCGTAGCAATCTCTGATATCGCCGAAGTAAGTCTGCAAAAGCACCTTGACTTGGCCCTTGGAGGAAAGAATCCTGCGGTACAGCGCGAGGAACAGCGCCCGATCCTCAGCAGATAGGTCCGTTACCAGATACGGCTCGTCAAATTGCACCCAGGCGGTTCCAAGTGAGTTGAAACGATTCAGTATTTCGCCGTAAGCGCCCGCAATGCTGTCAAGGTAATCCTCGGGCTTCTTTGTGCCTGTGCAGCGCGCGAGTTTCAGGAAAGTGAACGCCCCGATGATGGCGGGTTTCGTTTCTACACCTGCCTTTTGGGCCTCGGCATACTCGTCGAACGGTTTTGTTCCGGCGAGCTTGATCTCAGCATCCTCATCTATTTCCGGAACCAGATAATGATAGTTTGTATTGAACCATTTTTTCATCGCGAGCGCTTTCACGTCCCCGTTTTTCCCCTGGTAGCCTCTGGCCATTGCGAAATACTCGTCGAGGGGCGAAAGCCCCAGGGCACGGTATCGCCCGGGAACGGCATTCAGGAGCACAGCCGTATCCAGCATCGTGTCATAAAATGAAAAGTCATTGCAGGAAATATAATCTATCGCGTTTTCGGATTGCTTTTGCCAATGTGCTTTGCGCAGTTCTGCCGCTGCCGCAAATAAATCTTCTGCCGCTATTGCCTGCTTAAAGTATTTTTCGGTTGCAAATTTGAGTTCCCTTAAAGTTCCGACCCTGGGGTAACCAATAACCGATGTTTTCATATATGATTACACGCCTTTCTTTTGTGTTGTTATTATAGTACCATCAAAAAGCGTACATAGGGTAACTCATTTAATTTATTTGTAGATATAGGGTAATCCTATAGGTAAGATTTATGGGCGGCCAAAAGCGAGGTCGATTCTGCCTTTTGTCCGTCTTCTCAATTTCATTCCCCTGTAAAAAACAGAAAAAGCAGAGAGTGCTTTTTTGAATCCTTTTGTGCATCCCACAAAATATTTTCTGCCTGTTGACAGACGCTGCCTGAGTCTTTTATAATGAAATCACAATTGAACAGGCTTTTATGACTGACGGGTAATGTGGAGATGACACCACAGGGGAATAAAAGCTGTATCTTCAGCCGACCGTCTGGGCAGCATTTTGGTTTTTACCAAATGCCGCCCTTTTTTGTTTTGAAAATGGCGGGGGAAAAGCCGGAATGCCTTGAAACAAAAGGAGAGCTTATGAAGAAACAGGCATGGCAGGGGTTTCACGGCGGAAACTGGGAAAGGGAGATCGATGTCCGGAACTTTATTCAAACAAACTATACCCCTTATGAGGGCGGAGCGGAATTCCTGGCCCCGGCCACAGACCGCACAAACGCACTGATGAAAAAGCTGGATCACCTGCTGGAGATGGAGCGGGAATTCGGCGGCGTTCTCGACATCGATACGCGAACCGTTACCTCGCTCACCAGCTACAAGCCTGGCTATCTGGACAAGGAGCAGGAGATCATCGTGGGTCTGCAAACCGACCGCCCGCTGCGGCGGGGCGTCAATCCCTTCGGCGGCCTGAACATGACGCGCAAGGCGTGCGAGGCCTACGGGTACCAGCTTTCTCCGGAGGTGGAAAAGGAATTTCAGTACAGAACCACTCATAACGAGGGCGTTTTTCGCGCCTATACCGATGAAATTCGCGCGGCCCGGCACTGCGGCATCATCACCGGTCTGCCGGACGCATACGGAAGAGGGCGCATCATCGGCGACTACCGCAGAGTCGCGCTCTACGGTGTCGATCGGCTCATCGAGGAGAAGAAAAAGGACAAGGCCAAAATCGGCGAGGGTGTGATGGATGCCGACCATATCCGCCAGCTCGAGGAGCTGTACCAGCAGATCACGTTCCTGGGGTACTTAAAAGACATGGCGGCCCTGTACGGCTTCGATCTTTCAAGGCCAGCCGAAAACGCCAGAGAAGCGGTTCAGTGGCTGTATTTTGGTTATCTCGGCTCGATCAAAGAGCAGAACGGTGCGGCGATGAGCCTTGGGCGCGTCAGCACGTTTCTCGATATTTATTTTGAACGCGACCTCGCAAATGGCCTTCTCACGGAACAGCAGGCGCAGGAAATCTTGGATGATTTTGTGATGAAGCTGCGCATGGCGCGCCATCTGCGTACACCGGATTACAACGAGCTGTTTGCGGGCGACCCGATGTGGATCACGGAGTCGGTCGGCGGCATGGGGGAGGACGGCCGCACGCTGGTGACCAAAAGCTCGTTCCGCATCCTCCACACGCTGTATAATCTCGGCTCTTCGGCTGAGCCGAATCTGACCGTTTTGTGGTCCGACCGTCTGCCGGAAGCGTTCAAGCGCTTTGCCGCAAAGGTTTCCTGCGAAACAGATGCCATCCAGTATGAAAACGACGATATTATGCGCCCGAAGTTCGGTGACGACTACGGCATTGCCTGCTGTGTATCGGCAATGCGGCTGGGGAAGGACATGCAGTTCTTCGGCGCGCGGGCGAATCTGGCGAAGCTGCTGCTCATGAGCCTGAATGGCGGCCGCGACGAGAAGAGCGGGAATCAAATCGCACCGGCCAAAGCTCCGTATGAAGGGGAATACCTTAATTACGAAGCGGTTGTGCAGAGCATGGCCTTTTACCGCGACTGGCTGGCGAAAACCTATGTCAGCGCGATGAATATCATCCATTACATGCACGACAAATACGCCTATGAAAAAACGCAGATGGCATTGCACGACACCAATGTACACCGCTTTATGGCGTTCGGGATCGCCGGGCTTTCCGTTTTGACAGACTCGCTTTCCGCTATCAAGCACGCGAAGGTCAGATGTATCCGCGATGAGAGCGGGCTGATCAGGGAGTTTGAAACCGTTGGGGAGTACCCGGCCTACGGCAATGATGACGACCGCGTCGATTCCATCGCGCAGGAGCAGGTGCGGCTGTTCTTTGAGGCGCTTCAGAAGAACCCGACCTACCGAAATGCCGAGCACACGCTTTCGATTCTGACCATTACCTCCAACGTGGTATACGGCAAAAAGACCGGGGCAACGCCGGACGGGCGAAAAGCCGGCGAGCCCTTTGCCCCCGGCGCGAACCCCATGCACAACCGTGAAAAAAACGGCGCGCTTGCTTCCCTGAACTCGGTCGCAAAGCTTTCTTACGACATCTGCAAGGATGGAATTTCCAACACGTTTTCAATCATCCCGCAGGCGCTGGGTCACAGCGATGAGGAGCGCCACGGGAATCTGGTCGCGATTCTGAACGGCTACTTCCTGCAGAAGGCGCATCATATCAATGTCAATGTATTAAACCGTGAAACATTGATGGATGCCTATGAGCACCCGGAGCAATACCCCAACCTGACCATCCGCGTTTCCGGCTATGCCGTGAATTTCCACAAGCTTTCCCGGGAGCAGCAGCGCGAAGTGATTTCTCGTACCTTTCACGAGGCGATGTAATGACAGGGCGGATTCATTCCTTTCAAAGTTTGGGTGCGGTAGATGGCCCCGGCCTCCGCTTTGTGATCTTTTTGCAGGGGTGTACCCTTCGCTGTGCCTATTGCCATAATCCAGACACCTGGAGCCTGACCGGCGGCACGGAATACACGGTCGATGAAGTGGTGCAGAAGGTGCTGCGGTACAAAACGTATTTGACAGCATCCGGCGGGGTGACTGTTTCGGGCGGGGAACCGCTGCTGCAGTGGGGATTTGTTGCAGAGCTGTTCCGCCGGCTGCACCGCGAGGGAATCCACACGGCACTGGATACCGCTGGAATCGGCGACCCGGAGGGAGCCCGGGCGGTACTGCTCCACACCGATCTCGTTTTGTGCGACCTCAAATTCTCCAAAGATGTGGATTACCTTCGCTATGCCCGGGGAAATATGGATATGGTTCTGCGGTTTTTACAGCAGACGGAAGAGCTGGGGGCCCCGCTATGGATTCGGCATATTGTGGTTCCGGGCCTTACCGATGGAGAAGCGCATATTCTGAAAATCGCGGAGCTGGCCGCCCGATATCCGAATCTGGAGCTGCTTGAGCTGCTGCCGTTTCGCAAATACTGCATCAGCAAGTACGAGGCCATGAAGCTCGAATTCCCGCTTCGCGATTTTGAGGAATGCACCGATGCGAGAATACAGGAGCTGTATCAAAGCATCGAAACAGGTTTTCCCGACAGCATTGTCCCGTTGGCCTGCAGGTGAAAATTTCTGACCGGTTCTAAGTTGTTATACATGAAAAAATTGTGTGGAGAAGATCAAGTTTTTTAATTCCGAATGATATTTCCTTAAAACACAATGGGAAGAAGCCCCGAAAAGCGTTTAAATGCTTTTCGGGGCTTCTTTTTTACAGCAAAGGCTGCAGTTTGATGTAAATAGCGGCAATGGCAATGAGGATGAAATCCATTGAGCTTTTCCGCGGCAAATCAATATTTAATCTTATTTGGAATCTCAAACACATTTTTAGTGATAAAATAGTACGAGATATGTTTTTCAAGTGTATTTTTGTGTAAATTTGATTGACAACCGGTTGACATGTTTATCTGTTCTGAATTATAGTATGGTTGAATAACTTGCATGCAAGAGGAAGACAACGATAAAGGAGACTTGAGGTTCGTTATGGCAGGGATTAAAGATGTGGCTGAAAAGGCCGGCGTATCGGTAACAACGGTTTCCCGTGTGCTCAATAAACGCGGATACATATCGCAAGGAATGTACCAACGAGTGAATCAGGCCATCGAGGAGCTGAATTATTGTCCGAATCAGATTGCGCGAAATCTATATCTGCAAAGAACCTTTATGATCGGGCTGCTCATACCGGACATCAGCCGTCCCTTTTTTGCGCGTCTGGCCAAATATATCGAGATGGAGCTGAACAACCGGGGCTACAAAATGATGCTGTGCAATACGGTTGAAAAGGCAAACAAAGAACGGGAATGCCTGGCGATGCTGCGCCAGAACAAGGTAGACGGCATCATTATCGGGAGCCATGCGCTGGATACCGCCGAGTATCAGAAAGTGTCGCTTCCGATTGTATCGATCGACATGAAGCTCGGCAGTCAGATTCCGAATGTTACCTCCAATCATCGGATGGGCGGGGAGCTGGCTGCACGAAAGCTGATTGAAAATGGGTGTAAAAACGTGGTGCAGATTATGGGTGACCGCCGGGTGAAAATAAACTCGCAGGAGCGCCACAGAGTGTTTCAAAAGCTGATGGAGGAGAACGGTGTGAAATGCACGACCTTCGAATTAAAAAAGAAGGAGTTTTCACGCGAGGAATACGCCAAAGTGGAAGAAAAGATTTTTTCGGCCGCTTTGGATATTGACGGTGTTTTCGCCAAAGATTACATTGCAGCCAGAGTTTTGCATACGGCGTTGTCGCGTGGGATTCGCGTACCGCAGGAGCTGAAGATTGTTGGCTACGACGGAACAGAAATTGCGGAGCTTATTTACCCCAGGCTGACGACGGTGTGCCAGAACTACGCCGCAATTTCGCAGTCGATCGTGAACGCCCTGATCCGTCAGATCGAACAAAAAGAACGAACAAAAGAAGATATGGTTCACGATGTTATTTTATTTGAGGGCGGCACGACACTGACATAACGAAAAAACATAAGTCGTATTGACTGTAATCCATGTAGTACGGAAAAGCATAGGGTAGATACAGATTTGCAAAAAGTGGGAACAGTCGGGCGCCAATATTGAAAGAGGGATTGTTTGAGATGTTTTCAAATGACATTTTGAACGGCGGTAGATCATAAAGAGCATCGGCCACAGCCTTCGCTGTGGCCGATGCTCTTTATGATTGGAGGAATCAAAGAGAAATCCCTGCAAGCTGTTTCATGGCGGCAAGATCAATTTCGCCGCTTTCGGGGTGAATATGTTCCCGCAGTGCGGTGATCTGCGGCTTGTTTCGCCGCAGCCATCGGAATACGCATTCCAGGTCAATGCTGCCCTGGCCGATATTGCGCCAGACCTTTTCGCCGTGTTCAAATACAATGTCCTTGATGTGGGCAACCGCGATTTCCTCGCCCAACAGCCGGAAAAAGTCGTCATAGACTTCCGTTTGCCGTTTAGCGGTGTGCTCCAGAATCAAATTGACAGGGTCGAGAATCACTTTCAGGTAATCGGAGCCGACTTCGTCGAGCAGCAGGCGGGTCAGCCCGGCGGTATTCAGCGTATGGTCGGCCACGGGCTCGATCGCCACCCGAACGCCCAGACGTTCCGCGTGCTCTACCATCCTCAGCACGCTGTCCTTCAGGTTCCGGTAGCGCTCCGGGCGCAGAGCCTCTTCGGTAAAGGGATCAAGGCGTGTGGTTTCTGTCCCCACGAAGGGGACGCCGAGCTCTTTCGCATACGAAAGAGCCAGCAGAAAGTTCTGTACCTGCTGCATTCTTGCCTTCCTGTCAGGAAGAGAGGGTTCGATATAGCACCCCAGAATGCTGATCTCTACCTGCTTGCGCGCAAAGCTGGTTTGAATGGCTGTCAGATCTGCGGGAGTGATGTCCCCCCAGCTATGGATACCAAGAATGGCTTTGGTGGGAGCGAGCTGTACCGCCTCAAACCCGGCTTTGTGAATGCAGGATGATAGGTCTTCGGGGGTCATCCGCCCGAAGTCATGCGCTCTGACACCGATTTTCATAGAGTTTCCCGTTCCTTTCTCAGCAGCTCCGCAAAAGCGAACAGAAACGGAGCTACCCCTTTGGCGTCGTTGCTCACTTTTGGTTCGGAGATGTAATAGGCAAAGCTGCCGTCGCGCACTTTATAATCCCCTTTGCCGGGGTATCCTCCAAGGCCCGCCACAAGACAAATGTCCTTTAGCTCGTAACCGTCCTCGCTCTTTATAAACTTATGCCTGAGAACCCCATCAAAAATTCGTTTGCCGTCGTCAAAATAATAATCTGGCAGATATTCCAAGCGAACTGCTTTTAGGATAGCATAGGCAATAGCACAGGTGCCGCTGGTTTCCAGATAATTGCCCGAGCGGTTTCCGGCATCCGTCACCTGATAAAACAGACCGGTTTCTGGGTCTAAAAAGCACAGCAGGGAATCGATCAAAAGGCGGAGCTGTTCCTGAAGCGTCTGGTATTCATAAAAAAACATTTCATCCATCTGCTCGGCGGTGTCGACCAGCGCCATGACATACCAGCCAAGCGAACGGGTCCAGAAGTTCGGGCTGCATCCGGTTTCGGGGTTCGCCCAGAAGCTTTTCTTGGATTCATCATAGCCGTGATATAAAAGGCCGCTCGAAGCGTCGCGCATCCGGCGAGCCACGGTTTCAAACTGGATGAAAACGTCGCGGTAATTTCGGTTTTCATGGAACCGGCGTTCATAGGCCATGTAAAACGGCTGTACCATGTACAGGCCATCAAGCCAGACCTGATTCGGGTACATTTTTTTGTGCCAGAAGTTCCCTTCCGCCGTTCTAGGCTGGCGTTGCAGCTGGGAATAGAGCTGATCGATGGCCCTGCGGTATTTTGCCTTGCCCGTCAGATCAAACAGATCGAACAGCACTTTGCCCTCGTTGATATTGTCGCAGTTGTAATCCTCCGGATGATAGCCTAAAATCGTGCCTTGCTCATCGATCAGGGTATCAACATACTGTTCCGCAAATTCCGCGCAGCGGCTTTCGCCGATGGCGCGGTACAGGTCCAGAACGGCCTTGAGCATACAGCCGTCGACGTAATTCCAGCCGGGCTCGCGGTCTTCTAACAAGGCCTCCTGGTTCCACGCCGGGCGGGCAGGGGAGGAGCGCCGGAGAAGATCTTTGAAAAAGTCCATTACATCAGGATATTCCATCATGCTTTCTCCTCCTGCTCCATTTTATCCACGTGGGTGCCTTCTATTTGATTGTTTTTAAAAGTCAGCCCCTGTACGTTTTTGGCATAAACCCCCAGGTTGAGGATCAGAACGGGATCGTCCATTAGATCGGGGCATTCCAGCAGCCGCTGTTCCGCAAACCGGAACCGGCTGTTTTTCACTGTTACATTGCGGATGGGGCTTTCCGGCAGACCGTACAGAAAAACGGCACTCCCTGTGATTTCGTCGGCGCAGATGTCAGAGAAGGTGATATTCTGCACGGCGGGCGTCTCCGGCCCCACCGGCAGGGCTTCTTTGCACTGAACCAAATCGCTATGGCCGTCCGGGTCGCAGTGGTAGAACATATTGATCACAAAGCAGTGAGAAACCTGCTCCATTTTCACATGGGAAAAGCGAATGCCGTCCACCACGGAGGTACTCCCGCGCCCGCGCCGCGTTTTAATGCGAAAGCCTCGGTCGGTGCGGCGAAACAGGCAGTTTTGTACCAGAACATCCTGAACTCCGCACGAAATTTCAGACCCGATCACCACGCCGCCGTGCCCCTCTTCCATCAGGCAGCGCCGCACGGTAATTTTTCTGCTGGGGCGCAGATGGCGGCGGCTCAGAAACAGCTTGCCGGATTTGATGGCAATGCAGTCGTCTCCCACCTGAAAGCGGCAGCCGACGATCTGCACATTCTCGCAGCTTTCCGGGTTCAGGCCGTCCGTATTCGGGGAATCGGGGTCGCTTTGAATCGTCAGGCCGTAAAAGGCCAGATTACTGGAATACAGGGGATGGATGTTCCAAGCGGCGCTGTTTTGGCTGGTGAGGCCGCAGACGGTAATGTCGCTGCAATTCACCAGAGATACATTCCGCGGGCGGTATGCCCGGTTCTTTTTCTTGGGCTCGTTCCACCAGCCGCCCTCCATTCCGCTGCCGTTTAAGGTGCCGTCTCCGTAAATACGCACCTGCTGAACATCCTTGCCGTAAATCAGACTGCAAAAGCAGTCGAGCGGGTTCCCCTCCCACGAGGCGTTGATCACAGCGTCGGTGTAATCGTAGCTTTTCTGGTAGCCTTTTACAATGGCCAGAGTATCTCGATCTGGATTCTGGCGCAGAACGGCGCCCTCTTCCAGATACAGGTCTACGCCGCTCTTGAGAAAAAGATGCTCCACCAGATATTCTCCGCGCGGGAAGATCACCACGGAGTGCGGCGGAGCGGAATAAATCGCCGCATGGATGGCCGCCGTATCATTGCGGATGCCATCGCCTGCGGCGTTATAGTCTTTGATATGAATGGCAAACCCGCAGCGCTCGGTGCGGATCACCGCGGCGGCGGGCTCCCCCAGGCCGCGGACTTCCACCCGGTATTCCGTGTCGGGCCTCAGGCCGAACAGGCTGATCACCGGGTCGCTCCCGGTCAGAAGGGGTGTGCCGTTTACAAACAGGGTATAAGGCTGTGGAGTATAGAAGCAGCCGTCCTGCTCCAGCTCCAGCACAAAGCCGAAAGGGGTAATGGTGAGTATATTCAGCATTCAAAATACCTCTATTTTTTGTAACAGGCGGAAGATTTTCTTCTGCGTACCACCTGTGTTTCCGTGGCTGTCTCATGCCCGCCCGGGCTTCCCCACAGCATGGGGAGACAGATCAGGTAACAGCTCATCAGCTTACAGAAAATTTCCCGCTGTATTAAAATCGAAAGAGTGAGGGGGCGGTCCGCGTTGCTGGACTGAATCTCCAGCCCGAAGAACGCTTTTCCGGCTGTCTGATTCACGCTCCAGAATGGGACTTGTACCGCGATCGCGAGAAGAACCGCCGTCAGCAGAGTCAATAAAGCCGAGAGCGCGGTGTTATGCAGCAATTGTTTTAGAACAGGGAGAATGGCAAGGAATGAAAACATCAGAGCGGCCAGACTGACGAGCCAGTCGATCACCTGTGCCAAAAACCGGATCAATCGCATTGCTGTTCCTCCTGTTCTGAATTTGCTTGTAAGAGTTTTTGCGAGCTTCCCTGACAAAAGGGAAGGGGTAGGCTTTGGCAGATAAAAAGCGGAAAACCGGGTATTTCTCCCTCGCCAAAGGCGGGGGAGAAAATCACCGTTTTAGACAGAGCTTTTTGATTATTCTTTTCCGCCGGAGTTGGCCACGCCGTCTACAAAGTAGCGGGAGCCGGCGAAGAAGATGGCAATCATGGGCAAAAGCGCCATAAAAGAAGCCGCGAACAGCTTGCCGTAAACGACCATGGTGTCGCCGTCGAGCTGCTGCTTGAGTATCATCGACATCACCATTTTATCCGGGGTGCGCAGGTAAATCAGCGGACCCTGGAAGTCGTTCATGCCCCACATAAAGCAGAGCAGGCCGACGGTAATGATGATAGGCTTTAAAATCGGTACGATCACGTAAATCAGCGTTTGCAGGTCGTTGCAGCCGTCGATCACAGCCGCTTCGTCCAGTTCCCTTGGAATGGAGCGCATAAACTGAATCTCCATAAAAATGAAGAAGGAGCAGGTGCCTGCCGCAAAAATGTCCTGCACATACAGGGCCGCGTAGGTGTTCAGCAGCCCGACATCCCGGAACAAAAGATACAGCGGGATGCGAAACGCAAGCTCGGGCATCAGCAGGGTTACGATGATCGCCGTGAATACAAACTTCTTCCCCGCGAATTTCTTTCTGGCCACCACATAAGCGGTAAGTGTAGAAGAAACAATGGTGAAGATCGTTTTGGGAATCAGGAACTTCATCGTGTTCCCAAAATAATACGGCAGAATGTGGTCGCTTTTGATCTGCCAGGCCGATTTGAAATTTTCCAGCGTTCCGCGCCCCTGGGGCGGCAGAATCGCCAGCGTGCCGAAAATATCGATGTTTTCTTTAAAGCTGGAGCCGATCATCCAGAGCAGGGGATAGATCAGAAAAACGCCGATCACGATCAGCAGGCCGTACCGGATGGCCGCGTTGAGGGAAAGATTGCCGACTCGATTCATGTTCCGTCCCCCTTAATCATTATAGTAGACCCAATATTTTGAGGACGAGAATACCAGAGCCGTCAATGTGCCGATGATCAGAAGCAAAATCCACGTCAGGGCGCTGGCATAGCCATAATTTCCGTTCATAAAGGCCTGGTCGTAAATGTAGACGTTCAAAAAGTAGGTCGTGTAGTTCGGGCCGCCTTTCGTAATCAGATAGGCGGAATTGAACTCCTGAAACGCCTTGACCAGAACGTTTACCATGTTAAACAGCAGCATGGGGGTAATAATCGGAAGCGTGATGCGGAACAGCTGCTGCAGCTTCGTGGCTCCGTCCAGATTTGCCGCCTCGTACAAAGAGGCGGAAACATTTTGGAGCGCCGCCAGAAAGATCAGCATGGTGGAGCCGAACTGCCAGGTTTTCAGCAGGATCAGCGTAATGACCGCAAAGCTTTCCTCTTTCAGCCAGAAGACAGGCTCCGCGCCAAAGATTCCCAAAAGCATGTTGACCGGCCCGTTGACGTCGAAAAGCTGAATCCACAAAATCGAGACCGCTACATTCCCCCCTAAAATGGAGGGAATGTAATACGCGGTGCGAAACAGGTTTACGCCTTTGAGTTTGAAATTCAGAATATATGCCACAAAGAAAGAAGTGACGAGGACACAGGGAGTACCGATCAAAACATATTTCATTGTTGCTGCAATGGAAGACCGGAACACATCGTCGTTTGTAAAGATGTGTACGTAGTTGTCAAACCCAATGAATTCCGGGTCGCCAAGAATGGGGTATTCCATCAGCGAGTAAACAAACGAAATGAGGATGGGGTATATCTTGAATACAATAAACCCGATCACCCATGGAATCAGCATCAGATAGGGCGCGAAGTTCCTTTTGCTGCCGGCCCTCATTTGAAGAGTTTATCCAGCTCTTCCTGCTGCTTGGTGATATACTGCTTGGCAGCCTCGGCAGAGCTGAGCTTACCGGAACGATATGCTTCCAGAGCGGCATAGCGGGCGCCGCGCACGTTGGAATCTTCAAAGTAGGGGTCCAGAACGGTCTGGGGGTATTTGGCGAGCATATCGTAGCCTTCCTTCATGATGCCCTTGAGCAGACCGGCTTTTTCCTGCAGGTCGCGGGTAACGGTGTTGGAAGAAATGCCGATGCTGGTGCCAAGTGTACTGACGGCCTCTTCATCGGTGAAGAAGAAGTTGAGGAAATCCGCCGCTACTTCAGGGTTTTTGCTGTTCTTGGAAATTGCATAGCCAAGGTTCGGCTTTACATAGATGTTCGGAGTCTGGCCTGCGGTTTCTACCAGATAGGGAGCAATGCCGATTTCATCCTTCGCATCGCCGCCCTTGTAAGAGCCCAGATATTTATCCATCGAGTTGACCCACTCGTAGATGCTGCCGCCTCGGCCGCTGGTCCAGGTCGGGTCAGATTCGTTGGCGATTGCGTTCTGCTGCTGGAAGGTGGGCATGGCCCCGGATTTTGCGAATTCGTTGTATTGTTCCAGAACCGCGGCAACCTCTTCCTCTGTATACTGCACCTTGCCGTCTACCTGCATGACCTTGCCGGTCTTGTTGTAAAGCATCTGGGCAATAAACAGGTCGGGGCATTCCTTGCCGATGTTCAGCATAACATATTTGTTTTCCGCACCGGTTGCCGTATTGCTTTTACCAATCGTCTTGCCGGCGTCCATCAGTTCTTGATATGTAGTGGGGTATGTAAGCTTTGCCTGTTCAAACATCGGCTTGCTGTACAGCAGGGCGCGCCCTGTCATACCGTGCGGCACGGCCGCCAGCTCGCCGCCGACCGTCATGGCTTTCAGGTATTCGGCATCCCAGTTGTCCAAGTCCAGGTAATCCTTTACGCTGTTCAGGTCCAGAAATACATTTTTGCCCTTGCCGAAGGAATGCACCCAGTTGTAGTTGACCTGCATAATATCCGCTTCGGTTTTGCCGCCAAGCTGGGTCAGAATATTCTGCTGCCAGCCGTCCCACGCGCCATATTCCGCTTTGATTGTCACGTTGGGATGCTTTTTCTGATACAGTGCAATGACCTTCTGAATTGCCTCGTGCCGGTTGTCGGAGCCCCACCACGAGAAACGCAGCTCCACGGGATCGCTCGTGATTTGTCCGGCAGCGGCGCTGCTGGTTTCGCCGGCGCTTTCCGGCGCTTTGGATTGTGTGGAAGCACCCTGACATCCGCCAAGGAGAATAGAACTAGCCAGTGCACAGGACAGTACGCCCGATAAAATTTTCTGATTCAATGACAAACCCTCCTTATTTTATGAATGGCAGTTTCGTATCTTGAACAAGCCCCGGCCCCAAAGCTCCAGAGCCTGTCAAATCCGGGGAATTAAGGTTTTGACTGGTCGCTCGGAATAAAATACTCTTTGAATTCGCCGTTGATTTTCTGGGAAAGCACCTTCAGGTTCCCGTGAAGATGTTCGTGCATGTGCTTTCGCAGTGCCTCCAGGTCTTTTTCTTCCAGAAGCTTATAGATTTCAATATGCTCCTGGTACAGCTGCAGATATCGCGAGGTGGTCAGCGTATCCAGAATGCGGAAGCGGGTGTAATACACCTGGCAGTCCTGAATAATATCCCACATTTTCGTGCGGCCCGCTTTCTGAAAAAGAAGATAGTGAAACTGGCTGTCAATATCGTAGAAATTCTGGGGGTTGGGATTATCGTGCTCAATCATCATCAGCTGCTTCTGCAGGTTGGATTTCAGCTCGTGCATCAAATCATCGTAAGGCCCTTGTTCCAGAATGGTTTTCATGACGTCTACTTCAAGAACATAGCGCATGTAAATGATGTCTTTGATATACTGCATATCCAGCAGCGTGACAAAGCTGCCCTTCTGGGGGAGGATTTCAATGTATTTCTCTCCCTTCAGACGTAAAAAGGCAGTCTTTACCGGGGTGCGTGAAACATGGTAGCTGTTCGCAATCTCGTTTTCACTAATCATCTGGCCCGGTTTGAGCCTCAGGTTCAAAATGTCGTCTTTGAGCGCGTGATAAATGTCGTCACTGCTCATCGATTTCAAATAAGTGTTCAAGATTTCCCTCGTTTCTTGGTATTGATGGTCAATACTTGTATACTTGAATGCAAGATGACAACACCAGAAGTGATTTTTCGTTTGATTTCTGATATGACTATATACCCATGCGAATTGATTTGTCAATACTTTTTTATTTTTTTAAAAAATTTTATCTAATTTGTTGACAGGCTGATAACAAATCCTTACCAGAAACAATATTTCATGAAAAGGGCATCTTTTTATTGCAGCAGAGAACATTATTAAATGTAAGGATTTTAATGGACAAATTGGATTGTTTTATTTGTGTTAGCTTCATGTTTTTATAAAAATACACAAAGAAAAGGGCTGGATTTATCCTTTTGCGCTCTTGACAGAAATCTTTGGGGTGGTATATGATGGTCGAAAGAGAGTGTTTCTGGTTAACTTGTATTCAAGTATACAAGATTTTTCGACCGATTTCTGAAAAGAGTCCTGTCACTTCATGCACTTTAAACCGACCTGATTTTAAGAAAGGGTTTTTCGGGGTAGTTTCTGCCCGCGTTTTTCCCCGCCGCAGATGGGGGAAAAACCGGTAACTTTAAAATGGCAGGACGATACCATTGGAATCTGCAAAATTACCCGGAGGAAGGGAGCTTTTTATGGATATTCGTTACTCGGCCAATCAAAGAGACGTCAGGAGGTATACAACGGATGAGCTGCGGTCGGAGTTCCTGATCGAGAACCTGTATGTGCCGGACGAAGTCGTTGCGGTATACAGTCATGTGGACCGTATGGTGACCTTGGGATGCATGCCCGTGCGGGAAACGCTGCCCATCGACAAGGGGATCGACGTTTGGGCCAGCTTTGGCACCGAATTTTTTCTGGAGAGAAGAGAAATCGGTATTTTTAATATTGGCGGAGCGGGCGTGATCGAGGCCGACGGCCGGCGTTTTTCCATGGGCTGCAAGGACTGCCTGTATATTACCATGGGCACCCGCAGCGTTGCCTTTTCCAGCGAGGACGAAACGAACCCGGCAAAATTCTTTATGGTGAGCGCTCCGGCTCACTGTGCGTATGAAACAACGTTTATCGGGATCGCCGACGCCGCAAAGAAGCCGCTCGGCAGTTTGGAGACCGCCAACAAGAGAGTGATCAATCAGTTTATCCACCCGGATGTGCTGAAAACCTGCCAGCTTTCCATGGGCCTGACGATTCTGGAGCCGGGCAGCGTGTGGAATACCATGCCCGTACATACCCACGAGCGCCGCATGGAGATTTACACCTATATCGATATTCCGAAGGATAACGTGGTATTCCATTTTATGGGCTCCCCCACGGAAACCCAGCATCTGGTGATGCAGAACGAGCAGGCAGTCATCAGCCCCAGCTGGAGTATCCATTCCGGCTGCGGAACCTCCCACTATTCCTTCATCTGGGCGATGGGCGGCGAGAATCAGGCCTTTGACGATATGGATACGGTGGACATCACCGCGTTGAGATAAAAGGAGGAACATGCAATGGAAATAGAAACGATGTTTTCTCTGAAAGGGAAGGTCGCGCTTGTCACCGGCGGCTGCTATGGAATCGGCTTTGCGATTGCCAGCGGGCTGGCCGCGGCCGGCGCCAGAATCGCGTTTAACGGAGTCCATGCGGATTCGGTGGAGAGGGCGAAGGAGCAATACGCCAAAGCCGGAATCGATGCGGTGGGCTATGTGTCGGATGTGACCGACGAGGCGCAGGTGAAAGAGATGGTCGCCGATATTGAGAAAAAGATGGGCCCCATCCACATTCTGGTCAATAACGCGGGCATCATCAAACGGATTCCGATGTGTGAAATGGATGTCGCCGAATTCCGCGAGGTGATCGATGTGGATCTGACCGCGCCGTTTATCGTTGCCAAGACGGTGATTCCGGGCATGATTCAAAACGGCGGCGGAAAAATCATCAACATCTGCTCCATGATGAGCGAGCTGGGCAGAGAAACCGTCTCGGCGTATGCGTCCGCAAAGGGCGGCCTGAAAATGCTGACCAAAAATATCGCGTCGGAATACGGGGAATACAATATTCAGTGCAACGGGATCGGCCCCGGCTATATTGCCACGCCGCAGACGGCGCCGCTGCGCGAGAACGGGCACCCGTTCAATTCCTTCATCATTTCCAAAACACCGGCAGCCCGCTGGGGGGAGCCGTCCGATCTGATCGGGCCGGCTGTGTTTCTGGCCTCTTCCGCGTCCGATTTTGTAAACGGACACATTTTATATGTGGACGGGGGAATTCTTGCTTATATTGGAAAGCAGCCGAAATAAATCCATTCCATATTCGGGCAGAGAGTTTGGCGATGCCTGTGTGTCAACTCTTTTTCATACCCTCCATAACAAAAGAGAGGCTTTCAAAAACTGAAAGCCTCTCTTTTGATGCAGGACAAAATACAATTAGTAATAATTATATTTAAATATTCATTTTGTATTATGTAGTTGTTCCAAATCTCGTATGTACTCCGAGAAATCAAACCGGATCAGGGGATTTTTTCGTTCGTCTGGTTTTTTTACGCCATTCCAAATACCACTCTTCAAATGAACCCTCAATATGTTCTTCCGCAGCTTTGCGGGCTTTTACAGCGGCGTCAAAATTACGGTATGACCCTAAGTAATATTGCTTGCGATTCAGGCTGATCACCGCAGTCCACCGGGCGGATCTCCCTTTGTTCCTTTTGAGATGTACGCCTCTGACACCGCTTGTATTGTTCCACTGCGGTTCGGAAAAAATACTTTTGCGTACACTCCGTACGCATCCGCAGCTTTTCACAAGTCCCTTGGTGAGAGATGTGGTAGGTACCGTTATGGTAACTCCGCAGTCGCAACGGCACGTCCATAAAACGCAGGTACCCTTGCGTTCCCCACTGTCGCCGACGACAGTCAATAATCCGAATTTCTGGCCGGCCAGATCTGATTTGCGTGGCATACATTTCCCCTCCTGTCATTTGAGTTCCAACAGAATGCTTCGCTGATTTTTGCCGGGAAACATTGCTAACTTTGATTTAAAGTAAAAAAATCCAAAAGCATGATTCCGTTTACAAGAAAAAGAATCTCACTTTTGGATTACAATGGCGGAGAGGATGCGACTCGAACGCACAATGCCTTGCGGCACACCACATTTCCAATGTGGCTCCTTACCATTAGAATACCTCTCCATATGGCATCAAACCCGCTGCCGGGCTAGCGACTATGTTATTATAGCGAAACTTATTACAAAAATCAAGTCCATTTTTTAATATCGGGCAAAATTTTTTTATTTGTTTCTGTTTTATGGGAACAAATGGTATAATAACCTCACGCCGCAATCCAAGGCAAAGCCTTGGGCGGCTGAGAGAGCATTGAAACATGGTGGCGTAGATCAGGCAACATCTTTTATAGATGAAGTGTAAAATGTTCTGGTTATCATGTTATAATAACCTCACGGTACAGACCAAGGCAAAGCTTTGGATGCCTGAGAGAGCGCATTGAAACAGGGTAACACGGCCCAGAAAACAGCTTGATACGGTCGGGGCGGACTTTGTGTTTGCCATCATGTTATAATAACCGCAGCGGCTTCTAATATCCCAATTGATAAATATACCACAACGACGTGCTGCGCCTGTGGTATCATCATCCTAACGCCCGCCGTGAGTCGAAGCGGAGCTTCAGGAAAATTCTATTGGTCGCGGAGCGGACCGCGGCAGAAAATAATCAGGAGGTATGGATGGTATGGAACGAATCGAAATTGCGAAAATTCTCACCAGCCCTCAGGAATATGCAGAAAAAACAATCACTGTTTGCGGCTGGGTCAAAAGCATCCGGGATTCCAAAGCGCTTGGGTTTATTGATTTGAACGACGGCAGCAGCTTTGCGGGGCTTCAGGTTGTGTTTGAAGCGCAGAACGTTGAAAACTTTGCGGAGATCGCAAAGCAGAATGTGGGTGCGGCGCTTTGTGTGACCGGTACGCTGGTGCCAACGCCGGAGGCAAAACAGCCCTGCGAGCTGCACGCGGAACAGATTGCGGTGGAAGCGGCCTCCGCGCCCGAATATCCTCTGCAAAAGAAACGCCATTCTGTGGAATTCCTGCGCACCATCGCGCATCTGCGCCCGCGTACCAATCTGTTCAGCGCCGTGTTTCGTGTGCGCTCTGCGGCGGCCTTTGCCATTCACCGTTTCTTTCAGGAGCGCAGCTTCGTTTACGCCAATACGCCGCTGATCACCGCCAGCGATTGCGAGGGGGCAGGGGAGATGTTCCACGTCACCACGCTCGACCCGGTCAACCCGCCCCTGTGTGAGGACGGCTCTGTGGATTACAGCAAGGATTTCTTCCAGCGCCACACCTCGCTGACCGTATCCGGTCAGCTGGAGGGGGAGTGCATGGCACTGGCGTTCGGTAAAATATATACCTTTGGGCCCACCTTCCGCGCAGAAAAATCATACACGGCGCGCCATGCGGCGGAGTTCTGGATGGTTGAGCCGGAAATCGCGTTTGCCGATCTTTCGGACGATATGCGTCTGGCTGAGGACATGCTCCGCTATGTGATCCGTTCCGTGATGGATTCCTGCCCGCAGGAGCTGGACTTTTTCAACCGCTTTATCGATACCGGCCTTTTGGAACGCCTGCGCCATGTGGCGGAATCGGACTTTGCCCATGTAACGTACACGCAGGCGGTGGAACTGCTCGAGCGCGAGAACAGCCGGTTTGAATACCCCGTTTCGTGGGGCTGCGATCTGCAGACCGAGCATGAGCGGTATCTGACTGAGCAGGTGTTCGGCAAGCCGCTCTTTGTGACGGATTACCCGAAGGAGATCAAAGCGTTCTACATGCGTCTGAACGACGACGACAAAACCGTGGCCGCCATGGATCTGCTCGTGCCCGGCATCGGCGAGATCATCGGCGGCAGCCAGAGAGAGGAACGGCTGGAGCTCTTGCAGCGCCGCATGCGCGAAACAGGCCTTTCCGAAGAGGAGTACTGGTGGTATCTCGATCTGCGCCGCTACGGCGGAGCCAAACACGCGGGCTTTGGCTTGGGCTTTGAGCGCCTGGTGATGTATTTGACCGGCGTTTCCAATATCAGGGATGTCCTTCCCTTCCCGCGCACAACCGGTTCCGCGGAGTTTTAATAAGAATCTGTCCTGTTAAAAAACGAAAAACAGTTGTGTCTCCCGCCAAATTCGGGAGACACAACTGTTTTTTTTGAAGACCAATCAAATGACTATTTGAAATAAAAATCCCCGAAAAAAGCAATTTGCTCTACTTTTTTGTGAAAAACTTGCCAAATATAACAAAAATGCAGGAACGATAAATTTAACTTGCGTTTTTGATCTGAATATATTAGAATGGTAATGCTTTCAATATCATTTATGCAGGTTTGGAAAAGGAGATGCTCAAATGGAATATGGTTTATTGTCCAGACAGGAACTGGAACAGGAAAAGCAAAAGGTTCAGCAACAGTATGATGCTTTCAAGGCACAGGGTCTGAAGCTGAATATGGCCAGAGGGAAGCCCTCTCCCGAACAGCTGAATCTTTCTATGGATATGCTCAATATGCTGACGTCGGACTCCAATATGATCGCTTCCACCGGGGACGATCTGCGCAATTACGGTATGCCTGAGGGCGTGCCCGAGCTGCGCGCGATTCTGGCGCAGATGATGCAGGTGCGCCCCGAGAATGTCATCATCGGCGGCAACTCCAGCCTCAATATGATGTTCGACTTCATTTCCTGCGGTATGACGCACGGCTTTTCCGGCTGCAAGCCCTGGGGCAAGCAGGAAAAAATCAAGTTTTTGTGCCCTTCCCCCGGGTATGACCGCCACTTTGCCATCACGGAATATTTTGGCTTTGAGCTGATTCTGGTTCCGATGATCGACGGCAGCCCCGATATGGATATAATCGAGCGTCTGGTTGCCGAGGACGATACCATTAAAGGCATGTGGTGCGTGCCGAAGTATTCGAACCCGCTTGGAACCACCTATTCCGACGACGTGGTTCGCCGCATTGCAGCGCTGAGGCCTGCCGCGCCGGACTTCCGCGTGATGTGGGATAACGCGTACTGCGTCCACGACCTGACCGATACCCCCGACGTGCTGCTTGACTTGTATGCGGAATGCGAAAAGACCGGGAACACCGAGCTGCCGGTATTTTTCTGCTCCACCTCTAAAATTACATTCCCGGGTGCGGGTATTGCTGCAATGGCAGCGGGAGAAAAAACATATCAGGATTTCAGAAAGCATCTTTCGTTCCAAACCATCGGACCCGACAAGCTCAACCAGATGCGCCACCTGCTGTATCTGCGCGATCTGGACGGCATTTTGGCGCATATGAAGCTTCACAGAGAGAGTATCGCCCCCAAGTTCAAGGTGGTGCTCGACACTCTCAGCAGCGAGTTGGGTGATAAGAACATCGCTTCCTGGACGAATCCGAACGGCGGCTATTTTGTAAGCGTCGATGTGATGGAAGGCTGCGCAAAGCGCGTTGTTCAGCTGTGTAAGGAAGCCGGTGTGGTTCTTACCGGTGCGGGCGCGGCATTCCCCTACGGCAAAGACCCCAAAGATACCAACATCCGTGTCGCCCCCACGTATCCGTCTCTGGAAGAGATGAAAAAGGCCATCGCGGTGTTCTGTGTCAGCGCTCGTCTGGCTGCTTTGGAAAAGCTGCTTGGCTAAGCTTCCCGGCAGATTTTCATATATTGAACCGAATAAAACGAGGTCATAGTCTATTTAAGACTATGACCTCGTTTTTTCGTTGCCGCTATTGGGTGACAATTGTGTTTCTATGCTGCCACAGGGGATCAATTCGCTGTGTTATGCGCGATCTTCCTGTTCCTGGTCAATCATAAAATTCCATAGGAAGGGCAATTTGCTGCAGAGCGTTCAACCAGTTATCCAGAAACTTAAGCGTAGCAGTCTCACCGTTATGGTATCGCTTATGTTGGCCCCAAGGTTTATCAACTGAGAAATCAATTCCCGAAAGACATCCTTTCTATCAATACCATTTCAATCTTCCAATACATCAAAATATTCCAAATCAAATTCTATGGCAAACGGCCGTTCTCTATTTTCTGTTTCATTTCACCTACAGACAAAGAACGGTCAAATTTTCGTATGAATGCAATGTAAGACAGGATGTGGTGATCCGGTGCTATTTTGCATTGAATCAAATCCATAAATGAATTCCCACCGTTCTGATTTCCGTCTTTTCGCTCAGAAAATGATCTTCAAATCATATTACAAAAGAGAGCGGGATACAAGTATAAGGATATTGCTGATTTTTTTCAGAATGATTTGTCGAAAGCGGGCAAACCAAGGCTTTTCCATTGACTTTTTGCGGGTATAATCTTATAATAAGCTTTGTTATGTACGCGGCTGCGGTTCCACCTGGAACGCAGCCGCGGAAACCTTAATGCTATTGGAGGATATTTGCATGAAGCGAGTAGGAAAACCGGTGTTTTTCGTCGTCGCCCTCCTGATCCTGCTTTTTACCTACACCGCCATTTTTGGGGTATATGCGCAAAACGGGGACAATCGCACTACATATGTAAAAGGTGCGGGCGACATTCGATGGGGCATCGACATCCGCGGAGGGGTAGAGGCGACCTTTACACCCGATACCGGAAAGGGAGCGACCGAGGATCAGCTCAATGCGGCAAAGTCGACGATTGAACTGCGTTTGGTCAACAATAATATCACGGATTATGAGATCTATACCGACGATCACAATGACCGTATTATTGTTCGTTTCCCCTGGAAAAGCGGCGAACAGAACTTTGACCCTGAAACAGCCATTCAAGAGCTGAGCGCGACCGCGCTGCTCACCTTCCGTGAAGGGGCTGATTACGCAACCACCGAGACCGGCTCCGACGGTCAGCCGGTGTACAAGACCCCTACAGGTACGACAAAGGATACGATTATCCTGCAGGGCGACGATGTTGTGTCGGCTCAGCCGCAGGTTTATCAGAATCCCGATTCCGGCAAAACCGAGTATCTGGTTGCGCTGGAATTCAGCAAAGAGGGATCTACTAAATTTGCTGAGGCAACAGAGCGTTTGGTCGGACAAACCATCTCGGTCTGGATGGACGACGTGATGATTTCCGCCCCGAACGTCAAAGAGGCGATTACAGACGGTAAATGCACCATCGAGGGCAACTTCACAGCCGCGGAGGCTTCGTCTCTGGCCGCGAAGATCAGCGCCGGTGCTCTGCCGTTCAAGCTGACGACCACCAACTTCCAGACGATCAGCCCGTCCCTCGGCAGCAGCTCGCTGGATGCCATGCGCTGGGCCGGTGTGATCGCATTTGCACTGGTGTGTCTGTTCATGCTGTTCATGTTCCGCCTGCCAGGCCTGATCGCCGTAATCGCGTTGATGGGACAAGTTGCCCTGTCGTTTGCGGCCGTTTCGGGATATTTCCCCTTCCTCAATAGCTTTACGATGACGCTGCCCGGCATCGCCGGTATCATCCTTTCCATTGGCATGGGCGTGGATGCGAATATCATCACCGCCACCAGAATCAAAGAAGAGCTGTGGGCCGGCAAAACGCTGGACGGAGCAATCCAAAAGGGTAACGCCAACAGCTTCTGGGCGATTTTCGATGGTAACATCACCGTTATTATCGTTGCCGTGATTCTGATGCTGGTATTCGGACCCACCAATCTGTTCTCTGCTTTGTTCGGTTCCTCCACCACAGGGGCTATCTATTCCTTTGGATATACCCTGCTGATCGGAACGATCGGCAACTTTATCATGGGCGTTACCGCAACCCGTCTGATGACCAAATCCATTTCCGGGTTCCGATTCGCACGCAGCAAGTGGCTGTATGGAGGTGCCGATAAATGAAAACTTTTCACATTCGTTTTTACGAGAACCGCAAAATTTATTTTGCGATTTCACTGGGCCTGATGGCAATCGGCCTGATCTTCAACATTATTTTCGGCACTCAGCTCGATATTCAGTTCACCGGCGGTGCGCTGATCAAGTATTCCTATACCGGCGCCATCGATCAGGAAAAGGTGCAGGATATCGTTCAGGCTACGACAAGCAAGCCTGTTACCGTTAACATCAACGAGGACGTCAAGTCCGCGGACGACGGGAAATCGCTCAATAATGTATCGATTTCCTTCTCCGGCACAGAATCCCTGACCGTTGAGCACCAGCAGGCGGTGGCCGCCGCGCTGGAAAAGGAATACCCAAGTGCAAACTTTGCTGTGGTGGAATCCAGCTCCGTCAACCCGGTGATGGGCCGCGATTTCTTCCTCAAGTGCCTGTTGTCCGTATTGGTTGCGGCCTTGCTGCTGATCGTCTACATTGCGTTCCGCTTTAAGAAGATCGGCGGTGCTTCGGCGGGTACCATGGCGATTATCGCCCTGCTGCACGACGTGGCGATGGTATACTTTACGTTTGTCATTTTCCGCATGCCGATCAATGATAACTTCATTGCGGTTGTGCTGACGATTCTCGGTTATTCGCTGAACGATACGATCATCATTTACGACCGTATCCGTGAAAACCGCAAGCTGATGGGCCCAAAGGCCGACTATGGCACTTTGGTCGACACCAGTATCAACCAGACCCTGACCCGTTCTCTGTACACAGCGGGCTGCACCTTTGCCGCAATCGCGGTGGTATATATCGTCAGCGTGATGTACAACCTGGATTCCGTGCAGACCTTTGCTCTGCCGATGATGGTAGGTATCATTACCGGCTGCTATTCCTCAGTTTGCGTTGCCGGTCCGCTGTATGTCATGTGGCAGAAGCACAAGCAGCAGAAGAAACAGCAGGCGGTTGCTTCTTCCCGCTGAGTTTAGGTTGTCTGGCAGAGAAAAACGAATAAGAATCATTGAGCCACCCCAAGTGTTACATTGCTTGGGGTGCTTTTTGTTGAAGAGACGACTGAAAATATTTTGGCTTTTTGGAAGAATCTGTAACAAAACATCGTTATTAATCGTTATATAAATATGGCCGTTCTATCCAAGTTCACAATCGTTCTTTTTCGATTCTTACGGTAAAGGCGAAAAGCTTAAGTTCCGGCCACAGTACATAATGCAGTTTTAACACCCGGAAATTCTGAGCGGTTTTTCACAGTTACCAGAACGTCATTAGAATCAAAAGCTATTTAGAGTTTAAGTCAAATATTTTAAGGTACATTGATGTGATTGGTACAATCAAGTCATTACTGAATTGTTTTTTAAAACTGCACACTTATGATTTCGTGAGTGTGTAGTTTTTATTTTTAGGAACAAGGAGAAAAAAGAATGTCTGTCACAGCGCTGAAAATTCTCGCACTTATTTTTATGGTGATTGACCATATCGGGCAGTTTCTTCCCAACATGCCGATTTGGCTCCACTGGATCGGCAGACTCTCGTTTCCCATTTTCATTTTTTGCTCCACACAGGGCTTTTCTCATACGAGAAGCAAGAAAAAGTACATCATTCGGCTTTATCTTGCGGGTGTGTTCATGGAGCTTGCAAAGCGTGTGGTCTTTTATTCCTTCCATGCAATTCCTGGGTTTTCCAGTCCTGCGGGAGTCATTGGTAATAATATTTTCCGGCCTCTATTTTGCCTGAGCATTCTCTATTTTCTAATAGATCGTTTTCGCCAAAAGGATGGAAGCTTTCAAAAATATTTACTTCGGTATGGTGTCTGGCAGATTGGAGCTTATTTGCTCTTGATTTTGCTGCCAATGGTAGTTCCGATTACTACCGGCTTTACCATCTTGATAGAGTTTCTGCCCACTTTGCTCGGCAGCATTTTCTATTTAGAGGGCGGTTGGGTGTATTTGCTGTTGGGGGTGATACTCTACTGGGTAAAGGATGACAGAAAGCGTTTGGCCCGTGCCTATACTGCTTTTTGCGTTGTGCTCTTTTTGTTGCTTTTTACCCAGTTTGTACCGCATTGCCTTGCTCAGCTGATCGAAATATTCCGTCTTCCGGATTTATATTCCTTTTTCTATGAGCTCTGCCTGAAGGCTGTAGGAATTCCTCCGGCCTACACACCTGACCCGACCGCAATTCTTTTCAAGTATTATTCGTGGATGATGCTTGGGGCGCTTCCGTTTTTAGTAAGCTACAATGGACAAAGGGGAAAAGGATGGAAATACTTTTTCTATGTTTTCTATCCCTTGCACATTTTTGTGCTGTACTATATTGGCGGGATTCTTGGCGGCGCAGGATGATGGTAAAACTTTCAGCATAAAAAGAGCATCGCCGCAACATTTGCGGCGATGCTCTTTTGGGGAAAAGTCATTCCAGCTTTTCCGCTGTTTTATAGTGGTGCTTTTGCGTCAGCGCGTAAAAGCTCAAAAAGCTTTTGGCCTGTTCCTCAAGAGTCAGATTCCCCATTGTGCGGGCCACCAGCTTTTTCATAGCCGCTTCTTTTTCCGGGGAAAGAGATGCAAAATTGTGCAGGATTTTTTCAATATCGGTTTCCGGATCATATGCAAAGCCGTTGACTCCGTCCACCAGCAGCTCCGAACAGGCGCTGTTTTTCGGCAGAATCACCGGCAGCCCGCTGACAATGGCTTCGAGCGGAGCAGCCTTCATGGCGTCGGATTCAGATGCGCTGAAAAATGCGCTGCAAACCTGGTAGCAAAGCGGAATCTGTTCGCGCGGAACCTCTCCGGCGAACGTGACGCGGGTGGAAATTCCCAGCAGATTGGCTTTGTTCTTCAGCTCGTCAAGCTGCGGGCCTGTGCCAACGATTGCCAGATGCAGCTTGTTTTGGCCCTTGCATAAGGCAGCCCAGTGATCAAGCAGGGCATCCACTCCATTATCTTTTCCCAGCGTTCCAACAAACAGGACCCCTGTTTTTCCGGTGATTCCAAGACGGCGGCGGATCGCTTCCGTCTTTTCGCCTTCCGGCGCTTTTTCGCGCAGCTGCTCCGTGTCTACACAAAGGGGAGAAACGGTCAGCTGGCGGTGTTTGCACAGCGGACGGATTTTGCGCAGGATTTTTTGCGAGGGGCTTGTCACCAGATCCGAAAAGGCCAGCGCCTTGCGGTAGGTGCTCTGGCACAACCGTTTGCCCAGCAGGCGGCGTACTCCTCTGCCATAAAAGCCCTCGCTGATGTCGTGAGTGCTCTGCACGGTGGTGATCAGCGGCAGATCGTGCGAAAGGGCATATTTCAGCCCAAGCCCGCCCACGGAACAGAATGTAAACAGGTGGATCACATCCGGATCAAAATCATCGATGAACTCTTTTAACCGGTTCAGCTTTGTCCGCTGACCAGTTTGTCCATAAATTGTATCGGAGGGCTTGGCCGGGCCGAACAGGGTATGCTGCTCCAGATAGCATTCTTCCGATTCCACGTCTGTACTGACCACCAGTACCTCATGCCCCAGGCGGATGAGAGATTGGGCAAGCAGCAGAATCTGTGTTTCTACCGCGGAGGTTTGGGGCAGATATGTTTCTGTAAAAATGGCGATTTTCATAATTCCTCCCGTTTCGGTCAGCCGGGCCGTCCGGCAAATCCGATGGCTCTGACCGATCCGCAAATCATCAAGAATGGATTCGTTTTATCGCAGATAAAGCGGCAGGATTGCAGTGGTTGTAACCATACCGCGGGGACATTCCTTAAAAAGGAAAAAAGCATACAATCGCTTCCCAAAAACAGATATGGGAGTTTCATTCGATTGTGCCTTTCAAAAGTATTATAGTATAGCAAAATGGATTTGTCTTGCTGAAAAATTTTTTTCTTTCAATTTTTATGAAAATTTTCGGTGCGCGTGCAGGTTTAGCGTGTTGTCTCTCTTGAAGCAAGCTGTGCATGCAGATTCCCCATGCGGGATAAGTACAGGGAAGTTCGACTCTCTCAAAACTCCATCGAAAGCTTTGCTTTCACCTACGTCGTGAGGTTATTATATCATCCATAACCAAACAAGCCCATGAAAATTCTATCTCAAAACTCGAAATGATCAAGCAGATGATTCGATGGTCTCTCAGATGTCGAAAGCTTTGCTTTCAACTACGCCGTGAGGTTATTATATCATCCATAACCAAAACAAGCCCACGAAAACCTATTTCAACACTCGGAATCACTAAGCCGATGATTCAATGTTCTCCCAGGCGTCAAAAGCTTTGCTTTCGTTTACGCCGTGAGGTTATTATAACATAAAATTTCCATGTTCAGTCATTTCTTTTGCCAGTTTGGGCAAATTGAGTTTCAGGTGTTCCATCATTGAATTCTACCCGTTTTTAAGCTATAATAACATTAATGATAATTGACGAAATAGGAGCGCAGCAAAAGCAATTTTGGTTTACGGCAGGATTCCCGACGTTTGAAACGGGCAGAGGGCAGTATGGTCCTTCGTTCAGACGGCAAAAAATATAGGAGTGATAATGATGAGCGGCTATGAGAACCACGGCGCACAGACAACATATACGGTTCCGCTTTCCAAGGTAATTAAAGAGCTTTCCCTTCGTCCTGTTTATATGCCGGTTGACCCGGAAAAGCTGTTGATTTCTTCCCGTGAGGTGAATCGTCCGGGTTTGGAGCTTAACGGCTTTCTGGATTACTTTGATTCTCACCGTATTCTGATCATGGGCAATACGGAAACAGCCTTTTTAAGCAGCTTTTCGCCGGAGGAACGGCAGGTTTCTCTCAATAAGCTGCTGTCGAAAAAATCGCCGGCGGTGATTGTGGCGCGCGACATTGAGCCGATGCCCGAGCTGCTGGAAGCGGCTCAGATTTACGGCGTGTCGGTATTCAGTTCATCCGAACCCACCAGCGACCTGATGGCCGCGCTTGTATCGTATGTCAACGTCGAGCTGGCCCCGCGCATCACGCGTCACGGCGTTCTAGTAGAGGTATACGGCGAAGGCATCTTCTTGGTGGGCGACAGCGGCGTCGGAAAAAGCGAAACGGCCATTGAGCTGATTAAACGCGGTCACCGCCTGATTGCCGACGACGCGGTGGAAATCCGCCGGGTATCGGCAAAATCCCTGGTCGGTACCTCGCCGGAAAATATCCGTCATTTTATTGAGCTGCGCGGCATAGGCATTATCAATGCCCGGCGCATTTTCGGTATGGGTGCCGTCAAGGTGACCGAGAAAATCGATATGGTCATCAGTCTGGAACAATGGGACAGCTCTAAGAATTACGACCGCATGGGTCTTGAGAATGATTATACAGAGATTCTGGGGATTCGGGTGCCGATTCTGACGATTCCGGTGAAGCCGGGGCGTAACCTCGCGGTGATTATCGAGGTGGCCGCCATGAACAACCGTCAGAAAAAGATGGGCTACAATGCCGCACAGGAGCTGCTGAGCAGCCTTGGTCTGGATTCTAAAATGCTGGAGCCGACCGAAAAAAAGCTGGATTTTGATTTGTGATGCCGGAGCGGATGGCTCCGGTATTTCCTGTGGGCAAAAATAACTAGGAGGCATCTATGGATCAGATCGAACAATTGGGTGCAATGGCACAGCAGCTTGGCTGCGCCTATTCTTTTCACGAGCCGATGAGCCGGCACACCACGTTTCGCATCGGCGGCCCGGCGGATCTGTTTGTTTCTGCCGGCAGCCGTGAGTGTCTCAGTCAAATGGCGCGGCGCGCCAATGAGCTGGAGGTACCGTATCTGGTGATTGGGAACGGCTCCAACATGCTGGTCAGCGATGCGGGAATCCGCGGAATGGTAATCGCTTTGACCGGGGAATTCAACGAGATCACGCTGCCGCAGCCGCAGCGGGTGCGGTGCGGCGCTGGCGCACCGCTTTCAGCGTTGTGTACCTTTGCGCTGGAGCATTCGCTTTCGGGTGCGGAATTCCTGTGGGGGATTCCCGGCACGGCGGGCGGCGCCGCGTTTATGAATGCCGGAGCGTACGGCGGCGAAATGAAGGATGTTTTATTTTCCTGCGAGCATATGACGCACGAAGGCGAATTCGGAGTGCTGACCGGGGCGGAGCTGGAGCTTTCTTACCGGCACAGCGCGTACAGTTATAATCAGTCCGCGATTCTGTTTTTGAATTTGCAGCTTTGTGCTGGGGATCAGGAAGAGATCCGTACAAAGATGAACGACCTGATCGGCCGCAGGCGTTCCAAGCAGCCGCTGGAAATGCCCAGTGCGGGCAGCGTGTTCAAACGCCCGCCGGATCATTTTGCCGGTACTTTGATCGAGCAGTGCGGCCTCAAGGGCCAGAGTGTTGGCGGTGCGGCCGTCAGCAGCAAGCACGCGGGTTTTATTGTGAATCAGGGTGACGCCACTTGTGAGGATGTACTGCGGCTGATTTCCGTAATTCAATCGACCGTTTTCAAACAAACAGGTGTAGAGTTGGAGTGTGAGATACGTAAAATCGGGCAGTGACTGGGGCGTAAAGCGAGGGGGAATTTCAAATGGAATTTATTATTGTAACCGGGCTTTCCGGCGCGGGAAAGTCCAGGGCCGTCAACGCGCTGGAGGATATCGGATTTTACTGCGTGGATAATATTCCACCGAAGCTGATTCCCACCTTTTATGACCTCTGCAGTCAGGCCAAGGAAGGGTTTCAGCGCGTCGCCGCCGTGACGGATATTCGCGGAGGTACGCTGTTCGACAGCCTTTCTGAAACACTGGCGCTGATGCGCGAAGAGGGGAAGAAATATAAGATTCTGTTTCTCGATGCCGGCGATTCCGTTCTGATCAACCGCTTTAAGGAAACGCGGCGCAAGCACCCGCTGGCCGAGGAATACCTGGGCTCGCTGGAACAGGCCGTGCAGATGGAACGCCAGATTTTGAAAACGGTGCGGGAGTGTTCCGATTACATTATCGACACGTCGTTTTTGTCCCCGGCCCAGCTCAAGGAGCGGATTTCAAGCCTGTTTCTGGGCGATGCCTCAGCGGCGCTGATGATACACTGCGTTTCCTTCGGCTTTAAATATGGTCTCCCGCCGGAAGCAGACCTCGTTTTTGATGTGCGGTGCCTGCCGAATCCATTTTATGTGGAGGAATTAAAGCGCCAGACGGGCCTGGACGAACCGGTGCGCGAGTACGTCATGAAATGGGACCAGACCAAGGGGTTTGTTACCCGGTTTCTCGACATGATCGATTACATGCTGCCGCTTTACTGCGACGAGGGCAAGAGTCAGCTGGTTATCGCGATCGGCTGCACCGGTGGCCGCCACCGTTCGGTGGCGCTCGCGCAGCTGCTGTATAACCACCTTCTCGAGAACGGGAAACGGGCCAGCGTTAACCACAGGGACATTCATAAATAGGAGAAGCGCCATGTCATTTTCGTATGATGCAAAATCGGAAATGTGTAAAATCGAGCCGGAACAGGCCTGCTGTGAAAAAGCGGAATGCTACGGCCTTTTGCTGTGCGCAAAGAGCTTTTCTCCGATTTCGGTTTCTCTCGTGACGGAGCATCCCATGGTGGCGCGCCGGGCCGCACAGCTTGCGGCGCAGATCACGGGCGCGATTGTGGAGGTGCGCACGGCGGTGTCGTACCGCCGCAGCAGTTATGCGCTGATCGTGCAGGAGGAAAGCCAGCGTAGGCAGGTGCTTTCCGCATTCGGCCACAGCGGGAAGGAAATCAGCCTGCGGGTCAATCTGGCCAATCTGGAGAACGAATGCTGCAAGGCGGCGTTTCTGCGGGGCGTATTTTTGTCCTGCGGCACCGTGACGGACCCGAATAAGGATTACCACCTGGAGCTGATCCTGCCTTATATGAACCTCGCAAAGGACGTTATAACGCTCCTGCGCGAGGGGATGGATTTTCATCCGGCGCTCGTCAACCGAAAGGGCGCGTTCGTGGTGTATATCAAGGGCGGCGACCGAATCGCCGACCTGCTGGCCTATCTTGGCGCGGGAGGCGCAGCTATGGAGCTGATGCAGGTGCGCATGCTCAAAGAGGTGCGCAACAACGTCAACCGCAAGACTAATTTTGAAACCGCCAATATCGACAAGACTGTCGGCGCATCTGTGCGCCAGGTGGAAGCGATCGAAAAAATCCGCGATACGGTCGGGTTTGAGGTTCTGCCGGAAGAGCTTCGGGAAACGGCGGAGCTTCGGCTGAAAAATCCCGAGCTTTCTCTGCGGGAGCTGGGGCAGCTGTTCCAAACGCCGGTCAGCCGCTCGGGGGTCAATCATCGGCTGCGCCGACTGATGGAGGAAGCCGAAAATCTGAAGTGATTCCCGACGGTCAAGGCTTTTTCGCTTTGACCGTCGGATTGTATGGAGGCTGAACCTCTAGTGCCGGGGTGGGCAGAGTGCTTTTTGCGCTTGCTTTTCAAACAGAAATTTTTTCTTTGCAGCTGTACCGCGGGGGACACCCGCTGAAAATTACCTTTTCCTATCAAAAAGAAATGACTCGTCCTGGCACGAAGGATAAAATAAAAGAAATTCTTCTGCGGTAAAACCGCACGAAAAGGTTTTTGAGAAAGGAGGACAGGCACATGGGATTTGTGCATTTGCATCTGCATACGGAATACAGCCTGCTGGACGGTGCCTGCCGTATCGGGCCGTTGATGGAGGCAGTCAAGGGCCAGGGGCAAACGGCGGTGGCCGTTACCGACCACGGTGTGATGTACGGCGCGGTGGATTTTTACCGTGCCGCAAAACAGAACGGGCTTCACCCGATCATCGGGTGCGAGGTGTATGTCGCGCGCCGCACCCGTTTCGATAAGGTGCATGGGCTCGATAACGAGCCGTATCATCTGGTGCTGCTCTGCGAGAACAATACAGGGTACCAGAATCTGATTCAGATCGTCTCCCAGTCCTGGACGGAGGGCTTCTACAGCAAGCCCCGGGTTGATCTGGAGCTGCTGGAGGCGCACAGCGAGGGGCTGATCGCGCTTTCGGCGTGTCTGGCCGGGCAGATTCCCCGCCAGCTGACAAACGATGATTACGCCGCCGCGCGGGAAACCGCTCTGCGGTACCGTGACATTTTCGGCGAGGGGAATTTTTATCTTGAGATGCAGGATCACGGCATCCGCGAGCAGAAAATCGTCAACGACGGCCTGCTGCGCCTGTCCAAAGAGACCGGCATCCCGCTGGTCGCGACAAACGACTGTCATTATATCCGGCAGCAGGACAGCCGGATGCACCTGATTCTGCTTTGCATTCAGACGAACCACACGATTCAGGACCCCGATAAAATGGAGTTCGCCACCGATCAGTTTTACCTGAAAAGCGAAGAGGAAATGCGCGCGCTGTTCCCGCAGGAGGCGTGTGATAACACGGTTGTCATCGCCGAGCGCTGTCAGGTGGAATTTGAATTCGGTCACACAAAACTGCCCTCGTTCCAAACGCCGAATGGGGAAGATAATGTGGAATTCTTCCGCAGCCTGTGTTTTGAGGGGCTGCACCGTCTGTACGGCGAGCAGCCGGACCCCGCCATTACCGAGCGGCTGGAATATGAGCTTCGCGTAATCGAGAGTATGGGGTATGTCAACTATTACCTGATCGTCTACGATTTTATCCGGTATGCGAAATCTGTCGGAATTCCCGTCGGCCCGGGCAGAGGCTCCGGCGCGGGGAGTCTTGCCGCGTACTGCGTCGGCATCACTGGAATCGACCCGATCCGCTACCAGCTGCTGTTCGAGCGGTTCCTCAATCCCGAGCGCGTCAGCATGCCCGATTTCGATATTGATTTCAGCGACGAGCGGCGCGGTGAAATGATCGATTATGTCGTACACAAATACGGCGCCGACCACGTGGCGCAGATCGTCACGTTTGGCACCATGGCGGCCAGAGGCTCCCTTCGCGATGTTGGCCGCGCGATGGCGATTCCCTATAATGTGGTGGATTCGGTGGCAAAGCTGGTGCCGATGGGGCTGAACGTCACGCTGGAAAAAGCACTTGCCTCTTCCTCCGAGCTGCGCACGCGCTACGATACCGATCCCCAGATTCACGAGCTGATCGATATGGCCCGCCAGGTGGAGGGAATGCCACGCAATGCGTCTACGCATGCGGCGGGTGTCGTGATCACCGATCACCCCGTCAGCGAATATGTTCCCCTCGCGAAAAACGGGGAGTCCATTGTCACACAGTATACCATGACGACGCTGGAAGAGCTCGGCCTTCTGAAAATGGACTTTCTGGGGCTGCGCAACCTTTCGGTGCTCAACGACGCGCAGGAAGCGATCCGCCGGGCCGACCCGGAATTTTCGGTCGCAAAGATCCCGTTTGACGACCCCAAGGTATTTGAAATGCTCACCGCCGGCTCAACGGACGGCGTGTTCCAGTTTGAATCGGGCGGCATGCGCAATGTAATCATGCAGCTGCGCCCGGAAAACATTGAAGATTTGATCGCGGTGATCTCGCTTTACCGTCCTGGGCCGATGGAATCCATCCCCCGGTATATCGAAAACCGGCATCATCCCGAGCGGGTCACCTACCGCCACCCGATGCTTTCCGATATTCTGAAGGTCACCTATGGCTGCATCGTGTATCAGGAGCAGGTGATGCAGATTTTCCGCACGCTGGCGGGGTACTCTTTTGGCCGCGCGGATATTGTGCGCCGCGCCATGTCGAAGAAAAAGGCCTCCGTGATGGAGAAGGAGCGTTCCATTTTCCTGTACGGCCTTATGGCGGAGGACGGCACGGTGGAGGTGGACGGCTGCGTCCGCCGCGGCGTGGATGAGGAGACCGCCAAGGCGATTTTCGGCGAGATGGAGAGCTTTGCCTCCTATGCGTTCAATAAATCCCACGCAGCGGCCTACGCCACCATTTCGTATCAGACCGCGTGGCTCAAGTGCCACTACCCGCGCGAATATATGGCGGCGCTGCTCACCAGCGTGCTGGATAACACGAACAAGATCGCCGCGTATATCGCCGAGTGCAGCCGGATGGGCATCCGCGTGCTGCCGCCGAATGTCAATCAGAGCCGCCGCGGTTTTACCGTCGCGGGCCGCGATATCCGCTTCGGTCTGCTGGCAGTCAAGAACCTGGGCGACGGCTTTTTGCGCAGCCTGATTCAGGAGCGGGATGCGAACGGGAATTTCGAGTCCTTTTACCAGTTCTGTAAGCGCATGTATGGCAAGGATCTGAACCGCCGCGCGCTCGAAAGTCTGGTCAAATGCGGGGCGCTGGATTCGCTTGACTATAACCGCAACCAGATGCTCTCCAGCATCCAGTCTGTGCTCGATACGCTCGATTCCGACAAACGCCGGAACGTGGACGGCCAGCTCGGCTTTTTCGATACGCCGCAGCTGCAGTCGGAAGAGCCGACCTTTTCCATCGATCCTATGCCGGATTTCTCCGACGCGGACAAGCTCGTGATGGAAAAGGAAGTGACCGGGATGTATCTTTCCGGTCATCCGATGGGAAAATACTTGCAGATGTATGAGCAGATCGGTGCAACGCCCACCGGCGAGCTGCTGGAGGAAGCCAACGAGCAGACGGGCCGCCACCAGGACGGCGAGACCCTTACGCTGTTGGGCGTCATTTCTTCGGTGAAGCTGAAGGTGACCAAAAACGGCAGCCGGATGGCGTTCATCCTGCTGGAGGATATGTATGGTTCGATCGAGCTTCTGGTGTTCCCGAATGTGCTGGAGCGGTATGGGGAGCTGGTGGCCGAGGGAAATGTCGTCGTGGTAAAGGGCCGCCTGAGCCTGACGGAGGAAAAGGATGCAAAGCTTGTGTGCGATACGCTTTCCCCGCCGCCGCAGGCGAATGGCGATGCCGCGCCGCGTGCGGGAGCGGATGAGCAGCCCGCCGCGAAACGCAGCTCCAGCCGCCCGGGCCTGTATTTAAAGCTGCCGTCGCAGGAGAGCTTCTGCCACCGGAAAGCGCTGCAGTATATCGCGGTATTCGACGGCGCGACGCCGCTGTACCTGTATTTTGAAGATACCAAAAAGCTGATGCAGGCGCCGATGCAGTATCGCGTCAGCGTCAACGAGGTTTTGCTCGGCGCGCTGCGCGAGCTGCTGGGAGAGGAAAACGTCGCTTTGGTGCGATGATGCAACTTTTATCCATATTATGGGTATTTTCCTCCATAGTGCCGCCCGCGTGAGAATGGTATAATAATGTTATCGTAAGAAAAAAACCACAGTATCATTTTGATTCGGGAGGGTCTGAAAGATGGGGAAGAAGCAGATCGCTGTACTCACAAGCGGCGGCGACGCACCCGGAATGAACGCGGCGGTGCGTTCCGTTGTTCGAACCGCGCTCACAAGCGGAATGGGTGTTTTGGGGGTACACAGGGGCTATAACGGCCTGCTGAACTGCGATGTGGAAGAAATGAACCTGCGCAGTGTTTCTGACATTATTCACAACGGCGGAACCGTGCTTTACACTGCCCGCAGCCCGGAGTTCAATTCGCCGGAGGGCGTGCAGAAGGCGGCGGAAAACTGCCGGAAGCTGGGCATTGAGGGTCTGATTGTCATCGGCGGCGACGGTTCATTCCGCGGCGCGCGCGACCTGACACAGGCCGGGATTCCCTGCATCGGCGTGCCGGGAACCATCGATAATGATATTGCGTGCAGCGAGTACACCATCGGTTACGACACCGCGATGAACACCGCGATGCAGATGGTAGACCGCCTGCGCGACACAACCGAATCCCACGACCGCTGCAGCGTGGTTGAGGTGATGGGCCGGCGCTGCGGAGACATTGCGCTGAATACCGGAATCGCGGTCGGCGCCATGGCGATTTTGGTGCCGGAACAGCCGTATGATTTTGAGCGCGATATTTACCAGCGGATGCAGTACACCCAGCGCATCGGCAAGCGCCACTTTATTATTGTGGTGGCGGAGGGTGCCGGGTGTCATGTGGAAGAGCTGGCGAAAGAGATTGAGAAGAATACGGGCATCGAAACCCGTGCGACGATTCTTGGCCATGTGCAGCGCGGCGGTTCGCCTTCCCTGCGCGACCGTGTTGTGGCCACGCAGATGGGTTATCATGCGGTGAAGCTGCTGGAAGACGGCGAGAGCAATCGTGTGGTAGCTATGCAGCACGGCCAGATTGTGGATTTCGACATCACCGAGGCGCTGGAAATGCTCCGAAGATTTGATACGGAGCTGTACCGGATCGCGATGAAGGTTTCTATCTGATCATAAAAACAAAAATACTGCTGTTCCAAAGGAACAGCAGTATTTTTTATGCCGTAGAAGCGTTGGGCCATCGCAAAGTTTTCGATGGCCTGCGTTTTCAAAGATCGGATGCAGCAAAGCAGAAATCTCTGCCTCGTTCAATAGAACATTGCCAGCGAAGAGGGCAGCGCGCGAAAGGCCGCATATGTAGTAATCGCCGTGATAACGATCCCCGTGACCGTCAGCACGCGGGAATGCCGGTATTCCTCCCCCACGATGCTCTTGTCGCGAATGCTCCACAGCGTGATGGCGAGTGTCAGCGGCAGTACAAAGCCGTTGATGACCCCGGCGATCACAAGCAGTGCGGTGGCCTTGCCGATCGTTGCGATCAGCACGGTGGCCAGCACGATGAATCCGGTAATGAACCATTTTTCGTTGCGCCCGACCACAGGATAAAGCGTTTTTAAAAAGGATACCGAGGTGTACGACGACCCGATGATCGTCGTGATGCCCGCGCAGAAGAGTGCGACGCCGAACAGCCGTGAGCCCAGCTCGCCGGCTCCCAGCAGAAACGCCTGGGCCGCAGGATTTTCCGCCGCTTCGATCGCGGAGGATGCTGCCTGACCGCCGGCGGCGCAGACGCCGAATACCACTAAAAAGATCAGAATGCGCGAAAGACCGGTGATCCCACAGGTAAGAAGGGTGCTTTTCTGGATCCCGCGCAGATTCTCCCGGCCGGAAATCCCGGCATCCAGAAAGCGGTGCGCACCGGTATAGGCAATATAGCCGCCGGTGGAGCCGCCCAGCAGCGTAATCAGCGGAACGAGCAGCGAAAGCGGCTGCTCGGGGGAAAGCAGGCCGTCAGCCACGCGATTCATGGGCGGGTGCGTCTGAAATGCCATGATCAGCAGGATGACCAGAACCATCACGCTTAGCACCTGAGAGGCCCGGTTAATGCCGTTCGATGCGTTTTTGATGAGAAACAGGGAAACGGCAAGGCCGCACGAAATCAGGTAGCCCGCCTGCAGCGGCAGCCCGCACACAGCGTTCAGGCCAAGGGCGGCGCCTCCCACGTTGCCGATGGCGAAGGTAAAGCCGCCAAAGGTGACCAGAATGGCGATCACGTTTCCAGAGCCGGGCAGCACCCGGTTGGCAAGCTCCTGCCCACGCAGGCCCGAAATGCCCAGAATGCTCCAGATGTTGAGCTTTGCAATAGTATCCATTACGATCATCGCGGCGACCACCGCCGCAAGGCTCTGGCCGTACTGCGCGGTAAACAGCGAGGTCTGCACCATAAAGCCCGGCCCGATAGACGACGCGCCGGTTAGAAAGGCCGCCCCGATCAGGGCCGCCCGTATTTTCTTTTGTTCGGGTTCCAGCTGGATCATTTCTTACTCCCTTTCGGTTCAGGTACTCGGGAAAGGTCCCGCTCTAGTATCGTACCGTTTTGCGGCGGG
>NZ_CBYL010000018.1 GCF_000577335.1 Faecalispora jeddahensis | reverse complement strand
TACCCGCCGAAAACGTGGGCCGCGCGATGACGGACATTCAGCGTATGGGGGGCAGCTGTGCTCCCCCGGAGCCGGAGGGGGAGCTGACGCTTCTCACCGGCAGCGCCCCCGTTGCGGGGCTGCGCGATTATGGCCGCGAGGTCCTCTCCTATACCCGGGGCCAAGGAAAGCTTGCCTGCTTTTTTCGCGGCTACGAGCCCTGCCGCGATCAGGCGGAGGTAATCGCCGCCATCGGCTATGATCCGGAGCGCGATCTGGAACAGCCTGCGGATTCCATCTTCTGTTCGCACGGAGCGGGTTTTTCCGTCCCCTGGAATCAGGTGTGGGATTACATGCACGTAGAAAGCGGCATTCGCCCCCATGGGGAGAATCGGCAGGCGGAGAGCGCTCCGGAGTCCTCCGCACGGCCGTCTGTCTCTTATACCGGTGCTTTGGAGCAGGACAAAGAGCTGCAGGCCATTTTTGAGCGGACGTACGGCCCGGTCAAGCGGCGTGAACTGCTGCCGCAGAAGCAGTTTTTGCAGGGCACGGAACAGACTGCGAAGCGGGAAGCCATCCGTCCGATCATGACCGGGCCGGAATATCTGCTGGTGGACGGCTACAACATCATTTTCGCGTGGGACGAGCTGAAGGCGGTGGCACGAGAGAGCCTCGACACCGCGCGCAAGCTGCTGATGGATTTGCTCAGCAATTATCAGGGCTACCGCAAATGCGAGGTGATCCTGGTATTCGACGCTTACCGTGTTCCGCGCAATACCAGCGAGGTGCAGCGGTACCACAACATCAGTGTGGTGTATACCAAGCAGACTGAAACTGCCGACGCCTATATTGAAAAAACAACCTACGAGCTGGCCAAGCAGTACCGGGTGCGCGTTGCAACCTCCGACGGTATGGAGCAGATGATCATTCTTGGGCATGGGGCGCTCCGGGTTTCGGCCCGGGTGTTCCATCAGGAGATGGAGATGGTCGGTGGCCAGATCGCAGAGCTGCTGGCACAGATCAACCAGTATGAAAAGTCACATCCCGTGCAGGCAGCCTTTGAAAAAGCGAAGAAAAAAGAATGAACGGAAATCATTGCAAAGAATCCAATAAATCATTGCATTTTAGTTGACGCGGGGTTGCTTCCGATTTATAATTGATTCGAAAAAGGAAATAACTGCCTGATTTGGCAAGAGCGAAAAAACTTTCAAATAGTCCAATTTTTTCAAGCGGCGTGATGCGAATCTGTAAGGAAAAGCATTGCCTTCTCCCCGCCAAAAGTGCGGAGAAATCGTAAATGCTTTTGATAGGATATCGGTATTACAATACAAAACAAAAGGAGCAAATCAAATGGATGCAACGTGCGCATACTGTGTAGAAGGCGAACTGCTGGACAAGTTCGGAATCAAGATCTGCGAGCTGGAAACGTCGAAGGTGTATTTGTTTAAAGAGCAGAGTCACGAGGGCCGGGTGGTCGTGGCCCATAAAAAGCATGTGAGCGAGATGATTGAGCTTTCAGATGAAGAGAGAAACGCCTATTTTGCCGAGGTCAATCGTGTGGCTAAGGCGCTGCATGAGGTATTTCACCCCGAAAAGATCAATTACGGCGCGTATGGGGACACCGGGCACCACCTGCATTTTCATCTGGTGCCGAAGTACCGCGGCGGCGCCGAATGGGGCGGAACGTTTGCTATGAACCCCGATCAGGTTTATTTTGATGAGAAAAAGAATGCAGAGCTGATCGATCGGATTCGTCAGGCTCTGCAGGTAAAATAAGGATCGTACCGAGCGCAGGTTAAAAGGAAAGAAGCTTTTCAACATTTTGAAGAGAAATGTTGAATAGCTTCTTTTACTCTGTTCCGCCTGCGGCAGTTCGCCGCAAGTGTATGGTGCAGCAGCGCTTACACTTTGCTCAGGCTCTGCTCAATATCTTCAATAATATCCTCAACGCTTTCCAGACCGACGGAGAAGCGGATCATACCGGGGTTGATGCCCGCGGCAAACAGCTGTTCTTCGGTCAGCTGGCGGTGTGTGGCGCTGGCGGGGTGCAGCACGCAGGTGCGGATATCCGCCACATGCACTTCAATGGAAGCGAGCTTCAGGCCGTCCATGAATTTGACGGCGTTGTCCTTTCCGCCCTTGATGATGAACGAAATCACGCCGCTCGTTCCCTTCAGGTACTTCTTTGCAAGCGGGTAATACTTGTCGCTCTCCAGCCCCGGGTAGATCACCTTTTCAATCTTGTCGGAGGCCGCGAGATAGTTTGCCACCTCCAGCGCGTTTTTGCAGTAGCGCTCCATCCGCACGGCAAGCGTTTCGAGGCCAAGGTTCAAAAGAAACGCGGAATTTGCCGCCGGGTAGGCGCCGTAGTCGCGCATCAGCTGCATTCTGGCCTTGATAATATAGGCGGCCTTGCCGTAGTTCCCCACATAAGTAATGCCGTGGTACGATTCGTCCGGCTCGGTAAACTCCGGGAATTTGCCGTTGGTCCAGTCGAAATTGCCGGAATCGACAATCACGCCGCCTACCTGCACCGCGTGGCCGTCCATGTATTTCGAGGTGGAATGCACCACGATATCGGCGCCGAACTCAAACGGCTTGCACAGAATCGGGGTGGCAAAGGTATTGTCCATGATCAGGGGGATTTTGTGGCTGTGTGCGATCCGTGCGAACTTTTCGATGTCCAGCACACTCAGGGCCGGGTTTGCGATCGTTTCGCCGAAAATCAGCCTGGTGTTTTCCCGTACCGCGGCGCCGATGGTTTCCTCGTCGGCGTCGGCGTCCACAAAAATGCACTCGATCCCGTAATTTTTCAGGGTGACGGCAAACAGGTTCACGGTTCCGCCGTAAATCTGAGAGGTGCTGATGAAGCTGCCGCCCACCTTGCACAGGTTTAAAATGGCGAGCAGCGTGGCGGCCTGACCGGAAGAGGTGCACATCGCGCCGATGCCGCCCTCCAAATCAGCGATTTTCTGCTCGACCGCCATCACAGTGGGGTTGGCGAAGCGCGAGTAAATCAGGGCTTTGGTCGGTTCGTCGAATACGTCACCGACCTCCTGCGTTGAATCAAACACATAAGTCGTGCTTTGAACGATCGGAACCATCTTCGGCTCTGAATTTTTCGGGGTATACCCGCAGTGGATACATTTGGTTTCGTCCCTCATGCTGTGTTTCCCTCCTGGTCATTGATTCTCTTAATCATACAGCAAGTGCGGATCGTTTTGCAATAAAATCCTACCACATTACTATGATTTCTTTTCAGCCAGGCAATTTTCAAGGGAAAAGCGACATCAACAATTAGAACGCCTGCTCTCATGTTTCGTTTTCAGGTATCGGTTGAAACCGTGTCCCATTCATCGTTATCTGAATTTTTGCCAATCAGCCAGTTTAGCCCCCAATGGCGTTCCATTACTACGCCGGAATCCAACCCTGCGGGCGCCTCCCTGCCGTGAAGACGGGCATTGACGCAGGCCCAGTCATACCGGAAAATCAAATCGGCTTCATCCAGAATTTCGCTCATTTCCCGGGGCCGGGCACTCTCCATCAATTCCTCGAAGCTGCCGCAGGAGCTTACCGCTTCTATCGCAAAATCGCAGTCACAGATCTGATCGGGATATTCCAGGCTGTCCACCAGACCCAGCGCCCAAATCAGCGGCCAATAAGCTTCGTACTTCCAGGCCATGTTCACCGCATCCTGATTGCTTGGCTTGCCGGAGAAGAACATCTGCTCCTTGGGGGTCAATTCGTCCGCAACTCCATAGGTCTCCAGCATCTGCTGAAAAAATTCCTGGGATTTCTTCACATCCTCGCCGCGGGATATGTCGCAGGCCACCTGTATGGTAATCAGGCAGGCAATGGCGCGTTTTGCAATTTCCTGCGGGGTGCGCGGCGTAATTACCGATTCAATGACAGGCAGGTGCTCAATATAAGGAACTCCTTTTTCTTTCAAAATGGAGATCGAGCGTGCCTTGCGCTGCTCCTGCTCCGGGGAAATCTCCTCGCTTTCATAAGGCGGGGCTGTCTGCTGCTTTTGCTGCTCCTCCTGCGCCCGCTGCATCCAGTATGCACGAATCATTTCAACCATGCGAATAGATTTTTCAAGGGCAGTTTTGGCATCGTAGGCTTCCATTTCACTGAACACATGCCCGCAGTGCTCTGTTTCTCCGGGCTCGTAGCCGCCGCATACCCCAAGCAGCCATTTGCCGAGAAGGTTCTTTTTATACTTGAAGATATAGTAATGGTACCCGTGCAGATCGAATTCCCCCGCGCATTCTATTTTGGCGGGCGGCCCACCAAGCTCGTGCTCGTCTGCCAACCATGCAGACATAGCCCGCAGGGCGCTTTGCATTTGATTTTCCATCGGTTTACTCCTTTTGTTTTTCCATATTATGGATATATTACCATATCTTCTCCTGTTTAGGGAAGCGATAGAACGCGTTGTGGGCACAGTGATTTCCCCCCTTTAATGCATTGACAGCGGCCAAAAGGCGTGATACAATCTATTACCACCGGTAATTACCAACGGTAATAGATTGGAGAGAATACGAGTGACTAGCCGGAAACCCATTTCCAGGGAACAGATTATCAATATGGCATTGGAGCTGCTGCGAAACCGGCGCGACGTGCAGAGCCTGAATCTGCGCGAAATCGCGCGGGCCTTAGGCTGCGCCCATACGAATCTGTACAATTATTTTTCGTCCTATCCACAGCTTCTGTGGGAGGCGCACACCGTCTGCATACAGCGGATGTCGGCACAGATCGGCACCGTGGCGGCCGCCGCGCTTGCGCCCAAGTATAAATTGCAGGCGTTTTTTTACGCCGTGGTGCGCGTGTATTTAGATAACACCGGCTGGTTCCGGCTGGCGTGGCTCGAGTATTTGGGGGAGCAGCGCCCCGAAAGCAATACGCTGGCCGTGGCGGCGGCCCGGGAGCAGATGAACCGTGCGGTCGCGCAAATCTGGCGGGAACTGTCCGGTCGGTCGGCTGACGCCGGAAAGCTGGAGGAGGCCGTTCATTTTGTACACTGTTACCTCATCGGGGAAATCTCCAATTATATTTCGGGCCGCCGCGTGATTGAGGATGAGGAAGAGTTTTGTCAGTCTGTTGTTCATCAGGCGGTGCGAAGCACCGTGCTGCTGCTGAGGGAGGAATGATGCGTTTTGGGATTTGAGTTGGGATTTTTGAATCAGGGGCTGATCCAGAGGCAGGCAATCGGGGAAATCATGAAATGCAACGATATGACCGCCCGCTTTGGCCTGGAGCTGACGGAGCGGCAGGCGGCGCATCTTGTGGAGACCCGGGCGTTCGCGCTGAAAACCGCGGGCAGAATCGAATTTGGCGGCGGAGTCATTCAAAAGCTGATTTACGCTTTCTGCGATTCCCCGTACCTGATGGGCCAAAATTATGAATCCACGCTCCACGAACTGGTGGAGCTGTTCTATTATTATAAAAACGAAACGGAGAATCGTTTCAGCGACGACGAGCTGATCGATTTTATGAAGAAGGCATACGACGGCCCCTGCGGAGGCTCTCTGGAGCTTTTGGCCGGGAGGGAGCTGTACCGCCTGGCAGAAAATCTGCGCTGGGGCCGCCCCGCGGATTTTGACAGCGAAGCGCCCGAAGAGGAGGATGAAGATGGACTCTCTTGAACGGATCAGCAGGATCGACCGCTCGCTGCTCAGCGGCGAGCACTATCTTTCTTCCCTGCTGGAGCAGGCCTACCTGACGGAGGTGCTTACCGCACCGCAGATCGAAGCGGTGCAGATGGACTGTCTTTCTGTTCTGGCGCGGCAGACACAGCTTTATAACGGGATGGAGAGCAGCTCTATCCGCGTGGAAGACGCGGAGGGAATCTTGGAATCGGTGCTGTTTACGATCGGCGTCGGTCTGAAGGAATACGAGAACGCAGAGGACGCCGCTCTGGCGCTGATCAATGAAGGAGCCGAGGCTCTGTTTGTGCGCGGGGGCAAAAAAATTGACCGGATGCTGAAAACAACAAAGCTCTTTCACGCCGGCCTTGTCCGCAGGCTGATGGAAACGCCGAACGTGTTTTACCGCTCGACCGTGGAGGACGGCATTAACGGATTTTTTCAGGTGTACCGGCCGCAGTTCGGTGCGCAGCAGATTCACATTACGGCGGATTACCCGCTGCTGCACCCGGTGACCGATCTGGCCGGGATCGAGTTTATCCGGGAATATACAGAGCGTGTGGACTGTGAAAACCAGTTTTGCACCTGCTTTTCGCCGATGGCAATCCATACGCTGCTGTGCGGGCTGCCGGTGGATTACCGGGAACTCCCGCTGAATCTGTGCGGGCCGGTGCTGACGGCGGCGCTTGGGTGCGTGCTGTGCGGGAAAAATTTCTATTCGTTACGCCTTTCGGCGGGGGATTTGGCTGATTTAAAAGAAAAGCTGAACGGCCGGGGAAAATCAGAGCTTCTGCCGCTGCTGCAGGCGGCGTTTGAGAAGATGAGCTTCGCTCTTTCGCTGCGCCAGCGCACGGCGGAATATTTGGCCGCCGCGCTTCCCGGCATTGCGGCAGAAATAGAAAACGCGGTACGTACCGATACCCTGAGCGGGATTTTGCTGATTGCGCGGCTGCCGCAGGGCGGGTATCGTCCCATTTGACCGGAATGAGCGGCGTTGTTTTGGAGAAAATGCTTTCGGGAGCACTTTGCACACAGGCTTTACAGCAAGCCTCAGCTTATTCAAAGAACATGCGGCGGACGCCACAAGCAAAATGATCATACAATTTTGTGGCTGCGCGGCGTTTTGACGGCGAAGGCTTTGATTGACAACACAACGCAAAGGCCCTATGATAAATAAAGTTATGGTTCGAGCTGCCCGGCAGGGCGGCGGGCCAGAGATTTGGGAATGGGAAAAGGAGCAAACACGAATGAAAATAACAGTCATCGGCAGCGGACGTTGGGGCAGCTTTATCGCATGGTACCTTTCGGGGCTGGAAAAGGATGTTACCATCTACGGCAGGCCGACCAGCGAGCAGTTTTCCAAACTGCGGCAGACCCGTACCAACGGGCTTGTCACTTTTTCCGACGCCGTCCTGTTTTGTGATGATCTAAAGCAGGCGCTGGAGGGCGCAGAGATCGTGGTGATCTCGATTCCTTCCCAAAGCCTGCGCGGGCTGATGCAGCAACTGTCGCAGCTTTCGATGGCGGGGAAAACCGTCGTGCTGTGCATGAAGGGCATTGAGGCCTCCACCGGCAAACGGCTGACCGAGGTGGCGGAGGAATTTCTCCCGCCCGAAACCGGTCTGGCGATTTGGGTGGGGCCGGGCCATGTGCAGGATTTCACCGCCGGAATCCCCAACTGCATGGTGATCGACAGCAGCGCCAAGGAAACGAAACAATTTCTGGTGGAGCAGTTTTCCGGCAGCCTGATCCGCTTTTACTATGGGGAAGACCTGCTCGGCAACGAGGTGGGGGCCGCCTCTAAAAACGTGATCGGAATTGCCGCCGGTATGCTGGACGGCCTGAATAAAACGGCGCTCAAGGGCGCGCTGATGTCGCGCGGTACCCGCGAGATTGCGCGGCTGATCAAGGCGATGGGCGGCAACGAGATTTCCGCTTACGGGCTGGCACACCTCGGCGATTATCAGGCGACAGTCTTTTCGCCGTACAGCCACAACCGAGCTTTCGGTGAGCGCTTTGTAAAAGGGGAGCACTACGGCGAGCTGGCGGAGGGCGTCGCCACCACCCGGGCAATGCTTCGCCTGGGGGAACAGTACGGCGTGGAGCTGCCGATCTGCCAGGCGGTGGAAGCGGTAATCCACGGCGGGCAGGCCGCAGACAAAGTGCTTTCTGATCTATTCCTGCGCAGCCAAAAGGCTGAATTCTAAACAAATTACTGAAAAATTTCATTTCCCGCCGCTTTTCACACTGGAAAAACCTGGGCACTTCCTTGACAAAAGCAAAAAACGATTTATACTATTTCATATACTTAACTAATTTGAATCTGCAGTAAAAGGGAAAAACAGTTCTCTCCCCGCCGAAGAAGGGTGGAGAACCGGCATGATTCACTGCTTTTATGAAAATTGGTATGAAGGGTTCACAAACTGGTGGGGAGGGCTTTTATGTCTGCGAAGGATCGAACGGACGAGCTGTTCGGGGTTCTGCATTATCTGAAAAGAGCCAGGGATCTGATTCCTGAGATTCCGGGAGTGCCGCAGGGCGAATTTATGATGATGCACAAGATCCATTGCTGTCTGCAGGAAGGGGAATGCCGGGGAGAGCAGCCCGGCGTGAAGGTGTCCAAATTGAGCGCGCGGCTGGGAATGTCGATGCCGGCGGTGTCTCAGATGCTGAAATCCCTGCAGAAAAAAGGGCTTGTCACCCGCACGGCCGCCACAGACGACCGCCGCGTGGTGTATGTGGCGCTTACCCCGGCGGGGGAAAAAATCTTTTCCGATGCGATCAACCGCTTTTTGGAACGCGTGAACGCGGTGGCGGAGCTGTTTGGGGAAGAGAAAATCCAGCAGATTACCGTTTTGCTGGAGGATTTGGGCCGCGCCATGGAGCGCGTGCGCAAGGACCAGCCCGAAAAATTTTAGCGTATTTCCCGGGCAGGGTATGGACAGCTGTCACTTTTTCCGCTATACTGTTGAAAGAAAAACGGACAAACAATAGCACAGAACAGGCACACTTTGAAAGATCAGGGATTTTCAAGGTGTGCTTCTTTTGAGCGCGCGGGAAAAGAAAGGAAGACCGGAATGAAGCACCTGATAGACCCGTTGGACTTTACGGTGGAGGAAACGCTGGAGCTGCTCGAGCTGGCAGATCAAATCGCGCTGGATTCGTCGCCCTATGCAAAGGCCTGCCGCGGCAAGATTTTGGCCACGCTGTTTTACGAGCCCAGCACGCGTACGCGCCTGAGCTTTGAATCGGCGATGCTGCGTCTTGGCGGCAGCGTGTTGGGCTTCGCCTCTGCGGAGAGCAGCTCGGTGAGCAAAGGGGAAAGTGTAGCGGATACCATCCGCGCGGTTTCGTGCTATGCGGATATTTGTGCCATGCGTCACCCCAAAGAGGGCGCGCCGCTGGTGGCGTCGCATTATTCCGGCATTCCGGTGATCAACGCGGGCGACGGCGGACACCAGCACCCCACCCAGACGCTGACGGATTTAATGACGATCCGCCGCAAAAGGGGGCGCCTGGATCAAATGACCATCGGTCTGTGCGGGGATTTGAAATTCGGGCGCACGGTGCATTCGCTCATGAAATCCCTGGTGCGCTTCGGCGACATCCGCTTTGTGCTGATTTCGCCCGAGGAGCTGCGCGTGCCGGATTACATCATGCAGGATGTTCTGCTGGCGCACAACGCGCCGTACCGGGAAGTGGAAACGCTTGAGGAGGCCATGCCCGAGCTCGACATTCTGTATATGACCCGCATTCAGAAGGAACGCTTTTTCAACGAAGAGGATTATGTCCGTCTGAAAGACAGCTGCATTTTAACCGCGGACAAGCTCCGCGCGGCCAAAAGCGACCTTGCGGTGCTGCACCCGCTGCCGCGCGTCAACGAAATCACGGCGGAGGTCGACAGCGACCCCAGAGCCGCCTATTTTGAACAGGCGCAGAACGGCGTTTATGTCCGAATGGCATTGATCCTGAAGCTTTTGGAGGTGGCGGCATGCTGAACATCGACAGTCTGGAACACGGAATCGTCATCGACCACATTCACGCGGGCTCCGCAATGAAAATCTATCATCTGCTCGGGCTCGATTCCCTCGACTGCAGCGTGGCGATCATCAAAAACGCCAAAAGCAGCAAATTCGGAAAAAAAGACATTATTAAGATTGAGGGAAAAGCAGATTTGAACCTTGACATTCTGGGGGTAATAGACCATAATATTACCATCAATGTGATTGATATGGGGAAAATCGTTGAAAAAAGAAGCTTGGAGCTTCCAAAGCAGGTGACGAATGTGATCCGCTGCAAAAATCCGCGCTGCATCAGTAACGCGGAGGAGGGCGTTGATCATATTTTTCGGCTTTGCAATGAAAAATCGCAGCTTTATCGCTGCATATACTGTGAACAGGAGTTTCAAAAATGAATATTTGGCATGACATGTCTCCCAAAAGGATCAACCCGTCCGATTTTATCGCGGTGATCGAAATTTCCAAGGGCAGCAAGAAAAAGTATGAGCTTGACAAAGAAACCGGCCTGATTATTCTGGACCGTATTCTGTATACTTCGACTCACTACCCGGCCAACTATGGCTTTATTCCCAGAACCTACGGCGATGACCGTGACCCGCTGGATGTTCTGGTGCTTTGCTCCGAACCGCTGGAGCCCCACACCCTGGTGCGCTGCTTCCCCATCGGTGTCATCTCGATGCTCGACGGCGGCCGCAACGACGAAAAGATCATTGCAATCCCCTTCAATGACCCTACCTACAATCAGTATCAGGATATCAGTGAGCTGCCTACCCATATCTTTGACGAGATGTCTCATTTCTTCCGGGTTTACAAGGAACTCGAGAATAAAGAAACCGCCGTTAAAGAAGTCAGCGGCCGTGAGGAAGCTGTACGGATCATCGAGACTGCGCTGGACAGCTATGTCGAAAATTTTTGCAAATAAAAAACGAGGATGATCTTTCGGAGAAACCCGGCAGTGGATTGGATTCGGGAGGAGTTTCACAATAGATAGAAGTGTCCGGCTTTTCGGCGGAGGGTTCCGCCGCCCTGTTGTGTTTCGCCGGGATTCACGAGAGATACCAGACGTTTTTTTCGCTGATCGGCGCTGGTGTCGGCGTCCCGCTTTTGCGGGGCTTGTCGGCAGCCAGAGTGCGATCGGCGTTTTTTTATGAGCAGAAAGGTGGGAAGACAATGCCGGATTCGCCAAAAACAAGTCGCAGTCATAGGGTTATCCAATATTTGCTGTGGTTTGTGCTGGGAGCCGCCTGCTTTTCCGTTTCACAGCCGCTGCTGCGTATCCCGCTGCTGGGGCTGCTGAATCACAGCATGTGGTTTACCATGTTCAGCACGCTGCACCCTGTTTTGGCTGTGGTGCTCATCGGCTTTTCCGCCGGTGTGTTCGAAGAGGGCTTTCGCTTTCTGTTCAAGTGCTTTCTGCTTCGCCCGGAAAAATGCACCATCGCGCAGCCGCTGCTGTTCGGCCTTGGCCACGGCGGGATAGAGGCCGGGCAGATTTTGATTCCCCTGTTGATGCAGGGATACACTTTCAGCGTTTTGCACATGGCCCTGATTGAGCGTGTGCTCGCAATGCTGCTGCATCTGATCCTGACGGTGATCGTTTGGAACGGCTTTCAGACGGGACATCGGTTCCGTTATCTGGCCGCGGCGATTGTTCTGCACGGACTGGTGGATTCCGTTCTGCCGCTGCTTGCGCGCGGCGGAATGCAGGTGGCCTATGTCGAACTGATCTTTGCCGGAATGGTGTTGTGCGCCGGGGCCTATGCCGTTTTGTCCCGGAAGCTTTATTTGCAAGGAGGAACAGAGAATGAAGAAGAAAACGCAGAAGCTTAAAAAGATGTTTGTCTTTGGAACCGTGCTCGTGCTGTGTTTGGCACTGCTCACTGCATGCAGCGGCGGGCAGAAAAAACTCTCTGACGATTTTGATCAGGATAAGGTTCAGGAGGCAACGACAAAGGTGATCGACGCGGTCAACGCAAAGGACAGCGACGCCCTGCGGGAAATCAGTGACGACACAATGAAGTCGGCCCTGACCGACGATGCGCTTGCCGCGGTGTACAAGGCGATCGGTGAAGGCGGCGCGTTTCAGGAGATCAAAGAGGTCAATATTGCCGGCGCCTCAGACAAAAACACCAAAGAGGATTACGCCGTGGCCGTAGCCAGAGCCCAATATGAGAAAAAGGCCTTTATCTATACCATTTCCTTTACAAAGGACATGAAGCTGGCGGGCTTGTATTATAAATAATCGGATCTTTGATAAAAATGAGGAATCGCGGTTGCCGTCTATTCCTTACCGAAGGCGGGGGAAAAGATAGCTGAGTTTCCCTTTTGAGCCGAAGCCTGAATTCAAAGACAATATCGCGATCAAAAGCGCGGGCCGGTTCAGCGGCCCGCGCTTTTCTGCATGTTAAAGCAAAACAGAACCGGCGTTCCCCAATGGCAGGGAACGCCGGTTCTGACTATTTTACAAAATTGGAGGAATATAGAAAAAGTGTCCGGAAAAAGCTGGTTTAAAAGAAATAAGTTGGAGTTCAGATCGTATCGAATGCCTGCTGCAAATCGTAAATGATATCGTCAATGTGCTCGGTGCCGATGGAAAGACGGATCGTATTGGGCTTGATTCCCTGATCCAGCAGTTCTTCCGCATTCAGCTGCGAGTGTGTGGTGGAGGCGGGATGAATGACCAGCGATTTTACGTCTGCTACGTTCGCCAGCAGGGAGAACAGCTGCAGATTATCGATGAATTTTGTGGCTTCTTCCGAGCCGCCCTTCACCTCGAAGGTGAAGATGGAACCGGCGCCGTTCGGGAAGTAACTCTCATACAGCGCATGATAGGGGCTGTCGGGCAGAGCGGGATGATTGATATGCTCCACCTTGGGATGGTTTTTCAGAAAATCGAGCACCTTCAGCGAGTTTTCCACATGGCGTTCTACGCGCAAGGAGAGAGTCTCCAGCCCCTGCAAAAGCAGGAAAGCGTTGAACGGGGAAATCGCGCTGCCGGTATCGCGCAGCAGAATCGCGCGGATTCTTGTGACAAATGCCGCCGCACCCACGTCGCGGGAAAAGCTCAGGCCGTGGTAGCTCGGGGTGGGTTCGGTCAGGCCCGGGAATTTGCCGGAAGCAGCCCAGTCGAATTTGCCGGAATCAACGATCACGCCGCCGAGCGTCGTGCCGTGTCCGCCGATGAACTTGGTGGCGGAGTGGATCACAATGTCCGCGCCGTATTCAATGGGGCGGAACAGGCTGGGCGGGGTAAAGGTGCTGTCGATCAGCAGCGGGATACCGTGCTTATGGGCGATCCCGGCCACAAGCTCCACATCGATAATGTTCGAGTTGGGGTTGCCGAGGCTCTCGATAAAGATCGCCTTGGTGTTCTCCTGAATGGCGGCTTCAAAGGCGCCCTCTTCGTCCGGGTCCACAAAGGTGGTGGTAATGCCGTACTGCGGCAGAGTATGTGCAAACAGGTTATAAGTACCGCCGTAAATCGTTTTGGCAGAAACAATATGGTCACCGGACTGCGCCAGGTTCAGGATGGAGTACGTGACGGCCGCTGCGCCGGACGCAACCGCCAAAGCGGCGATACCGCCTTCCAGAGCGGCAATTCTCTTTTCAAATACATCCTGGGTGCTGTTTGTCAGCCGGCCGTAAATGTTTCCGGCGTCTGCCAGCCCAAACCGATCCGCCGCGTGCTTGCTGTTTCTGAATACGTAAGAGGTAGTCTGATAAATCGGTACGGCTCTCGCATCAGAAGCGGGGTCGGGCTGCTCCTGGCCGACGTGCAGTTGAAGTGTTTCAAATTTCCATTGATGCTTTGTCTGATTGCTCATTCAAATTCTCCTCTTCTATTTTATGATTTATCGTTGTCAATATGGGAACAGCCGCACATTCGACAACGAACCAATTGGCAGAAATCAGAGGAATATAGTTTCATAGCGGACAGCTCCCTTCAGCTAATAAATTAAACATATATACTTAATATGTTATTGTGCTTTTAGTATACTGTCTGATGGGAGGAATGTCAATCCTTTTTTGAAAAAATTTGTATTTATTCTTTTTTGTCTTCAGATTCGCTCTCGGATTCGCTGCCGGAGCCGCGCACCCGCTTGCGGGCCGCAGCGGCGGCCTGGCGAAAGCGCTGGAAAGATTCCGGGCTTTGAATCGAACGCATGTGGGGGAATGCCTCCATAATTCTGCGGTGCATGGGGTGCGTCTGCGATTCCAGGTATTCCTGCTTGTCTTGCAGCATGCGCAGGCGAATCCGATTCTCGTCGTTGACAAAATCCAGAATCGAGTTGCGCAGGCGCTCAATGCTTTCTGTTTTGACGTCGTCCGTTTTCAGGCGTAGTTCTTCCAGTGCCTGCCGCAGGCTGAGCAATGTTTCCGATTTGAGCTCATCCGCTTTGTCGCGCAGCTCGTCCAAGGAATGCTCCAGCCCGGCCAGGTTGGTTTCTGCCACGGCGGCGGTGCGTTCGCGGATTTCATCCAGTATCGTCTGCAACTGCGCCAGCTTGCCGTTCATGCGCAGGATACCGATGGTGGTAACGGTGCCGTCCAGAATAAAGTAGACGAACAGCCCGCCTGCCAGCGGGAAGGATACGATGCGCGGAATGGCGGTCAGCAGCGAGCTGATCAGCGGGTGCAGCACCTCCAGCACCAAGGTGGACATCACCCCGAACAGCAGCGAATTCATCAGGCAGACGCGCCCGTGAATCTGATATTTATGGTTCGAGTAATCCCACCACGAGGTGTGGAACAGCTTCTCTAACAGGACACTGGTCACATACTCCAAAACGGAGGTCAGCAGTGTCGCGGTGAAAAACAGCACAATCAGCTCCAATGGGAACTCGAAAACTCCCAGCAGCGGAGAAAGCACCGCCAGAATCAACAGCGCGCCAAAACCGTATACCGGGCAGAACGGGCCATTTAAAAAGCCGCGGTTGATCCAGCGCTTTTGGGGCATGGAACAATAAATACTCTCGCACAGCCAGCCGATCATGCTGTATACGGAGAAAAATAATATCAGTTTGACAAAGGTCTGCATAGAAAATCCTCTTTCTGCTGAAATGAAAAAATGAAGTTTCTTAGACCGTCATAGCGCCGCACAGCCGCAAAACCGCTGATATTCCCTGCTGTGCTTCTGTGTGCCCGCAGGGCAGCCGCGCCGCAAATTTGGGTCACATCCCAAAGAATGCTTCCCCTTTTGCAGCGCTTGCCGCTTTGTCCTGCGCGGGATTTGACGATCCGCATGTTCTTCAACATGCACAGAAACAAAGTTTCTGTCTTTCAGTTTAGGGAGTTGCGCAGAATTTGTCAATCTGCATTTGCTCTTGCCGGGCCTGCTGTCGGGCGGTGACCGGTTAAGGAGTGAATCCAGCGGATGTCCTCGCGACCAAGGCTGCCGCACAGAAACAGAAAACCGGCGTAGAGCGGCGGAGTCACGCATACCTGCAGAATCACGCACTGGTACGGCAGAAAGAAAGAAAAAGGAGAAAATCGCAGCAAAAGGATAACGAGCGAAACAGAAAGCGCCATGCACAAAAGGGGCTTTACCACCCAGTCGACCATCTGAATCGGCACCCGCGCCACCTTGATCAGGCGGTGGATGCTTAGGCTGGCGTTGAAAATCGTGCTGAAAAACACGACTACGATATAACCCTTCAGGCCCCAGACGGGAATCAGCGAATAGATCAGCACCACGCGCAGTGCGGAATCGGAAAGATTGTATTTGAGCGAGCTCATCTGCTGGTCGAGTCCCTTCAGGATGCTGTCCACAATGCCGTCCAGGTACATCAGGGGAACCAGCGGCGCGAGAATGCGCAGCAGAATGCCCGTCTGCTCGTTTTTGTAAAAAGTCAGACCAATGTCCCGGGAAAAGCCGAGAAAAATCCCCATGATCAAAAAGGAAAACAGCAGGGTCATCTGCATCGCGCGCCCGGTGGCGCGCGCGATGGCGCGGCTTTTCCCCGCGGCGTTTGCCTCCGCCATTTCGGGTACCAAAAGCGCCGCCAGCGCAGAGAGCAGCGCCGCCGGAAAATACAGCACCGGCATCACCATTCCCTGAATCACGCCGTACTGCGCCATGGCGCTAACCGCGTTTGAGCCGTTCTTGCGCAGGCCTGTGGGGATCAGCAGGTTTTCCACAGCGCTTAAAATATTCCTAGCGGTGTAGCCGGTCATCGAGGGCAGGGCAATGCGCAGAATGCCCCACAGCGCCCCTTTCCCGCGCGCACGGTGGCCGTGCAGGCGGCGCACATCCCACAGGTACAGAATCCCGTTATAAAGGCAGGATACCATTTCTCCGGCGGTGGAACCAAGCATCAGAACCAGGCACGCACCCTCCAGCGTCTGCGGGGCCAGCAGGGCAAACAGCCCCACCGCGATGCCGATGGTTGCGAGCTGCTCCAGTATTTCTGCCGTGGCAGGACGCAGGGCCTTGCGCATCGCGATAAAATAGCCGCGCAGGCTGGCCGAAATCGCCATAAAGGGGAGCCCCGGCGCGAGCATTTGCAGCGGTCGGGCGGCGGAGGGCTCATTCAGCAGCACGTCTGCGATCGGCTGGGCGAGGAGGTACAGCACCGTCATGGCGATGAGGCTCAGGGTGAGCGAACAGGCGATTCCCTTTCGCACCGCGCCCTTGGCGTAACCCGGGTCGTCTTTGGCCATGGCTTCGGCCACCAGCCGGGTAACGGCCAGACTGATTCCCGAGGTGGAAATGGTGATCGCCAGGATGAAGACGGAGAAAATCAGCTGGTAAAGGCCCAGCCCGGCCGCGCCGATGTGATCCGAGATAAATACGCGGTAGCCGATGTTCAGCATCCGCATAAAAAGCGATCCGGCGGTCAGGATCAATGTATTGATGAGAAAAATGCGTTTATTCATAAGGCAAAGCACCATTCCTGTTCCAAATCATTCCATGGGTGTATGGTCAAATGTATTCGTCCGCAAGGGAAAAATATGTATAGGCAATTTACTTTCAGAATGACTGCGGTACCAATCAAAACGCAGCTTCTTCTCTCGACCTTGGCCTGGGAAGGAACGAATCGCTTTTTTAAAGCGGCGTTACTATACAATTTCTGCGCAATCGTGTACAATAAGGAGCAGAACAGAAAGGGGAGCCAAAAGAAGATGGAATGGACAGAAGTGACAATCACCGTGCCGGCCGAATCGGTGGATTTGGCGGGGGACATTGCCCAGATGGTGGTGCCCTACGGTATTTATATTGAGGATTACTCGAATCTGGAGCAGGAAGCCTGGGAGATCGCCCACATTGATTTGATCGATGAAGACCTGCTGAAAAAAGACCGCACCAAGGCGCTGGTGCATGTGTATATCGACCCGAAAGAAAATCCGTCGGAGGCGGTCGCGTTTTTGAGCGAACGCTACCGCGCAGAGGGGATTCCCTTTACCATTGATACCAGTGCCTGCCTGGAGGAGGACTGGATCAACAACTGGAAAAAATATTTTAAGCCGATGCCGGTAGGCAATCGCCTGTTGATCCGCCCCACATGGGAAGAAGAATACGATGCGGGCGACCGCGCCGTGCTGCATCTGGAACCGGGTGTGGCGTTCGGAACCGGTACGCACGAAACGACCCGCCTGTGCATGGAGCTGCTGGAGGACTATGTAACGCCGGGCTGCGAGATGCTCGACGTCGGCTGCGGCAGCGGGATTCTGTCCATCGCTGCGCTGTTGCTCGGCGCACAGCGCGCAGTCGGTGTGGATATTGACGAGGCGGGCGTTCGCACCGCGGTGGAAAACGCGCGCATCAATGGTTTGTCTGACCGTTTTACCGGGATTCACGGCAACCTGACGGATAAGGTGCATGGCACGTTCGATGTGGTCGCCGCGAACATTGTGGCGGATGTGATCATCCTGTTGACCAGTGACATCCGGCAGTTCTTAAAGCCCGGCGCGGTGTATCTCGTCAGCGGGATCATCGATACGCGCGAGCAGGACGTGCTTTCAGCCGTGGAGAAGGAGTTCGAGATTCTTCAGCGCCGCGAGGAAAAAGGCTGGGTGGCGATGGCGCTGCGGAGCAAAGAATAACAAATCATCATTACGCATCGTAATAAACAGGCGCGCTTTCCAAAAGGAAAACGCGCCTGTTTATTACTGAATGTATATTTTGTGCTGATATAGACAGATGGGAAAAAATCGGCGTCAGCTTTGGGAGGCCAAAAGCTCTGTTACCTTTGCTCTCAGCTCTGCCGCCGCCCGGCAGGGGTCGGCTGCCTTCATCACAGCGGAAACGACGGAGATGCCCGCGATCGGAACGCCCCGCAGAATATCGCAGTTCCCTTCATTCAGGCCGCCGATCGCCGCCACGGGAATGGAAACGCTGCGGCAAATCTCGCCTAAAGTGGAAACCGAGGTCAAAACCGTTTTTACCTTTGTGGTGGTCGGGTAAATCGCGCCGACGCCAAGGTAGTCCGCACCCTCCCGGGCGGCCTTTTGCGCCTGCTCCACCGTTTTAGCGGTAGCCCCCACGATTTTGCCCGGGCCAAGCAGAGTGCGGGCAGCAAAAACGGGTAGGTCGCTTTGCCCCACGTGTACTCCTGCTGCGTCTACCGCGGTGGCAACATCCGCCCGGTCGTCGATGATCAGGGGAATATGATACCGGTCACTGATGCTTTTGACCTTTCGCGCCAGCTCGAAATACTCCCGTCCGGATTTCTCTTTCTCCCGCAGTTGAAGCAGGGTAATTCCGCCCCGGCAGGCCTGCTCTATCTTCTCGAGGAATATCGGTTCTTCCAGACCGGTGCTGTCGGTTACCAAATAAAGTGTCAGGTCAAGCATGTTCCATCCTCCCGCTGTAAACAGTGCAGTTTACGGTTTCTTCGAGCTGCCGGTCGGTGAGCAGATGCAGCAGATCCATCAGGCGCAGAAAAAAGCTCGACGGGCCCTGATACTCCTCTTGTGCCAGCTCGCCGCACACTCCAAAATAAGAGACCGCCAGCAGCGCGGCATTCAGCGGTTCTCCGCCGGCCAAAAAGCCGGCAGTGAGAGCGCCAAGCATGCAGCCGGTGCCGGTAAGCAGCGACATTGTTTCGCAGCCGTTTCTAAGTATATAAGCCCTGCGGCCATCGGTCACCAGGTCGATCGCGCCGGTGCAGGCGATCACCGCGCCGGTATCAAGCGCAAGCTGCGCCAGCATGGCGATGTGTTCGTCCAATGAGTCTTCGGTCACGCGGTCCTGTTCCCCCGCATCGACGCCCTGGGCGTGGCTGGGTAGACCCGCCAGCGCCCGCAGCTCCGAGCTGTTGCCCTTGACCACACAGGGACGGCACTCCCGGATGAAATCGCGGGCAAAGGAAAGCCGGGGGCTGCTGCAGGCAACGCCCACCGCGTCGATGACGCAGGGGATGCTTTTTTCCAGAGCCGTTCTGCCCGAAATCATCATGGCCTCCATACGCGAAGCGCTGATGTTCCCCAAATTGACGGCGAGCGCCCGCGCCTGTGCGGTGATCTGCGCGGCCTCCGGCGGGTATTCCGCCATGATCGGCCGGGCCGAAACCGCCAGCAGGGTGTTGGCACAGTCTCTCATCGAGATCGGGTTCGTGATGCAGTGGATCAGCGGCTTCTCACGCTGCACACGGTGCCGAATCTGCAGCAGCTCAGACATTGTGAATGTTGCTTTTATGGGATTTGTCATACACCTTCGCCCCCAATTGCTTTTGAATGGAAGTGAGCATTCCCGTCTTGGCCAGAGCGCTCAAAAACAGGAACGCAATGCTGCCGCCGATCAGCGTTCCCCCCAGGAACAACGGGATGTAAAAGGCCCAGCCGATGCCCTGCTTGCCGACCAGCAGCGTCATCACCGGGTAAGAAACCAGCGCGCCGATGATGCCGGTGCCGATGATTTCACCGATCACGGCAAAAATCAGCTTGCCGCCCGAAAGGCGGTACAAAATCCCCGAAAGAGCGGCCCCGAAAATAGCGCCGGTGAGTGCCAGCGGGGGAATGCCCATGAGCGTCATGCGCAGAATCCCGATGGTAAAGGCGCACGCAAAAGCGTAACCCGGCCCCAGAAAAACAGCGCACACAATATTGATCAGGTGCGCCATAGGGCACATCCCCTCAATGCGCAGAATGGGGGAGATCACTACCCCGATCGCTACCATCATTGCAAGCATGACAAGCTTTAAAAAACGCGGACTTTCTTTCATAACATCATTCTCCTCAACAAATAGAGTTGTGCCACTTGAAAAGCGGATGATTTCTTCCCCGCCGTAGGCAGGGGAAGAAATCATTGTACTTATATCAGGCCATTTCAAAGTGGATTGGATGAAACCATATTGTTGATCGGAGCAGTAAGCCGGCCCGTCAGGGCGCAAAAAAAGACAAAGAAACAGCAAGCCGGTACGGCGCCAACCCAATATTGGCGGTCGAAGCTCAAAAGCTTCCTCTCAACCCGAAACACGGGCTCCCTCGCTATTTCATTGTCTTGTGTTACCGGTACAGGGCGCTCCCCCTCTGCCGGGGCGCCTGCTTTGGATGGGATCGTCCGGTTCGCGGCGAATCAAAACGGGCGGCGCCAGGTAAGGCGCCGCCCGAATCACATGTTGTGGTGTCAGCATAACTCCCTACGTTGGCATAATCCAAATCAGGTCAAGGGTCAAAGGTCGGTTCCTTTTTCTCAGCCCGAAACACGGGCTCCCCTGTTATTTCCGGTTTAGTATAGCACAGCCTTCTGTCTGCTGTCAAATCGGTTCATCCGATTTGACAGTCTCCGGATTTTCCGTTTCCTGCGTTTTCTGCCAAAGCTCCCCGGGCTGCGCTTCCTGCTCTTCAGAATAAGTTTGATCCTCGTTTTGCAGCGAGGCTTCCTGTTCTTCCGGCTGCGGCTCGGGAATCACCGGGAACGAAACGACAGCGCTGAAGAGATCGGCGTCCGTGCTGATGGAGAAGTTTCCGCCGCAGGCTTCGGTAAAGCTTTTGGCGATCGAAAGCCCCAGGCCGGAGCCGTCGGTGCTGCGGGATTCATCGCCCCGCACAAAGCGCTCGGTCACATCGGGCAGATTATCCAGGGCAAAGCGAGAGGTGTTTTTGATCTGCGTGAGAGCGGTGCCGTCCTGCACCGTGAGCTGAATGAACACGCGCGAGCCCTCCAGCGAGTACTGCAGCGCGTTGCGGATCAGGTTCTGGAAAACGCGGTACATCCGGTTGCCGTCGGTCAGAACATAAACCGGCTCCTGCGGCAAATCGAGGCGGAGCGCCAGATGCGCGGCCGCGACGGACTCTTCCATATCGGCCAGTGTCTGTTGAATCAGCTTCTGCAGAATCAGCGGCTCGGGGTGCAGTTCAATGTTTCCGGTGCTGGCTTTTGATACCTCAAAAATATCCTGCACCATTTTCTTTAGGCGGTCGGCCTTTCCGGCCAGAATCTCAATATAGTCCTGCACGTGCTCGGGCAGATCGCGCTCCTGCCGCAGCAAGCCGATGTAGTTGATGATCGAGGTCAGCGGTGTTTTGATGTCGTGTGAAACGTTGGTGATCAGCTCTATCTTCATGCGCTCCGCCCGCACCTGATCCTCCACCGCGTGGCTGATGCCGGACTGAATGCTGTTCAGGTCTTCGGCTGCAGGGGCCAGGGCCGATTCCGCGCGGAATGTGAGCGGCGGGGTATCGGCGCCGGCTTTCATTTCCGAAATCTGGTCGGTCAGCCTTGCAAAGTCGGTGAGAATTCCGGCAAAATACCGAATGTACAGCAGCAGAATAACCGCTGCCGCCGCGGCTGTAATCCATGCGCCGAGGGAAGAGGGGATCACCCGGAAAATCCAGAACAAAACGCCCTCCGCCGCGGCAAACAGGGCAAAACTGCTCATCATGCGCTGTTGGAAGCGCTTTTTCATCTGGTGCGTCAGGTACCAGCTTTTCGTGCTGCGGTAGCTGTTGTGCTGGTAAACATGGGGATTATAGCGAATATCGTTGAGGAGGAACAGCAGCGTCCAGAACAGCAGCAGCAGGGGGAAGAGCGTTTCCTTGACGCTCTCCTTTTCCAGAAACGGCTGCGCACAGAACCATGTGACCCAGCCGAGAAACAGCAGCTTGATTTCAAACCAGACTTCCCCGCTGATCTGCGCAAGCTGACGGTCCACCTCTGCCTTTCTGTCGCGGGAAAACAGGTAGAAAACGAACATCAGAAGGGCCAGCACCAGCGCCGCCGCGCCGCCGAACCAGAGCATCTGCAGCGAAAACAGCTCACTGGCCGCGTCTGAAAGTACGGCGGAATCACGGTCGGTGCGCAGATTCGGCGCAACGACCATTACCAGCGAAAGATCGGAGAGATCGGAGTACTCCTCCCAGAACTCCCCGTCTTTATCGGCCAATTTGGAAAAATAAGTGCGGTAGCCGTCTGAATCGATCATTGCGTCGGTGTCGTATACGCGCACTCCGTCCCGCTCAATGACCAGACTGTCGCCGTCAAACAGCAGCATGTAATTGTAGCCCTCAGGCGCGCCCATTAGGTAGCTTTGCAGCAGCCGGGTATTGCGTGCGCTTTCCGGGTCGGTGGAGCCGGTGTTGCTCAGTGTGTCGCGCGAATCCTCCTGAGCGAACAGCAGAATGTTCGAGGTTTCCCATTTTAAATTCGGGTAGGTTTTGGAAAAGCTTCCCCGCTGCTCCCTGTCCGCCAGGTCAGTCAAAGCGGCGTAGACGATCTGACTGACGTCCTCGCGGAACGCGACGGTTTCCTGCGGGTTGTCGTCCAGAGCGGTCTGCAAAGACTGCTTGGCCTGCGCTACCGCGCTCCCGCCGGAAAAAAACGTCTGCAGAGCGGCTGCGGCCGCCGTGAACAGAATGCTCACGCTCAGAACAAAGCACATCCAGCTGAGCAGGTTCGCTCTTTTATGGTTTGTCGATTTTGTATCCAATCCCCCACACCACCTTCAAATATTCGGGTTCCTTCGGGTTGATCTCAATTTTCTCGCGAATGCGGCGGATGTGTACCATCACGGTGTTTTCAGCCGAAAAAGCCGGCTCGTTCCAAACGCGCCGATAGATTTCTTCCGCCGGAAAAATCCGGCCGGCGTTTTTCATCAGCAGCTCCACGATCTTTGTTTCGGTGGCGGTCAGCCGCACCGGCTCGCCGTCGGCTGTGAGCGTGTGGTTATCCGTGTCAAAGGTCAGGCGGCCGATCGTAATCAGGTTCTGCGCCGTCGAGTTGATATCCCCCAGGGTGGTGTAGCGCCGCAGCTGCGATTTTACCCGCGCTACCAGCTCCTGTGGATTAAAAGGCTTTGTAATGTAATCGTCCGCGCCCATAGAAAGGCCCAGAATCTTGTCGCTGTCCTCCGATTTGGCGGAAAGCACAATGATCGGCAGATTGCGGGTTTCGCGGATTTTCAAAATCGCGGCCAAACCGTTCTGCCGCGGCATCATCACATCGATCAGGATCAGATGGATGTTCCGGCTCATGGCAAAATCCACAGCTTGTACACCATCGTATGCGCACAGTACGTCGTAGCCCTCTTTTTCCAGATAAATCGAAATGGCCCGAACGATTTCCTTGTCGTCGTCCACGACCAGAATGCATTGTTTTTCCATCTCCGATTTTCCTCCAAACAATTGTTACAGGAACTTGACCGGATGTTCAAGGGACATAGGTTCCTTTTTTTATCTTAGTATAAAAAACTGACAAATTTGAGGCAGTTTTCTTACAGCTCTCTTACGATTGCCACAAGGCTCTTCCCATCGCCCAAAGGATGTGCTTTGATGAGGATGGAATGCAGCCCGAAGTTCTTCTTCCGTATTATAGCACAACAAAGACTTCCCTGTCATCCCGGCGTTTATTGGGAAATCCGTTTGTGGGCCCGGGAGACAAACCGGAAAAAGAAACAAAAGATTTTACGCAGATGGGAAGCTTCTGTTACTTTTACATCTTTATTCCCGGTCAAAATATGGTATACTGAACATCGGAAATATGTTGCCGAAACAAAGGCGTTTCGCCGTTTAAATAGCAAATGAAATGTCAGGAGTGTGTGTGCAGATGCAGGCACCCGAGCTTTCCCTGATCCTGCCCGTGCGGGATATTGAAATAGAATTGCCTGGAATCCTGCGTTCTATCAAAGAGCAGGTGGGCGCCGCTGCGGCAGAGTGGATCATTGTCGATATGGGCTCTGAGGATCAGACGGTGCTGCGTGCGGTGCAGTATATCAAAGAAGAAAGACTGCAGGGCTTTGTGATTCAAAATGGAAAAGGAAGCGTTTCCGCTGCGCTGAACACCGGCATGCAGAAGGCGGCGGGGGAGTACCTTTCCTTCGTGTTCGCCCGCCGGCTGTACGGCGGGTATCTTTCCTCCTATCTGGAAGCGGCGCGGGCGGCGCAGGCGGATTTGGTGTTCGGCGGCCTGGATGCGAACGCGGAGCAGTTAAAGGGCAAACCGGCGGGCGGCGACGGCCCCTGGTATGTGCAGCAGATGGCGCAGGGCCGCCTGCGTATCGATATTGCCGCGCTGCTGCTGCGCAAAAGCTTTCTGCAAGCGCAGAAGCTGTATTTTCAGGAAAACTGCAGCCACGGCTACAGCGAGGAGTTCATTTACTGCTGTCTGCTTTCCGGCGCAAAGGTTGCAAGAGCGCCGGTAGCGCTCAAACGCCGCCGCGAGCTGGAGCTGTGGCGGGCAAAGTCCGCCCCGGCGGGCCGCGAGATTTTTCAGGCGATTGAGGCAATGCTGCGGGTTCAGGCCGTGATCGAAAACCGCTGCCCGGACAATCGGGAGCTGTGTGAAAGCTTTGAGGAGCGAAAGCTGCCCGAAACGGTGATGGACTGCGTAGATGTGCTTCTGCGCGAGGGCCTCGGTTACAATACCGTGCGCGGGTACCTGCGGGTAGAGGGATACGACCGCCTGCTGGTGCAGGGGAAGAAAACCGGTAGGGCGCTGCGGGGCCGCATCCGGCTGTGGCGGATGCTTCCGTGGATGTACCACCCGCGGTGACGGGGACGATCAAAAAACAGAATGGGCCGTCTGGGTTTTGATGCGGGGAGTTTTCCCCGCCGATCCGGGCGGCCCTGCTGATTCTTCCGGTCTTTGCATGCGGGGAAAACCGCTCTTTGTGGATGGGAAAACAGCGCCGCTTCCCATGGTGTTTTACTTGCCGGAAAAGGGAAAATATGATATAATACACTGATACCGTAGCATAGGAGGTCGCACTTTTTGACAGAGAAGCTGGAACAGACTACGCGGGAATTCACCCGAGAAGAGCATATTGAAGAAGTGGCGCAGATTATGTCCATCCGCGCCCGGGGCGCAGTGCCGATGGCGTGCGTGCGCACCTACGGCTGCCAGCAGAACGTGGCGGACGGGGAAAAAATCAAAGGACAGTTAGAGCAGATGGGCTTCTCTTTCACTGAGGACGAGGATGAGGCGGATCTGATTCTGTTTAACACCTGCGCGATCCGCGAGCACGCGGAGGACCGCGTGTTCGGCAACGTGGGCGCGCTCAAAAACGTCAAGCGCCGCAATCCATCCCTGATCGTGGCCGTGTGCGGCTGCATGATGGAACAGGAGCACGTGGCCGAGCGTATGAAAAAGAGCTTTCCGTTTGTGAATCTGGTGTTCGGCACCCATGTGATTCACAAGCTGCCGGAGCTGATGTTCCGCACGCTCACCGACGGGCGGCGCGTGTTTGAGCGCGGCGACGACAGTGAGGATAAAACGATTGTGGAGGGTCTTCCCATCCGGCGCGACGGCTCGTTCAAGGCGTGGGTGACCGTGATGTATGGCTGCAACAACTTCTGCTCGTACTGCATCGTGCCCTATGTGCGCGGGCGTGAGCGCAGCCGCAGGCCTGAGGCGATTTTCGAAGAGGTACGCTCTTTAGTAAGTGCAGGCTACCGGGATATTACCCTCTTGGGGCAGAACGTCAACTCCTACGGCAAAGAGCTGACTCCCGCAATTAGCTTTGCGGAGCTGCTGCGGCAGCTTGACGCGATCGATGGGGATTTTCAGCTGCGCTTTATGACGTCGCACCCGAAGGACGCGACGCACGAGCTGATCGACACCATCGCACGGAGCCGGCATATCTCGCACCATCTGCACCTGCCGTTCCAATCCGGCAGCAACCGGATTCTAAAGGCGATGAACCGCAGCTATACGCGGGAAAAATACCTTGGTCTGGTTGCCTACGCGAAAGAAAAAATCCCGGATTTATCGCTGACGTCCGATATTATTGTGGGCTTTCCCGGTGAAACCTACGAGGAGTTTTGTGAAACCGTCAGTTTGATCGAAGAGGTGGAGTTTACCTCTTTGTTTACGTTCATCTATTCACCCCGCATCGGTACCCGCGCGGCAGAGCTGCCGGACCCGGTTCCGTATGAGGAGAAATCCCGCTGGTTCCGCGAGCTGCTCGCCGTGCAGGAAGAGATTGCGGCAAAGCGCTGCGCCGAGATGGTCGGTACGGTGCAGCGGGTGCTGGCGGAGGAAAGAAGCTCCAAGACCGGTCTTTTGGCCGGGCGCTCCGGCGGCAACATCATCGTGGAATTCGGCGGCGGCGACGAGAAGATCGGTGAGTTCTGTCAGGTTAGGGTTACGGCCGCCCGAAACTGGATTTTAAACGGAGAATTGGCCTGACGATTCAGCGATGGCGCTTTTTTGCGGGCATGCTAATGACAGTGTACCCGGGAAAAGCGGTTTCGGTTTGGATACAGCCGCCACCCGGCGGCGCGCAGATAAAATTTTAATGAAATAAATTAGGAGGCAGTAACCATGGACGTTATTGAGATGGCTCGCCAGCTCGGCAAAGAGATTCAGAAGGACGAAAGATACCTCGATTTTCAGAAGGCCCGCAAAGAGAGCGAAGAAAACGAGGAACTGCAGAAGATGATCGCGGATTTCAACCTCAAGAGAATCGCGATCAGCCAGGAAGGCGGCAAAGCCGACCGTGACGAGGACAAGATGCAGCAGCTCAACGAGGAACTGCGTGAAGCCTATGACAGTGTGATGAACCACCCGGCCATGATGGACTTTAACCTTGCGAAGGAAGATATGGACATGATGCTCCAGCGCGTCAGCGCGATCATCAACGCTTCTGCTGACGGCGAAGACCCCGATCTGGCGGATTACCAGGCCGGCGGCTGCGGTGCGGGCGGATGCTCCGGCTGCTCTGGCTGCCATTGATCATCAGAACAAAGCAAACAGACGGGGGATGGAGAAATGGCGGATCTTTCGCCCATGATGAAGCAATATTTTGAAATCAAGGAACAGAATCCGGATACCCTGCTGTTTTTCCGGCTGGGCGATTTTTACGAGATGTTTTTTGAGGATGCGAAGCTCGCTTCCCGCGAGCTGGAGCTGACCCTGACGGGCCGCGACTGCGGGCAGGAGGAGCGCGCGCCCATGTGCGGCGTACCGTTCCACAGTGCCGAAAGCTACATCGCGCGCCTGGTGGCCAAGGGCTACAAGGTAGCGATCTGCGAGCAGATGGAAGACCCGGCGCTGGCCAAGGGGCTGGTCAAACGCGCGGTCATCCGCGTGATCACGCCCGGCACGGTCATGGAGAGCAGCATGCTCGACGAATCAAAGAACAACTTTATCTGCTCGGTGTTCGCGGGGGAACATGCCGCGGGCGTCTGTTTTGCGGATATTTCCACGGGTGAACTGCGGGCCACGGAGCTCCTGGCGGATTCCTTGCAGGAGCTGGAATCCCAAGTGAGAAACGAACTGGCCCGCTTTTCTCCCCGTGAGATTCTCATCAATCCCCAGACCCTGCAAATGACGGGTCTGGGCAAATTTATCAAGGAAAAACTCAGCGCGGCGCTGGAGTGCCTGCCGCAGGAGGAAACGACGGGCGCCGAACAGCTGCTCAAGGCGCAGTTTTCGCCCGAGCGGCTCGATTCCTCCGGCGTTTCCGCGTATCCCTTAACGGCACAGGCGGTCGGATGCCTGCTGCTGTACCTCAAAAAGACCCAGCGTACGGGCCTGGAGCGCATGGATACCATCGAGATGTATTCCGGCTCACAGTTTATGGGTCTGGATTTATCGGCCCGGCGCAATCTGGAGCTGCTGGAAACCATGCGCGGCAAAAGTAAGCGCGGTTCGCTGCTCTGGGTGCTGGACAAGACCAAAACCGCGATGGGCAAACGGCTCATCCGGGTGTGGATTGAACGCCCGCTTCTGAATCCCGCGCAGATTCTTCGCCGCCAGAATGCGGTGGAGGAGCTCTCGATGGACAGCATGTTCCGCGACGCCGTTGCCGAACAGCTCTCCGGCGTACACGATCTGGAGCGGCTGATGACGCGCATCGTGTACGGCTCGGCCAACGCGCGCGAGCTGCGCTCTCTGTGCGCGGCGCTTTCGCGCCTGCCGGAATTAAAACAATTGCTGGGCGGCGTTTCCTCGGCTCTGCTCAGGGAAATCAGGGAAAAGATCGACCCGCTCGAGGATGTGGCGGCCTTAATTGAAAGCGCCATCGTCGACGAGCCCCCGTTTTCCATCCGCGAGGGCGGCATGATCCGCCCCGGCTACCACGAGGAGCTCGACGAGCTGAGAACCGATATGGGCAGCGGCAAAGAAATCATCGCGCAGCTCGAAACGCGGGAGCGAGAGAAAACGGGAATTCCAAAACTCAAAGTAGGTTACAACCGGGTATTCGGTTATTATATCGAGGTTTCAAACTCTTACCGCGACAAGGTGCCTGACGAGTACATAAGAAAGCAGACTCTGACGAACTGCGAGCGCTTCATCACGCCCGATCTGAAACAGCTGGAGGGCCGCATTCTGGGCGCGCATGAAAAATCCGTGCAGCTCGAAACGCAGCTCTTTGAGCAGGTGCGGGCCGAGGCGGCGTCACAGCTCGAACGGGTGCAGGCTACGGCCTCGGCCGTGGCGCAGCTCGATGTTCTCACCTCGTTCGCGGCGGTGTCTGTGGCGAACAGCTACCAGCGCCCCGAGGTGAACCTCAGCGGAAAAATCATTCTGAAAGAGAGCCGCCACCCCGTGGTGGAGCAGATGCTCGACGGCGTGCCCTTTGTGCCGAACGACGTGGAGCTCGATCAGGAAGAAAACCGCGTCGCGATCATCACCGGCCCGAACATGGCCGGTAAATCCACCTATATGCGCCAGATCGCGCTGATCGTGCTCATGGCGCAGATCGGCTGCTTTGTGCCCGCGCAGTCGGCGGAAATCGGCGTGGTAGATGCGATCTTCACCCGCGTCGGCGCGTCGGACGACATGGCCTCCGGGCAGTCCACCTTTATGGTAGAGATGACCGAGGTCGCGGATATTTTGAAAAACGCCACGAGCCGCAGCCTGTTGATCCTTGATGAGATCGGGCGCGGCACCTCCACGTTCGACGGCATGAGCATTGCCCGCGCGGTGCTCGAGCATGTGACGGACAAGCGTTCCCTCGGCGCAAAGGCGCTGTTCGCAACGCACTACCATGAGCTCACTGTGTTGGAGGAGTTGGTTTCCGGCGTGAAGAATTTTAATATTGCCGTGAAAAAACGCGGCGACGATATCACCTTCCTGCGGCGCATCGTGCGCGGCGGGGCGGACGACAGCTTCGGCATCGAGGTCGCAAAGCTCGCCGGCGTGCCGAACTCCGTAGTGAACCGGGCCAAGCAGGTGCTGCGTGAGCTGGAAAGCGGCAGGCCGGTCACGCCGAAGGGCTCCGGCAGAAAACCGCGCGAAGAGGAAACGGCGCAGCTTTCTCTTGTGCCGCCGCAGGAATCCGAAGTGCTCCAGCGTCTGCGGCAGATGGATGTCAATACGCTGACGCCCATCGAATGTATGAATACGCTGTTTGAACTGAGTAAGCTGGCGCAGAATTAGAGCTATATCATATGGAATCGTGGTGGGTATCTTCCCCCGTCATAGGCGGGGGAAGATACCGCTGTACTTGCATCATATGGGATGGAAAAGCAATTGACCAACAGGAAGCAGGGAGGCAAGTGAATGGGGAAAATTAATCTGCTCGATAAACACGTTGCGGAGCTGATCGCCGCCGGCGAGGTGGTGGAGCGCCCGGCCTCCGTCATCAAAGAGCTGGTAGAAAACTCGATCGACGCCGGTGCGACGAGCATTTCGGTAGAGATTCAAAATGGCGGCGCGCTGCTGATGCGCGTCGCTGACAACGGCAGCGGCATCGCGCGGGAGGATGTCCCCACGGCGTTTCTGCGCCACGCCACCAGCAAGGTGCTGCACGCGGAGGATCTCGAATCCATCGGCACGCTCGGCTTTCGCGGCGAGGCATTGGCCTCCGTTGCGGCGGTGGCAAGGGTCGACCTGCTTACCCGCACCGAAGAGGAGCTGGCCGGAACGCATTATGTGATCGAAGGCGGCGAGGAACAGGCGCTGGAGGATGCGGGCTGCGCGCGCGGCACCGTCATTACCGTGCGCGACATTTTCTTCAACACTCCCGCCCGCATGAAATTCCTGAAGAAAGACACGGTAGAGGCAAACGCGGTCGCCGCCGTGATGGATAAAATCGCCCTGTCGCACCCGGAGCTTGCCGTACGCTTTGTGCGCGACGGAAAAGAGACCCTGCGCGCCCCAGGCGACGGGCAGCTGAAATCCGCGGTGTTTGCGGTGTTCGGCCGGGAATTCACCGCAGGGCTGATTCCGGTGGAGTATGAATTGCAGGGGGTGCGGGTCACTGGTTTTGTGAGCAAGCCCTCGCACGCGCGCCCGAACCGCAGCATGCAGCAGTTTTTCATCAACGGGCGCACGATCCGTAGCCGCACCGCGCAGGTGGCGCTGGAGCAGGCGTTCAAGGGCTCGCTGATGGTCGGCAAATTCCCGGCCTGTGTGCTGCATCTGGAGATTCCCGTGCAGGCGGTGGACGTGAACGTTCACCCCGGCAAGCTCGAGGTTCGCTTCATCAACGAGCGCCCGGTGTTCGACGCCGTGTATTACGGGGTCAAGACCGCGCTCTCAAAGGGGGATTCCCCGAATAAAATCACGCTGCCCGGTGCGGCGGAACCGCCGGCTGCGAAGCCGCAGACACCGCCTTTGCCGTTCGATGTGCCGGATACAAAACCCCAGCAGATTGCGATGCCCGGCGTGTTTGGCGCTGCAAAGCCTGCTGCCCCGGCCCTACATGACAGCGCTGTGGACGACCCGGTGGAGATTGCCGTGCCGACAACACCCGCGTATCACAAAATAGGCTCCCCGGAGTCTGCCCGTCCTCTGACAGAGCGATGGCCGGACACACGACCCGCTTTGCCGGTACAGTCGAATGTGAGTGCTCCGGTTCAGCCCGGCACAGTCCCGCAAAGAGCTGCCGAACCGGAGGAATGGGAGGTTTCCCCCAGCGGGGAGGCCGCTCCTGTCAGCGCTGTGCCGGTCAGCAGTCCGGCACAGCAGTCGGAAGTGGGGAATCCTTTCGCGGAACAGCCCTCTATGGGGCAGATGGAAGCGCCGTCGCCTGACGCGCAGGCTCCAGCGGATTTCCGCTATATCGGCCACGCGTTCGGCACATATATCCTGCTCGAACGCGACGGCGCGGACGGCGAGGAGCTGGTGCTGATCGACCGCCACGCGGCGCACGAACGGCTGCTGTACGAGCGGCTCAAAGAGCAGAGCGGCACGGCCTTTTCGCAAATGCTGCTGGCCCCCGTACCAGTGCTGCTGGAAAAGAACGAATACGCGGCGGTGCTGGCTTCGCTGGATCTATGTGAAACAGCCGGCTTTGAAATAGACGATTTCGGCGGCGGCACCGTGCTGGTGCGCAGCGCGCCCTTGTCCCTGACCGGGGAGGACGTACCGGAGGCCGTGATGGAGATCGCGGGTTACTTAGCGCAGTCGCGCACCGATGTGACGACTGAGCACCTCGACTGGCTGTACCATAATATCGCCTGCCGCGCGGCGATGAAGGCGCACGACGATCGTTCACCGGAGGAACTGATCGCCCTGGTGCGGCAGCTCGATGAAAACCCGCAGCTTCGGTATTGCCCGCATGGGCGGCCGATCTCGATCGTGCTGACCCGCAAAGAATTAGAGCGCCAGTTCGGCCGGGCATGAAGCGGGCCGCCGAAAATAAAGTGAATTTAAGAATAATTTTGCCTGCTGTGTGCCTTGCCCTGTATGATTTGGGGCGCATAGTCAAAGCCTTCTTTTTCCTCCAAGGTTGGGGGAAAGAAAGTAAATTCAAAAATGCTTGCCGCCTTGCAGCTTTCAACGGTCTACGTTTGATACCCTGATCAAATTTTATTGCTTTGGAAAGGAGGAAGGCTTATGCCGCAGGAGAAAATACCGCTGCTTGTCATCGGCGGGCCAACAGCCAGCGGCAAGACCCGCCTTGCGGCGGAGCTGGCCCTGCGCCACGGCGGAGAGGTGGTTTCCGCCGATTCCATGCAGATTTACCGGGGGATGGAAATCGGAACCGCAAAGCCCACTCTCGAAGAAACGCTGGGGGTGCCTCACCACCTGATGGGTTTTGTGGAGCCGGGGCAATCCTTTTCCGTGGCGGATTATGTTGCCCTGGCCAAGGAAACGATCGTGGACATCCACAGCCGGGGTCACCTGCCGGTGCTGGCGGGGGGAACCGGGCTGTATATTCGCTCGCTCATTACGAACACCGCGTTTACCGAAGCGGACAACGACCCCGCCCTGCGCGCCGAGCTGACACAGCGGGCAGCGCAGGAGGGAACCGAGGGCCTGATGCAGGAGCTTCGCTCCTTTGACCCGGAGTCTGCGGATCGTATCGAGCCGCGCAATCTGCCGCGGCTGATCCGTGCGATCGAGCTGTACCGCGTCACAGGCGTAACGATGACAGAGCACCTGCGCCGTTCGCGCCTTGTGCCTTCGCCGTACCGGGTGTGCTTCTTATGCCTCGGCTTCCGCGACCGGGAGCGCCTGTATGAAAGAATCAACCAGCGGGTGGATGAAATGTTTCGCCGCGGGCTGGTGGAAGAGGCGAAGGAGCTTCTCGAAATGCCCAGCGGCGCCACGGCAATGCAGGCGATCGGCTATAAAGAGCTGCTGCCGTATTTTCGCGGTGAGGTTTCACTCCCTGAAGCGCAGGATACTATCAAGCGCGAAACCCGCCGCTACGCCAAGCGCCAGCTTACCTGGTTCCGCCGGGAGGAGCAGGCGCGCTGGCTGTTCGTGGATGATTACGCACAGTGGGACGCGCTCCGCGGTGCCGCAGAAGAGATCATAAGGGGGGAGCTGTATGAATAATCCGGTTTTAAAGCGCCTGGTTTCGGGCCTGATCGGCCTGCTGCTCCTTTTTTATATCGGCAATCAGATTTATAACGCCAGCTACAGCGGGGTCAAGGCTGAAACCGCTGTGTATGCCAACGCAGAGGATACGATCCAGATGACCGGCACGGTGATCCGCAAAGAACAGCTGATCAAACAAAGCGTGCAGGGCGTTCTCACGTACCCGCTCGGCGAGGGCGGCAAAATCGCCAAGGACGGCGTTGTGGCAGAGGTATACGACAGCGCCAAAGACGCCACGCAGCAGCAGCAGGCAGCACACCTTTCGGCGGAGATCGCCCGCCTGCAAAGCCTGAGCAAGCCCGGCGATACGTATGCCGCAAACCCCGGCTCGCTGACAAAGCAGATCAATCAGGGCCTCAAAGAAATTCTGACCTCGCTGCAGGGCCGTGATTACAACACTCTGTCGTCGCAGCGCGACTCCCTGCTGTACCTGATGAACGAGCAGCAGGTGGTCACCGGCGCGTCCAAGGATTTCAGCGCCAGAATCGCGCAGCTGCAAGGCCAGCTCGGTGCGATCCCCACCTCCGGCGGCACGAAAATGGGGCAGATCAAATCACCGGTTTCGGGCTATTTCGTCAGTGCGGCGGACGGGTACGAATCCCAGTACAATTACGCTTCCGTACTGGAGCTTTCGGTGGCTGACCTGAAAGCGAAAAAAAAGCCGCAGGCCCTTGGCAGCGATGTGATCGGCAAGGTGTGCGAGGAGTTTGACTGGTACTTCGCCGCCGTAGTCAGCCAGGATGACGCGCTCAAGCTCAAGGAGGGCAACCGCGTCAACATCAACTTTCCGTTTGCGGTGGGCAAGTCGGTCCCCGCGACTGTGGCCGCCGTGAATCAGCCGAACCATCAGGGAGACGCTGCCGTGATCCTGCAGTGCTCTTATATGGATACCGGCATCGCGTCCGTGCGCGACGCCACAGTGCAGGTACAGGCGGGAACCTACTCCGGGATCATGGTCAGCCAGAAGAGCATCCATTTTGAAAAGCTGACGAAGGAGTTCACGCAGGAGGACGGCACCAAGAAGAAGGTGGAAAAAGAAGTGCAGGGTGTTTATGTCATGCACGGCAATACCATCGAATTCGTGCAGATCATCCCGCTGATGAGCAGCGGCAGCTATGTCATCTGCAAAGAGCTGAGCGACACCGACCCGGAGTGGAAAGAACTCATGACAAAATCCCCTATCCGTTTATACGATGAGGTGATTATAGAAGGGACGGATCTTTATGACGGAAAAGTCGTTAAATGAAACCGAACAGGAATACGCGGAGCGGATGCGTGACCTGGAAGAAAACCTGAAGGTTGTTCGGGCGAAGATCGAAGAGGCCGCCGTCAAGTCCGGCAGAAGCCCCGAAGAGATTACGCTTTTGGCAGCGACCAAAACGGTCCCCGTTCCGGTGATCAACCGCGCGATCGAGCTGGGAGTTTCGCATATCGGCGAAAACCGCGTGCAGGAGCTGTGCGACAAGCTGCCGCTGCTTTCCCCCTGCGACCGCCAGTTTATCGGGCATTTGCAGACCAACAAGGTCAAGTTCCTGATCGGCCAGGTCAGCTTGATTCAGTCTGTGGACAACGAAAAGCTCGCAAAAGAGATTTCGCGCCTTTCTTTGCAGAACAAAACCACGACCAATGTGCTGATCGAAGTGAATATCGGGCACGAAGAAAATAAGTCCGGCGTTCTGCCGGAGAAGCTGTCGGAGCTGCTGGAAAAAGTTTCCTGCATGCCCGGCATTTCGGTGCGGGGCCTCATGGCAATCCCGCCTGTCTGCGATCGCCCGGAGGACGCGATGCCATATTTTTCGCGCATGCGCGAATATTATGTTGACATCAAGGCGAAAAGAATGGATAATATTCTCATGGATTACTTATCCATGGGCATGTCGTCAGACTATGCTCAGGCAATCCTTTGCGGAGCAAATATGGTTCGGGTGGGCTCGTCTCTCTTCGGACCTAGGAAATATCAAATCCTTTAGAACGAAAATAGGGAGGCATCAGAATGGCCGGATTGGTTCAAAAATTTAAAGATATGTTGGGCGCCCCTGAAGATGAGTATGAGGATGAGGAATATGTAGATGATCGCGCAGACGAGATCATCTCTGGCCCGGACAATCACGCGGATACGATCCGCGAGCGTGAAACGGCAAGACGCGGCGGCAGCACTGGCGGCAGCAATAAGGTCGTGAATATTCACGCCACCACGCAGCTGCAGGTGGTTCTCTTCAAGCCCGAGCGTTTTGGCGAGGAAACCCGTGCCGTGGCAGACGAACTGCTAAAAATGCACACCGTGGTGCTCAACCTTGAAAACACCAATAAAGACATCAGCCGCCGCATCATCGATTTTCTCAGCGGCGTGGCTTACGCAAACGGGGGCAAAATCAAGCGTGTTGCGGCAAGCACCTTTATCATCACCCCGTATAATGTAGAGCTGACCGGCGACGACGTGCTCGACGAGCTGGAAAACAATGGCGTTTATTTCTGATGAAGCAGAATTCCCCTGGGGATAACGCCATACTGGAGGCAAGGCTCCTGGATGCGGTCCGCCTATGTTCCCGGCGGTCTCAGCCGGTTTTTGTGGGCTTTCTGTCAGAAGCGGAAGCCTTCTCGGCACAGGGTGTTCTGCGCCGGGAGGGCTTTTTCCACTATTTATTCTGGGGCGGCTTTGAAGGGGCGGAGCGCGTGATGTTCGGCGCGTTCCCCGATTACCTTGAGCCGGAGCCGGAGTTGTTCCCCATTTGTGCCGTTACGGCCTCCTTCCGCGATTGTGACAAGCTCACACACCGGGATTTTCTCGGTTCGCTGATGGCGCTTGGCATTACCCGCGACACGGTGGGCGATCTTCTGATCGAGCCGAGCCGGGGCGTTTTATTCCTGCGCGAAGAAATGGCCGGCTATGTACAGACGCAGGTGGAAAAGATCGGCCGGGTGGGGGTGCGGCTTACCCCCGGCTTTACCGAGCCTTTGCCGGGCGGCCTTGGCTTTGAGCCGTTCAGTACGGTGATCGCTTCGCCCAGGCTGGATTGTGTCGTCGCTGCGGCACTGCGCATCAGCCGCGAGAAAGCGGCGCGCCTGGTGGAATCGGGCGGCGTACTGCTGGGCGGCGTGCAAATTATGTCGGTTTCCGCGGCGGTCAAAGACGGCGACCGTCTCTCCGTGCGCGGTAAGGGCCGGTTTATTCTGGATCAGATCGGGCCCGAAACCAAACGGGGCCGTGTGAACTTGAGTGGAAGAAAATACAGATAACAGGAGGTTTTTGTCGTGCTTACTCTCAACGATATTATCAATGTCAGCTTCCGCAAATCGAATTTTTCCGGTTATCGTACCGAAGATGTAGATGCCTTTATCGATCAGGTGAAGGATTCCTACGACCAACTGCTGAAAAAAACGATGGAGCAGGCCGAAGTGTACGAAACACTGGCAAACGAAAAGAAAGAGCTGGAGAGAAAACTCTCCGTTCTGGCGGAAAAGATTGAGGATTACCGTCAGGAAGAAAGCGAGATCAAAACCGCTCTGGTCAGCGCGCAGAAGCTGGGCGAATCTTCTGTCAGGGAGGCGCGCCATAAGGCAGAAATCATCCTGAAGGACGCGAATTTGAAGGCCGAGCGCATTCTCGGCACCGCCAAGGCGGATGTGGTTGAACAGCAGCGCGAGCTGGATGAGCTGAAGAAAAAGGTCATCGAATTCCGCACCAAGCTGCTTGCGATTTACAAAGAGCATCTGACGCTGATCGATGCGATCCCCAGCCGCAAGGAAGAGTTTGCGCAGGAAGGCAGCCATGCCGCAGCCGAGCCGGAGAAAGAGCAGGAGGAGCCGGAGCAGCAGAGCCACTATATGCCCGAGGAGCCTCCCGTGCCCGCAGAGCCGGAGCCGGAGTACACCCCGGAACCGGAGAAGGACGACTTTTCCGTCGACGCCGCGGTGTTCGATACAGAGTCGCCGAATCACGACCTGCGTTATGATGTTTTAAAATTTGATGAAGTGGATGAATCCGGAGAAGAATAAGTACATCACCCGAAATCCGGGTCCGGAGTATTTCATAGATGGAAGAGGGACGGAGCGATCCGCCCTTTTTTCCTGAAAGAGAGGGAGTTTCTTTTGCCTTATATTGCAGTGTTTTTGTCCTTCGTCGCGGCAGCGGCGGGGATTGCCGTAGATCAGGTTCTGAAAGCCGCGGTGGTGGAGCAGCTGAAACCGCTGGGCCGGCTTGAGCTGATCCCGGGCTTTTTTCAGCTTACCTATGTGGAAAACCGCGGCGCGGCGTTCGGCATACTGGCGAACTACCAATGGCTGTTTATTGCCGTTACCGCTGTGGTTTGCCTTTTGATCGCGGCGGCGCTGATTTTTTACCGCGGCCACACCGCCCTGACCCGTACGGCGCTCACGCTGATTCTGGCCGGCGGGATCGGAAACATGATCGATCGGCTGCGCTATCAGTATGTGGTGGATTATATTCACTTTCAGTTCTTCCCGCCGGTATTCAACTTTGCGGACATCTGCGTCACGGTCGGCTGTGCGCTGCTGGTGATCTACCTGCTGTTCTTTGCAGACGACAGGGGCCGGCCCAAGCAGCCGGGGCGTTATGCCAAATACGCGCACTACAATCAGAACAGAAATCACAGAATGGGTGGTTAAGGTGCAGAAAAAGCTGCTGGTAATCGGGGCGGAGCATCAGGATGCCCGGGCGGACCTGGCAGTGAGCGAGCTGCTGGAGGGCCAGACGCGCTCCGGCGTGCAGAAGCTGATGCTTGCGGGCGCGGTGCTGTGCGGCGGGCGTCCGCTTTCTAAGAACGACCGGGTGGCCGAGGGCCAGACGATCGAGGTGCTGCTGCCGGACCCTGCCCCTATGGAGCAGGCGAAACCGGAAAACATCCCGCTCGATATCGTCTATGAAGATGACGACCTGCTGGTAGTCAATAAGCCGAAGGGCATGGTGGTTCATCCCGCGCCGGGCAACCGCGACAAAACGCTTGTCAACGCGCTGCTGTACCATTGCGGCGATTCCCTGTCCGGAATCAATGGGGTCATCCGCCCCGGCATTGTGCACCGTATTGATAAAGATACCAGCGGCCTTTTGATCGTCGCGAAGAATGATTTTGCCCACCAGAGCCTTGCCGCGCAGATTAAAGAGCATTCCTTTACCCGTGAATACGAGGCCGTGGTATACGGCCATCTTCGCGAGCAAAGCGGCACGGTGGATGCACCCATCGGCCGGCACCCGACCGACCGCAAGAAGATGACGGTCACGCAGAAAAACAGCCGCCGCGCAGTCACGCACTATCAGGTGCTGGAGGAACTGCCCGGCTTTTCCTATGTGCGTCTGCGGCTTGAAACGGGCCGAACCCATCAGATTCGGGTGCATATGGCGTATTTGGGCCACCCCGTTGCGGGCGACCCGGTATACGGGCCGAAAAAAGTGATTCCCTCGCTGAACGGCCAGTGCCTGCACGCGAGTGTCATCGGCTTTTGTCACCCGCGCGACGGCCGGTATATTGAGCTGACAAGTCCGCTTCCGCCGTATTTTACCGATTTTCTGGCACGTCTGCGCAGTCAGCCGTACTGATCTTCCATAAAAATTTGGAATTGTAGCGGCGCTCCCCTGCTAAAGATATGGGGGCAATGCCTGTTTTTTTACTTTTCGTCGCTGGTGATAGTATAAGGAGGTTCTCTTTTGAAGCTTCAGGATATATTCTTGGTGTCTGATCTTGACGGTACCCTGATTGGTGCAAACCATAGGATACCGCAGCGCAATATCGATGCGATCCGGCGGTTTCAGGAGCAGGGCGGCCGCTTTGCCGTGGCGACCGGGCGCTCCGTGAATTCCGGAGAGCGCTATTGCCGCCAGGTGCAGCCCAAGGGGCTTTGTGTGATGCTGAACGGCTCTATTTTATACGATTATGAGCAGGATGAGATTGCCAAGGCGTTCTTTCTGCCGCCGCAAGCGAGGGACTATGCCCGCCTTCTCACAGAACACTTTCCGGAGATAGGCTGTGAGGTATTCGCGCAGCGCAGGCAGTTTGTTTTGCGCGCGAATCAGTATGTCAGGGCGCATCTGGGGAATGAGAACCTGCCCTGTGTAGAGATAGACGCAGGCGAAATTACCGACCACTGGTGCAAGGCGTTGTTTGCCGCCGACCCCGAAACCAAGCTGAAAATACAGGCCTTTACCGAGTCCTTTGCGCACCCCGGAGTCCGTTTTGTGCAGAGCGAGAAGTGCTTTCTGGAAATGCTGCCCGAAGGAGTCGACAAAGGCAGCGGCCTGTTAGAGATTCTGCGGCAGACCGGCTTGCCTCGTGAGAATCTGGTGGTGATCGGCGACTATTATAACGATGTGGAGATGCTGCACGCCGCCGGTTTTGCAGCAGTGCCCTCCAATGCGCCGCAGGACATTCGGCAGATGGCTGATCTCGTCGTAGGCGACTGCCGAGACGGCGCGGTAGCCGACCTGATTGAATACCTGGAACGCGCGGAATAAGGGGTGGCGGTGGAAGAATGGATCAGGATGCCCGTCAGGTTCGCTGGTTGCTTGCCGTCGCGATCATTCTCTGCGCCTTGATGATCGGGTATAACGTGCTGTTTGTGCCGCAGGTAACGCTGACGGCCGTGGTGAAAACAGACCTTTCTTCTGCGGCGCAGGCGGCGGGTTTCTCCGCACCGGACGACGCTTCTCAGCCGGAGGGCTACGAGCCGGAGCCGGTGGAGCAGACCGCGCTGGTCAATCTGAATACGGCAGATGCCGAAGAGCTGGAAACGCTGCCCGGAATTGGTCCGGCAACAGCGCAGAAGATCATCGCTTACCGCGAATCCGTCGGGGCCTTCCAGAGCACGGAGGAGCTGATGCAGGTGGACGGAATCGGTGAAAAAACATTTGAAAAGCTCAAAGAGCTTGTGACGGTGGAAGCAGCAGAGTGAAAACCCCCGACGGGGCCGACTGCCCCGCACAGGTTTTGATATCTACATAAGAAAGGGGAAGATCCAATGCAGGAAAACGGACAGAACGACATGCTCTCGGAAAACCAGAAGAGATTTCGATGCAGAATCTGCGGATATATTTTTATCGGCAGTGAGCTTCCCCAGGATTTTCGATGTCCCCGGTGCGGGTCCGATAGCGAGCAGTTTATTGAATTAAGACAAAGATGAGTAAGAGGGGACTGCATCCTTACCAAGGATGCAGTCCCCTCTTACTCTGCATCTGCGCAAATCCCGCAGGAATTACTTGCAAAATGCAGGGAAAATGGGTAAAATAAGGAAAATAAGCAGAGGGGGAGAAGTTTATGGCGGTGAGTCCCTTGCAGGATATCATGAATCATTACCTTTGGAATTTCAGCGCATATCTGTTGGCGCTGGCGATTATTTTGCTGAACGCGGCCCGCAGCGTGTATTTTTATTTGAGGAGCAAGCATAGACCCCTGTACCCGAAGCGCGGCAGACTGGACCTTCTCATCAGCCTGCTGTGCGGCGTGTCGCTGGCGATGGGCCTGATGTTCCAGGGGGTTCTGGCGGACAACAATGCCCCTGACATCTATCACTGGTCAAGCTATCTCTGGATGGTCTGCCTTGTTTCGCTGGCGCTGTTTGTCATTCAGATCGTATTTCACATCAAGACCCCCTCCGTCCGCCCCAGAGTGGAGCCGACAGACGAAATTCCGGCGCTGCAGACCGCGCCGCAGGAGCAGTTCCAGCCACAGGCTCCTTTGGAGCAGCCCGCGGTTTCTCAGGAAGATTCCGCGCCGAAGGACGGGGAATGACGGCAAACTTTTCCCGTGCGGAGTGAATTAATTTTATAAGGCCAAGAGCAAACTTCGCGCTATGAGCCTTTTGACATTTCGGGATATTTCGGAATACAGAAATTTATTGTAAATAAAATTCCGGTTCTACTTGTGTGCCGCTTCTTTGTCTGTTACAATCAAGGCAAAGGAGTGGCCACTGTGAATTTAGCCGTAATTCATATTTTAAATAATAAACTCCATCGTTACTGCTAACGGCTATCCCTGAAAGGGAATAGCCGTGGGTCGTTATGCCCACATGGCAGTAAACGGATTTCTGTCATTGGTGAGCAGCCAATGACTTTTTTATGTTTGGAGTGAATTATAATATGAATAAAAAGCTGGCCTATCATGCTTTTATTGTTTTGGAATGCGTCCTCTGGGGCGTTGGAAATACCGTTACTAAAATTGGCCTGCAATCGATCTCGCCATTTTATTGTCTGACGATCCGCTTCTTTTTATCGTTTGGTTTGTTTGTTCTGTTTTTCTTTCCAATACTGACAAAATACAGCACTGAACTGAAAAAATGTATCCCAATCAGCGTTATGACAGCCGCATCTTTTATTTTATCAACGCTGTCTCTGCAATTTGCGCCTGTGACCACGGCCGGGCTGTTGATGGCTTTGTCTGTGGTGTTTACCCCCATTTTGGCCATCTTGGTTCATAAAACGCAGCCTGAAAAGAAAATAGCAGGCGCTGTGCTGCTGGTGCTTACGGGTTTGTATCTCATTTGTGGCATTAGTGGAGAGAATGCTTTTGGGGTTGGTGAACTTATGGCGCTGATCAGTTCGTTTTGTTTAGCCGTAACACTTACATTCAGCGCAAAGCTTGTCCGCACAATCGAACCTGTCGTTTTATCAACAGTCCAATCAGGAGTGACTGCCCTGATTTCACTCTCCTTTTCAGTTATGCTGGAGGATTTTCAATCCCTTTATCATGTATCTGCCTCCGGGTGGCTTTCCATCCTTTATTTGGCAGCGGGGTGTACGTTTATCGCTTATCTTCTGCAAAACATTGCATTAAAGCATATCTCTCCTGTTTTTGCATCGATCGCTTTTTGCACAGAGCCTGTTTTTACCGCTTTGTCTGCCTATCTGATGTTAGGTGAGCAGTTGTCTACTTTCGGGTATCTGGGGTCGGTGTTTATCCTTATGGGAATGGTCGTGAGTTCGCTGCCGAAAAGGATGGACACTAACTGACTTTCAAGGGTAGGAACTGAAACTGCATTTTAAACTTTTCTAAAGTAGTATCCATATCCTGACGACAAGGAAAAGGCCGGATTTTCAACACTGAAAATCCGGCCTTTTTCATTTTTATATTGGGGATGATTCTTTTTGTATCTGATGTCGTCGAGGCTCAGTCGCCAAAGCTGATGCCGATGTCCCGCGCGGACTGGATCATCTCGCAGTCCAGCGGAACAGCCTTGAGCTTGCCTGCCACCTCTCCCAGCGGAACGGGGACGATCTTTTGGTTCTGCAGGGCCATCATGCAGCCGAAATGGCGGTCCTGAATCATCTGAGCCGCAGCAGTGCCAAGGCGGGTCGCCAGCACGCGGTCATAAGGACAGGGGCTGCCGCCGCGCTGAAAATGACCGGGAATCGTCACGCGCACCTCGTTGCCGGTGCGCTCGCTGATCTCTTTGGCCAAACGGTAGGAAAGGGAGGGCTCCGTCATTTTGGCCCGCTGTGCTTTCAGTTCTTTTTTGGAAAGGGCCGCTTCTTTGTCCGAAATGGCTCCCTCCGCCACGGCTAGAATCGAAAACTGCTTGCCGGAACGCTTTCTCTGCTGCAGCGCGCGGCAGATGGAATCGATGTTATAGGGGATTTCGGGCAGAAGAATCGCGTCTGCGCCGCCCGCGATGCCCGCGTGCAGCGTCAGCCAGCCCACCTTGTGTCCCATCAGCTCCACAATGAACACCCGCCCGTGCGACGTGGCGGTGCTGTGGATGGAGTCGATGACCATCGAAGCAATCTCCACCGCGCTGGAAAAGCCGAAGGTCATTTCGGTGTTCCACAGGTCGTTGTCGATGGTTTTGGGCAGTGTGATGACATTTAGCCCCTCCCCGCTGAGCAGGTTCGCGGTTTTGTGGGTGCCGTTGCCGCCCAGAATCACAATGCAGTCGAGCCTGAGCTTCTTATAGTTTTTCTTCATCTGCTCAACCTTTTCGCTCTGGCTGCCCTCGGGGCCGCGAATCTCTTTAAACGGCTGGCGCGAGGTGCCCAGAATCGTGCCCCCCAGCGTTAAAATACCGGAAAAGTCGCGGGGGGACATCTCCCAGTAATCGCCCTCCATCAGGCCGCGGTATCCGTCGCGGATTCCAAATATGGCAACGTCGTCCTCAAATTTTTCGTAAAGTGCTTTTCCTACGGCGCGAATCGCGGCGTTTAGCCCCTGGCAGTCGCCTCCGCTGGTCAGAATTCCAACTCTCATCGTTGTGGGCCCCTTTCCGTTATTTGAGCCGCTTCGCCTTATCCGCATCGCGGATCGGCTCCATCAGCTTGCTTTCCTCCGATTTTTTCAGTTCCGTCAGGCTCTTTCTCGCCATGGTGGAGAACAAAGACTGGCAATTGACGGCGGCCTTGCCGCGCCGGCTGACGTGCAGGTAAGTCGTATCCGGCTGCATCATGCGTGTGTTGACATTGTCGCTGCGCAGAATTTCCAGAATTTCAAACGCGCGGCGCTTCAGCTCTTCGCCTTCAATGGGGAACACGAGCTCTACCCGGCGGTCCAGGTTACGGGGCATCCAGTCGGCGCTGCCCATATAGATTTTGGGGTCGCCCCCGTTTTGAAAGGCGTAAATGCGGCTGTGCTCTAAAAGCTGGCCCACAATACTCTGCACGGTGATGGTTTCGCTCAGCCCCGGCAGCCGGGGAATGAGACTGCACATGCCGCGCACGATCAGGTGGATCGGCACGCCGGCCTGCGATGCTTCGTACAGCAGTTCGATCATCTGCGGGTCAATCAGAGCATTTACCTTTACGGTGATGCCGCTGGGAAGGCCCTTTTTGGCATTTTCTGTTTCGCGGCGGATCATGCGCTCAAAAACGCTGCGCATTCCCTGCGGCGCCACCACAAATTTGCGGTATTCCGGCGGGCGGGAATAGCCGGTGAGCACGTTGAACAGCGACGAAGCGTCGATGCCGTACGGCTCGCGGCAGGTGAACACGCCGATGTCAGTATAGATTTTGGCGGTGGAGTCGTTGTAATTTCCGGTTCCCATGTGTACGTACCGGCGGATGCCATCCTCCTCGCGCCGCACCACCAACAGAATTTTGCAGTGGGTTTTCAGGCCCGCAAGGCCATAGATGACGTGGCAGCCGGCCTGTTCCAGCTTTTTGGCCCAGTTGATGTTGTTTTCCTCGTCAAAGCGGGCTTTCAGCTCTACCAGCACCGTTACCTGCTTGCCGTTCTCCGCCGCGCGGATCAGCGCCGCGATGATAGGGGAATGGCCGCTGACGCGGTACAGGGTCTGCTTGATGGCCAGCACATCCGCGTCATCGGCCGCGCGGCTGACAAAATCGACCACGCACTGAAAGCTTTCGTACGGGTGGTGCACCATCCGGTCTTTTTCCCGGATGGCCTCAAAAATATCGTCATAGCCCCAGAAAGCTGCGGGGGGATAAACGGGCTTGATCGGGTCAAAGCACAAAGCGTCGTACCCCGGCAGGGACGCAAATTTCGTCAGGTATGTCAGGTCGATGGGCCCGGGCACCTCGAACAGGTCGTTCGGCTTCAGGTCGAGCATCTCCACAAGAAAATCCTTGATTTCGGCGTCGCAGTTCTGCAGAAGCTCCAGCCGCACGGGCCGCCCGCGCTTGCGCTTTTTAATGGATTTCTGCACCTCGGTCAGAAGGTCCTCGGCGTCCTCGTCGATTTCCAGGTCAGAGTTTCTCGTCAATCGAAAGGGCGAGCAGGCTTCGATGTGGTGCATGCCGAACAGATTGTTGATTTTATAGGAGATAATATTCTCGAGCAGCACATAAATCTTTCGTTCCGGGTCGGGTACCAGCAAAAAACGGGAGAGGATCGACGGCACCTGTACCACCGCAAACAGGGATTCCTCCTCGCCCTTCAGGCGAACCGCCAGATTCAGGCTCTTGTTTGTGAGCATGGGGAACGGGCGGCTGCGGTCTACCGCGAGCGGCGTCAGTACCGGGTACAGGATCTTGTCAAAATAATCCGAAAGAAAATTCTGTTGTTCCTCACTCAGGTCGCTCGGCGCGCAGAAAAAGACGTTCTCCTTCCGCAGGGCCGGCAGAATCGAGCGGTGCAAAGACGTATACTGCTGCTCAGTAAACGAACGGATTTTGCGCGTCAGGCGAACCATCAGCTCATCCGGCGTCAGGCCGGAAAGATCGGGGATTTTATAGCCCGAGTGCACCTGGGCCTTGACGCCCGCTACGCGCACCATAAAAAACTCATCCAGATTGGAAGAGGTGATCCCTAAAAACCGCAGTCGCTCCATGACGGGATTTTCCTTTTCAAAGGCCTCCTCCAAAACGCGCCAGTTAAAATCCATCCAGCTCAGTTCCCGGTTGATAAAGGGGAGCTGTTTGTTCTCACCCATAGTGTTTCCCCCTCTCTCAAAGCATCAGCGTTTTGATTTTCAGTACGGGATGAATCCCGAATACCTCCTGGAAAAACGGCGCGCACAGATCGAACGCCCATTTTTCCAGCGTCAGGTTCCCGTCGCTGCTGCCCGTAATCACAAGCCGGTCTTTTTCCAGCTTGATCGTAATATCCTCCAGCTTCTGCGTCTGCGATTTATCCAGCGCGTTCGAAAGGCGGAAAATCGCCACGAGCTTTGAAATCATTAGGCGGGTCTGTTTGTCAAGGCGGTTGAATTCCGGGTCGTCGTCGCTGGGCACGCAGTATTCGTCGTAGCTGGACAAAAACGCGATCATCAGCACCTCGCGGTCGGTCAGGCCATAAATGTCGATGTTCTTGACGAGATCGAACGTGCTGTTCAGGTGCTCTTTGGAATTGATGTAATACCCCGCGTCGTGCAGGATGCAGGCCAGCTCCAGAATCAGCCTGCTCTTGTAATCCATGCCGTGGATTTTCTTTGTCTTGTCAAAAATCCGGCACGAAAAACGGCGCACCGCGTCCGAATGCGAGCGGTTGCAGCGGTAGCGGTCGGCGATCCACTGCGCGCACGAAATCGCGCTGTTTACGACGTGGGTTTCGTAATCTTTTTTGCTTTTCGGTACCAGCATCTGGCGCAAAAGAGCGTCCCACAGCTCTACCTTCGGGCAGATCACCCGGTCGGCGTGTGTCAGCTGCAAAAGCTGCATGTAAATTACCAGCACCGGGTACAGCACCTGTGCGCTGGCGTCGGTGATGTCGTACTTGGCGGCGAGAGAGTCCGGCGTCATGACGCGAACCTCCTGCAGCAGGCGGCCGATCAGCTCCGACTGAATGATGTAATGTCCCTGCTCGGGTGTAACGCTGCAAATGCGCGCAATCAGCTCGATCTCGCTGCCTGCCAGCACCAGGTTGCGGATGCTCTTCAGGCGTCCGGGAATGGGGATGTGCTTCACGATCAGATTCAGGTATTCCTCTACCACCGTATCGAAATCGCCGCTGTTTTCCTGAATGCTGCCAAGCATGTTGTACAGCTTCATCGGCCCGATGGAGATGTTCTGCGAGAAGATCATATTCGTTCCGTCGAAAATGGAAAGCCCGATGCTGCCGGTGCCGATGAACGAAATCAGGGTGTTGCCGGCCGGAAAGTTCGGCATGGCCTGTATCGAGTTCAAAACCTCGGAGTAGATCAGCGTTTTTTCCTGGTCGTCCTCCAAAACCTGTACGGTGATCCCGTTCTGAATTTTCAGCTGGTCGGTGATGTAATCCCGGTTCTTCGCCTCGCGCAGGGCCGTGGTGGCCACCACGCGCTGCTGCTCGGCGCCGTATTCCTTCATCACGTCGCTGTATCCGTGCAGGGTGGAGGAAATATTCCAAAGGCTTTCAAAGCTGATTTTCCCGCCGTGAAACACCTCAGAGCCAATTTTGACGGGGTATTCCAGACGATCCAGCGTGACGATTTTGTCCTTTTGCAGCTGAGCAATTTTCATTTTCAGCATGCTCGAGCTGATGTCAATGACAGCGGCCACTTTGCCTCCCTTTTTACGGTTCATCCCACAGTCCCTCCTCTGCAATATGAAATAGTATACTCAAATAATAGGATGGATTTCTTCTCCGCTGAAGACGGGAAAGAAATCCGCACTTTTTATGATTGTATGATTATAGCATGATAACAACGGTAAGGGTATTTTCTTTCCTCAAAAGCGGTACCTTGAGCGGTGTTATCATGCTTCAATGTTCTCTCAGGCGCCCGAAGCTTTGCTTCGGCTTACGCCGTGAGGTTATTATAGCAAACAGGGCATAGAATATCAATTCGCTTCCCTTTAAAATTCTGCGAAAAATGTCGCAAAACCGGAGCCCCAAAATGAGAGTCAGACGCGAGGTATTGCGTTTTGCCGGTAGACTGTGGTATACTTCTTAAATATAAAGAATCGGGTGGTGTGCGTTCCGCCCGAAAAACAGCCGGGCTGATCCGGAATGCCCGGCGTTATCCGCCGGAGAGGGCTGTGGCGCCAACCGGCGGGATAACGCCTGCTTTGTGTGTCCATAATAGCATTATGGAGGAACCAGTATGACTGACTTTGAGCTATGCATGAACTGTATGTCGGAGCGGCCCGTGGGCGAGCCATGCCCTCATTGCGGGTGTCCGACGGATGAGCCGCAGCGGCCGGACGCGCTGCCGTTCAAAACCATGCTGCAAAATCGATATATGATCGGCTTGGCCCGCAAGAGTAACGGAGAGGGAATCTCTTATATCGGCTACGACAGTGTGCTGAATATCAAAACGTTGATTCGTGAGTTTTTTCCCCAGACGATGAGCGAGCGCCTGCCGGACGGCCAGATGGTGCGTGTGGTAGACGGCAGCGAGGTCACGTTTCAGGAATATAAAACCTCCTTTTTAAATGATGCACGTGAGCTGGCACATATGCGGCAGCTTTCTGCGATCGAACAGATTTACGATATTTTTGAAGAAAACGGAACGGCCTATACGGTAGCGGAGTGGGAAGAATGCATCACACTGCGCTATTTTGTGGAGCGCCGCGGCGGCAGCCTGGACTGGAATGCCGCCCGCCCGCTGTTCATGCCGGTGCTGTCCGCGCTTTCCACACTGCATTCCAAGGGCGTAAATCACCTTGGCATTTCGCCTGACACGCTGGTGATTCTGCAGGATGGCCGCATGAAGCTGACCGATTTTGAGCTGGACGCCGTGCGCCGTATGGATACCGACCTGCCGCCGGACTTGGTGGCGGGCTGCGCCGCGCTCGAGCAATATGTGATGAATTATGTGCCGGATGAGTCGACGGACGTGTACGGCTTTGCCGCATGTCTGTTTTTTGCGCTGACCGGCGCTCTGCCGCAGGATGCTTTGCGCCGCAAGGGGGATTCGCGGCTGATGATCCCGACCAGTACGCTCAAAAGTCTGCCCCCGTATGTGATCACCGGCCTGGCCAACGCTCTGCAGGTGATGCCGTCCAAACGAACCCCTCATTTTGAGCGCCTGCGGGCTGAGCTTTCGGCAGCGCCCACTGTTACGGCAAAAATAGAGGAACCCCTGCCGCCGGAGTCTGCTCCGGAACCGGAGCCCGCCCGACGCGGCATCCCGGGCATTGCCTGGGCAATCGGTTCCGGTGTGGTTTCTTTGGCTGTTTTTGTTTGTATCGGGATCTTCTGGCTGTTCCCGCCAAGCTTTGGCGGCACGGCCGGCGCTGCGGATTCCACCGCCATGAAGGCGACTGTGGAATCTGCCGATTCCGGGATGCTGATGAACGGCCTTGACGCGGCGGAGCTTTCCGGCACGGAGCGCGTTCAGGTTCCCGATCTGGTGGGGCAGAAGCTTGATGATGTTCTGGCAGCGGAAAGCGCCGGAACCGAGGACTACGACATTCTGGTCTCTGATAAGGAGTTCAGCGATACAGTGGCCGAGGGCAAGATCATCCGGCAGTCCCCCACGGCGGGCGAGCTGGCACAGAAGGGCGTAAAAATCGTCGTTGTCGTCAGTCAGGGCGCTCAAATGCGTTCCCTGCCCGAGATTCGGGGCATGAGTCTGGAGGACGCCTCTCTGGCGGTTACGTCCGCAGGGCTGACCCCTGCAAAGCGGGATGTGTTCGACGATACCGTACCGGCCGGGCAGGCCGTCGGTTACCAGGACCACAAGGCGGGCGATTCGCTGGAGTACGGCGCCCATGTGGTGATTTTATTGAGCAAGGGGCCGGATCCGTCCGTTCTGGGCGGTCCGGCCGGAAGCGGAGGAACATAATACAATGGCAAAGGTAGCGTTGATCGCTTATACGCCGCAGCCGGAGCAGACGGTGGCAGCCGCCGCAAAGCTCTGCTATTCCGCTGCGGATGTGGAACATATTATGGACGGCCTCACAGAGGAAAAAACCGCCCGTTTTGTCGAGATGCTCTCTGAGATCGGGCATGAAAGCCCGATTGAGCACGCATCGTTTACATTTGCGATCGAAGGAGTGTCGCGCGCGTTTCTGGCGCAGATGACCCGTCATCGCATTGCTTCTTACAGCGTGCAGAGCCAAAGATATGTAGCGGAGCATCAGTTCGGCTACGTGATCCCGCCCGAGATTGAGGCAATCCCCGAGGCACGGCAGGAATTCATCGAATCGATGGAGGAAGCCCAGCGCCGGTATGAAACTCTGACCCGCCTGCTGCAGGAAAAACATCAGGCCCAAATGATCGCGGAGGGCAAAAAGCCGGAAGAAGCTGCCCGCGCGGCGCAGAAAAAGGCGATTGAGGACGCGCGCTTTGTGCTGCCGAACGCCTGTGAAACCAAAATGATCTGTACCATGAACGCCCGGTCGCTGTACAATTTCTTTTCGCACCGCTGCTGCAACCGCGCCCAATGGGAAATTCAGGAGGTCGCGATTCAGATGCTGCGTCTGGTGCGCGGCGTCGCGCCGAACCTGTTCTCTCACTGCGGCCCGCCGTGTGTGCGCGGCGGCTGTCCCGAAGGGAAGATGAGCTGCGGCAAGATGACAGAGGTACGCGCGTATTACAAAAATCTGGAGGAGCAGCCGTGAGCGGCCGGCTGGTCGTGATCGAGGGCCTTGACGGTAGCGGGAAGGCCACGCAGACGGCGCTTTTGTGTGAGGCGCTCACAAAGAGCGGCGTGCGGCTGCGGCGGGTTTCTTTTCCGGATTATCAGGAGAAATCCTCCGCGCTGGTGAAAATGTATCTCGGCGGCGAGCTCGGCGCGCACCCGCAGGAGGTCAACGCCTTTGCGGCCAGCTCCTTTTACGCGGTGGACCGCTTTGCGAGCTATGTGCGCCACTGGCGCAGTGACTACGAAAACGGCAGCCTGATCGTTGCCGACCGGTATACCACCTCTAACATGGTATACCAAATGACGAAGCTGCCCCATTCGGAGTGGGATTCCTATCTGGATTGGGTCTGCGATTTTGAGTATAATAAACTGGAGCTTCCCGCACCGGACGCCGTGATTTATCTGGACATGCCGCTGGAAATCTCTCAGCGTCTGCTCCGGGAACGGTATGAGGGCGACGAAGCGAAGAAGGATCTGCACGAGCAGGACACCACCTTTCTGGCTGCCTGCCGGCAAAGCGCATTATACTGCGCGGAAAAGCTGGGATGGCTTGTCATCCCATGCGCCGAAAACGGGCAGATCAAACCGGCACAGCAAATCCATGCGGAAATCATGGAAAGTGAAATCATAAAGGAATGTAGCGATTTATGTTAAAATTTGAATATGCAACGATCGAGGATCGGAAATGGCTTCAGCCGATTTTGGCGGCCAGCGGTAAAATGGGGAGCGAGAACGCGTTCGGCACCCTGCTTATCTGGAATGAATCGTATCATTCCCGTATTTGCCGTCAGGATGGGTATGTGCTTTTGTCCTCGGGCGAGCATTTTCACACCTATAATTTCCCTTATGTGGCAGACCCTGCAAGCGCCGGGAGCCTCAGGGACGCTCTGCAGCTGCTGATTGACGACGCGGCGGAAAAGGGCTTTCGCTTTCAGATGTGGGGCATGACTGAAAAAGAGGTCGCCCGCATGGAAGAGGCGATGCCGGGCCGTTTTGAATTCAGCATCGACAGAGACGGCGCGGACTATATTTATAACAGCAGCGATCTGATTGAGCTAGCGGGCAGAAAATACCACGGCAAGCGCAATCACGTTTCCAAATTCAACCGCCAGTATCAGTGGGAATATGAGGACGTTACGGTCGATACGCTCGATGCGTGCCGCGAGGTCAGCTGGGAGTGGTGCCGCCAGAACGGATGCGACCCGGAAAACGGGCTGGATAAAGAGGTGCGCGCGCTTCGAAAAGCGTTTGCCAACTTTGAAGAGCTGAAGCTTTCCGGCGGTCTGATCCGCATTGATGGTAAGCCGGTGGCCTACACGATCGGCGAGGAAATCAATCCGCAGGTATTCCTGCTCCATTTTGAAAAAGCGCTGGCCGGTTACGACGGTCTGTACGCAGCGATCAACAACGAGTTTGCCCGCCGCAATCTCTCGGGCTACCAATATATCAACAGGGAAGAGGATCTGGGGCTGGAGGGACTGCGCAAAGCAAAGCTGTCTTACCACCCCGTAATCATACTGGAGAAGTACCGTGCGGTACTGAAGGGAACGGAATAATGAGCGGCAGAATCATCAGGCTGGCCCGCTGGGGCATGCAGCCGGAGCTCGAAACGATATGGCAGATCTGCTTTGGGGACCCCAAGCGGCCCGTTGCCTATTTTTTCAATAATGCCTTTCAGCCGCGTACCTGTTTGGTCTACGAAATAGACGGCAGGGCGGCTGCAATGGTGCATATGCTGCCGGCACGCATGGTGCAGCCGGGCGGCGAGGTGCGCGGCCACTATATTTACGCCGCCGCCACTCTGCCGGAATACCGTAAGCAGGGCTGCATGGGCGCGCTGCTGCGGGCCGCGGCGCATTTGGGTGTCAAACGCGGCGAGCACTTTTCGTGTCTGCTGCCGTCGAGCGATGTGCTGTATGATTACTACGCGAATTATGGCTACGAAGAGGCCTTTTTTACCCGCTTTGTCACAGTTTCGGCGGAAGAGCTTTCGCAGCTTTCCGCGGGGGCGCAGTGCGGCCGGGTGGTTTTGGGCTATTCCAGGATGAAACAAATCCGGGAAGAACAGCTTTCTTCCCTTTGGGGTTCCGTTTTGTGGGATGAGCGCGCGCTCTGCTTTGCGCAGGGCTTTAACCACCAGTACGGCGGCAAGCTGATTGCCGTGCAGTCGGGCGAGGATGCAGCCTATGCGTTCAGCCGCCTGCTGGAGGACGGCTCCTGCGAGGTGACCGAGCTGATGGCAAATGAAGCGGCGTTCCCGGCGCTTCTCGGGCAGTTGCTTGCCGAAATGCCGGCGCAAAGCTATCACCTGCGCCTGCCGGAAAACGGAGCGCTGTTCCCGAACAGGGGCGAGGTTCGGCGGTTTGGTATGCTCCGGCCGCTCAGGCCGGTGGAACATAACGGCAAGGCCTATTTGGGGCTGACGCTGGATTAACTGAAAAAGGGGATGTGACTGGAATGACGTACGTATTTTTGGCGAATGGATTTGAAGAGATTGAGGCTTTAACGGCGGTCGATCTGCTTCGGCGTGCCAATGTGCCGATTCAGACAGTGGGGGTCGGCGGCAAGCAAATCATGGGTGCCCATCAAATCCCTGTCATCGCTGATCTGGAAGAAAGCGAAATCTCTCTGGATGGCCTTCAGATGGTGGTTCTGCCGGGCGGACTGCCGGGAACACCAAATCTGGAGCAGTCACAGGTGGTAAAGGATACGGTGATGCACTGCTATGAGCGCGGCGCTTATGTGGCGGCCATCTGCGCGGCTCCGTCGATTCTGGGGCACATGGGGCTGTTAAAGGGCCGGCGCGCCACGGTCAGCGACGGATTTGTTTCTGAAATTACCGGCGCAGAATATACCGGTGAGCTTGTCACTGTGGACGGAAAAATCATTACGGGCCGCGGCCCGATGGCTGCGATGGCGTTTGCGCTGCAGCTCACTGATCTTTTGGCGGACAAAGAAGCCGCGGAAAAGCTGAGGAATTTGATGCAATGCCAGTAAAGAACATCAAAGAGGTAAAGACAGGTCTGCGGGGCAAATATCGCAGGCTCAGAGAAGATCTGTCGGAGGAAGAAAAGCTGAGGCTGGATTCTGAAATCCAGTCCCGGCTGCTATCTTTGCGGGAATACAGTCAGGCCGATACGGTATTTACCTATATCAGCAAAGAGCTGGAGGTAGATACCCTTGCCATTGTGCAGGCGGCCTGGGCAAATCAGAAGCGGGTGGCTGTTCCCCGGTGCATTCCGGGAACCCGCGACATGGAATTCTATTACATTCGCTCCTGGCAGGACCTGGAGCGCGCGTCGTTTGGCGTGATGGAGCCGATTGTGCAGCGTTGTGAAAGGGTGGAAGACGAGTCCCGCGGCTTTTGCCTGGTGCCCGGCTTCAGCTTTGACGTACAGGGTTTTCGGCTCGGATATGGCGGCGGCTATTACGACCGCTTTTTGTCCCGCTTTGGCGGGTTTACGGTGGGCGTGTGCTATTCCTTCTGTGTTCAGTGGAATCTGCCGCACGGCTATTACGACAGATCGGTCGATCTGTTGGTAACGGAAAAATATGTCCGCAGGACATCGAAGAAAGCAAGATAGGGGGTCTGTCATGCGCGACGACGACAATCAGCGGCGAAACCGCGGCCAGGAGGATCAGCGGCAGAACCGGGCCCAGCATTTCAGGGTCGAAATCAATGACAACGACGATATGGATCAGTCCGTTTCGCAGGAGCCAAGGCCGGCTGCCGGTGAGCCGGATGTGCTGCACAGCTACAGCAGCCCCCAGACGCGCAAGGCGATGGCGGAATCGGAGCGCCGCGCCCAAAAAGCCGAAGAGAAAGCCCTGCGGGAAAGAAGCCGCGAAAAGGGCCGCAGAAACCGGCGTTTTTTCCGCATGATCTGGATGTCGATGATCCTTATCCTCGGGATTGGAACCGGCCAGTATCTGGTAACCGGAATGGCGGATATGCTCGCGTACCAGAAACCGGAATCCTCAGTGACCGTCGAGATTCCGAAAGGCGCAAGCGTCGGTGAAATCGCCAAGGTGCTGTACCGCGGCGGCGTGATCGAACAGCCGGGCTTTTTCCAGCTGTATTCCACCATCACGCGCGCAAACGGTTCCTATCTGCACGGCACATACGAGCTGACAACAGATATGGACTACGAGGCGATCATCAATTACCTTCAAACGAACAATAACCGTACCGATATTGTGAAGGTCTTGTTCCAGGAGGGCCTGAACGTGCAGGAGGTCGCCGCTCTGATGGAGAAAAACGGCGTCTGTTCCGCACAAGACATTTTAAAATATGCCAATTCTCAGGACTTTAATAACTACGACCTGATCAAGACAATCGGCAACGACAAAGATCGCTATTATCTGCTGGAGGGCTACCTGTTCCCCGACACCTATGAATTCTATAAGGACGAGGACCCGAAGCAGGCCCTGGGCAAGATGATCAACAACACGAGTAAAAAGCTGACCGCCGATGTGCGTGAGAAGGCGGAGGAGCAGGGAATGACGCTCGATCAGGTGCTGAACCTTGCCTCCATCATTCAGGAGGAATCCGCAGACGAAGAGGATATGTATCAGGTGTCCTCCGTTCTGCACAACCGCCTGAAAAACGGCGTGGCGACCGGCACGCAGCAGCTCGGGTGCGACTCCACCATCTACTATCCCTACCGCACGAAGGCGCAGGTGCCCGAGGCGCAGCGGGATACGTACAGCAGCCGGTACAACACCTATAACATTGTCGGGCTGCCCCCGGGGCCGATCGCAAATCCCGGCAGTGCGGCGATTGACGCGGCGCTGAATCCGGCGAAAACAGATTATTATTACTTCTGCCACTCTGCGGACGGCAAGGCCTATTATGCCAAGACGGCGGAGCAGCATCAGAAAAACTTGAAAAAGGCGGGTCTGACTCAGTGAATATGGAACTATTGGCTCCGGCGGGGGATTTTGAACGGCTGGAGGCCGCTCTGGCCTTTGGGGCGGATGCGGTTTATCTGGCAGCAAAGGAGTTCGGAATGAGAGCCGGCCCGGCCAATTTCTCACCGGAAGAGCTGGCGGCGGCCGTTCAGGCCGCCCACCGGAAGGGTACCCGGGTTCACATGACCTGCAACACGCTGCCCCGTGTGGATGAGCTCGACCGCCTGCCCGATTTGCTGCGCTATGCCCAGCAGGTAGGGGTGGACGCATTGATCGTCGCCGATCTCGGCGTGATGAAGCTGGCGCAGAAATACGCGCCGGACGTGGAGCTTCACGTTTCTACCCAGGCGGGAGTCGTCAACCACGAGACCGCGCGCGTCTTTTATGAAATGGGCGCGTCGCGCGTGGTGCTGGCCAGAGAGCTGAGCATGGACGAGATCGCGCAGATCCGCGCAAAAACGCCGCCTGAGCTGGAGCTGGAAGCATTTGTGCACGGCTCGATGTGCGTGTCCTTTTCGGGCCGATGTCTGCTGTCGAACTACCTGACCGGCCGGGATGCCAACCGCGGCGACTGCGCACAGCCGTGTCGCTGGTCGTACCACCTTGTGGAAGAAAAACGACCCGGCGAGTATTTCCCCATTGAAGAGGACGACCGGGGGACTTATATCCTCAATTCCCGCGACATGTGTATGATCCGCCATATTCCAGAGCTTCAAAAGGCGGGGATCAGCAGCCTGAAAATCGAGGGCCGGGCCAAATCGGCCTATTACGTCGCGGTCACGGTCAACGCGTACCGCAGCGCGATCGATTTCTGCGAGCAGCATCCCGGCGAGCCGCTGCCGGAATGGATTCCCGAGGAACTGAACAAAATCAGCCACCGCGAATACAGCACCGGCTTTTATTTCGGCACGCCGGGGCAGGTATACCAGAACGGCGGCTATGTGCGCGATTACGAGGTCGCGGCGGTCTGCGAGGGATGGGAGAACGGCATGGCGACTCTGTCGCAGCGCAACCGCTTCTTCCGGGGAGATACGGTGGATGTGCTGGAACCCGGCGCACAGCCGTATCTGCTTACGCTCGACGAGCTGTACGACGCGGAAATGACGCCAATCGACGCGGCTCCCCATGCGACCATGCGGGTTCTGGCAAAAACCAAGCATCCCGTTAAACCCGGCGCTTTGCTGCGGCGGATGCGCGGCGAATGATTCCGTAATGCCGAAAGGGCAGAAAGCCGGAAAGCTTTCTGCCCTTTTCCAAATTTGTAATATAGAGGTTTCATTTTCGCCTTTGGCGGCGGAAGAAGCGAACGGTACGATGAATAAGGCCGGAGAATCCGCAAAGTATGATAAAAGGAACCTTTAGCTCGAGATGAAATTTTTGCCGTTGTGTTTGCCTTGGTACAGCTTTTGATCCAGGCGGTCGAAAAAATCAACGGCGGAGGAACCGTCCTCCGGGTTGGCGCTGGAGACGCCGCAGCTGATCGTCGTAGAAACGGTGCCGCCGCGAAGCTCAAATGTTTCCTGCTCAACCTGCTGCCGAATCCGCTCTGCGATTTTCCTGGCGTTTTTCAGGTCGGCATCCGGCAGTACCACCAGAAATTCGTCGCCGCCGTACCGCGCGACCCAGTCGCCTTTGCGTTGGATATTGCTTTTCAAAATCCCCGCTACCTTTTGCAGCACGCTGTCGCCCATGCTGTGGCCGTAGGTATCGTTGATCTGTTTAAAATCATCAATGTCGATCAGGATCGCGGAAAGAACGCCGCCGTTCAGAACAACGGCATATAAATCGATCGGCAGCTTTTCATTGATAAAGCGCCGGTTATACACCTGGGTAAGCTCGTCGGTAATGGCGGCCTGGTTCAGACTCTCAATAATCTGGTTGATTTCTTCAACGCTTTTGCCCTTCAGGTCGGGCACAATGCCGGTTTCGGAAACATCCTTCAGCATCTCCACAATATAAGTGCGGCCGCTCAGAATCACCGGGGTGGCCATCACCATGAAAATTTTATCCTGGTTGTATTCAATCTTGACGAACGTATCGTTTTCGTTGGCGGCACGCATTGAAACGCAGTTGGCGCAGTGGCTGTTTTTTTCCCAGAACTCGTAGCAGATGGAATCCTCAATCATTTCTGCACTGCAGCCGGTGATGGAAATCACCCGCTTTGCCAATGGGTCAACAACACGGACCAGATTGTACATCTTTTCAAATTGCTGAAGAAATTGCATCAGTTGCTGGGGATTCTCCATTTCCGACATTCTGCTTTCACCTCTGCGCGATTCCGGTATATGGGATCTGTTTTTATTTGATAGCATGATGGCAGTCAAGGCCATTTTTGGCCATGAAAGCAATTTCCCGTACAATGTGATCATGCTTCAATGCTCTCTCAGCCGCCCAAAGCTGTGCTTTGGGATGCGGCGTAAGGTTATTGAAATTATTATAACATGTCCCTTACTTCGACACAAGCAATGAAAAAGCAAAAAATGCAAATCGAGAACAGCTCGTTTTATCAGAATTGGATAGACTGCGGGCTGTCAGGCCATAACATGGGGAGGCAGTATGGACATTACAGCAAAATATGAGATTGCGGTTGTCGGCGGCGGCGCGGCAGGGCTGATGGCCGCCGGTGAGGCGGCAAAGCTGCTTGGCGGCGGAAAGGTAGCCCTGTTGGAAGCAGCTCCGCGTGTGGGGAAAAAACTGCTGGCTACCGGGAACGGCAGGTGCAATATCACCAATCTGTCGGCGGCCTGGCCAGTGTATCACGGCGATGCACCGCTGGCCAGAGAGGTGTTTGAATCCATTTCACCGGCAGAGGTATTGCAGCAATTTGAAGCGATGGGCCTTTTCTGCCGGGAAGAGGAGCAGGGCCGGGTATACCCGCAAAACGGGCAGGCCTCCGCTGTGTTGGACGCGCTGCGTCTGTTCTTTCAAAAGCAGGGCGGGGAAGAGCTGTGCGGTGCTGCGGTGGTTCAGGTAAAACGGCAAAAAAGCGGATATTTGCTGAGCCTTGAGGATGGCAGAACCCTTTTGGCGAGCCGGCTGATTCTGGCGCAGGGCGGCAAGGCCTCACCGCAGATCAGTTCGGATCAGGGAATTTCTCTGGCCCGCCAGCTCGGCCACAGTCAGACTGCGCTGCTCCCCGCGCTGGTGCAGGTGACAGTGCCGCAGGCGAGGGTCCGGGCGCTCAAGGGCGTGCGCTGTTCAGGCGCCGTCCGCTTTCTGGCGGACGGACATGCAGTGCGGCAGGAAGAAGGAGAAATCCAGTTCACGGAGCGCGGCTTATCCGGTGTCTGTGTATTCCAGTTGTCGCGGCTGGCGGCGGAGTATGCCGCGTCCAAAACCGTTCAGGGCAAACCCTGTAAAAATGTGCAGCTTGCAGTGGACCTTTTGCCGGAATCCTCTTTTCAGGAGGTCTGCGAGCTGCTGCGCTGTCTGGCGTCCATTTATCCGCAGCTTGCGGCAAGAGACTTGCTGTTTGGCGTGCTGCCCAAGCGCGTGGGCCAGCAGGTGATGGCGTCCGCCCTTTCCGAAAAAACCGGAGAACCGGCAGGCAGTCTCGGCGGCCCGTGGTTGAAAACGGTGGCCGGTGTGCTTAAGGGCTGGGCCTTCCCAGTCACAGGCACGCTGCCCTGGCAGTATGCACAGGTGACGGCGGGCGGAGTACCGCTTGCGGAACTGTTTCTTCCGTCCATGGAATCACGCATCAGCTCCGGCGTTTATCTGGCTGGGGAGCAGCTGAATGTGGATGGAGACTGCGGCGGCTTTAATCTGCACTGGGCGTGGATCAGCGGCATGGCAGCCGGCAGAAGCGCCGCTATGGCGGCAAAGGAGGAAAACGCATGATTCGAATTTCAGAGATCGCCCTGCCCCTTTCCGCGGGGGAGGGAGAACTTTTGCGGCAGGCGGCGGCCCGGCTTTCCCTGCCGGAGCAGCAGATCGATTCCCTGACCATTTTGAAAAAATCGGTGGACGCCCGAAAAAAGCAGGATGTTCACTTCCAATATACCGTCGGCGTAACGCTGGAAAGCGGGGAAGAAACAGTTTTGTCCCGGTGCGGCGGCGCGAAGATTTCCCGCTTTCAGCCGTACAGCTATGAACTGCCGCCCTGCCGCAGGCTGGGGAAGCGGCCGGTCGTTGTGGGCTTTGGGCCTGCAGGGATGTTTGCCGCGCTGATTCTGGCGCAGGCAGGGCAGCGCCCCATTGTGATCGAGCGCGGAGCGGATGCGGACAAGCGCACACAGCAGGTGGATGCTTTCTGGAAAGGCGGCGCTCTGAATCCCGAAACGAATGTGCAGTTCGGTGAGGGCGGCGCCGGAACCTTTTCGGACGGCAAGCTGAACACCGGCACCAAAGACGGCCGTGCAGGCAAAGTGTTCGAGGAGCTGGTCAAGGCCGGCGCGCCGGAAGAGATTCTGTATGACGCGAAACCGCATGTCGGTACCGATTTGCTGCCGGGGATCGTAAAGAAGATCCGCGGACAGATCATAGAGCTGGGCGGAGAAATCCGGTTTGAAACAAAGCTGGTCGAGATCGTATCGGTGCAAGGCAGGGCGACGGGCGTCATCGTAGAGCACGACGGGGAACGCCAGCAGCTGGATACACACCATGTGATCCTGGCGATCGGCCACAGCGCGCGCGATACCTTTGAAGGTCTGCTGGAGCAGGGCGTGGCGATGGAGCAGAAACCCTTTTCCATCGGCGCACGCATTGAGCATCCGCAGGCGGCCATCAACCGTGCGCAGTATGGCGCATTTGCGGAGCATCCCGCGCTGGGAGCGGCGGATTACAAGCTTGCGGTGCATCTGGAAAACGGCCGGGGCGTGTACACCTTCTGCATGTGCCCCGGCGGTCAGGTCGTCGCAGCTGCCTCGGAGCCCGGGCGGTTGGTGACGAACGGAATGAGCCGTTGGGCGCGTGACGAAAAGAATGCAAACTCCGCCCTGCTCGTCGGCGTGTCCTCCGCAGATTTTGAAACCACGCATCCGCTCGCGGGCATGTGGTTCCAGAGAAGGTGGGAAGAGGCGGCGTTTCATCTGGGCGGCGGGGATTACCGTGCCCCTGCCCAGCGCGTCGGCGATTTTCTGAAAGGCAAAGCGTCGGATTCGTTCGGTACGGCCCCCAGCTACCAGCCCGGCGTGGTCCCGGCGGATTTGTCGGGTTGTCTGCCGTCTTACGCCGTAGAATCGATGCGGCAGGGGATTTTGCTGATGGATCGCAGGCTGCGTGGATTTGCCCATCCGGACGCGGTTCTGACGGGTGTGGAAACCCGCAGCTCTTCCCCGGTGCGGCTGACGCGCGGGGCCGACGGCCAGTCGGTCACTCTCGGCGGGCTGTATCCCTGCGGGGAGGGCGCCGGTTACGCGGGCGGCATCGTATCCGCGGCAGTGGACGGAATCCGGAGCGCGGAGGCCGTGCTGACCTCGCCCAAAGAAGGATAATCAGATTTTGATCCTGTAAAACCCGGAAGTCCGCACCCGGTAAAATTGGAACTTCCGCCGAATGAGCACGGGTTTTGCCGGGTATGCTAACAGCGTACCCGGCGGGATATGGCAGCAATCAGTTTTGTTTTATCTGGGGGTGTATCGCTTTGCCGCGGAAACGACAGAATTCCTTTTTTCTGTTGGATAAAATTCAAAAACATTCAAATTTTCAATAGATTTTTTTAGAAACCTATTGACATTCGTTGGAATTTTGCTATAATAAATGACGTTGCTTCTGGCAATTAAATATTGATGCGGAATTGTGTAATGGTAGCACGACAGACTCTGACTCTGTTTGTCTGGGTTCAAATCCTAGTTCCGCAGCCATATAGCCTCGGGAAACCGAGGCTAGCTTTTTCGAGGTGTGGCTCAGCTTGGTAGAGCGCTACGTTCGGGACGTAGAAGTCGCAGGTTCAAATCCTGTCACCTCGACCATTGAAAAAACGCATTAGATAGCCATTTGGGGTTATTTAATGCGTTTTTTTATTTTGGAAAATCCAGAAAATTATAGAGAAACAGGTAAAAATAGAATACACGTAGAAATTCGACTCACGACAAATACGTACGTCTTTCAATCTACGCTTTTGCCGAAAAAATATTAACTCAGTTTGTCCATACCGCAAGCTTGACTTATTTGTCCTGATGCGAAGAAAAGGGTATAAGCCCAGCAAGAAGTCGGTATCCTCATAGCTCAATCAGGGCGCAGGCTTTGACATGTCTTCGCTAAATATCTAATTACTGACAATTCTTGCTGTGGTTTTGATTCATATTGACATTTTTAGTTCGCCATGCTAGAATAAGCGCGAATTAAGCTTATTGGTTCTAAGATATCCTCTTGGAACTGTGATAAGTGAAGCGCACAATAAAATTTGCCGCTGATTCATTCTTGCTTAGAATTTTAGGAACAAGTGCTCTTTTCGCAAGCCCTTCAAAACAGATGAGGAGAAAACAAAGCAGATGTATTATCCGAAGTCTTCCGTCTTTGTAACCGGCGTTGCGCAAATCGGTAAAACGGATGCGATCAACGCGATGTACGGAACGTTTTCTTTGAGTCTGATTATAGACATGCATAGCGATACTATCATCAGTCTTAGCTGTAATATGGTGATGGCTGAAACCATTGAGTTTGTCCGTCAGCTTCTGATTGGCAAAAATATCATTACAGATATGGATGAAATGATTGAGACCATTCAGAAACGCTTTTTGGCGCTTTCTCAAAAAGCGTTAATTGTTGCTTTGCGTGACGCGCAGAATCGTTACCAGATGTCAATGAAAGAGCTTTAATTTTGTTTTAGGAAATATAAAAATTGAATAGCCTCTTTTTTAAAGGGTGACCAAAAACCTTGGGTACTCGATTTAAGGAAGATCAGATTTGAATTTTTATTCAGATGTGATCTTCCTTTTTGTTTTTTCACCGATCATTTCCCAATATCCAATATTTTTTATTTTGAAAGGAGTTTTTCTCTATGTCTATTCCCACCAAACAGGACGCAATGAAGCTTCTCGACATTTTTGACCCCGAAATGGCCGACTTACTCCATCGCGAGGAAAAGCGTCAATTCGAAACACTCAGTCTGATTGCCTCTGAAAATGTGGTTTCTCCCTTGGCCTCTTGTCTGGAAGGTTCCGTCTTTACAAACAAGAATACCGAAGGCTACCCTGGCAAACGCTTTGTCGGCGGATGCCAGCTTTCCGATCAGGCAGAGATTCTGGCCATTGAACGCGTGAAAAAGGCCTTTGGCGCGGAACATGCCAATATCCAGTCCGGCAACGCAACCATTGCGAACATGGCGGTTTTAACTGGCCTGCTGAATCCCGGCGATACCTTCCTGGGTCTGACGCTGGACAACGGCGGACATTTGAGCCATGGCGCGAAATTCCATTACAGCGGCCGCAATTTCAACGCTCTGCACTATGGTGTGGATAAGGAAACCGGAATGATCGATATGGATCAGGTGCGCCAGATGGCCCTCGAAAACAAACCCAAGCTGATCGTGACCGGCGCTTCCTCTTATCCCCGTGCGATCGATTACAAAGCATTCCGTGAGATTTGCGATGAGGTCGGCGCCTATTTCTGGGTCGACTGCGCGCATGACTGTGGTCTGATCGCAGGCGGCGCGATCCCCAGCCCGGTGCCGTATGCCGATGTTGTCACGATGTCCACCCAGAAAACACTGCGCGGCCCGCGCGGATGCGGCGTGATTCTTTGCAGGGAGGAACTCGCAGCCAAACTTGACCGCGGTGTGTTCCCCAGACTGCAGGGCGGCCCCAAAGGCGATATGCTGGCTGCACGCGGCGTTCTGTTCCTCGAGCTGCTTCAGCCCGAATTCAAGACATACGCCCATCAGGTCTGTGCGAACGCCAAGGCTCTGGCACAGGGCTGCCAGGAGGAAGGCATGCGCATCATCACCGGCGGAACCGATACCCACATGGTGATGCTGGATGTCACCCCGGTGATCGCCAACGGTCAGGAAGCGGAAGATTTGCTGAGCAGCGTGGGAATCGTCGCCAACAAGAACATGATCCCTTACGATACGCTTCCCCCGAGCCTTGGCAGCGGCCTGCGCATCGGCAGCCCCACCATGACGACCCGGGGAGCCAAGGAAGAGGAGATGAAACATATCGGCCATCTGCTCGGGCGCACCTTAAACAACAAAAATAACCCTGCGGTGCTGGCGGAAATCAAAGAGGAAATCTACAAAATTGCTACCTCTCATCCCATGTTCTCCAGCGAGTGGGTTTCTCCCGGCATTCGTGAGGAATTTGAGGCAATGTATTACAACCGATGACCCACAGGGCACTGATCGTAAGAGATAATAAAACATTCCGAGAGGTGAACAGTATGTCATTGAAAAGTGATATTGAAATTGCACAGCAGTACGAAGCAAAAGACATTCGAGACATTGCAAAGACCGCGGGTATCGACGAGAAATACCTGGAGATGTACGGACGCAACAAAGCAAAGGTAGACTATAAGCTTCTGGGCGATTTGGCGGACAAACCGAATGGCAAACTGATTCTGGTCACGGCGATCAATCCGACCCCCGCGGGTGAGGGAAAGACCACCACCAGCGTCGGCCTGACCGACGGCCTGCGCCACATCGGCAAAAAGGCGATTGTTGCCCTGCGTGAACCCTCCCTCGGCCCGGTATTCGGCGTAAAGGGCGGCGCGGCCGGCGGCGGATATGCTCAGGTCGTCCCGATGGAAGACATCAACCTGCACTTTACCGGCGACTTCCACGCGATCGGCGCGGCGAACAACCTGCTGGCCGCTCTGCTGGATAACCACATTTATCAGGGCAACGAGCTGCGCATCGATCCCAAGCGCATCACCTGGAAGCGCGTTGTCGATATGAACGACCGTCAGCTGCGCAGCATTGTGGACGGCCTTGGCCCACGCACCAACGGCGTCACCCGTGAAGACAGCTACGACATCACCGTCGCTTCCGAGATCATGGCGGTTCTGTGCCTGTCCTCTTCCATCAGCGATATGAAAGAGCGCCTTGGCAAAATGATCATCGGCTATACTTACAACGAAGAGCCTGTCACCGCTGCTCAGCTCAAGGCAGAGGGCGCGATGTGCGCTCTGCTGAAGGATGCGATCAAGCCGAACCTGGTGCAGACAC